>DATCKA010000136.1:0-86398 GCA_036562495.1 Limnochordales bacterium
TCGGACCGGGGATGGCGCGACCCAACTCCGCCATCCGCTGCAGGACCTCCTTCTGGAGCTCAGGATACGACGTGGAGCCGCTCACCGATGCCGACCTCCTCGCGCCACACCCCGGACTCCGGGCCCAGGATGGGCTTGTGATTTGTTTCACGAATTGGCGACGGGCGGACCTCCGTCCTGCCGCCGCCTGGAAGAAGGCCCGGAGCAGGCCCGCGCGGAACGTTGGGGCACGGGTCTGAAGCCTGTACCCGACGAGGAGACGGACGCGTGAGTCGCAGGCTCACCCGAGCAGACGACGCACCCGCTCGAGGCCGCCAGGATGCAGCCGCACCCCGCCCGCCGGTCAAGTGGGCCGGGGGAAAGGGGGGGCTGTTGGCCAGCTTCGAGCCATTGTTTCCGAGGCAGCCGTGGCAGCTCTACGTGGAGCCGTTCGTGGGGGGCGGCGCGGTCTTCTTCCACCTGCAGCCCCAGCGCGCGGTGCTCATCGACAACAATGAAGAACTCATCAACTTCTACATCGTGGTACGGGACCGGCTCGACGAACTCTTGGCCGATCTGCGCCGGCACGAAAACACGGCGGCCTACTACTACCGCATCCGCGCCCTCGACCCGGCCCGGCTCGACCCGGTCGAGCGGGCATCCCGCTTCCTCTACCTCAACAAGACCGGATACAACGGGCTGTGGCGCGTCAACGCCCGGGGACAGCACAACGTCCCCTTCGGCCGGTACAAGAACCCCACCATCGTCGACGAGCCCAACCTTCGCCGCGTAAGCCAGGCGCTGGCGCGGGCCGAGATCCGGCTCGGGGACTTCACGCTGGCCCGGGAGCACGCCGGTCCGGGCACGTTCGTCTACCTGGATCCGCCGTACCACCCCCTCTCGTCGACCGCACGCTTCACGGCCTATACCAAGGACGGCTTCACCGAAGACGACCAGCGGCGCCTGGCCGAGCTCTTCCGGGAGCTGGACCGGCGGGGATGCTTGCTGATGCTGAGCAACTCCGACACCCCCCTCATCCGTGAGCTGTACGCCGGCTACGACATCCAGGTGGTCTACGCGCGCCGTGCCATCAACTGCCGGGCGGACGGGCGGGGGCCCATCTCGGAGCTCGTGATACGCAATTACGCCTGAGGACGGATCCGCCAGGCGGTTCGCGCCCGTACGGATCGTCGAGAGGGACCGGATGGCGCAGCATGGCCGGGTCCGTGGGGCGAGGGGCCGGGTGTCGCCGTTGAAGGCGCCCCGGCGCTGGCAGCCGCCGCAGGCGGAGGACGACGTGATGGCGCGTCTGGCGGCGGGTGACCTGCGCGCGCTCGAGGAGCTGTACGACCGGCACGCCGCCGCCCTCTACGGGATGCTCGGCCGGCTCGTCCCCGACCGTCGGGACCGGGAGGAGATTCTGCAGGAGACGTTCGTCGCCGTGTGGCGCCACGCCGGCACCTACGACGGCCGCCGGGGCTCCGTGCACGCCTGGCTGTTTGCCATCGCCCACCGCAAGGCCATCGACCGCCTGCGCGCGCAGCGCAGCCGGCCACCCGAGATGCCGACGGACCTCCTCCCGGCCGTCGCAGCAGGGCAGGGGGGCGACGCCGACGGCTCTTTCCGAGCAGACCCCACCGGGGACGGAGCCCAGGCCTCCGAGCGGCGGGAGACGGTGATGCGGGCCCTGATGGGGCTACCTGCCGAACAGCGTGACGTGGTGGTCATGGCCTACCTGTTGGGTTACTCGTCCACCGAGATCGCCGCGCTCCGGCGGCTGCCCGTCGGTACCGTCAAGAGCCGGATGCAGCGAGCGCTCGCCCGGCTGCGCCGGCTGCTGGGCTCGGGGGAGGTGGGCCCGTGACCTGCTCGCACGTGCGGGCCCTGGCCGGTGCCTACGCCCTGGACGCGCTGGAGGCGGCCGAGCGGGAGGCGGTGGAGCGCCACCTCGACGTCTGCCCCGCATGCCGGGCCTTCGTTGCCCAGCACGCGGAGGTCGCCGCGTCGCTGGCGCGGCTGGTCCCACCCGAGGAGCCACCCGCCGAGCTCCGCGCCCGCATCCTGGCCGAGGCCCGTGGAGCGCCGGCATGGCCGGCCAGCGGGAGGGCGGCGCGGTCCGTGCGGGGAGCCGCCTGGCGAGGGGCCGCGGCCGTCGCGCTGGTGGCGCTGGGCTGGGCAGCGGGGCGATGGGTCGCGTGGCTTCCCGCCCGGGGCGACGACGCCGTACACGACGAGCTGCGTCGGGTGCGCCTGGAGCGAGACCTGTGGCAGGGTCTGGCCGCCCCGGGCGGCTCCGTCGCCGCCCTCTCGACCGTTCCGGAGCTATCTGGTGTCGTGGCGCTGGCCTCGGTGCTGGGCGATGAGAGAGGCTGCTGGGTGCGGCTCGTCGCCGACGGGTTGCCGGATCCGGAGCCGGGGCAGCGCTACGTGGTGCGCGTCCGCACGCTGGACGCCACGCCGGAGCTCACGCGGCCCCTGCCACAGGTCGCGCCGGGTCGCTGGGAGTTGGAGACGCGCATCGACGTACCGCCCGACCGGCTGGGCGCGGTGGAGGTGGTCGTGACGGGCGAAGATGGGGGCGAGCCGTCCTCTCGCCGCGTCGCATGGGGCTACCTGTGGGCGGAAGGGGAGGGCTGGTAGGCTCGGCTCACCGGCCGAGGGTCAGCCGCCCATCTCCCTCCCGACCAGCGCCACCCCCGCCACGATCAGCAGGGCGCCCAGCACCACCGGCCACGAGACGGGCTCCCGCAACCAAAGCGAGGCCGCGGCCACCGTCGCCAGCGGGGATGCGGCCATCACCAGCGCCACGGTGGAGGCCTCCCCTTGCTTGAGAGCCGCGTAGTAGGCGAGATCGCCCGCCAGCGTGGCCAGCAGGGCCTCCACGCCGATGGGTATCCACGCCTGAACCGGCACCCGCTCGAGCTGGGGCCACGCCCCGCTGCCGATGACGAAGCCCACCACGATGGCCGACGCCATCAGGGTGCGCAGGGCCAGTCCGACCAGGGGGTCGACCCCGGCCAGGCCGATCTTGCCGGCCACCGGTGCGATCCCCCAGCACAGCGCGCCGATCACCGCGAGCGCCAGCACCGACAACGCGGACGCCCCCTCGATGCCGTTCGTGGGCAAGCTATGTGAGGTGAGGCGGCAGGCATGACGGCCGAGCCTGGCTTACCGCCCTGGGGTCCGGCGAGGTCGACGAGGCGGTGTGAGTCACGATGCAGGCGAGGCGGATCACGGCGGCCGTCGCCGTCCTTGTGGTGACGGCGGGGGTCGTGTGGTGGGGCGTCAGGGCCATGCGAGACGGCCAGGCCCGGACCACGCCCGAGACGCTGCCTGAGGCGGAGGCGGGGCAGGCCGTCCCGCCGAGCGGCGCGACAGCCCGCGAGGACGACCCCGTGGCAGCCCTCCGTCGCATCCTCGACGAGCGGGCCCGGGCCCTGATCGCCTTCGACGAGGCCTCCTTGCGCGAGCACTACGACCTGGACTCCGACTCCGGGCAACGGGCGTTTCAACACGAGCAGCGCCGCTTGCGCTACCTGCGGGCCTGGGCCGACAGGCGCCGGCTCCGGATGGTCAGCGCTCGCTCGGACGTGCGGGTGGCCAACCGGCGGGTATCGGGCGACGAGGCGTGGCTGAGCGTGGTGCAGTCCACCCGGCTGGGCTACGTCTACCGCGACGCTCCCTCGTCGGCCGAGCACCTCTTCGGCATCGGGACCCGTCACGCCATCCAGATGGTGCGCAAGGACGGGCGATGGGTGCTTCGCCGCGACTGGTACACCGACCCCCTGGACGAGGACACGCTGGTCCCCGACGTGCGGCCCGCCGACGTGGCGGCCTCGGGCGGCATCCTGGAGCCGCTGGCCCGGCTCCAGGCCCTGGGCGCGCCGCGGTGCTCTCCGCCCGCGGCGGAAGGCAGGGAGATGCTCGTGCCCGGGGCCCTGGTGGGGCTGTGGGAGTGGCTCGGGACGCTGGTGCCCCTGTCATCCCGTGCCACGAGCCGGCAGGTCGCCTATGACCGCGACAAGGCCGTGGCTTACGCCCGCCGGTATTGCGGGGGTGCCTGGGGGTGCGGCAACGGCGGCCGCTACAACCCCGCCTACAAGGACTACACCGACGTGGGCGGTGACTGCACCAACTTCGCCTCGCAGGTGCTCCACGCCGGGGGCCTGCCCATGGACGACACCTGGTACTACCGCCGGGGCGGCGGGAGCGGGGCGTGGGTGCAGGCCACGGGGCTGCTCTCGTACCTGCTCGACGCCGGACGGGCCCGCCTGCTGGCGCGGGGTACCTACGCCGACGTCGTCGAGGCCTCCGACCGCTTCCCCGAGGGCGCCATCAGGTCGCTCAAGCCGGGCGATCTCATCGCCTACCAGGAGCAGGGGCAGGTCGTCCACTTCGCGGTGGTGACCGGACAGGACGCTCGCGGCTACGTCGTGGTCGACTCGCACACCGCCGACCGGCGTGCGGTGCCGTGGGACGTGGGGTGGGACCAGGCCACGGTCTACTGGCTGCTGTCGGTGCGCGACTGAGCTCGCCCGGCGAAACCTTCGCGGGTCAGCACCATGACGTGCGAGACCACGCCGTTGAGGTGGTCGATCTGGCCCTGCTCGACGAACCCCAGGGCTTTCAGCGCCTGCTCGAGCACGGGGTTGGTGGACAGGCACTCCACCAGCACGCGCTCCAGGCCCATCTCTTCGAAGACGTAGCGCAGGAGGGTGCGCAACCCGTCCGTCAGGTAGGCGGCCACGGCTTCGGGGCCCCGCTCCCGGATCTCCGGGTCGCCCAGCAGCGGCTCGATCCAGGCCTCGCCCTGGCGGGGATCGATGCTGTGCAGGTCGAAGTCGCCGATGTAGCGGCCGGACTCGTCCTCCATGGCGATCTGGCGGCTGTGGGGGTCGGCCGTGAGCGTCTTAAACCAGCTCCGGATGTCGTAGGGCGTGCGCTGCCCCACCGTCATGCCGATGGTAGCGACCTGCACCTCGGGGTCGTTGGTCATGGCCAGGCGCGCCGGTAGGTCGGCCTCCGACAGGCACCGTAACCGCACCCGCTCGCCCGCCCGGCTCCACTCGCCTGCAATGGCCTCGAGCGCCTGCTGGTCCATCGTTCGCCACCCTCACCGACGTGCCGTCCGATGCGGCCGTCTCGTGGACATTGTAACCGCCCGGTCGGGCCGGGTGCGGCGGGCCATATGCTATAATGCAGGCGCGACGCGGAGGGGTGTCTGAGCGGACGAAAGAGGCGGTCTTGAAAACCGTTGAGGGCCTTGGGCTCTCCGGGGGTTCGAATCCCTCCCCCTCCGCCACGACGTCAACGGGTTCGCACGTCGCGCTCCGGGGGTTGTGGGGGGCCGGTTCTGGTGCCGCCGCCCGTTGCGGTCGTCTCGGACATCCACGCCAATCTCCCGGCCCTCGAGGCCGTCCTGGCCGACATGGCCGCCTTTGCGCCTGCCACCGTCTACAACCTCGGCGACACCGTAGGCTACGGACCCCATCCGGAAGCGAGCATCGACTGGGCCCGTGAACATGCGACCGTCTCCTTGATGGGCAACCACGACGCCGCCTGCGTGGGGCAACTGGGGCTCGAGTGGTTCAACCCGTGGGCACGTGAGGCGGTGGAGTGGACCTTGGGACGGCTCAGCTCCGACCGGCGGCGCTGGCTGGCCGCCCGCCCGTCGACCTACCGGCTGGTGCTCGGGGGCCTGCGCATCCTGCTGGCCCACGGCACGCCCCGCCACCCGGTCACCGAGTACATCAGCGGGGATGCGGCGGCCCAGCTGCTGCGCGAGCAGGACCCCGGATGGGACGTCTGCATCGTCGGCCACACCCATCTGATGGGCGTCTACACCCGCAGCGGCTACCGGCCTCTCTTCGAGAGCGCCGAGATCCCCATCATCACGCCGTGCATCGTCAACGCCGGCAGCGTCGGTCAACCTCGAGACGGACGCCCGGAGGCGGGCTACGTCCTGATCGACGCGGACCGCGGCCGGCTTGTCGTGCGGCGCGTCGCCTACCCCGTCGAGGTCACCCAGCGGGCCATCCTGGACGCGGGCCTGCCGTCCATCCTGGCCGAGAGGCTGGCGGTCGGGCGATAGCCTGGCCCTCCGAGTCTGCGGGCGGCCGTGCCGCCGCGAGGCAGAGCGTGACGACGTCAGGCGGTAAGAAGCCAACAAAAATGGCGGAAGGGGCGGGATTCGAACCCGCGAGGCGCCTTTAGGGCGCCCACCGGTTTAGCAAACCGGCCGCTTGGCCCCTAGCGAACCCTTCCGCGACTGCGCGTCAAGTCTAGCACCGGCCCTGGCACGGTGTCAACGCCGGGAGCCGTGACGCACCACCGCAGCTCAGGCGGGCCCGATCCGCTCGATGCCGCCCATGTAGGGGCGCAGCACCTCGGGTATCGTGACGCTGCCGTCCTCGTTCTGGTAGTTCTCCAGGATGGCGGCCACGGTGCGCCCCACCGCCAGCCCGCTCCCGTTGAGGGTGTGCACGTACTCGGGCCGGCCTCCAGGCTGCCGGCGGAAGCGGATGTTGGCCCGCCGGGCCTGGAAGTCCTCGAAGTTGCTGCACGAGGAGATCTCGACGTAGCGGCCGTAGCTCGGCATCCAGACCTCGGGGTCGTACTTCTTCGCGGCCGCGAAGCCCACGTCGGCCGTGCACATCTGGCTCACCCGGTAGGGGAGCTGGAGCCGCCGCAGGATATCGGTGGCGTCCTCCACCAGGGCCTCCAGCTCGTCGTAGGAGCGCTCGGGCAGCACAAACTTGACCAGCTCGACCTTGTTGAACTGGTGCACCCGGATGAGCCCGCGGGTGTCGCGGCCGGCGGCGCCCGCCTCCTTGCGGAAGCAGGCCGAGTAGGCCACGAACTTGATGGGAAGCTGCGAGGCCTCCAGGATCTCGTCGCGCAACAGATTGGTGACGGGCACCTCGGCGGTGGGTATGAGGTAGAGCTCCGCCCCCTCGACCTTGAACATGTCGTCGGCGAACTTGGGCAGCTGGGCCGTGCCCACCATGCTGGCGCGGTTGACGAGGAAGGGCGGGAAGATCTCCTCGTAGCCGTGCTCGGTGGTGTGCACGTCCAGCATGAAGTTGACGAGGGCCCGCTCCAGCCGGGCGCCCCAGCCCCGCATCACGTAGAAGCGGGCGCCCGACACCTTGGCCCCCCGGGCGAAGTCGACGATCCCCAGGCGTTCGGCGATCTCCCAGTGCGGCTTCGGCTCGAAATCGAACCGCCGGGGCTCGCCCCAGCGGAAGACCTCGACGTTGTCCTCCTCGCTTCGCCCGTAGGGCACCGACTCGTGGGGCAGGTTGGGAATGGTGAGCAGGAGCTCCTCGAGCCGCTGCTCCAGCTCCCGGGTCTGCTCCTCGAGGGCCTGCAGGCGCTCGCCCATGGCCCGCACCTGCGCCGCCAGGGCATCGGCCTCCTCGTGGCGGCCCTCCCGCTTGAGCCGCCCGATGGTCTGCGACTGCCGGTTGCGCTCGGCCCGCAACGCCTCGACTTGAGCCAGCGTCTCGCGCCAGCGGGCGTCGGTTTCGAGCAGTTCGTCGAGAGGCACGTCGTCGCCGCGACGCCGCATCGCCTCCCGCACCACGTCGGGGTGCGCGCGGATGAACTTGAGATCGAGCACCGACTCCACCTCGCCAATCTTGGCTCCCATTGTAGACCCGCGGCGAGGCGGGCCTCAACCGTGTCGCGCCGGCCCGTCAGGGGCGCGGCTGGCCACGCACCTGCCGGGACGTGGCATCCTGGCCCATCGGCACGCTCATGCCCCGGGGCCGACGGCGCCCCCATGCGACCCGGCGCCATCGCATCCCGCTCCAGTGTGCGAAGAGCGCCAGCGCCCCCAGGCGCAGTAGGCTGGAGATGGCCATCACCGGCCCCGTGCCCATCCACTCTGCCATCAAGCCGCCCAGGATGGGAGCCGCCGAGGCGGCGATACCCACTCCCAGGTTGAAGACGGCGACGTAGGAGGGGCGACGGCTATCGGGCGTCACCTCCAGGACGAGGTTGAAGGCCGCCAGGTTGTAGCCCGCCCAGGCGATCCCGCCCACCAGGTTGATGGCCACGACCCAGGCGGGCGAGGGGATGACGGCCCACCACAGGGGCAACAGGGCCGCTCCGATCCCGGACCAGATCATCACGGGGCGCTGCCCGACCCGGTCGCACAGTCGCCCCCACTGGCGCTGCCCGAGGATGGTGGTGAGGAAGGTGGCGCCGTTGGCGATGCCCCACAGCTCCGGGGTGCCGTGCAACACCTCGGTGAAGTGGACGGCGAAGAGCGCGGCCGGCAGGTTGACGGCCGCGGTCCACAGGAAGGCCGAGACCGCGTACTCGTAGAAGCCGGGCGCCTCCCGGCGCCACTGCGCCGGACCTCCTACCAGCCAGTCGGAGCCGAAGCGCGTCCGCCTGGCGGGCTGCTCGGGGGTGGGTGCCGTCCCCTCGGGCACGGCCCCGGTCCGGGGCCTTCCCGCCGAGGCGCCGGCGCTGCGGTGACGCGGCTCGTGGATGGGCAGGATCGCGACCAGCGACGCCAGGCCCACCAACCAGGCCGCGCCGAAGGCGAGGGCGTACCCCTCCGGGTAGCCCATCGCTTCGATGAGGAAGCCCGCCACGACCGAGGCGGCCAGCGCCACCCCGTTGGCCAGCAGGTTTCGCAGTCCGAAGTAGGAGCCCCGCCAGGAGCGGTGCGTCAGGTCGGCCATGAGGGCGGTCCACGCGGGGATCGCCACCGCCATGCCGATCCCCCGCAGGCCGGTCAGGAGCAGCAGGGCCAGGATGAGCTGCTGCCGGTCGTGGATCAGCCACGGCAGCAGCGCCATCGGCAGCCATACCCACCGCACCACCGAATTGCCCAGCAGCCACAGGGGCTTGTTGCGCCCCTTGCGCTCGGCCATGCGACCGAAGGGGATCTGCAGGGCGTTAGCCAGCAGGTTGGGGATGGCCGTCAGCAGGCTGACGTGCAACGCGGAGGCGCCGGCGGCGACGGCGAAGAGAGGGACGTAGTTGATGGCGAAGTTCTCGCTGGCCGCGGCCAGGGCCCCCTCGGCCGTGCTGTAGAAAAGCGAACGCGCCAGCCGCCGGGGCCCCTCGGGACGATGCCCGCGCCGGAAGCTACCGGCAAAGGGCCAGAAACCCTTCGCCAGACCCAACCCGCCCACCCACCCCGACCTCTCTCCCTGCTGGATGGCGGCGCGGATCTTATCCCCGCCCTCCAGGGGATGCAAGCCCCCGGCGCGCGCCTCCACCGGCTCGGATCGCTGGAAAAGGGGCGGCCGGGCCGCTCAGGCCCGGGCCGCCGCCTTACCGTCGACCGACTGCCCAGCCTTGGCCAGCAGGGCCTCCCACTGCTCGTCGACGTCGCGCTGGATGGCCGCCAGGAGCTGGCCGCTCTTGTCCTGGAAGACGTGGCGGAACCGCTCCTGCGGGCGCAGGTACTCCTCCACAGGAAGCTTCTGCTTGGGCACGTAGGTGACGCGCCACTGGCCGTGATCCACCTCGTAGAGGGGCCACGCGCACGTCTCCGCGGCCAGCTCCGCCACCCGGATCGTCATGGCCGGGTCGGTCCCCCAACCCAACCGGCAGGGTGCCAGCACGTTGATGAACGCCGGGCCGTCCACCTCCATGGCGCGCTTGACCTTGCGGGTCAGATCCTGCCAGTGGGCGATGGTGGACTGCGCCACGTAGGGGATGCCGTGGGCGGCCATGATGGCCGTCAGGTCCTTGCGGCGCTGGATCTTCCCCGGGACCGCCTCCCCGGCGGGAGAGGTGGTGGTGGAGGCGCCGTAGGGCGTCGCGGACGAGCGCTGGATGCCCGTGTTCATGTAAGCCTGGTTGTCGTAGCAGACGTACAAGAACCGGTGCCCTCGCTCCATGGCCCCCGACAGGCTCTGCAGGCCGATGTCGTAGGTGCCGCCGTCGCCGCCGAAGGCGACGAAGCGGATCTCCCGGTCGATCTTGCCCCGCCGGCGCAGCGCCCGGTAGGCCGCCTCGACCCCCGAGATGGTGGCGCCGGCGTTTTCGAACGCGTTGTGGATGAAGGGCACGGTCCACGCCGTGTTGGGATAGGTGGTGGTCGTGACCTCCATGCAGCCCGTGGCCCCCGCCACCACCACGGGCTCCTCGATGGACATCAGCACGAGCCGCACCGCCTGCGGGAAGCCGCACCCGGCGCAGGCGCTGTGGCCCCCCGTCAGGGGGTTGGGCCGGCGTGCCAGTTCTTTAAGCGTCGGCATCTCGTCCTCACCTCTCCCGTACGCCCAGGTAGCGGACGCTGAGGGCCGCCTCCGCCGCGACGGCGGCATAGTCGGTCCGGGCACGCTCGGCCAGCTGGCCGAGATCGTCATAGACCGAGGCAATCATTTCCGGGGTTATGTCCCGACCGCCGAGCCCGTAGACGTACCCCGTCACGACAGGCGCCTGCGGCAGCCCGTACAGCGCGGCCTTGGTCTCGGCGAACAGGGGGCCGCCCAGACCCGAGTACGAGTCGGCCCGATCGAGCACGGCCACCGCCCGGGCCTGCCGCAGCAGGTCCCGCAGGTTGCGGGCGGGGAACGGCCGGAAGACCCTCACCTTGACCAGGCCCGCCTTGACGCCGCGGCCTCGCAGCTCGTCGATGACGTCCTTGGCGGTGCCGGCCGTGGAGCCGATGACGACGATGACCAGCTCGGCGTCCTCCATCCGGTAGGGCTCGGTGAGGCCGTAGTAGCGCCCCGTCAGCCGCCCGAACTCCTCGCCCACGTCGGCGATGATCCGGGCCGACCGCTTGACCGCCTCCGCCAGCTGGCGCTTGAGCTCGAAGTAGCTGTTTTGCAGCGCCAGCGCGCCCACCGTCATGGGGTGGTCGACGTCGAGCAGGTAGCGCTCCGGCTGGTACTCTCCGACGAAGGCCCGTACCTCGTCGTCGGTCAGCACCTCGACGATCTCCATGCCGTGGGTGATGATGAAGCCGTCCTGGCCCACCAGCACCGGCACCCGCACCTCGGGGTGCTCGGCGATGCGCACGGCCTGGATCAGGTTGTCGTAGGCCTCCTGGGCGTTTTCGGCGTAGATGTGGATCCAGCCCGCATCCCGCGAGCCCATGCTGTCGCTGTGGTCGCCGTGGATGTTGATGGGACCCGACAGCGCCCGGTTGGCCACCGGCATGACGATGGGAAGCCGGTAGCCCGCCGCCACGTACAGGATCTCGTGCATCAGGGCGAGGCCGGGGCCCGAGGTGGCCGTCATGGCGCGGGCACCTGCGGCCGAGGCCCCCACCACGGCGCTCAGCGCCGAGTGCTCGCTCTCCACGGGCACGAACTCGGTCTGCACCACGCCGTCAGCCACGAACCGGGCGAACCGCATGACGATGTCGGTCTGCGGCGTGATGGGGTAGGCGGCGACCACGTCGGGGTGGATCTGGCGCATCGCCTCGGCCGTGGCCTCGGCACCCGTCATGGTCATGCGCCGCCGCTCGGTGATGCGGTAGGCCTCTGTGGCGGCCATCAGGCCTCGCCTCCCTCTGGCACCATCTGGATGGCATGCACCTTGGGCGGGCAGACCTGGGCGCAGATGCCGCAGCCCTTGCAGTGGTCGTAGTCGATGCCCGTCACCTTCTCGCCGTCGAGCAGGATGGATGAGTCAGGACACCAGATCCAGCACCGCAAGCAGTGGATGCACCGGCTCAGCTCCAGCACCGGCTTGGACCCGGTGCGCCACGACCCCGTCTTGACGCGGAAGGCCGTGCCACCCTGGGGGATGAGGCCGGCCTCGGCCATCTCGGTCCACGGCAGGGTGACGCTGGCCTCCCTCTCGGTGAAGGCCGCTCCTCTGGAGGGGCTCATCTACGCGGACACCTCCTCATAGGCCTGGCGGATCGCCTCGAGGTTGGCGTCGACGACCTGCGGGCGATTGCGGAACTTGTGCTGCAGGTTGTCCCGCATGGCCTCGAGGAAGGCCTCCTTGGGCAGCAGGCCGGTGGCGGCCACCAGAGCTCCCAGCATGGGCGTGTTGGGGATGTTGCGCTTCAAGGTGGCCATGGCGATGCGGGCGGCGTCCACCGTCATCACCCGTACGGGACGCCCGTTGAGACCCAGCCGCTCTCGCACCTCCGCGGGCGCGCGGCTCGTGTTGACCAGGATGAGCCCGTCATCGGGCACGCCCGCGGCCAGGTCCACCGCCGAGGCCAGGGTCAGGTCCAGCACCACCACGTACCGGGGATGCGTCACCGGCGAGTGGAGCCGGATGGGCTTGTCGGCCACCCGGTTGTAGGCCACGACCGGCGCCCCGGTGCGCTCGGGGCCGTACTCCGGGAAGGCCTGCACGTACTTGCCGGTGGTGGCCAGGGCCTCGCCCAGCAGGAAGGCCGCGGTCTTGGCCCCCTGGCCACCCCTCCCGTGCCAGCGTATCTCCAGCATCGGGCAACCCCTTTCGCTCCCCCGCAAGCCCGGACGGCAAGTCCATCCGGGCATGCTGGGTTTCTACGGTTGGCATCTTGTGAAAGCCGTCACAAACGCCCCCACAAAAAAAGCGCTTTGTCTATTCGCGCTCGACCCTCTCCGGCGCCACCTCCTCGGGCTCCATCGCACCGACCGAACCGCCCGCCGCCTTCGCCCTCGCCGGGTGCCCGTCCAGCCCGGGTCGCCGGCGGGGTCACCACGACCGACCGGCGTAGACCGGAAACGACCGGCAAAGGGCCCGCACCTCACCCCTGACCCGCTCCCGACGGGCCTCGTCGTCGGGATGGCTCAGCACCTCGTCGATGAGGCTCGCGATGAGCTCCATCTCGTTGGGGCCCATCCCCCGCGTGGTGACCGCCGGCGTGCCGATGCGGATGCCACTGGCCACCGTGGGAGGATGCGGGTCGAAGGGGATGGCGTTTTTGTTGACGGTGATGCCCGCCGCGTCCAGCGCCTGCTCCGCCTGCTTGCCTGTCAGCCCGCGGGAGCGCTGGACGTCGACCAGCATCAGGTGATTGTCGGTGCCTCCCGAGACGAGCCGGTAGCCCCGCTCCATCAGGGCGTCGGCCAGCGCCTGGGCGTTGGCCACCACCTGGCGCTGGTAGGCTCGCCACTCCGGGCTCAGCGCCTCCTTGAGCGCGACCGCCTTGGCGGCGATGACGTGCATCAGGGGCCCGCCCTGCATGCCGGGGAAGACCGCCCGGTCCACGGCCTTGCCCAGCGCTGCCCGGCAGAAGATGAGGCCGCCCCTCGGCCCCCGCAGGGTCTTGTGGGTGGTGGTCGTGACGTACTCGGCATGGGGGATGGGGCTCGGGTGCAGGCCCGCCGCCACCAGGCCGGCGATGTGGGCCATGTCGACCATGAGGGCGGCGCCCACCTCGTCGGCGATCCGCCGCAACGCCTCGAAGTCGATGATCCGAGGGTAGGCGCTGGCGCCTGCCACGATGAGTCGGGGGCGGTGCTGGCGCGCCAGCTCCGCCACCTGGTCGTAGTCGATCTGCTCCGTGTCGGGGCGGACACCGTAGTGCACGAAGCGAAACCAGGCACCCGACACGTTGACCGGGCTGCCGTGGGTCAGATGCCCGCCGTGAGCCAGATCCATGCCCAGGACCGTGTCACCGGGCTTGAGTGCGGCGAAGTAGACGGCCGCGTTGGCCTGCGCGCCGGAGTGGGGCTGGACGTTGACGTGCTCGGCCCCGAAGAGCTGGCGAGCCCGCTCGATGGCCAGGCGCTCCACCACGTCGACGAACTCGCAGCCTCCGTAGTAGCGCCGGCCCGGCAACCCCTCGGCGTACTTGTTGGTCAACACCGAGCCCTGCGCCCGCATCACGGCAGGGCTCGCGTAGTTTTCGGACGCGATGAGCTCGAGGTGCTCCTCCTGGCGGCGAAGCTCCTGCCGGATGGCGTCGGCGACCTCCGGATCGACGGCGGCGATGACCGGATCCGGCTCGCCGACGGCGCTCGGAGCCGGATGGCGGGCTTGCGTCAAGGAGCCGCCCCTCTCGTCTGGACGTCGCTCGCCCTTCACTATATCACAGCACCGGCGATGTCAGAAGGGGCGACCGCCCGCGACGGCCGCCCCCTCGTGGCGAGACCGGTGTCGTGCGAGGTCCCCGCTCTCAGCGGGGCAACTGCGGCAGCGCGGCCAGCGCCTGCTCGACCAGCTCGGCCGGGTACTCGTAGTCCTCCAGCTTGCCGGCCAGGTAGGCGTCATAGGCCCCCAGGTCGAAGTGCCCGTGCCCGCTGAGCCCGAAGAGGATGACCCGCTCCACGCCCTCCTCCCGAGCCCGCACCGCCTCGTCGATGGCCGCCCGCACCGCATGAGCCGACTCCGGCGCGGGGAGGAAGCCCTCCGTGCGGGCGAACTGGATGGCCGCCTCGAAGATCGCCCGCTGCGGGTAGGCCCGCGCTCCGATGAGGCCGTCCTCGTACAGCCGCGAGACCAGCGGGGAGTCGCCGTGGTAGCGGAGGCCGCCCGCGTGGATCCCCGGCGGCACGAAGGTGTGACCCAGGGTGTACATGTGCAACAGCGGCGTCAGCCCTGCCGTGTCGCCGAAGTCGTAGCGAAGCTTGCCCTTGGTCAGCGTGGGGCAGGCGGTGGGCTCCACCGCGAGGGCCTCGACCTGCCGGCGGCCCTGCAGACGGTCCATCAGGAAGGGGAAGGCCAGGCCGCCGAAGTTGCTGCCGCCGCCCACGCATCCGATGACGACGTCGGGATACTCCCCCACCAGAGCCAGTTGCTCGCGGGCCTCGAGCCCGATGACGGTCTGGTGCAAGAGCACGTGGTTGAGCACGCTGCCCAGGGAGTAGTTGGTGTCGGGGTGGGTCGCCGCGTCCTCCACCGCCTCGCTGATGGCGATGCCCAGGCTGCCGGGCGAGTCGGGGGACTCGGCCAGCACCTTGCGGCCCGCCTGGGTCAGCGATGTGGGGCTCGCATGCACCTCGGCACCCCAGACCTGCATCAGCGAGCGGCGATAGGGCTTCTGGTGGTAGCTGACCTTGACCATGTAGACGGTGCACGCCAGGCCAAACTGCGCGCAGGCGAAGGCCAGAGCCGATCCCCACTGGCCCGCCCCCGTCTCGGTGGCCAGCCGGCGGATGCCCTCCTGCTGGTTGTAGTAGGCCTGCGCCACCGCCGTGTTGGGCTTGTGGCTGCCGGCAGGGCTGGTCCCCTCGTACTTGTAGTAGATGCGCGCCGGGGTCCGCAGGGCCTGCTCGAGCCGGATGGCCCGGTAGAGGGGCGTCGGCCGCCACAGCCGGTAGATGTCGAGCACCGGCTCGGGGATGTCGATCCAGCGCTCCGTCGTCATCTCCTGCTCGATGAGCGCCCGCGGGAAGATGGGTGCCAGGTCCTCCGGCGTCACCGGCTTGCCGGTGGCCGGGTGCAGCGGGGGCTCGGGCAGCCGCGGCATGTCTGCAGCCACGTTGTACCACCGGCGGGGCAACGCGCGCTCGTCGAGGACGATGGCGCGCGCCGTCGAACCACTGGGCGACGGGCGAACGGAATAGGAGGACACGGGGCATCGAGCTCCTTTCTGATCTGGTCTCGTCTCGCCAGCCTCGGCTCTGCTCGCGTCTCGTCCGCTCGGAGAGGACCGCGGGCTCAAGCGCAGGCTAGAGGCGGTACGACCGATCCTTCGACCCGGTGCGGGAGCCTCCTGCCACGAGGGGGATGAGGATGAGCGGCCTTGCGCTGCGGGTGCTGACCGTGGCGGTCGGCATGCTGCAGGCCAACAGCTACGTCTTGCTGGACGACGAGGGCGGCGCGGCCGCCGTCATCGATCCGGGGGACGAGCCGGAGCGCATCCTGCAGGCCCTGCAGGGCTACCGGGTGCAGTGGATCGTGGCCACCCACGGGCACTTCGACCACGTCGGCGCCGTTCGGGCCGTCAAGGAGGCGACGGGCGCGCCCTTCCTCGTGCACCCCGGGGACCTGGAGCTGCTTCACTACGCGGCCGATGCCGCTCAGCTCTTCACCGGGCGCCCGGTGCCCGTCCCGCCCGATCCCGACGAGTCGCTGCGGCACGGCCAGGTGCTGCAGGTGGGGCCGGCTACCCTGGAGGTGCGCCACACCCCCGGTCACAGCCCCGGCAGCGTCAGCCTGGTGCTGCGGACACCGGTCTCCGGATCCCTCGAGGGCAGCGTCCGAGGCGTCTTCACCGGTGATGCCCTCTTTGCCGGCAGCATCGGGCGCACCGACATGCCCGGCGGCGACCACGACACGCTTGTGGCCTCCATCCGGCGGTGGCTGCTCGTGCTGCCCGACGCCTGCCCGGTGTGGCCGGGCCACGGGCCCGCCACCACCATCGGACAGGAGCGGCGCACCAACCCCTTCCTGACGGGGCTGGGATGAGGCGAGCCGTCCCGGGCGAGAGGAGCCCCGGGTCAACGGCCCGAGTCTGGCTGCTCCTCGATGAGACGCTTGAGGATCCAGAGGTGGGAGCGCTCCATCTCCCGCACGCTGGTCAACAGCGTCACGGTCTGGCTCCTGGCCAGGTGTCGCAACTCCTGCAGGAGCGACTGGGCCT
This sequence comes from Limnochordales bacterium, assembly GCA_036562495.1. Taxonomy (GTDB): domain Bacteria; phylum Bacillota; class Limnochordia; order Limnochordales; family Geochordaceae; genus Geochorda. The sequence goes on from DATCKA010000136.1 coordinate 16,436, forward strand.
CCTCGGTCTGCAGGGCCTGGAGGTACGCCTGCTCAAACGCCTCGGCGTCTAGGGCGTCCTGCAGCCACGGCGCCAGCAGCCGGGGCGGCACCCCCAGCGCCCGGTACCAGCGGTCCACTGCCGTCTTGGGCACCCCGCGCGGCCAGTAGTAGGTGACCAGGACTCGCAACCCGTCGTCGGGCTCCGCTGGATCGTAGACCCGCTTCACCCGGATGCCCATGGGGGTGCACCTCCCGCTCCCTCTTGGCGATTGTATCCCACCGGCGGTGCCCGCCCATCAACGTTGCGGGCGGTGCCTGTCCCTCGCCACAGCAGGGACAACCTTGACCTTCCAGCAAAGTTTGGAAGGAACCCAACCAGGCCATCGACGAACCTCCGCACCAGTCCCGTCGCCTAGCCTCGACGGAAGGAGCTGAGGGCACCTTGCGTAGTGCGAGACGGCTCGTCTCTCTGGCGTGTGGTGTCATGCTGGTGTTGCTGGGCACCCTCCAGCCAGGGCCGGCGCTGGCCGAGGAGCGTCCCATCACGATAACCTGGTGGATCAACCCGTGGCGAATCGCCCCGCCCGGCCTTCCGCCCGACCAGGCCCCCACCGCCGAGGACTTCCCCCGGTGGATCTCCGAGGAGTTCATGAAGCGTCATCCCAACGTCACGGTGCGCTACGAGGTCCTGACCAACCAGGGGTTCGAGCAGAAGGTGGCGGCTGCCATCCTGGCCGGAAACCCGCCCGACGTGCTCCGGCCCATCAACTTCCGGCAGGAGTGGGTGCGCCAGGGCCTGCTGGAGCCCATCGACCCGTACCTGACGCCCTTCGACTGGGAGGACTTCTACGATTACGCCCTCAACGAGGGCAAGGTGGGCGACCACTACTACCTCTTCCCCTGGAACAACAGCAACAATGGCATGGGCTCCACATTGCTGCTCAACCCGCGCAAGTTCGCCGAGCGAGGTGTGGCCTTGCCGCCGCTGCCGGACCGGGCCTGGACCATGGACGAGTTCATGCAGGCGGCCCGCAAGCTCTCCTATGACACCAACGGCGACGGGGTCAACGACTATTACGCGCTGGCCATGTCGGCCCGTATGGACCTGATGAACAACCTGGCTTGGTTCCACGTCTTCGGGGCGCGCTACGTCGACGAGCAGCAGCGCCGCTTCGTCCTCAACAGCCCCGAGGGCGTGCGGGCCCTCACCTGGATGGTGGATGCCATCCACAAGGAGCGCATCGCACCGCCCGGCGCCGAGGGCATGGGCATCTACGACGTCATCAACCTCTTCCACCAGCAGCGCATCGCCATCGGCTACGGCGGCCCCTACGAGATCGGGCGCATCGATCGCTACCTCAAGGAGGGGCGCATCCAGGAGAAGTTCCCGGCTCACGTGGCTCAGTTCCCGCACTTCCCCGAGATCGGGCCGGTGGCCTATCACACCAGCGGCGGCTTCGTGGTCTTCAAGCAGAAGGACCCGTACAAGCGGGAGATGGTGATGGAGTTCGTGCGCTTCCTCACCAGCCCCGAGAACATGAAGCTGCTGCGGTCGCTCTTGTACGTGACGGCGCGCAAGTCGGTCAACGAGGGACTGTACGAGGGCTACGACTTTGAAGACGAGATCGACGTCTACCTGCGCGCCATCGAGCACGGCATCCCGTACTTCGGCAGCGCCGAGATCGACACCACGCCTGCCGACAACCACTTCATCGCCATGCTGGAGGCGGCCTTCAGCCGCAATCGCACGCCCAAGCAGGCGCTGGACGAGTTCGTCGCGCAGGCCAACCGTCTGGTCTTCCGGGGGCGCTAGGGCCCCCGGAAGGCCCCTTCGCAACTCGACCGGATGGGAGGTAGAGGCACGACGAGCGGAGGGATGTCGGCGCGCGCCCTGGCCAGGCGCCTCTACCAGGATCGATGGGCGTACCTCTTCTTGCTGCCCAGCCTGGCCTTCTTCACGGTCTTCTTCCTGGTGCCCGTGGCCTGGGGCGCCGTCTTGAGCCTGCTGGACTACCGGCCGTTGAGCAGCCGCTGGGTGGGGTTGGACAACTACCGCTACGTGCTGACCGACTGGCTCTTCTGGCGGTCGTTGGTCAACAACCTCTACTACGCGGCGGGCGTGGTGCCGCTGTGGCTGGGCAAGGCGCTATTCGTGGCAGCGGTCATCTTCCCGTTTCGCAAGCCGCTGCAAAACCTGTACAAGACGGCCTTCTACCTGCCTCACGTCACCTCGGCCGTCATCATCTCCATGATCTGGCTGTGGATCTACAACCCGCCCTTCGGGCTGCTCAACTACCTGCTCAAGACGCCGGGCTTCGCCTGGCTGGGCAACACCCTCACCGCGATGCCCGCGCTCATCTTGATGCAGGTCATCATGGGGGGCGGCTCCACCATCGTCCTCATCTCGGCCGCCATGGGCAGCATTCCCAATGACTACTACGAGGCGGCGGAGATCGACGGGGCGACCAAGGTGCAGCAGTTCGTGCGCATCACGCTGCCGCTGCTCAAGCCGACCATGCTCTACCTGCTGGTGATGGGCACCATCTCCTCCTTCCAGGTCTTCACCAACGTCTACCTGATGACCCGGGGAGGGCCCCAGTTCTCCACCATCACCATCGGCTACCTGATCTACGAGACGGCCTTCACCTACTACGAGTTCGGGACGGCCTCGGCCATGGCGATGGTGCTGTTCGCCATCGTCTTCGCCGTGGCCCTCGTGCAGTTCCGGTGGCTGGCGACGGACGTCGAGTACTGACCGGCGCCCGCCTGCCGCCGCAGGAGGCGATCAGCATGGTGACGGGAGAGGCACCTCCATGCGCCCCATGAGCGGCGCCCATCCGGCCTTGCGCCTGCCGGCTCGTAGGGGGCGGGCGCTGCGCATCTCGGGCGGGCGGGTGGTGGCGGTGGCGGCCGTGAGCGTCCTCGCGGCTCTGGCCGTCATCCCCCTGTACTGGATGGTGGTCACGGCCATCCAGACACCGCAGCTGTCCCTGCGCTTCCCGCCCGAGATCTGGCCGTCGCAGCCGACCCTCGACAACTTCCGGCTCTTCTTCCAGCGGCCCCATGTGGGCCGGTGGAGCGTCAACAGCCTGGTGGTGGCCGGCAGCGTGACGGTGTCCGTGGTGTTGGTCTCCACCCTGGCCGGCTACACCTTCGCCAAGAAGCGCTTTCTGGGACGAAACCTCCTCTTCTGGCTCTACGTGGGCTCCATGATGGTGCCCGGGCAGGTGACGCTGATCCCCCTGTACATCCTGGCGACCCGGATGGGGCTGCAGGATACGTACCAGGGCCTGATCTTCCCGGCCGTGGCCGCCCCCTTCGGCACCTTCCTCATGAAGCAGTTCCTGCAGACGCTGCCCTCGGAGATCCTGGACGCGGCACGCATCGACGGCTGCAGCGAGTTCGGGATCTTCCATCGGGTCGTGATGCCGCTGGCCAAGCCGGGTATGGCCGTGCTGGCCATCTTCACCTTCGTGGAGCAGTGGAACGACTTCTTGTGGCCCCTGGTGATCACCAATCGCGCATCCATGCGCACGCTGTCGGTGGGGCTGGCGCTGGTGCAGGAGGAGGTGCCGCTGGCCTTCAATCTGCTGATGGCCGCGGCGACCTACGCGGCCGTGCCGATGCTGGTGGTCTTCCTGGCCTTCCAGCGTTACTTCCTGCAAGGGGTCACGGTGGGCGCCCTCAAGGGCTGAAGAGTCGAGGCTCACCAGGGGCGAGGGGAGAGGAGTCGAAAGCGGGCGTCGTCCAACCGGGTCGTGACGGGCAGCCCGCTTCGCGATCGGCGCTTCGGGGGACGGCTGCGGGGTAGACCCGGGGGACGCCAACCGGGGAGGCCGCCCGTCTTCGACCTATACAAACGGTGCATTGTTACCTTATCAGGTGCGGACCCGACCCCTACAGGGTCACCCGTCCCTGGCCTGATGGGACATCTGGCCCCTGCCGTGAGGACATTTGTCACGCCGCTCCCGTGTCGGGCCGTCCCAAGCCGTCTCGCGGGCGGCGGCTCGAGCTTCGTTGCCTCGTTGACATACCCTACCCCCTAGGGTATCGTGCTAACCAGATGACTTCCTTCTCCACCACGAGGAGGGCCGTGCACTCATGGGGTGGACCATCGACCTGCAGGCGACGGCGGAGCCCGACGTCGCCGAGGTCTACGACGTCATCGTCATCGGCGGCGGGCCGGCGGGCCTCAGCGCCGCCCTCTACGCGGGGCGGTCGGGCCTGCGCACCCTGGTGCTCGACAAGAGCCCGCGGGCCAGCGCCCTCGGCATGACCGAGCGCATCGAGAATTACCCCGGCATCCCCGGCGCCATAAGCGGGCTCGAGCTGCTGGAGCGGCTGCGGGACCAGGCGCGCCAGTTCGGGGCCGAGATCGTCACCGCTCAGGTGCTGTCGTCGGACGTGACCGTCGACCCCAAGGAGGTCATCGCCTCCACGGGCATCCATCGCGGCCGGGCGGTCATCGTGGCCACCGGCGCGATGGCTCGCAAGCAGACCCTGCCGGGAGAGGAGGCGTTCGTAGGGCGCGGGGTCAGCTACTGCGCCATCTGCGACGCCGCCTTCTTCCATGGTCAGGAGGTGGCCGTCATCGGCGACAACGACGAGGCCGTGGAGGAGGCGCTGCACCTGGCACGGTTCGCCTCCACCGTGCATGTGGTGCTCCCGACCGGCCGCTTCAAGGCCGACCCCGAACTGGTGGCCCGGCTGCAGTCGATGGAGCCGGTGCGGGTCATTCCGGATCACCGGGTGACCGCGATCTTCGGCAACGGCCGGGTCGAGGGCATCCGCCTGCGGCCCCGCAGCGGCGGGCAAGAGTGGGTGCTACCGGTGGGCGGCGTCTTCGTCTACCTGCAGGGCAACCGCCCGGCCATCGACTACCTGCACGGGGCCGTCAGCACGGACCCGTCGGGTTGCGTGCGGGTCGACGAGCAGATGCAGACCTCGGTGCCGGGGGTCTTCGCCGCTGGCGACGTGCTCTGCCGGCGGGTGCGCCAGGCCGTGCTGGCCGCCGCCGACGGCGCGCTGGCGGCCATGGCCGCGGAGCGGTACTTGTCAGGCCGTCAGGCCCTTCGGTCGCAGTGGTAGGAGAGAGGGGCCCGGCTCAGATCAGCGCGGCGGCCACGGCGTTGTGGAAGACGGGGCGCAACTGCAGGATGGCCTCGTTTTGCCGGGTCGGGTGCACCCGGTTGGTGAGGAGCACGCAGTAGAGGTCCCGGTCGGGGTCGATCCAGAGGGATGTGCCGGTGAAGCCGGTGTGCCCGTAAGCGCGAGGCGACAGCAGGTCGCCCGCGGACGAGTCGGGATTGTCGCCCCGCAGGGCCCAGCCCAGGCCTCTGGCGTCACCGACGCGAGAGGTGTAGTCCCGGGTCATGGCCTCGACGGCGGCCTCGCTCAGCACCCGCACCCCCTCGCGGCGGCCGCGCCCCAGCATCATCTGCGCGAACCGGGCGGTGTCGAGCGCAGTGGAGAAGAGCCCCGCGTTGCCCGACACCCCGCCGAAGAAGTAGGCGTTTTCGTCGTGCACCTCTCCCCGCACGATCCGACGCCGGATCGGGCAGTACTCGGTGGGCGCGCAGCGATCGCGCAGCGCCGGGTCGGGCCGATAGGTCGTCGAGGTCATGCCCAGGGGCTCGTAGATCCACCGGGCGGCCAGCTGGTCCAGGCCTTGCCCTGTGATGCGCTCCATCACGAGCCCCAGCAGGATGAAGCCCATGCAGCTGTAAGTGACCCGCTGGCCCGGCGGCGCCTCGAGGGGCAGGCTCAACAGGCGCCGCTCCATCAGGGGCCGGCACCCCTCGGGCCCACCACACCCCTCGTAGAGCGCATGCCATGCCGGAAGCCCCGACGTGTGGGTCAAGAGGTGCAGGATGCGCACCCGGCTCCGAGCCTCGTCACCCGCGGCGAACTCGGGCAGGTAGCGGCTCACCGGGGCGCCCAGGCTCATGCGGCCCTCCTCCACCAGACGCATGGCGACGACGGCAGTGGCCATCACCTTGGTGATGGAGGCCATGTCGAAGAGGGCGTCGGCCCTCATGGGCTCCTGCTGCGGCAGCAGCGCCATGGCGCCCACCGCGACGGGCCCCACGGGCTCTCCCTGGCCCCGGCCCACCACCACGACCGCGCCGGGGATGCGTCCGTCGGCCGCCGCCTCGGCCACCCGCTCCAGGGCCACCTGCAGCCGGTCGGGATCGAAGCCCGCCTGCACAGCACGCTGGCGTACGATGTCGTCCACGCCGCAGGGCATACGCCGCCCGCGCCTTGACATCCTTTCGCCGCCGTGATACGCGTCGGCTAATGATGGGGAGGTCGTCGCGACCCATGCCGACACCGGGTGTGCTGCGCTTCCTGCGAGAGCGGGGCCTGGTGGCCCAGGTGACGCACGAAGAGGCACTCCAGGAGCTCCTCGACCGCGAGCCCGTCACCGTCTACTGCGGCTTCGATCCCACGGCCGACAGCCTCCACGTGGGGCACCTGCGTCCCATCCTGCTCCTCATGCACCTGCAGCGGTTCGGGCACCGGCCCATCGCCGTGGTCGGCGGGGGCACCGCGATGGTGGGGGATCCGACCGGCAAGACCGAGGCCCGTCCCATCCTGGACCGGTCGGTCATCGAGGCGCACGCGGCTCGCTTCAAGGTGCAGCTGGCTCGCTTCCTCGACTTCTCCGAGGGCCGTGCCCTGATGGTAGATAACGCCGAGTGGCTGCTGCCGCTCAACTACCTGTCCTTCCTGCGGGAGGTGGGCTCCCAGTTCTCCGTCAACCAGATGCTGACGGCCGAGGCCTTCCGCACCCGCATGGAGCGCGGGCTGTCGTTCCTCGAGTTCAACTACATGCTCCTGCAGGCCTACGACTACCTGACGCTCTACCGGCGCTACGGCTGTCGGCTGCAGGTCGGCGGCGACGACCAGTGGTCCAACATCCTCGCCGGGATCGACCTGATCCGCCGGCTGGAGAGGGGCCAGGCCTACGGCCTGACATGCCCGCTGGCGGTGACGGCCAGCGGCCGCAAGATGGGCAAGACGGAGGCGGGCGCCGTCTGGTTGGATCCCGCCAAGACCAGCCCCTATGACTTCTTCCAGTTCTGGCGCAGCGTGGACGACGCCGACGTGGCCAACTTCCTGGCGGTCTATACCCTGCTGCCCATGGACGAGGTGCGCCGGCTCGGTGAGCTGACGGGCGCCGCCATCAACGAGGCCAAGAAGGTGCTCGCCTTCGAGGTGACCCGCCTGGTGCACGGGGAGGAGGCGGCCCGTCAGGCACAGGAGGCGGCCGAGGCGCTGTTCGAGTCCGAAGGCGGGCAGGCTCGGGCCGTCGAGGGGGCGCCCACCACCGAGCTGCGCCGCGCCGAGGCCGAGGCAGGCATCGCCCTGCTGGATCTGCTGGTCGAGACCGGACTGGCGCCCTCCAAGAGCGAGGGGCGGCGCCTGGTGCTCCAGGGCGGGGTCTACCTCAACGAGGTGCGGGTCGGCGAGCCCACCTACACGGTCACCCTGCAGGACTTCCGGGACGGGCGCCTCCTGCTGCGCAAGGGCAAGAAGGTCTACCACCAGGTCGTGGTGCGCTGAGCCGGGCCGACAGCTCTGCTCTTAGGCCTCCAGCTCGAAGACCTCGACGGGCGCCATCAGCGTCACCACGCGGTCGGCCCGCACCACCGTCAGCTTGACCCAGGCGTCGCCGCGGTGGCGGGCCAGGCGTGCCCGGAGCTGGGCGTCGTTGGTGACCGGGTCGCCCTCCACCGCCACGATGATGTCCAGGGGCTGCAGCAGCACCGTCACGCCGGGGCTGTCGCCGGCGACCACGATCTCGGTCACCAGCACCCCCTGGTGATAGCGCACCTTGTGGCGGGACGCGACGGACGGCGTCATGGTGACGACCCGCACGTAGCTGCGCTTCTTGAGCTGGCCCGGCGGGATGCGGGCCAGGCCGGGCGGGCGCGGGTCCGGCGTCACGATCACCACGGAGCGCTCGGGAGCCGTCTCCCGACGCTGGAGGCCCCAGCCCACCAGGCCCACCAGGGCCACCAACAGCAGCAGTACGAGGACGCCTCCGTCGTAGAGCACGATCTGCCCGCGACGCCGAGTCATCTCCCGTTCCCCTTCCACTGGATGCCAAGGCCCGTGCGGCACGGAGGCCGTCATGAGAGCCCCCGCACAAGCTTCGACGGGCCCCCGGGTCAACTGGGGGCCGGCATGGCCCCCGTGGGGCCTGGCATAGCCCTATGCAGGATGCCAGTTTGAGGAGCACGGGAGGGCCGGGATGCCCGAGGAGCGCGTCGTCTCGGCAATGGCACTGCTGCGCCTGTTGTCGGCCACGCTGGAGATCACCGCCGCCATCCTGATGGTGCGCTCGGGTCGTGTGGCCGACGCCCTGCGGATCAACGGCCTGCTGGGCCTGGTCGGGCCGCTGGTGCTCGCCACGGTGACCGCCCTCGGCTTGGTCGGCCTGGCCGAAGCGGGCCGGCTCTCACCGGTCCGCATGGCCACCCTGGCCGTGGCGGTGCTGCTCATCCTCTACTCGGTCTGGCAGCGCTAGGGCGGATTTGCTCGACCCGGCCCTTGCCGCCCGGGTGGGCACCGACCCGTCCGTGGCGGCAATGGGGCAGGGCAGGGTGGGCCGGTAGCCGCCGGTCACGGATACAGCCGGTACAGCATGCGGGGGAACGGGATGGTCTCCCGCACGTGGGGGAGCCCGCAGATCCAGGCCAGCACCCGCTCGATGCCCATGCCAAACCCGGAGTGCGGCACCGAGCCGTACCGCCGCAGGTCGATGTACCACTCGTAGGCCTCTCGGGGCAGCTTGTGCTCTTCGATGCGCCGCAGCAGCAGGTCCAGGTCGTCGATGCGCTGGCCGCCCCCGATGATCTCGCCGTAGCCCTCGGGCGCGAGCAGGTCGGCCCCCAGCACCACCTCGGGGCGCTGGGGATCGGGCTTCATGTAGAAGGCCTTGATGTGCGCCGGGTAGTGGGTGATGAAGACGGGCCGATCGAAGGCCCGGGCCAGGATCGTCTCCTCGTCGCCCCCGAAGTCCGCGCCCCACTCCACCGCCGCGCCCTCTCGCCGCAGGATCTCGATGGCCTGGTCGTACGTGATGCGAGCGAACGGCGGCTTGACCCGCTCCAGCGGCGCCGTGTCGCGCTCCAGCAGGGCCAGCTCCGGGCGGTGCCGCTCCAGCACGCGCTCGACGACGAAGCTCACCAGCTCTTCCGCCAGGCGCACGATGTCGTCGAGCTCCGCGTAGGCCACCTCGGGCTCCACCATCCAGAATTCCATCAGGTGTCGCCGTGTCTTGGACTTCTCGGCGCGGAAGGTCGGGCCGAAGCAGTAGACCCGGCCGAAGGCCATCGCGGCCGCCTCCATGTAGAGCTGCCCGCTCTGGCTCAGGAAGGCCGGGGTGCCGAAGTAGTCGGTGCTGAAGAGAGTCGTGGTCCCCTCCACCGAGGCGGGCGTCAGGATGGGGGCGTCGACCAGCACGAAGCCCCGCGAGTCGAAGAACTCCCGCACCGCGCTCACCAGGGTGCTGCGGATGCGCAAGATGGCATGCTGCCGTCGGCTCCGCAGCCACAGGTGGCGGTGGTCCATCAGGAAGTCGACGCCGTGCTCCTTGGGGGTGATGGGATAGTCCCGCGCGATCTGCACGACCTCGATGCCCGTCACGGCCAATTCGTAGCCGCCCGGTGCCCGGGCATCGGCCCTCACCACGCCCGCCACCTTGACGGAGGACTCCTGAGTGAGCGACGTGGCCGCCGTCCATACCTCCTCGGGTACGTCGCGCTGGGAGACCACCGACTGCAGGATGCCGGTGCCGTCCCTCACCAGCACGAAGACCAGCCGCCCGCTGGAGCGGCTGTTGTAGACCCATCCCCAGACCTGTACCTCCTGGCCGACGTAGCGCCCGATCTGGTCGATGAAGACCCGGGGAGCCTTGCCGTCCATCACTCGCCTCTTCCCCTCACGGTTGCCCGGGCACCCATAGCTTGGGCCGCGCCACCGTCACATTCCCGCCCGGGCGGGCGCCGCCCGGCCCCTCCGGCGTGCCCGGCTCGGCTCCCGACGACGTGGCCGGGGCGTCGTCCGCCGCCTCGTCGTCGGGAAGGGCGGGCAGCTGCAGCGCCTCCTCGATGGCGCGCACGACCGCTGCCATCAGGGCGCTGTAGGCCATCTCGGCCTGCAACAGGGCCCGGACATAGGGGTTATAGGTCACCACCTCGGCGACCTTCTCCAGCTCCTCCAGTTCTTGGGGCGTGGGCGTCTCCCCCCGGCGGCTCTTCTCCGCCAGCCGCCGCTCCCGACGGCGCAGGTCCCGCAGCATGATGCGAGCCGCCTCGTGCCGCCCGATCTCCTCCCTGGCCTGCCTCAGTTGCTCCACCTCGGGGAGGCTCGACAAATGCGTGGCAAGGTTTTTGATGGCCTCGGATATTTCCCGGGGAATCCCGGGCTGCACCGACTGGTCCATGCCCCGTCGCTCCTCTCCACGCCCGACGTCAGTCACCCTCGCCCTTGATGACCGCCAGCGGCCGCAACCTGGCCACCTTGCGGGTGAGGCCGATCTCCGCCAGCGTGTCGACCACCGCGTCGATATCCTTGTAGGCGTCGGGAGCCTCGTCGGCGATGGCACGCACGTCGGCCACGTTGTAGAGCACCTCGCCCAGGCTGGCCTGCACCTTTTCCCGGCTGAATTGCCGGCGGGCCTCGGCCCGCGACAGGACGCGCCCTGCGCCATGGTTGGCAGAGGTGAAGGTCTCCTCGATGCCCGGCAACCCCACCGCGACGTACGAGGCCGTGCCCATGCTGCCGGGGATCAGTACGGGATGCCCGGTGGCCATGTAGCGCCGCGGGTTGACGGGATGGCCGGCTGGCAGGGCGCGGGTGGCCCCCTTTCGGTGCACGAGCAGGCGCCGGCCGAAGTGCTCTTCGAACTTGGCGATGTTGTGAGCCACGTCGTAGACCAGCCGCATGCCCAGCGCCTCCCACGACCGGCCGAGTACCTCGGCGAAGGCCCCCCGGATGTCGTGGGTCATGAGCTGGCGATTGGCGAACGCGAAGTTGATGGCGCAGTGCATGGCGCCCAGGTACCGCCGCCCCAGAGCCGAGTCGATGGGGGCGGCGGCCAACCCCTTCGAGGGCAGCTCGATCCCGTGCCGGGAGGCGGCCTGGGCCATGGCGCCGGCGTAGTCGGCGCAGATCTGATGCCCCAAGCCCCGGCTGCCCGAGTGCACCAGCACCGTCACCTGGCCCTCGAAGAGGCCGAAGGCCTCGGCCAATCGGGCGTCCAGTACCCGCTCCACGTAGCCGATCTCGATGAAGTGGTTGCCGCCGCCCACCGTGGCCAGCTGGTCCGCCCGCTCGAGGGCCTCGCGGCTGACGGCATCGGGGTCGGCCCCGGCCACCCGCCCGTACTCCTCGGTGGCCTCCAGGTCCTCCGGCACGCCGTAGCCCAGCTCCACCAGCCGGGCCGCGCCGCCGACCAGGATCTCGGGCAGGCGGGACGTCAGCTCCCGGTGGCGGGAGCGCTTGCCCACGCCGGCCGGGATCCGCTCCTCCACCGCCTCCATGAGCCGCCGCAGGCGCTCACGGGATAGCTCGGAGCGGGTCAGATCCGACCGTATCAGTCGCACGCCGCAGTTGATGTCGTAGCCGACGGCCCCCGCCGAGACGACGCCGGTGCGGGCGTCGGTGGCCACCACCCCGCCGATGGGCAGGCCAAAGCCCTGATGGATGTCGGGCATCCCCACGACCCGGTGCACGACACCCGGCAGCGAGGCCGCGTCGGCCAGCTGCTGCAGGGCGACGGGCTCGTCGAAGTCGCGGCGCAAGGTCTCGTTGAGGTAGACGTAGGCGTCGACCCGCATGGGCCCCTGGCGGGGCAGGCGGTAGCGGTTGGGCCCCGCCGGCTCCAGTGCGAGCCCCATGGTCCATGCTCACCTCCGGGACCGCCTCCCGGGCCCCGGGCCGCTACGGTCAGTCGGACTCCTCGTCGTCGCCGTTGCGGGTCCCGGCGATCTGGGCCAGCGCCGCCACGGCGTCGCCCTCGTCGAGCCGCATCAGCACCACGCCCCGGGCCGTCCGCCCCTGGCGGGAGACGCCGGAGACGCCAAGGCGGATCATGACGCCCCGCACCGAGATCAGCATGACCTCGTCGTCTTCCTCGACGACGCGCATGCCGACCACGGGACCGTTGCGCTCGCTCTGACCGATGGCCCGCACGCCCTTGCTGCCCCGCTTCGTCAACCGGTACTCCTCTACCGGCGTGCGCTTGCCGTAGCCCTGCTCGGTGACGATGAGGACGTCGGCCCCCTGACGGGCCGCGTCCATGGCTACGACCCTGTCTCCCGGCTCCAGGCGGATGCCGATGACGCCGCGGCTGGCCCGCCCCATGGGCCGCACGTCCGACTCGGCGAACCGCACGGCTTGCCCCTCGCGGGTCACCAGCAGGATCTCGTGCTCGCCCTCGGTCAGGCGCACCCCGACCAGGCGGTCGTCGGGGTCGAGGTGGCAGGCGATGATGCCCTGGCGATTGGTGGCGAACTCCGACAGCGGCGTCTTCTTGACGATGCCGTTGCGGGTCGCCATGAAGAGGTAGCGCCCCTCGTCGAAGCTGGTGACGGCGATGGCCGCCGCCACCGACTCCTCGCTCGACATGGGCAGCAGGTTGTAGATGGAGGTGCCCCGGGCGCCCCGGGAGGCCTCGGGTATCTCCCGTCCCTTAAGGTGATACATCCGACCCATGTCGGTAAACAAGAGCACCCGGGTGTGGGTGGTGGCGATGAAGAGGTGCTCGACGAAGTCCTCGTCCCGCGTCGCCATCGCCGAGATGCCACGCCCGCCCCGGCGCTGGCTGCGATAGGTCGAGGTCGGCTGGCGCTTGATGTAGCCGTTGTGGGTCAGGGTGATGACGACGTCCTCCAGCGCCACGAGGTCGTCCTCCGAGACCTCGGAGACCTCCTCCTGGATCTCGGTGCGCCGGGGGTCGGCGAAGCGCTGGCGGATCTCGAGGAGCTCCTCCTTGATGATGCGGTACACCTCGCCCACGTCGCCCAGGATCGCGGTGAGGCGGGCGATGGTCTGGGTCAGCTCGGCATGCTCCCGGTCCAGCTTCTCCCGCTCCAGGCCCGTCAGCCGGCGCAGCTGCATCTCGAGGATGGCCGTGGCCTGGCGCTCCGTCAGCCCGAACCGCTCCATGAGCCCCCGCCGGGCCGTGGCCTCGTCCTTGGAGGAGCGGATCAGCTCGATGATGGCGTCGATGTGATCCAGCGCGATGCGCAGGCCCTCGACGATGTGCAGGCGCTCCCGGGCCCGCTCCAGGTCAAACCGGGTGCGCCGCGTCACCACCTCCACCTGGAAGTCCAGGTAGTGGCGCAGCGCCTGGCGCAACGTCAGCACCTGGGGGGTGCCGTCGACCAGGGCCAGCATGATGACACCGTAGGTGTCCTCCAGCTGGGTGTGCTTGAGCAGCCGGTTGATGATCACCTGGGGCTGCGCGTCGCGCCGCAGCTCGATGGCGATCCGCAGACCCTCCCGGTCCGACTCGTCGCGCACCTCCGTGATGCCCTCGATGCGCCGCTCCCGCACGAGGTCGGCGATCTTGGCGATGAGGCTGGCCTTGTTGACCATGTAGGGCAGCTCGGTCACGACGATGCGGACCCGGCCACCCCCCATGGGCTCGGTCGACAGGCGGGCCCGCACCTTGATGTGGCCCCGGCCCGTCAGGTACGCGTCGCGGATGCCCTGGGTCCCCATGATGATGCCGCCGGTGGGGAAGTCGGGCCCCTTGACGACGGAGAGCAGCTCCTCGTCGCTGGCGTCGGGACGGTCGATGAGCAGCACCAGGGCGTCGACGATCTCGCCCAGGTTGTGGGGCGGCACGTTGGTCGCCATCCCGACCGCGATGCCCGAGGCGCCGTTGATGAGCAAATTGGGGATGCGGGCGGGCAGGACCACCGGTTGCTTCTGAGTGCCGTCGTAGTTGGGGACGAAGTCGACGGTCTCCTTGTCGATGTCCCGCAGCATCTCCATGGCGATGGGAGACAGGCGCGCCTCGGTGTAGCGCATGGCCGCCGGGGGATCGCCGTCGATGCTGCCGTAGTTGCCGTGGCCGTCCACCAGCGGGTAGCGATACGAGAAGTCCTGGGCCATGCGCACCATGGCCTCGTAGATGGGCGCATCCCCGTGGGGGTGATACTTGCCCATCACCTCGCCCACGACGGCCGCCGACTTCTTGTGGGGGCGGTCCGGGCGGAGGTTGAGCTCGTTCATCACGTAGAGGATGCGGCGCTGGACCGGCTTGAGGCCGTCGCGCACGTCCGGCAGGGCGCGGTCCACGATGACGCTCATCGCGTAGTCGATGTAAGAGCGCCGCATCTCGTCCTCGAGCTCGATGGGGATGACCTTGCCGATCCGCTGCTCCTCGGCCATTCAGCAAGCCTCCGTCCGGCGTGCCGGTCTTGCCAGGGCGTCAGACGTCCAGGTTGCGGACTTCCCGGGCATGCCGCTGGATGAACTGCCGCCGCGGCTCCACCTGCTCGCCCATCAGGATGGTGAAGATCTCGTCAGCGGCCACCGCGTCCTCCAACGTCACCTTGAGGATGGTGCGGGTCTCGGGGTTCATGGTGGTCTCCCACAGCTGCTCGGCGTTCATCTCGCCGAGACCCTTGTAGCGCTGGATCTCGACGCCGCTCGAGCCCATCTCCTTGAGCACCCGCTCCAACTCCGCATCCGAGTAGCAGTAGCGCTCCTGCTTGCCCTTGCGTACGCGATAGAGCGGCGGCAGGGCGATGTAGACCCGCCCCTGCTCGATGAACTCGCGGGCGTAGCGGTAGAAGAAGGTGAGCAACAGCGTGCGGATGTGGGCCCCGTCGACGTCGGCATCCGTCATCAGGATGATGCGCCCGTAGCGGCTCTTGGAGATGTCGAACTCCTCGCCCACTCCCGTGCCCAGCGCCGTGATCATGGCGCGGATCTCGAGGTTGGAGAGGATCTTCTCCATGCCCGCCTTCTCGACGTTGAGGATCTTGCCCCGCAGGGGCATGATGGCCTGAAACCGACGGTCTCGCCCCTGCTTGGCGGTGCCGCCCGCCGAGTCGCCCTCCACCAGGAAGAGCTCGCATTGCTCGGGGTCCGTGATGATGCAGTCGGCCAGCTTGCCCGGCAGCCCTCCGCTCTCCAGGGCGCTCTTGCGCCGGGTCAGCTCCCGGGCCTTGCGGGCGGCCTCCCTGGCCTTGGCCGCCGTGATGCACTTGTCGAGGATGCGGCGCGCCTCCTGAGGATGCTCCTCCAGGAAGAGCGCGATGGCCTCGCCGGCGACGGAGTCGACCCAGCCCTTGACCTCGCTGTTGCCCAGTTTGGTCTTGGTCTGTCCTTCGAACTGGGGCTCCTGCAGCTTGACGCTGATGACCGCGGTGAGCCCCTCCCGCACGTCGTCGCCGGTCAGGTTTTCCTGGCCGTCCTTGAGCATGCCGAGCTTGCGCGCCGCGTCGTTGAGCGTGCGGGTGAGCGCCGCCCGGAAGCCGGCCAGGTGGGTGCCGCCCTCGGTGGTGTGGATGTTGTTGGCGAAGGGGATGACCGTCTCCAGGTAGCCCGTGTTGTACTGGAGGGCCAGCTCGATCTGGGCGCCGTTGACCTCCCGGCGCGCGTAGATGACGCTGGGGTGCAACGGCTCCTTGTTGCGGTTGAGGTACCGGACGAACTCGACGATGCCGCCGTCGTAGCGAAGGGTCTCGCTGCGGCCGGTGCGCTCGTCGATGAGACGCAGCTCCAGCCCGGCGTTTAAGAAGGCCAGGTTGCGCAGCCTTTGCAGGATGGTGTCGTAGTCGAACTCCGTCGTCTCGAAGATCTCGGGATCGGGCTTGAAGCGCACCAGGGTGCCGGTGCGGTCGGTGGTCCCGATCACCTCGAGCTCGGTCGTCGGCTTGCCCCGCTGGTAGCGCTGGCGGTAGACCTGCCCGTTGATCCGGACCTGCACCTCCAGCCACTCCGACAGCGCGTTGACGACGGAGACGCCGACGCCGTGCAGCCCGCCGCTCACCTTGTAGCCGCCGTCGCCAAACTTGCCGCCCGCGTGCAGCGTGGTCAGCACCGTCTCGACCGCCGGCCGCCCGGTCCGGGGATGGATCTCGACGGGGATGCCCCGCCCGTCGTCGTCCACCGACAGCGAGCCGTCGGCATGCATCCGCACCTCGATCTGGGTGCAGAAGCCGTTCATCGCCTCGTCGACGCTGTTGTCGACCACCTCCCAGACGAGGTGGTGCAGACCGTGCTCGTCGGTGCTGCCGATGTACATGCCGGGGCGGCGGCGCACCGCCTCCAGGCCCTCGAGCACCTGGATCTGCTGAGCGCCGTAAGGCGTCACAGAGTTATCCCGCTGAGGTGAACCGCGCGAAGGCGTCAAGGGAAGCCTCCTCCACGATAGAAGCACGAGCGGCCAGGGTCCAGGGTCATTATACCCCGGGGGTCTACGTCAGGCCCCCCGGCGCCGGCGCCGTGCGGCACGACGGCGGCCCCGGCCGACGACCAGGGGCGTGGCGTCGCCCTCACGCTCTCCCGACCAGGGCAGGGCAGCCCGGCGACGCAACGTCATCGGAGAGATGGGCGAGACGTAGAGGCGGTCGGGCGTCACGACCAGCGAGGTGCCCACCCCGTCCCCCACCCAGGTGACGTCGGCGTGGTCCCCCGACCCCAGGATCTTGTCGAGGGCGAGACCTCTCCGCTGCATGGCCGCCAGATCCACGATGGCGACCACGTCCCGAGCCCGGATCACCACGTCGTCTCCCAGGTGGACGTACACGCCACTCGCCTCCGTCGAAGACCTCTTGCCACCGGCCGGCCTCCGATGGCCGACCGCCGATCAGCGGCCCGAGACAACTTCCAGCCGACCGGCCGAAACCCTCCATGTCCTGCCCGCGCCCCAGGGTGAGGACCCGGCACCGTGCAGCAACGACGGCTCCGTGGCCGTTATGAAGGTCTGCGCCTCGCAGGGCAGGACCTCCAGGAGTCGGCGCCGGCGTACCTCGTCGAGTTCGGAGGTGACATCGTCCAGCAGCAGCACGGGCGCCTCTCCCAGGCGGTCCCGCATCCATTGCCACGCCGCCACGAACAGCGCCACCGCCGCCATCCGCTGCTGGCCACGGGAGCCGTAGTGACGCAGGTCGGTCTCGCCGGCCCGCACCACCATATCGTCACGGTGGGGCCCCGCCAGCGTCACGCCCCGCGCCCGCTCCGCGACCCGCAGGGCCTGCAGGCGTCGTAGCAGCCCCTGTCGGATGGCGGCGACATCGGGCGACTCCGCCGAGCCGATGTCGTAGCGTGCCTGGTAGGCCACCTCCAACCTGGCGCCATCGCCGGCCATCCGCTGGTAGATGGCCGAGGCTCCGGGGGCCAGCGCGTGCAGCAACCCGAGCCGCCCGACCACCAGCTCCGCGCCGCTCTGCGCGAGCTCCTCGTCCCAGGTCGCCAGCAAGGCGGGCGAGGTGGAGGCCCCCTTGGCGGCCACACGCAACAGGCCGTTTCGCTGGCGCAGGACCTGAGCATACCGCAGCAGGGCCGCCCGGTAGAGGGGATCGGCCTGCGCCAGCGTCAGATCGAGAAAGCGGCGACGATGGGCGGGGCCGCCGCGCACCACGTCCACCTCGTCGGGTGAAAACCACAGCGCCGCCAGCGTGCCGAGCACGTCGGCATGGCGCGTGACGGCCTTGCCGTTGAGGCGGAAGAGGCGGCCGCCCGGCCGCAGGTCGAGTCGCAGATCGCGCTCGGCTCCTGTGGCGTCCAGCGAGAGCCGAGCCTCCACCACGGCCTGGGAATGGCCGAAGCGGATCATGGCCCGGGGGTCGCTGGCTCGAGGGGAGCGGGCACCTCCCAGCACCCAGATGGCCTCGAGGAGGTTGGTCTTGCCCTGGGCGTTGGGGCCGACGACGAGGTTGAGGCGGGGATCCGGCTCCAGCTCGGCGGACTCGTAGTTGCGAAACTGCGCCAGCCGCAGCGAGAGGATCCTCACGGTTCAGCCCAGCCGCGCGATGACGACGAACTGCCCCCGGCCCACCACTTCCACCTCGTCGCCCGGGTAGAGTTTGCGTGAACGCCGCAGCTCCCGCAGGCCGTTGACCTTGACCAGGCCGCGGGCCACCAGGGTCTTGGCCTCTCCGCCCGTGCGGGCGGCCCCGCTGAGCTTCAAGAACTGCTGGAGCTCGATGGGCTCGACCCGGATGCTGACCGGGACTGCTGCCACGCGACCTTCGCCTCCCCCGGGACGCCGGTTAGCCCGTGCGCCACGGCATCACTATATACCGGTAACCCGGATCCCCGGCGATCCGGAAGGTGCCCTGGCGGGCAGGGTCGCCCAGCTCCAGCTCTACCTCCTCCTCGTCGAAGGCCTTGAGGAACTCCTCCAGGAAGCGGGCCTGGTAGGCGACGACGAACGGGGGCCCCTCTGCGTGCGCGTCGACCCTCTCCTCTCCTTCGCCCGAGTCGGCCACCGCACTGCGCAGGAGCACCTGGCCGTCCTCCACGCAGATCTGCACGACGGCGGGTCCACGGCGGCTCAAGAGCGCGACGCGCTGTACCGCATCCAGCAAGGAGTCTCTCCGGAAGCGCACCCGGCTCGGGAGGTCATCCAGGAAGACCTGCCGGTACGGCGGGAAGTTGCCCTCGATGAGGCGAGTCGTGAGGCGAGCCGCGGGCACCTCGAGCTCTGCCAGGCGCTCGCCCAGGGAGAGGATCACCTCGCTGTCGGGCTCCACGGACGCACACATCCGCCGCATCTCCTCCAGGGCCCGGGCCGGCAGGATGGCACGAGGCGAGAAGAGCCCTGAGTTGCCGAAAGGCGTGAGGCCGGAGATGGGGACCTCACGGTAGGCGAGCCTCGAGCTGTCGGTGGCGACAAGCCGCAGCATACCCTCTTCGCTCTCGAGGAGCACGCCGCTCAGCACCGGGCGCTGGTCCGAGACCGCGCTGGCGAAGCGACACTGCGTGATGGCTCGCTCCAACTTGCCCGCCGGCAACTGCACCCGCCAGCCGTCGGCCAGCCGCGGCAACTCCGGGAATTCGTCGGCGGGCATGGAGACCAGGGAGAAGCGTGAACCCCCGGCCCGCACCTCGAGGGATTGCCCGTCAGGGGCCGACCGGAGGACTACGTCTCCCCCTTCCAGCCGGCGCACCAGGGCCGAGAAGAGCCGGGCATCCACGACCCGCTCCCCCGGCTCCTCGACGGCGGCCTCGACGCGCGCCAAGACGGACATCTCCAGGTCGGTGGCGGCCAGCTCGAGGTGTCCGTCGGCAGCGTGGAGCCGTACGCCCCCCAGGACGGGCAGGTTTTCGCCGATGGCGGCAGCCCGCTCGGCCAGGGCCAGGGCCGCGGCGAGTCGCTCACGGGCACAGGTGACGATCATGGGCGCGATGGCTCCTCTCCGGATGGTCTGCTAAAGACGACGATCTCGTCGGACCATTTGGACCAAGGACCCCATGGCCAAGACAGTAGAGGCCGAAGTAAGGGCTGTGCAAAGAGTGGACAACGGCTGAGATCCCCGTGGGACGCCCCTCTGCGGGCTCGGGAGCTGTGGAAGGACCACTCGGCGCCGCATGGAGAGGGTGGGGAAGGCGCGACGGCGCCTGTCGAGACGGTCCGTGCCTGTGCACAAGGGGGGCGATCTTTCCACAGGATTTCGATGGCCGGTCACACCCTATCCACGCGATTTTCGCGATGGCCTCGATCAGGGGCGAGTGAGCCGCTGACGTAGGTGACGCAGCAGATCGGCGATGGCCGGGTCGCGGCGGGCCAGGCTCTGGACCTTCTCCACCGCGTGGAGCACCGTGGAGTGGTCGCGCCCCCCAAACTGCTCCCCGATGTGGGGAAGGGAGGCCTGGGTCAGCTCCCGGCAGAGGAACATGGCGATCTGTCGAGCGAGTGCCAGTTCCCTGGCCCGGCTCTTGCCCTTGAGCTGGGTGGTGGTGAGCCCGAAGTGCTCCGCGACGACGCTCTGGATACGGTCGATGGTGATGGCACGGTGCTGCGGCTCGGCCAGGTCCCGCAAGGCCTCGATGGCCAGGTCGACGGTAGGGGCCGTCCCCGCCAGCCTCGAGGCGGTGGCTACCTTGCGCAGGGCCCCCTCCAGCACCCGGATGTTGGAGCGGATCACCTCGGCGATGTAGCGCAAGACGTCGTCGGGCATCTCCAGGCCGTCGGTCTCGCAGCGCTTGCGCAGGATGGCCAGGCGCGTCTCGAAGTCGGGTGGCTGGATGTCGGCCAGCAGGCCCCAGGCGAAGCGTGAGCGCAGGCGCTCCTCGAGCTTGGGGATCTCCGACGGGGGCCGGTCGCTGGAGAGGACGATCTGCCGTCCCGCCTCGTAGAGCGTGTTGAAGGTGTGGAAGAACTCCTCCTGCGTGCTCTCCTTGCCGGCGGCGAAGTGTACGTCGTCGAGGAGCAGCACGTCGAGGGATCGGTAGCGATTGCGGAACTCGGGCATGCTGCGGCGCTGCAGCGAGTCGACCAGGTCGTTGGTGAAGGCCTCGGTGGTGATGTACAGGACCTTCATCCGAGGGCGGGTGCGCGCCAGTTCGTGTGCCACGGCCTGCATGAGATGGGTCTTGCCCAACCCGACCCCGCCATAGAGGAAGAGGGGATTGTAGGGGCCACCGGGGTTGGCGACGACCCCGAGGCAGGCCGAGTAGGCGAAACGGTTGCTGTTGCCAACCACGAAGGTGTCGAAGGTGTAGCGGGGGTTGAGGCCGCTCGCCGTCGGCATGGGCTCCTCGTCGGCCGGTCGCAGCCCGTCGCGGGAGGCCGGTGACTGCTCTACGGGCGCACTCGCGGCGGGAGTCCCCGAGGGTGCCTCTCCGGGGGTGACCAGCTCGACGGAGCAGGGCCGGCCCGTCAGCGAGGAGAGGGTCGCATCGAGGGCGCTCCCGTAGCGGGAGCGGACCCAATCACGGGTGAAGGGATCCGGTACCTCGACCAGGAGCCTCGGCCCGTCCATGGCGAGGGGCCGGGCTCCCTTGAGCCACGCGTCGAAGCCGGGGCTGACTCCCTCGCGTTCGACGACGATCGAGACCGTGGTAAGCCATAGGTCTGACAACGAGCCCATCTTCTGCCCTCCAGGTCATTGGCCGTCGGCCCTCCGGGCCGACGCGGCCAGGCCACTGACCGGGCCAGGCACGCTCCAGCGATGGTGATGCGCGCTCAGGCCAGCGCGCGAGGCGAAAGCCTCAGCGACTCCTGGCTCAGCAACTGCTCGACCGCCGCCGCGCCGTCGGGCGTGAGGCGGCGCTTGCCGGCCCCGTTGGGTGCGACCAGCCCCAGCCCCTCCAGGACCACCAGCTCCCGGAAGGCTGTGGTCAGGCTCATCCCGAGGTGCTGGGAGGCCGCGCTGGGCCCTATCTCTCCCAGGTCGGCGGCGAGCAGCAGCAACCGCCGCTGCCGGGCGGTGAGAGCTTCAACGCCACGATGGGAAGGGGAGGCGGGCGTGACGCTGGCGGACCCCTGCGGTGAGGGAGCCGAGGCAACGGAGGGAGCGGAGGGCACCCTCCGCGGCGAGAGGGTGACCACGGTACCCCCGGCCAGGTTGTCTTCGATGCGCAGCTGTCCGCCGACGCGCTCCATCAGCGTCGCCGCGATGGTGAGCCCCGAGCCCACCCCCCGGATGTAGCGGCGCATCTGCGCCGTCGCGGTGGTGAAACCCGGGAGCAAGGCCCGCCGCTTGTCGGGGATGCCCGGTCCCTGGTCCGAGACGGTCACCGAGCCGTCGGGCGCGATGGAGACCGTGGCCAGCTGGAAGTGGGCGTGGATCAGGTTTTCGACCACCGCGACCACCGCCTCGACGGGCACAGGGCTGCCGGAGTCCTTCACCCATTGAGCGCTGCGCCGACAGGCCTCCGCCAACAACGCCCCGGTCTCGTTGGCGCAGACGTCGTAGACGGCCGGCAAGCCGCCGTCCGGCGGGTAGACGGCCAGCCGGACGCTCAGAGAGGCCGGGGCCTCGGTGGGCTCGACCCGTGCGGCGGGGGTAAAGGAGAGCAGGCGCGCGTCGCCCGCGGCGTCCTTTGGCTCCGCCGATGGAAAGCGAATGAGCGACTGTGAGCGCACGGATGTCTCCATGGCGGCGTCCCGACCTTTTCTAGGCACCCCTTCCGGGGTGGGCGAAAAGCTGAGAAAAGGTCGATGTGGCAAGGCGCGCGACGGGGCAATATCCACAATATCCCCGGGTTATCCACAGGTCGCTTTCACCGCCGGGGATGTCGACGGCGCTGCGCGGGCAGGCCCGAGGGCGCGAGGAGAGAAGGTCGGGTGGCTCGCACACCCGGTGAAAAGTGAAGGTCCGCGCGGCTACCACAACGACCGTCCCCCATCCCCCGCCCGGACGGCGGCGCTTTTCGCACAGGCTGCCCACAGCTTGTCCATGGGAAAATGCACAGGCAGAGCCGGCCGCTCGACCGGGCAATGGTGAGTCTAAGGGGGAGGGGGGATGGCAGGCAAGGGGTCCCCGAAGCCGAAGGGGCGGGCGGACAGGCGTTGACGTTCCGAAAAGCCCAAGGCTATAATCGAACCTGCCGCTTTTGGCGCCGACGGCGCCTCATCATGCCACAGGCCCCATCCGGGCCGGTTTCGGCGCATTTCGGAGGAGTTTGGAAAGAGCATGAAAAGAACGTTCCAGCCCAAGCGCCGCCATCGCCGACGTGTCCACGGCTTTCTCCGGAGGATGTCCACGCCGGGCGGCCGGAAGGTGTTGAAGCGCCGGCGGGCCAAGGGCCGGGCCCGCTTGACCGTGAGCTGAGCGGCCGGCGGTGGGGGCCAGGGCTCTACCGCCTGGTGGCGCGGCGCGACTTCGACCGAGTCTTTCGGTCGGGGCGACGTGGGGCCACGCACCTGGTGACCGCATGGGCAGCGCCGGGGCCGTGCACTGGCGTACGGGTCGGGTTCGCGGTGGGCCGCCGGGTTGGCAAGGCGGTGACTCGAAACCGCGTCCGCCGGCGCCTTCGGGAGGCGCTCCGGCTCGAGCTGGAGGGCGTGCGGCGCGGGATGGACGTGGTCCTTTCGGCGCGCCCGGGTTGCCGGGACGCGGACTTCGGCGAGCTGAGGGAAGCGCTACGGATTGCGCTGAAGCGGGCGGGCGCATGGGTCGACTCCGCATGAGCGGGGGCGGTTGGCCCTTCGGTAGGGCTCTGGCCGCCGTGGTTGGCGTCTACCGGCGGTGGATCTCGCCCTGGACGCCGCCTGTCTGCCGCTTCTATCCCAGTTGCTCTGCCTATGCCGAGGAGGCCCTGTTGCGGCACGGGGCCGTCAAGGGGGCATGGCTCGCTCTCCGGCGGATCGCCCGGTGTCATCCCTGGCACCCCGGTGGGTACGATCCCGTCCCTTGAGACCCTCTTCGAGGGGTTACGCGCGGAGAGGCGGTTGGGGCGACCGTGGATCAGTTGGCCGATGGACTGTGGTGGCTACTGGAGCAACTGCGGGGCGTGAGCGGCAACTACGGGCTGGCGGTCATCGGGCTGACGCTCTTGGTGCGGCTGGTGCTGTTGCCGCTGGGGGTGGCGCAGTTTCGGGCCCTCGAGGGTCAGAAGCGCATCCAGCCCATGCTGCAGGAACTGCAGAAAAAGTACAAGGACCGCCCCCAGGAACTGCAGCGCCGGATGATGGAGCTCTACCGAGAGCATAAGATCAATCCTTTCAGCGGCTGTCTGCCGGCGCTCGTGCAGCTTCCCATCCTGTGGGGGCTCTTCCTGGCGTTACGGCGGCTCCCCGAGGGGAGCCTCTTCCTGTTTTGGGATCTGAGCGTGCGGGACCCCTACCTCGTCTGGCCCATCCTCACGGGCTTGTCCCAGTACGTATCGATGAAGGTGTCGGTCACCGATCCCCGGCAAGGGCAGACGATGCTGATCATGTCGCTGGTCAGCGCCGTCTTCGCGGCCAGCTTTCCGACGGGGCTGGCGCTCTACTGGACCGTGAGCAGCCTGTTCACGTACGCCCAGTACTGGTTCTTCCAGAAGCGGCTGGTAGAGGCGAGAGGAGGCGTCAGGGCTTCATGAGTGCCCCTCGCTCCGTCGTCAAGTCCGGACGCAACGTGGAGGAGGCGCTGGAAGCCGCGCTCGACGAGCTGGGCGTCGAGCGTGACGAGGTAATCGTCGAGGTCCTCGAGGAGGCCAACAAGGGGCTGCTGAGCTGGCTCGGGGGGCGGCTGGCTCGGGTGCGGGTCACGGTCAAACATCCCCGGACGGAGCCGGAGCCGGATCTCGACGGTCGCGCCGATCCCGAGCCCGAGGAGCCTGCTCGGGGCGCCGCCTCCGACGAGGAGGGCGAGCGCGCTCGGCTGGAGCGCGGGCGTGCCTTCGTGCGAGAAGTGATCCGGCTGATGGGGATCCCCGGGGCCATCGAGACGCGGCGGTTGGGACCGGGCGCCTACCATCTCAACGTGGTCTCCGAACGGGCCGGACTGCTGATCGGGCACCGGGGCCAGACCCTCAATGCCCTGCAGTACCTGGCCAACGTGGTGGCCAACCGGGGGCCGGGCGCCGGGCCGCTGAGGCTGGTGCTGGATGCCGGCGACTACCGGCGCCGGCGAGAGGCGGCGCTGCGGCAGATCGCCCAGCAGGCCGCCCGGCGGGCGCGGCAGGAGCGGCGGCGGGTGGCGCTGGAGCCGATGACCGCCGCGGAGCGGCGGATCGTCCACCTCGCGCTCAAGGACGACCCGGCGGTGGAGACCCGATCCGAGGGCGAGGAGCCCAATCGGCGGGTGGTGATCTTCCCCAAGGAGGAGCAGCGGCCGCCCGAGGGGCAGCGACCCCGAGGTCGGTCGACACCGCGTCGAGCGGAGCCGTCGTAGGGCTGAGCGTCGAGGGGGCGGCCGGCGACGGCCGCCCCCTCTTCATGGAGGGACGGACGTGGAGCAGGGAGAGATCGAGGCCCTGATCGAGGGGGCGGGGGCGCTCGGTGTCGACATCACTGTAGAGGTGGCGCAGAAGTTAGTCCAGCTAACGTCCCTGCTCCTGGAGGCCAACCGCAAGACCAACCTGACGGCCGTACGCGACCGACGCGAGGTGCTGGTCAAGCATCACCTCGACTCCCTCTCCCTGGGCCGGTGGATCGGCCCCGAGGCCCGGGGGACCGTGGTGGACGTGGGCAGCGGGGCGGGCTTTCCGGGCCTGGTCATCGCCGTTCTCCGGCCGCAGCTGCGGGTGGCCCTGGTAGAGTCGGTGTTGCGAAAGGCCCTCTTCCTCGAGGAGGCGGTACGCGCGCTGGAGCTCGCCAACGTCCGGGTGATGCGTGAGCGTGCCGAGCAGATGGGGCGGGATCCCACCTGGCGGGAGAGGTTTGACTTCGCGACCATCCGAGCGGTGGGGAGCCTCGCGCTGAGCCTGGAGCTGTGCGCGCCCCTGCTGAGGCAGGGCGGGATGGTGCTGGTGATGAAAGGGCCGCGGTTCGTAGAGGAATGGGAGGCCGGGCGGCGGATCGCGGCCGCGCTGGGCTTGTCCGAGCCGGAGGCCCACCGCCTGGAGCTGCCGGGACCCATCGAGCGGGTGGTGGTCTGCTCTCGCAAGGTGGCGGCGACGCCGGCAGCATTCCCGCGTCGTCCCGGCCAGCTAGGACGCGTCTCGGGTTTTTGCGAGAGGAAGGCGGACAGGCCTTGAAGAATGCGGCCAACCAGCCCGGCTCATAGTCGGCGGGCAAGGAGGCGCAGACGGACGCGTGAAACTGGGAGAGTTGCTGAGGGTCAAGGCAACGGCCGCGTCCAAGCCCATCCCGGCGGCCGAGGGCGGCGTGGAGGTCCAGTGGATCGAGACCGCCCAGATTCGGCCGGGGCGTTACCAGCCCCGGCGCACCCTGCCCGAGTCCGAGCTGGAGGAACTGGCCCGGTCGATCCAGGAGCACGGGGTGCTTCAGCCCATCCTCGTGCGACGGGTCGAGGGTGGCTATGAGCTGGTGGCGGGCGAGCGGCGCTGGCGGGCGGCTCAGATGGCGGGGCTGACCAAGGTGCCCGCCATCGTGCGGGACGCCGACGACCGGACCGCGGCCGAGTGGGCCCTCATCGAAAACCTGCAGCGTGCCGAGCTCCACTTCCTGGAGCAGGCGGAGGGTTTCCGCCGCGTGATGGAGGAGTTCGGTCTGACGCAAGAGGAGTTGGCGCGGCGCCTCGGGTGCAGTCAGGGGGCCATCGCCAACAAGCTACGCCTGCTGCGGCTGCCCGAGGAGGTGCGGGCCATCATCCGCGAACGGGGCCTCGGGGAGCGGCAGAGCCGAAGCCTCCTTCGTCTGGAAGATCCTGCTCAGCAGCTGCAAGCGGTCAAGATCATCGCGGAACGCCAGCTCAGTGCCGAAGAGAGCGAGCGGCTGGTCGAAGGGCTGCTCAAGGGGCCGGAACGGCGGCGACGTGTGCGGGCCGTCTACGGGGACGCCCGGATCTTCGTCAACGGGCTTCGGCAGGTGGTGCGTCAGGCCCGCAAGGCTGGACTCGAAGCAGCTCTTGAAGAACACGAGGACGACACGGCGTGGACCTTCGTCGTCAAGCTGGCCAAGGCCAAGTCGTCCGGGCGCGACCGGCGTGGAAGGAGTTGAACGACGAGATTGGCGCGGATCCTGGCGGTGGTCAATCAGAAGGGCGGGGTCGGCAAGAGCACGACAGCGGTCAACCTCGCCGCGTACCTGGCGGTGGCGGGGCACCGGGTGCTCCTGGTGGACGTCGACCCCCAGGGCAATGCCACCACGGGCGTGGGGATCGACAAGCGAGGGCTGTCCGCCTGCATCTATCACGTCTTGATGGGGGAGCAGCCCATCGAGGCCATCATCCGACCGACGGAGGTGTCGGGGCTGGAGGTGGCGCCGGCCACCATCGACCTGGCGGGCGCTGAGATCGAGCTGGTGAGCGCGCTCTCCCGGGAGTTTCGACTGAAGCGGGGGCTGGAGCCCGTCGAGGACGGCTACGACTACGTCATCATCGACTCGCCCCCGTCGCTGGGGCTGTTGACCATCAACGGGATGGCGGCGGCCCACAAGGTGCTGGTGCCCATCCAGTGCGAGTTTTACGCCCTGGAAGGGCTGAGCCAGCTCATGCGCACCGTGGAGATGGTGCGGGAGCACCTCAACCCCGACCTGGGCGTCGCGGGGGTGGTGCTGACGATGTACGACTCGCGCACCAATCTCTCGCAGCAAGTGGTAGATGACGTGCGCTCCTTCTTCGCGGGGCGCGTGCGGGTCTTCGAGACCCTGATCCCCCGTAACGTCCGTCTCACCGAGGCGCCGAGCTACGGCAAGCCCATCGTCCTGTACGACCCTCAGTGCCGAGGAGCCGAGGCCTATCGGTCCCTGGCGGAGGAGGTGATGCGCTATGAGCCGTCAAGCGCTCGGGCGCGGGCTTAGGGCGCTGATACCGGAAAGCGCCACCCCCCGGCCTGAAGGCGAACGGCTGCGCGAGGTGGCCGTCTCTGAGGTGGCGCCCAACCCCTACCAGCCGCGCCGCCAGTTCGACGACGAGGAACTGCAGGAGCTGGCGGAGTCCATCCGGGCCCACGGGGTACTGGAGCCCGTGGTGGTCCGTCCGGTCGTCGGGCGGGAGCCGGTGCGCTACGAGTTGGTCGTGGGCGAGCGCCGGTGGCGGGCTGCCCAGCTGGCGGGCCTGACGACCGTCCCCGCCGTGATACGGCCGGTGGGGGATCGGGAGATGCTGCAGATGGCCCTGGTCGAGAATCTGCAGCGGGAGGATCTCAATCCACTGGAGGAGGCCGAGGCGTACCGCCGGCTGATGGAGGAGTTCGGCCTCAGCCAGGAGGACGTGGCACAGGCGGTGGGCCGCAAGCGGCCCACCGTGGCCAACACGCTGCGGCTGCTGGAGCTGGAGCCCGAGATCCGGGAGGCGTTGCGGGATGGTCGGCTGAGCGCGGGCCACGGCAAGGCCCTGCTGGCGGCACCGCCCGGGCGGGCGCGTGTGGAGCTGGCGAAGCGGGTGCTGGAGGCCGGGCTGTCGGTACGGGAGACGGAGGAGCTGGCGCGACAGCTCGCGCAGGGACTCGAGGACGCGGCGAGCGGCGCGGCGGCGGGAAGTCGCCGAAAGGCAGCGGCCCGGCATGAAGTGGGCCGACGCTGGAGCGAGGTGGAAGCGGCGCTGGAGCGCGCGCTGGGCACCCGAGTCGTGATTCGCGAGGGGCGTCGCAAGGGTCGGATCGAGATCGAGTTTTACGGTGAAGAGGAACTCGTGCGTCTCGTCGAGTTGCTGGGACAGGTCGACGAGCGGGTGGCGATAGGCGGGGTGCGTTGAGCAGG
Organism: Limnochordales bacterium; assembly: GCA_036562495.1. Taxonomy (GTDB): domain Bacteria; phylum Bacillota; class Limnochordia; order Limnochordales; family Geochordaceae; genus Geochorda. Next base: position 44,648 of record DATCKA010000136.1, read on the forward strand.
GCTACGTCGGCCGTGTTCCACGTGGAACATCTCCCATAGTCCCAGGCGGGAGCCCGGGATCCGAGCTCCTGCGGCCCCGTTCGAGGCCTGGCAGGAGTCGACCGTGATGCCGTCGAACCCCAGGCGCACGGGGTGGGGGCCGATAACGGGGGTTGCCCGCCTGGATGGCGAGGAAGCGCAACGAGCCCTACATCACCATCGCCATCGTTCCGCACGACGGCGGCGTCGTTCGCTCCTTGCGCCTGCGGCGTCGGACCTATGACGCGCTCCGCGCGGCGGTCGGTTTTCTCTTGGTCGCTCTCCTGTGGCTTTCCACCTCCTACGTCACGGCTCTCCATCGGCAGGCCATCCTCAGCGGGCGGCTAGCCCTGCAGCTGGACCGCTACGCCACGCTTGAACGTGCCTACATCGATGAGCAGAGCAACTTCGAGGTGCTGATGGCCGAGGCCGTCGGCATTCAACAAGAGCTCCAACGGCTGGCCGCTGCCAGCGCGGAGTTGCGGGAGATGCTGGCTCGTGCCGACGCCGTGCCGCCCCCCGCGCTGCCACCCGTACGGCAGGTGGTCCAGAGCGATGGGCGGACGGGGCAGGGCGGTCCGCTTTCGGCGCCTGAGGTGATCCCCATCGTGGCGGCTGCCCTGCGCTACGCGGACGAGAGCGTGCAGGTCTACGACGAACACTTCCAGAGTCTGCGGTCGAGGACCCTCGAATTCGTGCGGATGCGGGCTCATACGCCCTCCATCTGGCCGACCGAGGGTTGGCTGAGTTCGGGATACGGGCCCCGGACGCACCCCATCACGGGCCAGTCCGACTACCACTACGGAGTCGACATTGCCGGCATGGTGGGGACCCCCATCCGGGCAGCTGCCGATGGTAGGGTGATATCGGCCGGGCGCCGCAGCGGGTACGGTCTGGCCATCATCATCGACCACGGCTACGGGCGCCAGACGCTGTACGCGCACCTCTCTCGGATTCAGGTCAAGGTGGGGCAGCGGGTCACGAAGGGACAGGTCATCGGGGCCATGGGCTCGACCGGGCTGAGCACCGGCCCCCACCTCCACTACGAGGTGCGGGTCAACGGCCGCCCTGTCAACCCGCTCCACTACCTGCCCTGAGCAGACATCCAAGCAAAGGAGGCAGACCACCGGTGATCCGGTCGCGACGTGACATCCAGGTCCCGGCGGGGCCCCCCGATCCTGCGGCGGTGGAGACCATCGTGGGTAAGGGGACCGAGATCAAGGGGGATATCAAGGGCTCGGGCTCGCTGCGGGTCGACGGGCGCGTCGAGGGCAGCATCCAGACCAGCGGCGACCTCATCGTGGGAGAGAGCGGCGTGATCGTGGCCGATGTGCAGGCGGCCTCGGTCCTGGTGGCGGGCGAGGTACAGGGACAGGTGCACGCCACGGCCCGGCTCGAGCTCGCCGCATCGGGACGCATCCGCGGCGATGTGGAGACCCCCATCCTGGTGGTCAACGAGGGGGGTCGTCTCGACGGCAAGTGCGCCATGACCATGCCCGACCGCAGGGCCCCGGTCTCCGTCGAGCACCCCAACTTCGCACCCCAGCCACGCGACGAAGCGGCCGAGTGACCATAGAGTGGAGGCGCATCCCGGGGAGCACACCGAGCCCTGACAGCGAGGTGACCGGGTCTTGCGCTTCAAGGACCGGGCCGATGCAGGCCGGCGCCTGGGGGCCCTGCTGGCTTCCTGCGCAGCAGGGCCCGGTTATGTCCTGGGCATCCCGAGGGGCGGCATCGTCGTGGCGGCCGAGGTGGCACGGAGGCTTGCCTGGCCGTTGCACGCCGTCTCGGTCAAGAAGGTCGCCCACCCTCTCAACCCCGAGCTGGCCGTCGGGGCCGTCGCGCCCGATGGCACGGTCGTCATCAACCACGAAGCCGTGCGGGTCCTCGCCATCGAGCCGGACGAGCTCGAGCGGGCGATCTCGACGGCCCTCGAACAGGCCCGGCAGCGAGAGCGCCTGTACGGGCAGCTGCCGGACATCCAGGGGCGCCCGGCCCTCGTCGTCGACGATGGACTGGCCACCGGCTACACTGCCATCGCGGCCGCGCGCTACGTCCGTCAGCTGGGAGCCCGCCCGGTGGTGATCGCCGCCCCCGTCGCCGCTCGCGCCAGTGCCCGGCTCATCCTCGACGAGTGCGACCGCGTCGTGGCGCTCACGACCCCATCCGACCTGGAGGCGGTCGGTCACTGGTACGATGACTTCCGCCCCGTCGACGACGCCGTGGTGGTCTCCCTCCTCCAGGAGCTGGCCACCTTCCGCCGCCCCGCCGAGGCATGACGTCGACGACGTAGGCCAAAGCTAGGGGCGAGGAGGGAATCCCCCGTGACCCAAACCCGTCGCCCCATCGTGGCTCTGGACGACGAGATGATGCGGCTGCGCTCCACCCTGGAGCAGGCCGGGTACGAGGTGCAGCCGCTGCACAGCGCCCCGCTGGACCAGGTGGCTGTGGTCGTCTTGAGCGGCATCGATGCGGACATCACCGGCGACCTGCGTCGCCGGACCGAGGCTCCCGTGTTGGAGGCACGAGGCCTCGACGAGCGGGCCGTCGTGGCGGCCGTTCACGAAAAGGCGCGGCTTCGCATGTGAAGCAGGTCGCTGGCCTGCTTGGCGGCATGGACGACCCCGGCGGCGATGACCTGGGCCATCTGCCAGACGATGCCGAGCCGCGTGTTTTGCAGCACCAGGTACTCCATGAAGCCACCCACGTTGACGACGCCCACGATGTGGGCGTGGCCCACCTCCGGCAGGCTCTTGCGCACGCCGGTCCCCGGGCGCAACGGACCCGAACGGACGGTGAGGCTGCCGACGTTCTCCGCGCGACCCAGGCAGGCATCGATGGCCAGGACGAAGGAGGGGGACGCGCGCGCCAGGCGCGCCAGGGTCTCTGACAGGTTGGTGGCGTGTACCGGCTCGTCCAGCGTGCCGTAGACCCTAAGCTGGGGGGCCATGCGAGCCAGTTGCCATCCGACCAAAGGGCCCAGCGCGTCGCCCGTGGAGCGGTCCGTGCCGATGCAGACCACCGCGGGCTGCTCCCAGGCGCCCGGATGGGCCTCCAGTACCTGAATCAGGTAGTCGGCCAGTTGCCACGCCGCTTGTGGATCCCGGTAATGGACCCGACCGACGAGACCCTCTTCGACGACGCCCTCTCGGAGCGCCGACGCGTGGTTGCCAGTGGCGCGCGACTTCAACTCCGAGTCTCCCCGCCCCCGTGGCAGCTTGGTGAGAAGGGCCGAGACGGCGGCCCAGGCTGACGTTCACGTTATATGTCGGGGCGGCGCCACGTATACACCCGTGGTGCCAAACGTGCTTGGGCCTGTAGGGGACGTCGCGGCGCGAGCGGTGGCCTGGACCCTCTTCAGCGCGGTGGTAGGTGCAGGCTTCGCCAGCGGGCGCGAACTCGTCCTCTTCCTGGGCGACTGCGGGGCAGGGGGGCCTTTGGCCGCCGTCGGCGTCGGGCTGCTGATCGGCCTGATGGCGTCACCCTTTGCAGCCGCCGGGAGGGGATCGGACCCCCCTGCGGTGCTCCGTGTGACGAGCCTGGTGCTCGCCTGGACCACGCTGGCGGCCACCCTGGCGGCGCTGGGACACCTGGCCCCTGCGGTGCCAGCAGGGCCGGCGGGTTCTCTCCTCGTGGTCGCTCTGGTCGTCTGGGCCGGCGCCGCCTTGCCCGCCAGCCGGGGCCTCGCCCCCCTCAGCCGCCTCATCGGGCCCGTCATCGCCGCCGTGGTGATGCTCGAGGCTCTCGCCTGGGCAGCCGGGAGCGCGCTCGTCCTCCTCGACGCGCCAGCTGCCGAGCTCGTGCCCGGCGCGCTGCAGTGGCGCCCCTGCCTGAGCGGCGTGCTGGTCTACGCCGCCGGCAACGCGCTCTTCGGCCGCGCCGCCGTGGCGCGGCTGGTGGGCGAACTGCGTCTCGAGGCGACGGCGACCCGCCGCGCTTGTGCGCTGGGTGGGCTCCTGGTGGGGCTCGTGGCTGGCGCCGGCTTGTGGACCGTCGGCCTGGCAGGTAGCAGCGCCCAACCCATGCCGCTGATGACGGCGGCGGTGCGTCTCCACCCGTCCGCAGGCCTCCTCCACTCACTCCTCCTCGCCGGGGCGGCCTATACCACCGCGGTGGCGGCCGCGTCCGCGCTGGTCGCCCCCCTCGAAGGGCTGGCCCTGCGCCTGGCGCGCTCGGAGCGACGGATCGGCCCGGTATCGGCGGCGCTGGCCATCGTGTCGGTCCTGCCTGTCGCGCGGCACGGTTTCGTAGAGGCCGTCCACCTGCTCTATCCTCTGGCGGGCTGGACCGCGCTGGTGGCGTTGGCCCTCGACTGGGTCTTTGCAAGGGCGCCGTGGCGGCGCCTATACTAAGGGGGACCTCGTCTCCCCGCCCAGATCCTTCGAGGTGATGATGCCGGTGCCCGACGCGACCACGCCCCTTATCTACCTCGACCACGCCGCAACGACCCCGGTACGGCCCGAGGTGGTCCAGGCTATGACGGCCGTCCTTCAAGACCCCCTGGCCGCCGGCAACCCCTCCTCGCGCCACCGGCTGGGTGCCCGCGCCCGCGAGGCCCTCGACGAGGCCCGGCGCCAGGTCGCGGCGCTGCTCGGCGCGCCGGAGGAGCGGATCGTCTTCACCGGATCCGCGACCGAGGCCAACAACCTCGCCTTGCTGGGGGCGGCCCGAGCCGCAGGTCGCCGCGGGCGCCATCTCGTCATCAGCGCCATCGAGCACCCGTCGGTGATGGAGGCGGCAGCGCTGCTGCAGTCGCAAGGCTACCGGGTCACACGGATCGCCCCGTCCCGTGAGGGGATCGTGGACGCCGAGGCGGTGGCGAGGGCGGTGGAGGACGACACCTTCCTCGTCTCCGTCATGCTGGTCAACAACGAGACCGGGGCCCTCCAGCCGGTCGGCGAGGTGGCGCGCCTGGTGCGCCGGCGCCGTCCCGAGGTGCTGGTGCACAGCGACGTGGTGCAGGCAGCGGGGAGGCTGCCGCTCGACGTGGAGGCGCTGGGCGTGGATCTGGCGACGATAAGCGCCCACAAGCTTCACGGCCCCAAGGGTGTCGGTGCTCTGTACGTCGGACCCCGGGCCCGGCTCGACCCCCTCGTCGTCGGGGGTGGCCAGGAGCGCGGGCTGCGCAGCGGCACCGAAAACATCCCGGGAATCGTCGGCTTCGGGGTGGCAGCCGCCCTCGCACGGCGGGACTTGCCCGAGACCACGCAGCGCCTGCGCCGCCTGAGTCAGCGGCTCCTGGACGGGCTCTTGGGCATCGGGCACGGCGTGCAGCTCCTGGGGCCCGCCGATCCCGAGCGCCGGGCGCCGCACATCGTCTGCGTCGCCTTCGAGGGGTTGCGAGCCGAGGTGCTGGCCGGCCATCTCGACCAGGAGGCCGGCGTCCTGGTATCGGTAGGCTCCGCCTGCTCCTCACACAAGGCTCGTACGAGCCACGTCTTGCTAGCCATGGGGGTGCCCGAGGAACTGGCGGCCGGCGCGGTCCGCTTCAGCCTCGGCCTGATGACGCGCGAGGACGAGGTCGACGAGGCCATCCGCCGGACGGCGGCCGTTGTGGAGGAGCTGAGCGCGTTCGTGGGACGGGGGCGAGGACGTGGCTGAGAGCACTCGGGCTCCCGTCGTCCTGGTGCGATACGGTGAGGTCGGACTGAAGGGTGACAATCGCGCCTGGTTCGAGCAGCGCCTCGCCGACAACCTGCGGCGAGCGGCCGCGCACCTGGGTCCCTACCGGATCCGAAACCTCCGGGGACGGCTGGTGCTGGCCGCCGACCATGTCCCGACCGAGAAGGGCGACCCCTGGGCCGTGGCCGAGCAAGCGGCCGGCGTCGCCGCTCGCGTCTTCGGAGTGGTCGGGGCGGTGCCAGCCCTCGAGGTTCCCGCGGAGCTGGCGGCCATCGAGGACGCCGCGGTGACCCTGGTCGATCGCCATCTGCCTTCCGAAGGGGACCCCGCCCTGACCTTCAAGGTGGCCGCCCGGCGCTCCAACAAGGCGTTTGCTCTCGACTCGATGCAGCTCAACCACCACCTGGGGGCGCATCTGCTCCGTCGCTTCGGCTCGCGGCTGCGGGTCGACGTCCACCGGCCGGAGCTGACCCTCCACGTGGAGGTGCGCGATCGGGTCGCCTTCGTCTACGGCGACGAACGCCCGGGACCGGGCGGGCTGCCCGTCGGCGTCAGCGGTCGGGCCCTCGCGCTCATCTCGGGAGGCATCGACAGCCCGGTGGCCGCCTGGCTGGGCATGAAGCGGGGCCTCCGGGTCGACGGGGTCCACTTCCACGCCATGCCCTTCACCACCGAGCAGGCTCTGCAGAAGGTGGTGCGCCTGGGGCGCATCCTCGCCTCCTGGCAGGGGGGCATGCGGCTCTACCTGGTCCGGTTCACGGACGTCCAAAAGGCCATCTACCGGCACTGCCCGCCCGAGTACGGGGTCATCCTGATGCGGCGTATGATGATGCGCATCGCGACGGCCATCGCCGAGCGGGACGCATACGATGCCCTCCTGACAGGGGAGAGCCTGGGACAGGTGGCCAGCCAGACGATCCAGAGCATGTCCGTCGTCGAGGTTGCCGCGGGCCGCCTGGTGCTGCGGCCGCTGGTCGGCATGGACAAGACGGAGATCGTCGACCTGGCCAACCGGATCGGGACCTACGCCACCTCCATCGAGCCGTACGAGGACTGCTGCACGCTCTTCGTCGCTCGCCATCCCGCCACGCGCCCGACGCTGAGCAAGGTGGAGGAGGCGGAGCAGCGGCTCGACGTTTCCGCGCTGGTGCAAGACTGCCTGGCCAGCATCGAGGTGGTGGAGGCGACCGATGACAACCTCCTCCCGGTCGGACCCCCGCCCGTCGCCGGAGGCTGACGAGCGGGCGGGGCTGGTGCTGCAGAAGGCCCTCGCCGGTGCTCAGGCCCTCATGGACGAGGGGCGGCTCGACGAGGCCCTCGAGCGCCTTGAGGCCCTGGCACAGCGGCATCCCGACCATGCCCCCGTCTTCAACAAGATGGGCATCTGCCTGGCGCGCCTGGGGCGCCTCGCCGAAGCGGCCCGGGCCTTCGAGCGAGCCGCCCAGCTCGACCCGGCGTACCCGGCACCGTGGAGCAACCTGGGCAACGTCCGTCTCCAGGAGGGCCGCCTGGAGGAGGCGGAGGCCGCCTACCGCCGCGCCCTCGCCATCGACCCCGACTACGCCCCCGCCCACAACAACCTGGCCGCCGCCCTGCGACGCATGGGCCGCTACGACGAGGCGGTCCATCACCTCAAGCAGTCGGTCCGGCTCCAGCGTGACGCCTTGGACAGCACTGGCCGGCCGGTGGCGAGCCGGTGGCTGGCCTACGGGATGCTGGGGCTGGCCGCCCTGTTGTACTGGATCTGGCGCCAGCGCGGGGCCCTGGTGGCCATGCTGGCCGCAGCGGCCTGGGTGGTGGCCTGCGCCACGAGCCCGCCGACGGCGGCGGCCCGGCCAGCGGGCGAGACCCTCGTGGTGGTGGCGGGCTCGGTGAGGCTGGAGGTGACGGCCGACAGCCTGGGGCTGCGGCTCGTGACGACCCGCCCTGCCGCCGGACCGGATGCGGGCCGGTCGCTGCTCGCCGAGACGGAGCCGGCGGTGCGGGTCGAGGGACCGGAGCCTGAGGCTCTCGAGCGCCTGGCGGCGCGCCTGGACGGGCTCGCCGGAGAGCCCTCTATCGAGCCCCGCGTGCGGGTCGAAGAACCGGGTCGCGCCGTCATCGTGCCGGGCCGTCCGGGCCGGAGGGTGGACCGCGGCGGCCTTGCCCGCGAGCTGCGGGCCGCGCTCCAGCAGGGAGGCCTTCGCCCCGTCGAGGTGCCGTGGGAGACGGTGGCCCCGTCCCTGACCGAGGCCGAGCTGGAGCCCCTCAAGTCCCCCCGTCTGCTGGGGGCCTACGTCACCCGCTACGACCCGCTCGAGCAAGAGAGAGCGGTCAACCTCGCGCTGGCCGCCCAGGCCCTGGACGGGCTGGTGCTGCGCCCCGGCGCTACCTTCTCCTTCAACGAGGTGGTCGGCCCGCGCGTGCGGGAGCGCGGGTACAAGGAGGCGCCGGTCCTCGTCAACGGACGCTTCACCCTGGACATCGGGGGCGGGGTCTGCCAGACCTCGACCACGCTTTACAACGCCGCTCTCCTGTCGGGCCTGCAGGCCCGGGTGCGGGCGCCCCACTCCCGGCCCGTCTGGTACGTGCCGCTCGCAAGAGACGCGGCCGTGGCCTGGGGCCTCATCGACCTCAAGCTCGAGAACTCCCATCCCTACCCCGTCGCCATCAGCGCGAGGGCCGACGGCGACGAACTCGTCGTGCGGCTCTGGGCGCCGTCCGATGCCGTCGCCCTGCCCTGGCAGCTGAGGACCGTGGTGGAGCGGGCGACGCCGGCACCCGTGGAGCGGCGGATCGACCCGAGCCTCGCCCCCGGCGAGGGCCGCCTCGAGGAGGAAGGCCGCACGGGCTACGTCGCCACCCTCTGGCGGGAGCTGCCCCTCTATGGCCCTGCGGTGGGGCGCCAGCGGGTCAACGTCTCGTCGTACCCGCCCGCTGCGGCGGTGATGCGCGTGGGATCGGCCGAGGCGACGTCGGCGAGCGTGCGCTGACCGCGCAGGCGGCGGCCCAGCAGGAAAAGCCGCTGTGGAAGTGAACACGACTTGCATCTTGGCTCATGGACGAGACCGCCGGCGATGGGAGGCGCCACAGCGGATGGGACGCTACGCCTACTTCCAGGGGCAGGTCGTCCCCCTCGAGGAGGCCCGGGTCAGCATCATGACCCATGCCCTCAACTACGGCACCGGCTGCTTCGAGGGGATCCGCGCCTACTGGAACGAGGAGCATCAGCAGCTCTACGTCTTCCGGATGCGTGAGCACTACGAGCGGATGCTGGACTCGTGCAAGATCCTCCGCATCGAGCCCAGCCAAACGGTCGACGATCTAGAGGCCATCACGCTGGAGGTCCTGCGCCGCAACGGCGATCGCGAGGACGTCTACATCCGCCCCCTCTTCTACAAGAGCGAGATGGCGATAGGCGTCCGGCTTCACAACCTGGCCCACGACTTCGCGCTCTTCGCGGTCCCCTTCGGGGCATACGTCGACGTGGACCGGCCCATTCGCTGCCGTGTCTCCTCGTGGCGCCACGTCACGGACACCATGATCCCCATGCGGGCCAAGATCTGCGGCTCATACGTCAACGCGGCCCTGGCCAAGTCGGAGGCCGCCGAGGACGGCTACGACGAGGCCATCTTCCTGACGGCCGATGGGCACGTCTCCGAGGGCAGCGCCGAAAACCTGTTTATGGTCCGCCGCGGCAAGCTCATCACGACGCCGGTCTACGAGGACATCCTCGAGGGCATCACCCGCGCCACCATCATCCAGCTCGCGCGCGAGTTCCTGGGGATCGAGGTGGAGGAGCGCCCCATCGACCGCACGGAGCTGTACGTGGCCGACGAGGTCTTCCTGGTGGGGACCGGCGCGCAGGTCAGCCCGGTGGGCGAGATCGACCATCGCCGCGTCGGGCGGGGCGAGATAGGCCCCATCACCCGGCGCATCCAGACGCTCTACTTCGACACCGTCAAAGGCCGGGTCGAGGCTCTGCGGCACTGGCTGACGCCGGTCTACCAGGGGGGGAGCTGACCATGCGACTGACCGAAGCCCAGTCCAAGGCCATCTTTCGGGACGCGGGCCTGCCGGTGCCCGACGGCGAGGTCGTCTCCAGCCCCGAAGCTGCCCAGGCCGTCGCCGCGCGTCTCGGCGCCCGAGTGGCTGTCAAGGTGCAGATCCCCATCGGGGGCCGTGGCAAGGCGGGGGGCATCAAGCTGGCCGACACGCCGGAGCAGGCGGCGGAGGCGGCCCGGACGCTCCTGGGCGCCCGCATACGGGGCTACGTGGTGCACCAGGTGCTCGTGGAGCGTGCGTCGAGCGTGGCGAGCGAGTACTACCTGAGTGTGACGGTCGACCGCGCACGCCAGACGCCGGTCCTCATCTTCTCGACGGCCGGCGGCATGGACATCGAAGAGGTGGCCGAGCAGACCCCCGAGCGCATCGCGAAGCTCTGGGTGGATCCGCTGCTGGGCCTGCGGGACTTCCACATCCGGTGGCTGTTGCAGCAGGGCGGCGCGCCGGCGGAGCTGTCGCGTGAGTTCGCCCGCTTCGTCCGTGCGCTGTGGGAGCTGTTTGGGCGCTACGACGCCCAGCTCGTCGAGATCAACCCGCTCGCGCAGACCGCTGACGGCCGGCTGGTAGCCCTGGACGGCAAGATCGAGATCGACGACAACGCGCTCTTCCGCCACCCCGACCTGGCGGCCATGCGATCGGTGGAGGCCGACCATCCTCTCGAGCGCCAGGCGCGTGAACAGGGCCTGGCCTACGTCAAGCTGGAGGGCGACGTCGGTATCATCGGCAACGGGGCCGGACTCGTCATGGCCACCCTCGACGCCGTGCAGCGCGAGGGCGGCCGACCGGCCAACTTCCTCGACATCGGGGGCGGCGCCCGCGCCGAGGTCGTCGAGCGGGCGTTGCGGGTGGTGCTGGGGGATCCCGACGTCAAGGCCGTGCTGGTCAACGTCTTCGGCGGCATCACGCGCTGCGACGAGGTGGCCCGGGGCCTGTTGCAGGCCATCGCGGCGCTGGGAGGCGCCTCCGTGCCCATCGTGGTGCGGCTGGCCGGCACCCGGGAGCAAGAGGGGCGGGCGCTGTTGAGCGAGGCCGGGGTGCAGGGCGTCAGCAGCGCGGCGACCTTCGAGGAGGCCGCCCGGCGCGCCGTGGAGCTGGCGCGCTCGCGCGCCAACTGAGCAGGGCAGAGGCCTGGAGAGGGGTGCCGGACGCGCAATGGCCATACTGGTCGATCGGGGGACCAGGCTCCTGGTCCAGGGCATCACGGGCCGTGAAGGCGCCTTTCACACGGCCCGCATGCTGGAGTACGGCACGCAGGTCGTCGGCGGGGTGACGCCAGGCAAGGGCGGCACGACGGTCGAGGGCGTGCCCGTCTTCGACACCGTGAGGGAGGCTCGCGCCGCGACCGGGGCCAACGCCTCGATCATCTTCGTCCCGGCCGGCTTCGCCGCTGACGCGGCCCTCGAGGCCATCGAGGCGGGGCTTGAGTTGGTGGTGATTATAACCGAGGGAATACCGGTCCAGGACATGCTGCAGGTCGTGGCGCGCGCTCGCCAGAAGGGCACGCGCCTCATCGGCCCCAACTGCCCGGGTCTCATCTCGCCGGGTGAGGCCCTGGTCGGCATCCTGCCGGGCCGGGTCTTCACGCCGGGGCCCGTGGGCCTGGTCTCGCGCAGCGGCACGCTCACCTACGAGGTGGTCCACCTGCTGAGCCAGGCCGGCATCGGGCAGTCCACCTGCGTGGGGGTGGGCGGCGACCCCATCATCGGCACGCGCTTCGTCGACGTCCTCGCGCGCTTCGAAGAGGATCCCGCGACGCAGGCCGTCGTGCTCATCGGAGAGATCGGCGGCACCGACGAGGAAGAGGCAGCTGCCTTCATACGAGAGCACATGACCAAGCCGGTCGTCGCCTTCATCTCCGGGCGCACGGCGCCGCCGGGCAAGCGCATGGGCCACGCGGGCGCGATCATCTCGGGCCGGCTCGGCACGCCGCAGTCCAAGGTGGAGGCCTTCCGCGCCGCCCATGTCCCGGTGGCCGACACCATCGACGAGATCGTCCGCCTCGTCGGCGAGCGGCTGGGGCGGCCGACCGTCGCGGGCCGGGCGTGAGCCCGAGCCTCAGCGGTTGGGAGGCACCCACCAGACGATGACCCGCCTGCGCCAGATCAGGCGGGGGATGGTCATCAGGATCAGCCGGCGAAGCATGCTCGAGGCCCCCTCGTCTCTCCGGCGGGCATCCTATGCGGCGGGCGCGGCCGCGGTGCGCCCCTGGCAGCAGGAGTCAAGGAGGCCCGCCGGGAAGTCTTGGATGGAGGCGAGGTACCTTGTCCGCGACAGGCCCCGGCCAGCCATCCCATCTCGCCCGGACGCCCCTCTCGCACGTGCACGAGCGAGCGGGGGCCCGGATGTTCGAGTTCGCGGGATGGTGGATGCCCGTCCAGTACACCGGCATCGTCGAGGAGCACCGGGCCGTCCGTGAGCGGGCCGGGCTCTTCGACCTGTCGCACATGGGCCATCTCGTCGTCGAAGGGCCCGACGCCGCCCCTGCTCTCGACGCGCTGGTGACGTTCGACGTGGGCGCGCAGGCGGTCGGGCAGGCCCGCTACACCGTCATGTGCCTGCCAGGCGGCGGCATCGTCGACGACCTGGTCGTCTACCGAGAGGGACCCGAGCGCTTCCGGCTGGTGGTCAACGCGGCCTGCCGGGAGAAGGATCGGGCCTGGGTCGAGCAGCACCTGGCGGGGTGGCAGGCGACCCTGTCGGATCTCACGGGCGATGTGGCCCTCATCGCGGTGCAGGGGCCCCGGGCACAGGAGCTCCTCATGCCCCTCACGCGGGGCCTCGATCTCGACGCGCTGGGCTTCTTCCGCTTCGCCGAGGCCGAGGTGGCCGGCATCCGTGCCACCGTCTCCCGCACGGGTTATACCGGCGAGGACGGCTTCGAGCTCTTCGTGCAGGCCACCGACGCCGAGCGCCTCTGGGATGCCCTGATGGAGCGGGGGGCGTCCGTGGGCGCGGTACCCGTGGGGCTCGGGGCGCGCGACACCCTGCGCCTGGAGGCCCGCTACCCCCTCTACGGTCATGACATCGACGAGACGACCACCCCCCTGGAGGCAGGGCTGGCCTGGGTGGTCGACTTCGACAAGAAGGATTTCATCGGCCGCCATGCCCTGGTGCAGCAGCGTGAGGCAGGGCCGCTGCGCCGGCTGGTGGGCTTCGTCCTGGAGGAGCGAGGCGTCCCCCGGGAGGGCTACGCCCTGCTCGACCCCGAGTCGGGTCGCAAGCTGGGCACGGTGACCAGTGGCACGCTGTCACCGACGCTCCAGCGAGGCATCGGGATGGGTTACGTCGCGGCCGGCGCGGCAGAGCCGGGTCGGCTGCTGGGCGTCGACGTGCGGGGGCGCAGCCTGCCGGCCCGGATCGTCAAGGGCAGCTTCGTCCCCATCCGCACCCGCAGCCGCACCGGCACCCGCAAGAGGCCCGATCAGGCCACTGGGTGAGGAGGCCAGGTCGTGTATCCAGAGACGCTCAAGTACACCAAGGAGCACGAATGGGCCGCCATCGACGGGCGGCGGGTACGGGTCGGGATCACCGACTACGCGCAGCGGGAGCTCGGGGACGTCGTCTACGTCGAGCTGCCCAAGGTGGGCGCGACGGTGGAGCGCGACGGTCGGATGGCCGTGGTGGAGTCGGTCAAGGCCGTCTCGGACGTCTACGCTCCGGTCTCGGGCACCGTGGTCGAGGTCAACGAGGCGCTGCAAGACTCGCCCGAGCTCATCAACAAGGACCCGTACGGCGAGGGCTGGCTGTGCGTCATCGAGGCCAGCAACCCCGACGAGTTTGCCCTGTTGTTGAGCGCCGCCGACTACCGGGCCATCATCGGGGAGACCGGCAGCAGCGGAGGGTGACGCCATGGACTTCGTGCCCATGACCCCTGCCGAGCGGGAGGCCATGCTGGCCCGCATCGGCGTCAAGAGCGTCGCCGAGCTCTTTGCCGACATCCCCCCTCAAGCCCGTCTCAACAGGCCCCTCGACCTGCCGCCGCCCATGAGCGAGGCCGAGCTCATCGCCCACATGCGCATGCTGGCGACGCGCAACGCGGACCTGGACCGTTACACCTGCTTCCTGGGCGCCGGGGCCTACGACCACCTGATCCCATCGGTGGTCCGTCACATCCTGGGGCGCTCCGAGTTCTACACGGCCTACACCCCCTACCAGGCCGAGGTGAGCCAGGGGGTCTTGCAGACCATCTTCGAGTACCAGACGCTGGTCTGCCAGCTGACCGGCCTGGACGTCGCCAACGCCTCGATGTACGACGGGGCGTCGGCTGCCGCCGAGGCCGCCCTGATGGCCACGGCCCACACCGGGCGGCGACGGGTCGTGGTCTCGGCCGCCGTCCATCCTGAGTACCGCCAGGTGATGGCCACCTACCTGGCCAACCAGGACATCGCTCTCGACACCGTCCCGTGGCGCATGGGCGTCACCGACCTCGACGCGCTGGCGCAGGCCGTCGACGACAGCACCGCGGCGGTGGTGATGCAAAACCCCAACTTCTTCGGCTCCATCGAGGAGATGCAGTCCGCGGCCGCCATCGCCCACCGGCACGGGGCGCTCTTCGTGGCCGTGGTCGATCCCATCTCGCTGGGGATCCTGGCGCCCCCGGGCGAGTACGGCGCCGACATCGCGGTGGGGGAAGGGCAGGGTCTGGGCAACGCCATCAGCTTCGGCGGGCCGTACCTGGGCTTCTTCGCGGCGCGGCAGGAGTTGATCCGCCGCATGCCGGGGCGCATCGTGGGCATCACCCGGGATGTGGAGGGCCGACGCGGGTTCGTCCTGACGCTGCAGACCCGTGAGCAGCACATCCGCCGCGAGCGCGCCACCTCCAACATCTGCACCAACCAGGCCCTCAATGCCCTGGCCGCCACGGTCTACCTGGCCATGCTCGGGCGCCAGGGCATCCGCCGGGTCGGCGAGCTCTGCGTCCAGAAGTCGCACTACGCCTTCGAGCGCCTCACCCAGGTGCCGGGCATCCGGCCGGCGTGGGACGCCCCGTTCTTCAAGGAGTTCGTGGTGGAGATGGACGGCGCCGTGGCCGAGGTGCTGACCCGCCTCTGGCAGGAGTACGGCATCATCGGCGGGCTGCCCCTGGGCCGCTTCTACGACGACCTCGAGCGGGCCGTCTTGTGGTGCGTGACCGAGGCCCGCACCCGGGACGAGATCGATCGCCTGGTGACCGCGTTGCACCAGCTCGTCTGAGCGGAGGAGCGAGAGCGATGGAGCAGCAGCGGGTCGCAGATGGGATGCGGCCGGCGGCCGCACCGGAGGAGCAGGATCAGCCCCTTCTCTTCGAGCGGGGCGCGCCCGGCCGGGTCGCCTACCAGCTCCCTCCGATGGACGTGCCGGAGCGGCCCCTGGCTGAGTTGATCCCCGAGAGCCACCTGCGAAAGGAGCCGGCGCCCCTGCCGGAGCTTTCCGAGGTGGAGGTCGTGCGTCACTTCGTCCAGCTCTCCCGGCGCAACTACGGGGTCGACGTCGACTTCTACCCACTGGGCTCCTGCACGATGAAGTACAACCCCAAGGTCAACGAGGACGTGGCCCAGCTGCCGGGCTTCGCCCGTCTCCACCCCTACCAGCCCGAGGAGACCGTGCAGGGCGCCCTCGAACTCATGTGGCGCCTGGAGCGCTACCTGTGCGAGATCGCCGGGCTCGACCGGGCCACCCTGCAGCCGGCCGCCGGCGCCCACGGCGAGCTGACGGGGTTGCTGCTCATCAAGGCGTACCACCGCGACCGCGGCGAGCACGAGGAGCGCCGGGAGATCATCGTGCCGGACTCGGCCCACGGCACCAACCCGGCCAGCGTCACCATGAGCGGCTACCGGGTGGTGCAGGTCCCCAGCGACAAGCGCGGTTGCGTCGACGTCGAGGCCCTGCGGCGGGCGGTCGGGCCGGCCACCGCCGGTCTGATGCTGACCAACCCCAACACGCTGGGGCTCTTCGACGAGAACATCCTGGAGATCGCTCGCATCGTCCATGACGCCGGGGGCCTGCTCTACTACGACGGCGCCAACGCCAACGCGATCCTGGGCATCTCCCGACCCGGCGACATGGGCTTCGACATCGTCCACTTCAACCTGCACAAGACCTTCTCGACCCCGCACGGCGGCGGGGGCCCGGGGGCCGGCCCCATCGCGGTGCGCAAGGATCTGGAGCCGTACCTGCCGGTGCCGCTGGTGGAGCGGGAGGGCGACCGGTTCGTCCTGGTCTACGACCGCCCCAAGAGCATCGGCAGGGTGCGCAGCTTCTACGGCAACTTCGGGGTGCTCGTGCGAGCCTACGCGTACATCCGGGCGCTGGGGCCGGAGGGGCTGCGTAGGGTCAGCGAGACGGCCGTCATCAACGCCAACTACCTGATGCGGCTGCTGGCGCAGTGGTACGAGCTCCCCTTCGACCGCCACTGCAAGCACGAGTTCGTGCTGTCGGCCGTTCGGCAGAAGCGCCTCGGCGTGCGGGCCGGCGACATCGCGAAGCGGATCCTCGATTTCGGGATGCACGCGCCGACGGTCTACTTCCCGCTGGTCGTCGAGGAGGCCCTCATGATCGAGCCGCCCGAGACCGAGACCAAGCAGACGCTGGACCGGTTCGCCGAGGTGATGAGGATCATCGCCGAGGAGTGCCAGACCGACCCCGACCGGGTCCGCACCGCTCCCCACCGGACGCCGGTGCGGCGACTCGACGACGTGACGGCCAACCGCAACCCGGTCGTCTGCTATCGCCCAGGGGCGTGAGCGGGCGGCCTTGGAGCGCTGGCGTCTCCTGGTGGATCCGCCCGCGCCGGCCGCCCGCAACATGGCGGTCGACGAGGCGATGCTGTGGGCGGTGGAGTCGGGCCTCGCACCGCCCACCCTGCGACTGTACCGGTGGGCTCCCCCGGCGGTCTCGCTGGGCTACTTCCAGGAGTGGGACCAGAGCCTCAACGAGCGCGCCTGCCAGGAGGAGGGCGTCGACGTGGTGCGACGGCCGACGGGCGGGCGGGCGGTCTTTCACGACGACGAGGTGACCTATGCGGTGGTGCTGCCCCCTGACCATCCCGTCGGGGGGCGCAGCGTCATGGAGGGCTACCGCCGCATCAGCGAGGCACTGGTCGCCGGCCTGCGCCGGCTGGGGATCGACGCCAAGCTGGCCCGTCCTCCCGCCGGCCCGGCGCCCCGGGGGCGCGAGGCCCTGGCGGGCGCCTGCTTCGATGCGGCCTCCCGCTACGAACTGGAGTGGGAGGGACGCAAGATCGTCGGCAGCGCGCAGCTACGCCGAGCGTCAGGGGCGGTGCTTCAGCACGGCAGCATCCCTCTGCGCTTCGACCCCGAGCGTACGGCCCGTCTGCTGGCGCCGGGAGGCCGGGGCGAGCGCTTCCTGAGGCTCATCCTGCGCGAGAGGGCGGCAGGCCTGTCGGATGCGGCTGGCCGTGACGTCGGCTTCGACGAGGCCTGTGCCGCGATCATCGCGGGCTTCGCCGAGACGTTGGGCGTCCAGTGGCAGCAGGGGTCGCTGTCTCAGGATGAGCAGGCCCTCGCCCGACGGCTCGAGGCCGAGCGCTACGGCCTCGACGCGTACAATCGCCACCGGCCGACGGGGCGCGCCGGCGAGGCCGGCGGCGAGCGCATGGGCCATGCGGCGGGATGAGATGAGGACGCCGGGCGGGCGGGGGGCCGGATACCTGGGGCCCGAGGGCAGCTTCAGCCACGCGGCGGCCCGCCGCTGGGCGAGCCTGCATCCCGAGGTCGGAGCGCTGGTGCCCTTCCCGGACCTGCCGTCCCTCTTCGCGGCCGCTGCCCGCGGCGAGGTGGCCTGCGCGGTCTGTCCCCTGGAGAACTCCCTTGAGGGCTCCGTCGTCCTGACGCTGGATCTATGGCTGCACGAGAGCACGCTGGCACAGGTCGGCGAGGTGACGGTGCCCGTCGAGCAGTGGGTGCTGGTGCGGCCGGGCGTGCGGCTCTCCGACGTCAACCGGGTGCTGTCGCATCCGCAGGCGCTGATGCAGTGCCGGCGCACGTTGCAGGCGCTGTTGCCCGGCGTACCGATGGAGACGGTGAGCTCGACGGCCGAGGCCGCCCGGCGGGTCGCCTCCAGCGACCAGCCCTGGGCCGCGGTAGCGGCGGCGGAGGCAGCGGCGCGCCATGGGCTCGCGGTGGCCTTCGGCCCCGCGCAAGACGGGGGGCCCAACGCGACACGCTTCGGCGTGCTGGCCCACGGCTGGGCGGCCCCCACGGGTCGGGACCGCACCACGCTGGTCGTGGGCAGCCTCCAGGACCGCCCCGGACTCCTGCGGGATCTGCTGGACGTCTTCGCGTCGCGCGGCCTCAACCTGACCCGGATCGAGTCGCGGCCTTCCCGGGAGGGCCTGGGGCGCTACCTCTTCCTCGTCGACCTCGAGGGCCACGTGTCCGACCCCGCCGTGCGGGCCGCCCTGCGGGAGGTGCGCCGCCAGGTCGGCTACCTGCGGGTCCTGGGCTCCTACCCTCGAGACGGCGGCACCCCCGCCCCTTGACGCCGGTCGGCCGCGAGGCTATCTTGCCGGCGTGAGCGGCAAGACACGCCGGGACGCCTGGAGCTTGCGCATCAGTCCGATGGATCGCTTGGGCGAGCCCATCGACCTCCTGCTCACCCTCGACGGAGGCCAGACGTTTCGGTGGCAGCCTCGGGGCGACGGCAGCCTCGAGGGGATGGCGAGCGGGTGGCGGGTGCGGGTGCAGGTGGATCCTGGCCTCCTGCCCGGGGAGCTGGTGGTCGACGACGAGCCGTCCTCCGGGGCCGGCACGGCTCGCGAGGTCCGGGAGGCCTTCGCGCGGCTGTTGGATCTCGAGCGCGACTACCGCGCGGCCAGGGAGCGGCTGCTGGCCGTGGACCCCTCCCTGGCGGATGCCGTGGCGGCCACCCGGGGCCTGAGGATCGTGCGACTGGACCCGTGGGAGGCCGTGCTCTCCTTCGTGCTCTCCTCCCACACCCATATCGCCCGCATCAAGGGCATGCTGGCACGCATCTGCCAGGCGGCCGCCGACCCCGAGCGCCCCGGGGCCCTGCCGGCTCCTGAGGCCGTGGCGGCCCTGGGCGAACGCGCATTGCGGCGTCTCGGCCTGGGCTATCGGGCTGCATACCTGGCCAGGACGGCGCGGTTGCTGGCCGACGACCCGAGCTTCCTGGAGGAGGGGCGACGGCTGCCGACGCCCGAGCTGGTCCAGCACCTGCAGGCGCTGCCGGGGGTGGGGGAGAAAGTGGCTCACTGCATCGCCCTCTTCGGCTACGGCCGATGGGACGCCTTTCCCATCGACCGATGGGCGCGACGGGCCCTGGAGGGCGCCTACTTCGGGGGTCGGAGCATGCCGGTGAGGGAGTTGCAGTCGTTCGTGCAAGCCCGCTTTGGTGACCTGGCGGGCCTGGCCCAGGCGCATCTCTTCGCCCATGCGCGCAAGGTCGGCCGCGACCCCGGGCCGCGAGACGCCGAGAGTGGGGCGTGGGATCGCTCGTGCCTCTGAAGCTCCACCTGGGCGACGTCGTCCAGATGCGCAAGTCGCACCCGTGCGGCTCCGACCAGTGGGAGGTGCTCCGGACGGGGATGGACATCCGCATCCGCTGCATGGGCTGCGGGCACATCGTGCTGATGCCCAGGCGCCGATTCGAGCGGGCCTTCAAGCGGTTCGTGCGCCGTCCCGTGCTGGAGCCGCCCACGAGCTCGCCACCCCCGGCTCCGTGAGGGCGCACCGCCGCTCGTCCCTCGTCAGGGCGGCCCCAGGCGATCCAGGAGCCTCAACACCGGTATCCCCAGCCCCAGCACGACCAGAGCCTCGCTGACGGTGATGCCGATCGCCGTGGCCCAGTAGGGCAGGCCAAACAAGACGCTCAGATAGGCGCTGACCAACAGCCCGTTGGCGGCCACCGGCCAGAGGATGGCCAGGCGGTGGCGACGGTGTCGCCACGTCAGGTAGGCTGCCAGCAGCGTCACCAGGCTGCCTCCCCAGACGTCCCACGGGCCCAGCCCGCCCAGCAGATTGGCCAGCCAGACGCCGACGAAGAGAGCCGGCACGGCCTCGGGGTAGCGCAACGGCAGCACCGCCAGCGCCTCGCTGACGCGGAGCTCGATGAGCACAGGCCCCAGGGGTACCCCGAAGCTGAGCGGCAGCACGAGGGCCGTCAGCGCGACATAGAGGCCGGCGATGAGGGCGGCGCGCACCACGCGGCGCCCAGGGCCCTTCCTTGTGACACGATCCGCTGACCTGTCCACTGCTCCTAGTTTGCCAGATCGCGAGGCCTCCCGGGAGATGCGAGGCACGGGCTGCCACGATCCAGACCGTTCACCCGAAAGGGGAATAGCAATAGTTCGCAGAACCCGTCAGCCGGAGCACGGGATGATGCCTTACCGGACAACGACGGGAGAGCGCCGCACCGGACGTGGGGGATGAACCGACAAGAAACCGCTTGCATTCGACCTCCGGCCATCCGATCGCTGCTTTGGGGGGATGGATCTTGCGACCGGCCAAGGAGGCCACGGCGCCGAAGTCCGTGGATGTCGCGCTCGAGGCCGTCGGGGCCGAGCGGCTGCTGGCGATGTACCGGATCATGGTGCTCTCACGGGCCCTCGACGAACGCATGTGGATCGTGCAGCGCCAGGGCAAGGTGCCCTTCGTCATCACGGCGCAGGGGCAGGAGGCCGCCCAGGTCGGGGCCGCCATGGCCCTGCGCCCCGGGCATGACGTCATCCTGCCCTACTACCGCGACATGACCTTGATGCTCGCCCTGGGGATGACCCCCCGGGAGCTGATGCTCAACGTCTTCTCCCGGGCCGAGGACCCCAACAGCGGGGGACGCCAGATGCCGGCCCACTTCAGCCTGCCCCGTCTGCGGGTCCTGACGGGCTCCAGCCCCGTGGGCACCCAGATCCCTCACGCTGCCGGCGCTGCCCTGGCCAGCCGCCTGAGGGGCGAGGATAGCGTCACCTTCTGCTCCTTCGGCGAGGGGGCGACCAGCACGGGGGACTTCCATGAGGGCGTCAACTTCGCCGCGGTGCTGCAGCTCCCCGTCATCTTCTTCTGTCAAAATAACCGCTACGCCATCTCCGTCCCCCAACGCCGCCAGATGGCCGTCGAGAGCGTGGCCGCGAGGGCTGCGGCCTATGGCATCGAGGGAATCAGCGTCGACGGGCAGGACCCCGTCGCGGTGTATCAGGTGGTCTCGCAGGCGGTGGAGCGGGCCCGCGCCGGGGGCGGCCCGATCCTCATCGAGGCCGTCACCTACCGCTTCGTGCCGCACACCAGCGACGACGACGACCGGGTCTACCGGAGCCGGGAGGAGGTCGAGCAATCCCGGCGGCGCGACCCGATCCCGCTCCTGCGGGAGCGGCTGATGGAGGCCGGCCTGTGGGACGAGGCCCGGGAGCAAGCCCTGCGGGAAGAGGTGGCACGGATCGTCGACGACGCCACCGCGTACGCGGAGCACGCGCCGCCGCCCGATCCGGCCACCGTGGCGCGTCACGTCTTCGCCGAGCCTTCGGCCGAGGGCTGACGGGGGAGTGTGGGAGTCGTGGCCGTCAAGCGCATGATCGACGCGATCCGGGAGGCGCTGGACGAGGAGATGGCCCGGGATCCGCGGGTCATCGTCCTGGGGGAGGACGTCGGCGTCAAGGGGGGCGTCTTCGTCGCCACCCGCGGCCTCATCGAAAAGTACGGGCCCGATCGGGTCATCGACACGCCGCTTTCGGAGTCGGGCATCGTCGGGGTCGCCATCGGCGCGGCCATGAACGGCTTGCGGCCCGTGGCGGAGATCCAGTTCGCCGACTTCATCCACCCGGCGATGGACCAGATCATCAACGAGGCGGCGCGCATCCGCTACCGGTCCAACGGGGCGTGGGGGTGCCCGTTGGTCGTGCGCGCCCCCTATGGGGCCGGCATCCGGGGCGGCCTGTACCACTCGCAGTCGGTGGAGAGCTTCTTCGCCCACGTCCCCGGGCTCAAGGTCGTCATTCCCTCGACCCCGGCCGATGCCAAGGGCTTGCTCAAGAGCGCCATCCGAGACGAGGACCCGGTCATCTTCCTGGAACCCAAGCGGGCCTACCGCGCCATCCAGGGGGAGGTGCCCGACGGCGACTGGGTGGTGCCCATCGGGCCGGCCCGCATCGCCCGCGAGGGCGATCGGCTCACCGCCGTCGCCTACGGCATGATGCTGCACCTGACGCTGCAGGCAGCCGAGCAGGTGGCGAGGGAGGGGATCGAGGTCGAGGTGATCGACCTCAGGACCCTGGCTCCCCTCGACCGTTCCACCCTCCTGGCGTCGGTCAGGAAGACGGGCCGGCTGCTGATCGTCCACGAGGACAACCGCACCCTGGGCATGGGGGCCGAGATCGCCGCCCTGGTGGCCGAGGAGGCCCTCTACGACCTGGACGCGCCGGTGCGGCGCGTCACCATGCCCGACCTGCCGGCCACCCCCTTCGCGGCCGTGCTGGAGGACGCCGTGCTGCCCGACACCCAACGGATCGCGCAGGCGATGCGAGAGCTCGCCCGCGAGTGAGGAGGCACGCCGCCGTGGCCATCGACGTCGTCATGCCCCAGCTCGGCGAGAGCGTCACCGAGGGACAGATCGTCCGGTGGCTCAAGCGCCCGGGCCAGGTCGTCGCCCGCTTCGAGCCCCTGGTGGAAGTGCTGACCGACAAGGTGACCGTGGAGGTGCCATCGCCCGCCGAGGGGCGGCTGCTGTCCATCGAGGTGCCCGAGGGGGAGACGGTGCCGGTGGGCACCGTCATCGCCCGCCTCGAGGTGGCCGGCGCCGCCGCCCCCGCGGTGCCCGAGCCAGGGTCTGCCGGTGCCGAGCACGGCGCCGGAGCCGGGCCGGCGGGTGCCGAGACCGGGGGCACGGAGACGGGCGACGGTGCCGAGCCGCGTTACTCGCCCGCCGTGCGGCGCCTGGCGCGCGAGCACGGGGTCGATCTCTCCCAGGTGAAGGGGACCGGCCAGGGGGGCCGGGTGACCCGGGAGGACGTCCTCGCCTACGTCGCTGCGATGCAGCGCCAGACGCAGGCCCCTCCGCCAGCACCGCTCCCCCTCGCGTCTGCCCCGCAGCGGACCCCCGCCGCGTCGCCGGAGCCGGGCCCCGCGCCCTCCGACGTCGTGCCGGCGAGCCCGGTGCGCCAGGTCATCGCTCGCCGCATGGTGGAGAGCTGGACGACCATCCCGCACGCCTGGACCATGGTGGAGGCCGACGTGACGGCCCTCGCGGCGCTTCGGGAGCAGGTGCGGGAGACGTTCATGCGGCGCGAGGGCTTCGAGCTGACGTACCTGCCCTTCGCCATCAGGGCCGTCGTCGAGACGCTGCAGGAGCACCCCGAGCTCAACGCCTCCTGGCAGGACGGCCGCATCGTCTACCACCGGTCCATCCACATCGGGGTCGCCGTGGGGCTGGAGGAGGCCCTGCTGGTACCGGTCATCCGGGAGGCCGAGCGGCTCAGCCTGGTGGGCCTGGCAAGAGCGCTGCACGACCTGGTGCGCAGGGCCCGAGAGGGGCGCCTGAGCCCCGACGAGACCACCGGCGGCACCTTCACCGTCAACAACACCGGCGCGCTGGGCTCCGTGCTCTCGGCGCCCATCATCAACCCGCCCCAGGCCGCGATCCTGACCACCGAGGCTGTCCAGCGGCGGTTGGTGGTGCTCAAGGACGACCAGCTGGCCATCCGGTCCATCATGGCGCTGTGCCTCTCTTTCGACCACCGGGTCGCGGACGGGGTGCAGGCGTTGCGATTCCTCAATGGCGTCAAACGCCGCCTGGAGGCGTACGGCCCGGGTATGCCGTTGGCATGAGGTGATATAATGGCCTCGCTACCCCCTGCCCCCGGGCCGGGTGCGGTTCCCGGGGTGCCGTACGTCCAAAGGGAGGAGGTGGGTGCCGTGATGCGCCCCTACGAGGCCGTGGTGGTGCTGACGCCCACCCTGGAGTCGGAGGAGGCTTATGAGAGCGTCATCGCCCGACTCCAGAAGGTCATCACCGACGGCGGCGGCGTCGTGCGAGCCGTCGAGCGGTGGGGTCGTCGACGCCTGGCCTATCCCATCGAGCGCCAGCACGACGGCTATTACGTGCTCCTGCAGTTCGACTCGGAGCCGGCCGTCACCAAGGAGCTGGATCGGGTGCTGCGCATCACCGACGC
Organism: Limnochordales bacterium; assembly: GCA_036562495.1. GTDB lineage: Bacteria > Bacillota > Limnochordia > Limnochordales > Geochordaceae > Geochorda. The sequence goes on from DATCKA010000136.1 coordinate 68,448, forward strand.
CGTCTTGCGGCATCTGGTCGTGAGGCGCCATGAGGACGCCGAGGACCAGGCCCCCGAGGCCGTGGCCGTCGGTGAAGAAGGGAGCCCCGAGCCATGATCAACCGCATCATCCTCGTAGGCCGGGCCGTCCGTGACGCCGAGCTGCGCTACACCGGGTCGGGAGCTGCCGTCACCCGCTTTCGCATCGCGGTGGACAGGCCGTTCACCAATCAGCAGGGCGAGCGGGAGACGGACTTCATCGACGTGGTCTGCTGGCGCAAGCTGGCCGAAACGGTCGGTGCCTACGTGCGCAAGGGCCGCCTGGTGGGGGTGGACGGGCGGCTGCAGATCCGCACGTACGAGGATGCCAACGGGGTGCGCCGGGTACAGCCAGAGGTGGTGGCCGACCGGGTCTCCTTCCTCGGGCCGCCCGCACGGGGCGCCGAGGAGGGCGGGGCGGAGCCTGACGACGTGGACTTCGCCGACGACCTGGGCGAGGTGGCTGCCGCCGACGAGCCGCCCTTCTGAGAGCATCGATAGAAGAGAGGGCCGATCGACCCCATGCCCAAGGACAAGAAGCGCCGACGCAAGGTATGTGCCTTCTGCGTCGACAAGGTCGAGTGGATCGACTACAAGGACCCCAATCGCCTGCGCAAGTACATGACGGAGCGGGCCAAGATCCTGCCGCGTCGGATCACGGGCAACTGCGCCCGCCACCAGCGGCAGCTGACCACGGCCATCAAGCGGGCCCGTCACCTGGCGTTGCTACCGTTTGTGGCCGACTGAGGCGGTAGCCGCGCCCGCAGGCGGCTGCCGACGGGGCGAGGGGCGAGCCAGGCGTGGCCGATGGCAACCAGGCCCTGCTCGCCCCTCGCTTTTCCGCGCCCGGCGGGGAGGACCTCGCCCGGCCGAGCCGGAACCATGCTGACCCGAGGCCGCACGGGTGGACGGAGGGTGCCAGCGCCTATGGAAGAGCCCGCAGCCGGCCGAACCGACGGAGAGTGGGCCAAGAACCTCCGCGCCATCGAGCACCTGAAGGCCGAGATGGCAGCGGCTCTGGCCAACCTGTACCGCGCCTTGTTGCGCGCCAGTGACGAGGCCGTGACGGAGGCGTTGGCGGCCATCATCATCGCGGGGTACCTGCTGGCCAGGAGGCTGGGCATCAGTCCGACCCGGCTCGACATGAAGATCGAGACGCGCCTTCGCACCACCATGACCCAAGGACACGAGTTGGAGCAGTGGTACGGCGACTTCACCGCCCTGTACCGCCACTTCCAGGGAGGGACGCGCCGATAACCGCCTCGTCGTCGCCCGAACGCGCCCGGGTCCGTCGCCTCACGGAGGGCGGCCTACTGGCGGCCGTCACCGTCGTCCTGGGCTGGCTGTCGCTGTACGTGCCCTACCTGATCGTCGTACTGCCCGCGCCGATGGCGCTGCTGGTCTACCGGCACGGGGTGCCGGCGGCCATCAGTGCCTGGGTGGTGGCCGCCGTCCTGTCGGGCGTGTTGCTCGGCGGCCTGGGGGCGGTGCTCATGCTGGTCCCCTCCGGGCTGACCGGCCTCTCCCTGGGCATGGCCTTGCACGCCGGCTGGTCCCCGGGGCGGGTGCTGGGCGCCACGGTGATCGGTGCGACGCTGGCCACGCTGTTGAGCCTGGGGCTCTCCTTCGTGCTGGTGGGGATCAACCCCATCGAGCGACTCTTCGCCGTCTACGAGGAGGGGATGCGGGGCGCGGTCTCCCTCTACGGTCGTCTGGGCCTGCCGGCGGAGCAGCTGGAGATGGCCCAGGCCCAGCTCCAATCGAGCCTGGAGCTGATGCGGGTGCTGCTGCCCGTGTTGCTGCTATCGAGCGCCCTCATCAGCGCGCTGGTCAACCACTGGGCCGCGCGTGCCGTGCTGGTGCGGCTGGGGGAGCGCATCGCCTGGTTCGAGCCCTTCGCCCGCTGGCGCTCGACGCCGCTCGCACCCGCGCTGGTGGTGGCGGGGCTCTTGGTGGGCATGGTGGGGGGCACGCATCCCTGGGTGGGGATGGTCTCGGCCAATCTGTCGTTTGCCGGCGCCGTCATCGCGCTGGTGCAGGGGCTCTCCGTGGTCTGGTACTGGTTGGACCGGGCGGGCGTAGCCAAGGGCTTTCGCCTGCTGCTCGTGTTGATGGTATTTTGGTTTCCCATCGCCTACTTCGCCCTGGTGGTGACCGGGCTCATCGATCCCTGGTTCAACTTCCGCCGCCTCTAGGTCGCCCATGAGGGCCTGCGGGGGCGGACGGGGAGTGGCCCGGCACGGGAGACGGAGAGGAGAAGACGGCCATGAAAGTGGTGCTGACCCATGACGTCAAGGGCGTCGGCCGCGCCGGTGAGCTGGTGGAGGTGGCCGACGGCTACGCTCGCAACTATCTGGTGCCCCGAGGGCTGGCCGTGATGGCCACCGGCGGCACCATCAAGGCAGTCGAGCACCAGCAGGCGGTCATCCGGCGCAAGCTGGAGAAGGAGCGGGCCGAGGCCGAGAGCCTGGCCGCCAGGCTCAAGGGCGCCCGCGTCGTGATCAAGGCCCGGGCCGGCGAGGCCGGCAGGCTCTTCGGCTCCGTCACTGCGGCCGACGTGGCCGAGGCGCTCGAGCGCGACCTCGGCGTCAAGGTGGACCGCCGGCGGATCGAGCTGGAGGGCCCCATCAAGAGCCTGGGCGAGCATCCCGTGACGCTGAGGCTGGCTCCCGGGATCTCGGCCGAGGTCACCGTCGCGGTGGAGCCCGCCGACGGCGAGGGGCCTGCTGCATGAGTCGAGCCCACCTGTCGCCGCAGACCGAGGACCGGGCCCTGGCGCGGGAGGTCCGCGCCTTGTGGGACCGGGCCCGAGAGATCTACGGGCCCGAGCGCCTGGTCCTGATGGCTGCCAAGGTGGGCGTGCTCACCATGATGCGCTCCTCGGACCTGCGCCAGCAGGTGACCGCCCTGTTGCGGGTGCTGGAGCAGCAACCGGCCACGCCCGGCGAGGGTGCCGAGGAGGACCTGGGCGCGCTGGTCGCCCGGGCCGAGGAGCGCATCGCCGACGAACTGGCGCGCAAGCGCGTCCACGACGAGATCGAGCGCCAGGTGCACCAGCGGATGCAGCGCCAGCAGGCTCGCTACCTGGAGGAGCTCCGCCACCAGATCGCCCGGGAGCAGGGTGGCCCCGACAACGCCCATACGCTGCGCAAGTATGCCGAACTGGAGCAGCTGGATCACCGGGGGCTTGGCACGTCGTTGTTGGCCGCACTGCGGCCCCAGCGCCTGGAAGATGTGGTCGGTCAGGAGCGGGCCATTCGGGCGCTGCTGGCCAAGCTCGCGTCCCCCATGCCCCAGCACGTCTTGCTCTACGGTCCGCCGGGAGTCGGCAAGACGACGGTGGCCCGCCTCGTGCTGGAGAGGGCCAAGCGTCTGCCCTTCACGCCCTTCTCGGAGGACGCCCCATTCGTGGAGGTAGACGGGACGACGCTGCGGTGGGATCCCCGGGAGGCCTCCAACCCCTTGCTGGGCAGCGTGCACGATCCCATCTACCAGGGGGCCCGCCGAGACCTGGCCGAGTCAGGGGTGCCGGAGCCCAAGGTGGGGCTCGTCACCGAGGCCCACGGGGGCGTCCTCTTCATCGACGAGATCGGAGAGCTGGACCCGGTGCTGCAGGGCAAGCTCCTCAAGGTGCTGGAGGATCGCCGGGTCTTCTTCGAGTCGGCCTACTACGACCCCCACGACCCCCGGGTGCCGCGATACATCCGCAAGCTGTTCGAGGAGGGGGCGCCCGCGGACTTCATCCTGTTGGGCGCCACCACCCGTAGCCCCCACGACATCAACCCGGCTCTGCGCAGCCGGTGCGCCGAGGTCTTCTTCGACCCGCTGGCGCCGTCGCACATCCGCCAGATCGTCCAGCAGGCGGCCCGACGGGTCGGGCTGGATCTGGAGGAGCAGGCGGTGCAGTTGATCGCCGAGCACGCGCCCGACGGGCGCCGGGCCATCGTGCTGCTGGCGGACGCCTGCAGCCTGGCCCTGTCCGAGCGGCTCGGGGTCGACGAGCAGGCCCCCCTGCCGGCCCGGGATGGCTCTCGCTACCTGGACGGCCTGCGGGTCGGCGCGGAGCACGTGCAGGAGGCGCTTCGGGCCGCCCGGCTCGCCTCGCCCTGGCGGGTGCAAGCACGCAGCACGCCCAAGGTGGGGCGGGTGTTGGGCCTGGGGGCCTACGGATTCCGGGGCGTGGTGCTCGAGGTGGAGGCCGTGGCCCTGCCGGCCCGGGCGGCCGGCCAGGGGACGGTGCGCTTCAACGAGGCAGCGGGGAGCATGGCTCGCGACTCCGTCTTCGTCGCCACGTCCCTGGCTCGCAGCCTGCTGGACGTCGACGTCGCCCAGATGGACCTGCACGTCAACGTGGTGGGTGGCGGCCGCATCGACGGGCCCTCGGCGGGCCTCGCCATCGCCTGCGCGGTCATCAGCGCCCTGCTCGACGTGCCTGCCCGCCAGGACGTGGCCGTCACCGGCGAGCTCTCGCTGTGGGGCGACGTCAAGCCGGTGGGGGCCATCGTGGAGAAGGTCTGGGCCGCCCGGGAGAGCGGCATGCGCCAGGTGCTGGTGCCCGCGGACAACCTGCCCGAGGTGCCGCCCGAGCTGGCCGGGGAGACGGTGGTGGGCGTGCACCGCATCGAGGAGGCGCTGGACCTGGTCTTGGGGGGCCCCGCATGGCGAGCGAGGTCCGGACGCGCCTCGTCGGCCTGATCGGCTACCCCGTGGGGCACACGGCCTCGCCGGCCATGCACCAGGCCGGCTTCCGCGCGCTCGGGCTCGACTGGATCTACTTGCCGATGGAGGTCCCGCCGGCCCTGGTGGGCGACGCGGTCCGGGGCCTGCGGGCCCTGGGCTTCGCAGGGGCCAACGTCACCATCCCCCATAAGCAGACGGTGCTGGACCACGTCGAGCATCTGACGTCTCAGGCCCGACGCGTGGGCGCCGTCAACACCCTGTGGATCGACGGGGGCCGCATCGTCGGCCACAACACCGACGTCGCCGGCTTCCGCCAGGCCATCGTGCAGGCCGCGTCCGCCCTCGACGGGCGGGTGGCCCTGATCCTGGGCGCCGGTGGCGCGGCGCGGGCGGCGGTCGCCGCCTGCGTGGAGGCGCGGTGCGCGCGGGTGGTGGTGGCGGCGCGTCGACTCCAGGCGGCCCGGGAGCTCGCCGAGGCCTTCGAGGGGGTCGAGGCGGTCGCCCTGGAGGCGGGGAGCCTCCGGCCGCTCCTGGCCCATGTGGACCTGCTGGTCAACGCCACACCCCTGGGCATGGTCGGTGTGGGCCGGGGCGAGACGCTGGTGGAGCTTGCCCCCCCGGACCGGCTCGCTCCCGGGGCGGTGGTCATGGACATGGTCTATCGCCCGCTGTCCACTCCCCTGCTGCAGGCCGCCCGCAAGGCGGGACGAGCGGTCGTGACCGGAGCGGCCATGTTGCTGTATCAGGGGATCGCCGCCTTCGAACTGTGGACCGGACGGCCCGCTCCCGTGGACGCCATGGCCCGGGCCCTGGCGCACGAACTGGGGGTCCAGGAGCCGGAGCAGGCCGGCCTACCGACGCCGCAACACCCAGAGCAAGCTCGGTGAGGTCAACGCGGCCGCCACCCACAGGTCCAGGGGGTCGATGCGGCGCAACAGGAAGCCCATGACCGCCATGGCGGACAGGGCCCACAGCCGCCCCGCCCAAGCCGCTGACGCCGGGGTGCCGGCCGCCTCCGGCGTGCCGAGGACGTGCAACAGGGCCAGCGGCACCAACGAGAAGGGGAGGAAGTGCAGGACCCCGACGCCGCGCGCCAGCCAGTCGAGGCGTCCGACCCAGGTCCCCACGACGGCGACGGCGACGGCCACCATGCCGAGGCGGACCGACGACGGCCGCCACCCCAGGGCCCGGCCGGTGGCCGACGAGTCGCCCGTCAACCAGCGCGGCAGCAGGCCGTCGGCTCCCATGGCCCTGCCGAGCTCCAGCGACGCCAGCATGCTGCCGTTGGCGGACGAGAGGGTGGCCACCAGACCCCCGAGGGCCACGGCCGAGGCGCCCCCGCGTCCCGCCAGGCGGCGTGCCACCTCGGCCAGCGGGGTCGGGCTGGTGGCCAGGTCGACGTGGTGGACGACGCCGACGCTGACCGCCATCACCCCCGCGTACAGCGCCGTGACGGCCAGCACGCTGGCCACCATGGCCCGTGGCACGGTGCGGCTCGGGTCCCGTATGGCCCCGGCTGCCTGCGCCACCATCTCGAAGCCGAGGTACGAGGTGAAGACGAGAGGCACGGCGTCGAGCACGCCCGACCAGCCGTAGGGGAGCAGCGGCGCATAGAAGGCGGGGTCGACCCTGAGGACCCCCGTCAGCATGAAGCCTCCCAGGACGAAGAGCAGGAGGGCGACCGAAAGATTCTGGAGGGCCGCTGCCACCCGGGGGCCCATGGCGTTGACGGCGGCCACGGCCAGCACGCATGCCGGGGCCGTCAGGTATTCGGGCGCCTCCACGAAGTAGGTCAGGTACCGGGCGAAACCCAGGCAGTAGAAGGAGGTCGACAGCCCCATCCCGAGCCACAGTTGCCATCCCGCCACGAAGGCCGCCGTCGGGCCCAGCGTGTCCCGGATGTAGACGTACGGCCCGCCGGAGACGGGATGGATGGCGGCCAGATAGCCGAAGTTTACGGCTAGGACCAGCGCCCCGACCCCGGCCATCACATAGCTTAGGATGGCGCCGGGGCCGGCATGGCGAGCCGCGTCGGCCGACAGCGAGAAGATGCCGGCGCCGACCATGGTGCCCACCCCCAGGGCCCATGCGCTGACGAAGCCCATGGGACGCGAGGGGTGGGGCGGCTGGCCAATTCTGTCGATCAGATGCATGCCGGGAGGAGCCTACGTGCGGTCGTGGACGGGCATGTGGGGGACCGGCGAGGGAAAGGGAGCGAGTGGACCGTGGGAAAGGGTGATCGGCTCAGGCTGGCGCTCCTCTTCGGAGGACGCTCGGGGGAGCACGACGTCTCCATCCTCTCGGCCCGGTCGGTCCTGGCCGCGCTGGACCCGTCACGCTATGAGGTGACGGCCATCGCCATCGACCGGTCGGGCCGGTGGTACACGGGCGACGACCCATGGCAGGTGCTGGAGTCGCTGGCCGCGGGCACCGTCGAGCATCTGCGTCCGGTGACGGTGGTGCCCCAGCCCGGACACCCGGCCAACCCCCTCATCGACGTGGCCTTCCCCGTGCTGCACGGCCCCCTGGGAGAGGACGGGACCATCCAATCCATCTTCGAGCTGGCCGAGATCCCGTACGTCGGGGCCGGGGTGGCGGCCAGCGCGGTGGGCATGGACAAGGCGCTGATGAAGGCCGCCTTCCAGGCCGCCGGACTGCCGATCGTGCCGTATCGGGTCATCTCGCGCTCCCAGTGGCGCTCCGACCCCGAGGGGGTCATCCGGTCCGTCGCCGAGCAGCCGGGCTTTCCCGTCTTCGTCAAGCCGGCCAATCTCGGCTCCAGCGTCGGGGTGGGGCGGGCCGCCGACGCCGCGGAGCTGTGGGCGGCCATCCAGGAGGCCCTCCGCTACGACCGCAAGGCGCTGGTAGAGGCGTCGGCGGCCCCGGCTCGGGAGATCGAGTGCAGCGTGCTGGGGCTCGACGAGCCCCGCGTGTCGGTGCCCGGCGAGGTACAGCCCGGCCGCGAGTTTTACGACTACGAGGCCAAGTACAGCGATGCCGGCACCCGGCTGCTGGTGCCGGCGCCGCTGGAGCCCGAGGTGGAGCGCCGGGTGCGTGACCTGGCCGCCCGTGCCTTCACGGCCATCGGCTGCGAGGGGATGGCACGCGTCGACTTCTTCGTGCGCTCCGGCGGTGAGGTGCTGGTCAACGAGATCAACACCATCCCCGGCTTCACGGCCGTCAGCATGTACCCGCGGCTCTGGGAGGCCTCGGGGCTGCCGTATCCCCAACTCCTGGACCGGCTCGTCGAGATCGCCCTGGCGGTGCACGAGGTGCGGCTCGAGATCCGGGCTGCCAACGCGGAGTATCGGCGGGCCGCGCAGGGAGGGGGCGTGCCAGGGCCGAAGTCCTCCCGCTAGCCGGGGTGAGCGCAACGAGGATGGCGCGTCGGCGCGTTCGCATCGAGTCCACATCGGTCGGCCGTCGCTACCTGCCCGTCGCCGAGGAGCTCCTGGACCTGTATGCGCCTCGGGTCGGATGGCAGGGGGTGGCGGCCTGGCTCGTGCTGCGACTGGCCGCGGACCGGGGCGACGCGGTGGGCGACGAGGACCCCGCCTCCTTCGTGGCGCGGCGCCTGGGCATGACGCCGCTGGAGGCGGCCGAGGCCCTGCGGCGCCTTACCCTCTATCGGCTGGTGGAGGAGACGGCTGATCACGCCGTCCGCGTGCTGGAGCCCCTGAGCGCGGCCGAGTTCGCGAAGGCCTTCGGAGAGGGGCCTTCACCCGAGCCCTCGCAGGAGACGGCGGCGGGCGAAGCCGAGCCCGCGGCGACGTCCGAGACGGGTGGGGCGGAGCCGTCGGGTGCCATGCCGACCGACCTGCGGGGCGTCCTGGAGTGGTACCACCGACGCATCGGCCTCATCAGCGACAGCCAGGCCGAGCGGCTCCAGGAGTGGATCACCCAGCGCGGGATGACGACCGACGTGGTGGCCCTGGCCATCGAGCAGGCGGCCAGGTCCGCGGAGTATGCCAGCTTCAGCTACCTGGAGGGCATCTTGCGAAACTGGTACAACCAGGGCGTGCGGACATGGGCCGACGTGCTGCGGCGGCCGCATCTGGCCACGGTGCTGGGCGCGTCGCGGCCGGCCGAGCGCTCGGATGCCCCCATGACCGGCGTGCCCAACGCGGATGCCTACCGGCCCGTCGATCCCGAGCGGGTAAGACGTATCAAGGAGCTGTACGGCCATGGTGGATGAGCCTGCCCGGACCTCCACGCTTGTGACCCGCACGGCGACGACGACCTCCGGGCCCGGGGCCGTGCCCGGGGCGACCCACGGCACCTTCGTCCCTTACGACCCCGACGCCGAGCGGCGCGTGCTGGGGATCCTGCTCAAGTACCCCGACAAGGCCGACCTCGTGCTCGACAGGCTGCGGCCGGCCCATTTCTACGACCGCCTGCACCGGCTCGTCTACCGCATCATCGTGGAGCTCTACAACACGACGGGCCGCATCTCGTTCACGCAGGTCTTCAATCGCCTGCGCAAGGAGCCGCAGGTGACGGAGCCCGAGGCGGTGCTGCTGGAGCTGACGGAGTCGTTCGGCACGGCTGCCGAGCTGGAGCCGGCCGTCGACGTGCTGCTGGACAAGCATGCCCGCCGGCGGATCCTGGAGGCCGCCCAGCAGATCGAGCACATGATCCTCTACGAGACGCACCCGTCGCTGTCGGAGTGCCAGGCCGTCGCCCAGCAGTTGATGTTCGAGGCCACCTCCGAGGAGGGAGCGCTGGAGGACGACGTCAAGACCCTGCGAGACGTCCTCGCGCGCTGCTACTTCAACCTGGTGGAGCGGATGGAGGGGCGCCGCCCTCCGGGGCTGATGGTGCGCTTCCCCTCGGTGGACAGCATCACGACGGGCTTCAAGAAGAAGGACCTGATCATCCTGGCGGCCCGGCCCAGCATGGGCAAGACGGCCCTGGCCCTCAACTTCGCCGTGCACGTGGCGCGCTACGAGAAGGTGCCGGTGCTCATCTTCTCCCTCGAGATGGACGACGAGCAGATCGGGGACCGCATCGTCATCAGCGAGCTCTTCCGCTTCCAGCAGGACGGCAGGGGGCGGGAGCCCATCACATCGCTGGACTACACGACTCGCATGGACCCCGAGAAGTTCGCCCGGACCCAGTCGATCTTCAACGAGCTGCACGAGTTGCCGATCCTGGTGGTGGACAAGCGTGGCCTGTCGGCCACCGACATCCGCGCCAAGGCCCGCCGGGTCAAGGCCAGCTACAAGGATCTCGGGCTGATCGTCATCGACTACCTGCAGCTGATCCGGCCGCCCGGCGAGTCCACCAGCAAGAGCTGGGCCCAGGTCGTGGGTGACGTGGTGCGGGAGCTGCGCGACCTGGCAGGGGAGCTCAACGTGCCCATCCTGCTGCTCTCGCAGCTCAACCGAGGGGTGGAGGCCCGCGAAAACAAGCGCCCCGTCATGTCCGACCTGCGCGACAGCGGCAACATCGAGGAGTTCGCGGATGTGGTGATGTTCCTGTACCGAGAAGACTACTACTACCCTGAGAAGGCCCGGGAGAAGGGGCAGGAGGGCGTCGTCGAGGTCATCGTGGCCAAGCAGCGCCGGGGCCCGACCGGCGTGGCCAAGCTGAGGTTCGTGCGCGAGTACACCCGTTTCATCGACCTGGCCGAAGAAGAGAGTTAAGGGCTCCCCATGGACCTGCTCGACCACCTGGAGCGGGTACGACTGCGGCTGGCGGCCGCCTACCGCAGGCTCATGCAGGAGGGGGCCATCACCGAGGAGCAGCTGGAGGCGGTCATGGAGGTCATCGACCAGATCGAGCACCTACCCCTCGACGAGGTGCGCCGCCGCCTGGAGGCGCTGGGGCGTTGCGACTCCGCCCCTGGCTCGACGTCCCCGGCCGCCGCACCGGGAGGCGAGGACGCATGACCCGGCCGTTGGCGGCCAGGCCCTTATCGCCGGCCACCGCCCACCCCCGGGCGGCGATCAAGGGAGCGCTCCTGCTGGTGGCGCTGGCCCTGCTCAGCGTGATGGGGCACTCGTGGGCGGTCGTGCCGGTCCGGGTCGAGGTAGACGGTCATGTGCTCGAGGGCGACGTGCTGAGCGGTACGGTAGCGGGCGTCCTGAGCCAGCTCGGCGTCACGCTGCGAGAGGGCGACGAGACGGAGCCGCCGCTGGACCGTCGGGTGGCGCCCGGGCAGGTCATCTCGGTGCTGAGAGCCTTCCCCGTCCACCTGAAGGTGGACGGGACCGAGCGACGGGCGCTAGTGGTGGGGGGCAACGTGGCCGACCTGCTGGAGCGCGAAGGGATCACGCTCGGGCCGCTCGACTACGTCGTGCCCGAAGCGTCGACGGCGCTCTCGCCCGACATGACGGTGCGGGTCGTGCGGGTACGGGAGGAGATCGTGGTGCGCCAGGCCCCCATCCCGTACCGGACGCTGCGGTGGGCCGAGCCTCGCTGGGAGCGCGGCAAGACGGGCGTGCTGCGGGCCGGTAAGGAAGGCCTCGCCGAGTACACGGAGCGGCTGCGCTACGAGGATGGGCAGCTCGTCTCCACCGAGCGCCTCGCCAGTCGGGTGCTGGTGCAGCCCCAGGACGAGATCATCGGCGTAGGCACTCGGATCGTCTGGAGGACCCTGGAGACCCCGCTGGGGACCATCCGGTACCGGGAGGCTCGCCAGATGGTGGCCACCGCCTACTACCCCGGGCCGGAGAGCACGGGCCGATACGCCGACGGCCTGACGGCGACCGGGATGCGGGCGGGCCACGGGGTGGTGGCCGTCGACCCCAAGGTGATCCCGTTGGGGACGCGCCTCTACATCCCGGGATACGGCATGGCCGTGGCGGGCGACGTGGGGTCGGCCATCAAGGGCAACCGCATCGACCTGGGCTTCAACACCCTGAGGGAGGCCCTCCATTTCGGCCGGCGCACGGTGACGGTCTACGTCCTCGACTGAGCACACGCCGGCCGCACAGGGGCCGCCGCGCCCTTCGACCCCGGCAGGCCTGCAGGCGATCCTTACCCGTTACCGCCTGAGGCCCCGGAGGCGGCTGAGCCAAAACTTCCTCGTGGACCCCCGCCAGGCCGACCGGATCGCCGACGCCCTGGAGGCGGGCCCCGACGACGTGGTGCTCGAGATCGGCTCGGGCCTGGGGGCGCTCACGCTGCCGCTGGCGCGACGTGCCGGACGGGTGGTGGCCATCGAGCGGGACGCCTCCCTGGCATCGGCGCTGGCCGACATCCTGGCCAGCCACGGGGTTCGTCCCACGGTGGATCTGGTGGTGGCGGACGCGTTGCGTCTGCCCTTCACCCACCTGAAGGAGCTGGCGGCGCCGGGCCGACAGGCGGGGACCAGCTCCCGGGAGCCCCGGGGGCGGGTGCTGGTCGCGGGCAACCTGCCCTACGGCATCACGAGCCCGCTCCTGCTCTGGCTGGTGGATGCGCCGGGCTGGCATCGGGCCGTGGTCATGGTGCAGAAGGAGGTGGCCGACCGCCTGGTCGCGGCGCCCTCGACGCCCGAGTACGGGTCGCTGACCGTGGCCGTCGCCACCCGCTGCAGGGTGCGCCACCTGTTCGACGTCTCGCGCCGCTGCTTCTTCCCGTCCCCCGAGGTGGACTCGACGGTGCTGCAGCTCGAGCCCCTGCCCCAGCAGCTGGCTCCCGAGGAGCGGACACGGCTGGAGCAGGTGCTCCGGGCCGCCTTCGGGCAGCGCCGCAAGACGCTGCGCAACGCGTTGCGCTCCCTCACGCCGGACCCCGCCGAGGTCGCAGCCATCCTGGAAAGGGCCGACGTCGACGGGGCGTTGCGGGGCGAGGCCCTGGACCCCGAGCGGTTCGTCGAGCTGGCCCGGGCCTGGGCTGCGATCGACCAACGCCGTCGAGGTCCTGACATGCTATAATCGCGTCGGTTCGGTGGAGCCGAGGAGGTGAGCTCCCGCAGCCCAACTGACGGAGTCCCGGAAGGCGGCCGAGATGCAGTTCATCAGCCCGACCAAGGGGCCTCTCGACTTCGACGCGATGTTCGAGGAGATCATCGCGTACGTCAGGGAGAAGCCGGAGGCCACCTATCGGGTCATCGTGGGCACCGACTCCCAGCTGCGAGAGCAGACGAGCTTCGTCACCGCCATCATCGTCCACCGCGTCGGCAAGGGTGCCCGGTACTTCTACTCACGCGAGCGAGAGGTCTTCGGCCGCAGCCTCCGGCAGCGCATCTTCCACGAGGCGGCGCGCAGCCTCGAGGTGGCGAGCATGCTGGCATCGCGCCTGGCCGCCAATGGGCACGCGGACTTCGACATCGAGATCCACCTCGACATCGGCCGCAACGGCGAAACCCGCGACTTGATCCGCGAGGTCGTCGGCATGGTGACGGGCAGCGGGTTCGACGCCCGCATCAAGCCCGACGCCTTCGGCGCCACCAAGGTGGCCGACAAGTACACCAAGTAGGCGCACTGCGGCGCTCTCTCCCTGTCGCCTTCCCCCCGTCGCTCGCACCCCCTGCTCCCCACCGGGGTCCGCGCATACCCTGGTGAGCAGCCTCTCGAGGAGCGGTATGGCGCGAATTGCGACAGGATCTCCCGATCGACGGCTATCGCCCCAACGGCCACCGCCGCGTGCGGGTCGTGCTCGACGGGCGTCTCATCGACGGTCACGGACGTGTCGACGCGCGGGCGGCCTGGGTGGACGCCGGGCCCATCGCGTTTCGATGGGGAGCCCGCCTCGACATCGGCGAAGACGTGCTGGGCTGGCGCGACACCCGGAGCGGGCGGACGGTGGTCTTCCGGCGCGGCCATCCCCATGCCGAGGTCGAGGGCCATGGCGTCGTGCCGCTGTCCGCTTCGCCGGAGTGGTCGGACGGGACGCTGCTGCTGCCGGCCGACGCGGTGGCCCTGGCGGGGGACGCCACGGTCCGGTTGGACCGGAGGGCCGGGGCCCTCTTCATCACCCGACCGGATCCCTACCTCGCGCAGTTTCGGATCCTGATCGACCCCGGGCATGGCGGGAGCGACCCGGGGTGCACCTACGGCGACGGCCTGGTGGAGAAGGATCTCAACCTCGACGTGGCGCGCCGGCTCGCCCGGCTGCTCAAGGCGGCCGGGGCCGCGGTGGCCTTGAGCCGGACCACGGACGTCGACCTCTCTCCGGTGCAGCGATGCGCCAGGGCCCGGCAGTTTCAGGCACATCTGGCCATCAGCCTGCACCACAACGCGTCGCTGGACGCGTCGTTGCAGGGGGCCGAGGGCTACTACTACCGGCACGACCTCGGCCGTCGACTGGCGGCGAGCCTGGCGGGTGCCCTGGCCCGGGGCCTGGGGATCCCCAACCGGGGCGTACGCGAGGCTAACGTCGGCGTCTTGCGGTGCATGCCCTGCACGGCCGCCCTGGTCGAGGCGGCTTTCGTCAGCGAGCCGAGGCTGGCGCGAGCCTTCGCCCATCCGTGGACCCGCACCAAGGAGGCGATGGCCCTGCTGGAGGGGATCCGGGGCTTCTGCGGCGCCTTGCAGGGCGACGGGGTGCTCTGGGCACCCACGGGGCCATGACGGCTTCGTGGGGGCATAGGCTGTGGGGTGGAGGCACGGCCCGGATGAAGGCGCCCCAAGCCGCCTGGAAGGGGCGGCGCCGTCGGCGTCCCACGCTTCGGCCCGGCAGCCGGGGCCCCGAGGTGGAGGCGCTGCAGCAGCGACTGGCCCGGCTCGGATTCTACGAGGGTGAGGTGGACGGCACCTACGGCGAGCTGACCGAGGACGCCGTCCGCACCTTCCAGCGAGCCTTTCGCCTGCACGCCGACGGCGTCGCAGGCCCCGAGCTCTTCCGCTTGCTCGACGACCCGTTGCTGGCCATGGCCGACGGGCGGGTCGAGCAGCTCCTGGTGGGCTGGGCCGAGAGCGCCGAGGAGGCGCAGCGCGGCCCTGCCTGGCTCAGCGGGTGGACCGTCCCGTTCGACGAGCTGCCCGTCGACCGACTGGGGCGCCCCGATCTGCGCCACGTCGAAAACGACCGCCCGCCGGTCTCGGCCGCCGACGCGGGTGCCCCTCCCATCGTGCCCGTCGTGACCTTGCGTCCGGAGTCGGGGATCGCGCGGCTCCACGACCACGACGCGGGGCGGTGGCTGGCCCGCCTGCGCCGGGCCGCCCCCTTGGCCAGGGTGGTGGTCGCGGCGGCGGACCTCTCGGCCCACCCCGGCCGGCCGGAGGCCGCCGAGCTCCCACCACCGGGCGCGGGCTGGCTGGTGCGGCGGCTGCGACGGGCCGGCCTGGCCTGCTGGCTCAGCCTGAGGATACGGGCTGCCTCGAGGCGATCGTCGCTGCTGTGGTGGGGGTACGAGGTGGCCCGGAGGACCCATGCCTTCGAGCGACTCATCGTCTGGGTGCCGGGGCCGGACGTCGACCTCGATGCCACCCTGACCGCGGTGCGTGCCGCCGTCCGAGGCATCCGGCGGTGGAGACCGCCCTGGCAGGTCCTGCTGGGCCTGGACCTGGCGCCCTGGCTGATCGACCCGGCCGGTGGACAGGACGGCCGCGGCCCGGCTCGTCGTCGCCTCACCCGCGCCGAGGCGGTCAAGATGGCCTGGCAGCTCCGGCTCCGGCGCTTGCGAGGGGAGCCGCCGGAGCAGCTCCCCATGCTGGTCCGATGCACGGCCGATCGGGTGCGGGCCCTGGCGCGCCTGGTGCGGTGGGCCGGCCTGGGGGGCATGGTGCTCCACGGCCTCGACCGCGCCGAGCAGCCTGCCCTGACGGAGTTGGCAGGGGGGTTCCACATCCTTCGGTTCTCGTCCGAGGACGAGGCGTCATAAGGTGGGACCAAACCCCCCGAGGGAGGCGTCGGTCCGTGGCTGTCAAGATCAGGGAGACGGAGCTGCTGCTCTCCCGCCGCCTGGAGGCACGAAGCGTCGAGGCCACGGCCTCCGGCACCCTAAGGCTCTCTCCGGAGCTTCCCGATGCCGGTACGGCCATTCGCTGGAAGGCGTTGGCCGCGGTGGACCGGGTCGTCGCGGACGCCGACAAGGGACGGCTCGAGGTCCGTGGCTCCCTACGCGTCTGGGTCGTCTACGCCGCCGCCGGCTCGGAGTCGCCGGATCCCGTCGGAGCCCTCTACGGCGGCCGCCTGGAGGGCGAGCTGACCTTCGTGGCCGGCTTCGATCTCCCGTCCGAGGGGATCGAGGCCCGGTGGGAGGCCACCGCCCAGGTCCGGGACGTCGACGGTCGCTTCCGGGGCGACGGGAGGACCGTCGACGTCGACGCGGTGGTCCAGGTCGCCGTGACCGGGACCGTGGCCGAGCGGACCACCGCCGTGAGTCACGTGTCGGCGACGGCGCCCGACCGCGTCGAGTCGACGCCGGTCAACCTCCGGCTCAACATCTTGCAGGGCGCCCAGCGCACGCGGCTTGCCGTGGAGGAGGCGCACGGCCTCGACCTGCCGGGAGGCGCGGCGGCCCGGTTGCGAGTGCTCGACCTGCACGTGGAGCCCGTCGTCACCGCGGTCGAGGCGCGCCAGGGCGAGGTGGAGGTGCGCGGGGAGACCGTCTTCTCGTTGCTGTACGCCATCCAGCGGCATACCGAGGAGCCCTCGGCCGAGCCGGGTGGCGACGGCGAGGAGGAGCAGGACCTCGAGTCGGGCGCTGCGCCCCGAGCGGCCCGTCTGTGGGACGTGCAACTGGCCGCATGGAGCAGCACCGATGGGTGGACCACCACCATCCCCATGGGAGGCGTGGAGCCCGGTACCCGAGCGCGAGCGCAGGCCCAAGCGGCCGACGCGGTGGTGCGGGTCCTGCCGGCCGAGGGACTCGTCTACATCACCTGCCAGATCGATGTGGAGGCTCAGGCCTGGGCGGTACGATCCGTGCCGGTTGTGGCGGACATCCGGTCGGCGGGCCCGGCGTCGGTCGAGGTGCGCAAGGTGGAGCTCCAGCTCGAGAGTCCGGCGGGCGAGGGACGCCGCACGTTTACGGCTGGCGGAACCATCGAGATCACGGGCACACTACCCCCGGTCGACCGGATCGTCTGGAGCGGGGTGCAGGTCGACAGCGTCACCGTGCGACCCGATGCCGGCAGGGCCCACGTGACGGCGTCGCTGACGCCGTGGGCCTACTACCTCCCGTACAAGCCCGACGAGCGGGCCACCGGGCTCGTCTTCGCCCTGTGGCCGGGGGCCGTCACCCTCGAGCAGATGGTCTCGGTGCCCGATCTAAAGGGAGAGGCCGAGGTCCGGGCCGCCCTGTCGAGCCTTTCGGTGGAGGCCGACCTGATCAACCGGCAGACGGTGGAATTCACGGTCTCGGGCACGTGCACGGTGGAGGCGTGGCTGCCGGTCTCCCAGGAGGTGGTGGCCGAGGCGGTCGCGGTACGAGCCGCTACCGAGCGCCAGCCGTCCATCTACCTGGTGGTGACGCAGCCGGGGGATACCCTGTGGAAGCTCTCCCGTCGCTACCGCACCAGTGCCCAGCGGCTGCTGGCGGCCAACCCCGCCCTGGGGGCTCATGAGGAGACGACCGCCCTCCCGGCGGGGAGCCGCCTCTTCATCGTGAGGGAGTGAATCATTTCCAGCGTCGGCTTGCCGGGGGGAGGCGGTCTCTGCTAATCTGGGGGCGGCCGACAGGCTGATGCCGGAGGATGACCGATGCAGGGGGCGCTGCCCGACACGTCGAGCATCGACCGGATCCTGTTGCTGCAGCTGTGCCCCATCGGCGACACGCTCTTCGGCACGCCGGCCATCCGGGCGTTGCGGAGACGCTTCCCCCGTGCCTACATCGCCGACGTCACCTGGTCTGCCAACCGGGAGGTCCTGGAGGGCAACCCCCACCTGGACCGGTTGATCCTCTGTCGAAGCGGGCTCCAGCTGCCGCGCCTGCTGTCGGCGCTGGCCGACGAGGACTTCGACGCGGTCGTAGGGCTCTCCAACATCGGGAGCTGGCTCTCCCTCTTCACCCGGGCCAAGGTCCGGGTCGGCTTCAACAGCCATACCCTGGGCTGGTTTTACACCTCTCCCGTGCCCGATCGCCGCGAACGGCACGCCATCGACTACTGCCTCGACGTGGTCGCGGCCCTGGGGGCCGAGCCCGACGGGCGCTGGATGGAGCTCCCCGTGGGGCCGACCGAGCGGGCGTGGGCCCAGGGGTTTATGGCTGCGTCGCCGGCGCCGCCCCTCCGTGTCGCCATCCACCCGGGCGGCCGCCACTTCCACGCCAAGCGGTGGCCGGCCTCGGGGTTCGCGCACGTGGCCGACTACCTGGTGGGCCAGTACGGCGCGCAGGTCGTCGTCGTCGGAGGCCCTGACGACGTCGAGCTCGCCCAGGC
>DATCKA010000141.1:0-1708 GCA_036562495.1 Limnochordales bacterium
CGAGCGGGCGTCGACGACATGGAGGCGGCCTTCCTCTTCTTCGCGACCGGCAAGGAGCAGCGGCCATGAACGGCTTCTCCCGGGCATGGGCGGTGGCGGTGAGGGTGTTCCGCCAGGTGCTGCGCGACCGGCGTACGGTGGCCCTGATGCTCGTCGTGCCCACCGCCGTCCTGTCGCTGGTGGCCTACTTGCTCGAGGGCCCCTCCAGCCCTCCGACCGTCGCCGTCGTGGCGCCGACGGAGCGGCTGGCGAGCTGGTTCGCCGGCAACGTGCTGGAGCCCGTGGCAGACGGCACGTGGGTAGTGGTCGACGGCGGTACCGCCTCACCTGAAGAGCTGATTCGAGGCGGGCGGGCCTCCGCGGTGCTCGTGGTGCCACGGGACGTGCTCATCGCGCCGCTGCAGGGGCGCGTCCCGCCGTTCGAGATCGTCGTCGAAGGGGCTGACTACCAGGCCACCGGGCGGCTGCTGGGGGATTTGAGGCGCCTGCTGCCGGAGCTGGTCGCCCACACGGCCGGGCTCGTCGCGGGGCCTCTGGGGCCCGGGGTGGGGTCGAGCGGACTCGGGCTGAGCTCGTTGGGCTCGCCACCGTTCAGCGTGCGGTACGTGTACGGCGGGGAGTCGATGCGGCTCGCCGACTACCTGGCCCCGGGGCTGTTGGGGTACCTCACGTTCTTCTTCGTCTTCCTGTTGACGGCCACGTCGTTCTTGCGGGAGCGCCAGCGGGGCACACTCGTCCGGATGATCACGTCTCCGTTGCAGCCGTGGGAGATCATGGCCGGGTACATCGTGGGCTTCAGCGTCTTCGTGGCGGCGCAGGTCGCCATCGTCATGGCATTCGTGGTGTGGGTCCTGGAGGTGGTGCATCGGGGCAACCTGGGATGGGTCGTCGTGATCGAGCTGCTCACGGCGCTCGGGGCGGCCAGCCTGGGCATCTTCCTGTCTGCCTTTGCTCGAAACGAGTTGCAGGTCATCCAGTTCGTCCCCGTCGTCATCATCCCGCAGGCGGTGCTCTCCGGCCTGGTGGTGAGCGTCGACTTGCTGCCGCCGGCGCTGAAGCCGCTGGCATACGTGATGCCACTCACGTACACCAACCGGGCGCTGACCGACGTGATGATCCGAGGGATGGGGCCCGGGGAGTTCTGGCGTCAGCTGGTGGTGCTGGGCGCGTTCGCCGCCCTGTTCGCCGTCCTGGGCTCACGCTCGGTGAAGCGGGCGTGAGCGAGCCCGGCCGCCTCGGACGTCGATGATGCCCCACAGGCGAATCCCGATGCGACCCTATCGCTGGCCCGACTGCCCCGCCTCCGTGCACGAGGCCGTCGACGGTTTCGTCACGCTCGTCCGCGGCGTCTCCGGCGCGTCGTTGGTGGGAATCTACCTGCACGGATCCCTCGCCATGGGCAGTTTCAACCCACGCCGCAGCGACCTCGACCTGCTGGTCGTCACCCGGAGCGATCCCGGCGCGACCTTCCGACGGGCGTTGGCAGCGTGGCTGCTCCAACACTCGGGGAACCCGTATCCCTTCGAGGTCCACGTGCTGCAGATGGGAGACCTGCATCCCTGGCGCCACCCCGCCCCGTTCGCCTTCCACTACAGTGAGGCCTGGCGCCAGCCCACGCGGAACGCAGTCGCCCGGCTGCAGGATCCCCGGGAACTCATGCCAGCGACAGATCCGGACCTGGCCGCACACGTCACCGTGTTGCGTGCCC
>DATCKA010000146.1:0-12082 GCA_036562495.1 Limnochordales bacterium
AGGGTGGCCGCCAGGCCGCACGGCTGATGGTGGAGGCGCTGCAAAAGGCGGGCAAGAAGGAAGCCAAGATCGTCATCATCAACCATCCGGGCATCACGTCGGTGCTCGACCGGGTGAAGGGCTTCCGCGAGGTGATGGCCCAGTACCCGCAGTACCGCATCCTGGCTGACGTCCCGGGCTGGGGCCAGCGTGACAAGGCCATGGCCGTCATGGAGGACATCCTCGTCCGCCTGCCCGACGTGGATGGCGTCTTCGGTATCAACGACGACTCGGCCCTGGGCGCCCTGGCGGCCATCGAGGCAGCCGGCAAGGCGGGCCAGATCATCATCGTCGGCTATGACGCCACCCCGGAGGCCAAGGCTGCCATCGAGGCCGGCAAGATCTACGGCGATGCCATCCAGTACCCGGACAAGATCGGCCGCCTGACCATCGAGACCATCGGCCGGTACTTCCGCGGCGAGCAGGTGCCGGAGGTCATCCCTGTCGAGGTCGGCCAGTACAAGAAGGGCAGCAAGTGAACTGACGCCTGTCGCGCGCGGGGCCACCGCGGGCCATTGCCTGTCGTGGCCCCGCGCTCTTGACGCCGCCCCGCATGAGGGCAGGAGGTGGATTGAGACGGCTGTGGCCGTTGAAACCCCGATTCTCGAGGTCGAAGGGATCTCCAAGGCGTTTCCAGGGGTTCAGGCGCTTAAGGACGTGTCGATCGCCATCTTGCCGGGGGAAGTCCATGCCCTGGTCGGCGAGAACGGCGCAGGCAAGTCCACCCTGATCAAGATCCTGGCCGGCGCCATCAAGGCCGACACCGGCGTCATCCGTATCCGGGGCCGGCAGGTGACCATCGACAGCCCTCAGCACGCTCAAGCGCTCGGCATCAGCATCATCCACCAGGAACTCAACCTGGTGCCGTACCTGACCGTAGCCGCCAACATCTACCTGGGGCGGGAGCCGCGCCGCGGGGCCCGCGGGGCGTTCATCGACGAGAAGACCATGCACGAGAGGGCGTCGGCCCTGCTGCGGGAACTCGGAGTGGAGCTCGATCCGGGCGAGCAGGTGGGGCGCCTGAGCGTGGCCCGCCAGCAGATCGTCGAGATCGCCAAGGCGCTGTCGTTCAACGCGGCCGTCATCGCGATGGACGAGCCGACGTCGGCTCTGACGCATGCCGAGCAGGAGCGCCTCTTCGGGATCGTGCGCAAGCTCAAGAGCTCGGGGGTCTCCGTCCTTTACATCTCCCACCGCATGGAGGAGATCTTCGAGCTGGCCGATCGGGTCACCGTCATGCGGGACGGCCAGGTCGTCGGCACGGCGCCCATCAGCGCCGTCTCCCGAGCCGACCTCATCCGCATGATGGTGGGCCGTGAGGTGGCCCAGGACTACCCGCGCCCGGCGCCGCCCTCCCGCGAAGAGATCCTGCGAGTAGAAGGCTTTACCCGCCGAGGCGTGGTGGAAGACGCCAGCTTCACGCTGCACAAGGGCGAGATCCTCGGCATCACCGGGCTGGTGGGCGCGGGGCGTACGGAACTGGCGAGGATGATCTTCGGCGCCGACCCGGCGGACTCCGGCACCATCTATCTCGAAGGCCGGCCGGTCGTCATCCGTTCGCCTTCGGATGCCATCCGGCTGGGCATCGCCCTGCTCACAGAGGATCGCAAGCGGCAGGGCCTGGTGCTGGGCATGCCGGTGTACGCCAATGTCTCTTTGGCCACCCTGCCGAGCTTCGTGCGCCGGTGGTTCGTCGACGAGGGCTCCGAGCGTGAGGCCGCCCAGCGGTACGTCGAGGAGCTCCGCATCAAGACGCCGTCCCTCAACCAAGCGGTGGGCAACCTCAGCGGAGGCAACCAGCAAAAGACCGTGCTGGCGCGATGGCTGCTGAGCCGAGCCCGCGTGCTCATCTTCGACGAACCCACCCGAGGGATCGACGTCGGTGCGAAGATGGAAGTGTACCTGCTCATGAAGCGCCTCGCCGAAGAGGGATACGGGATCATCATGATTTCGTCCGAGCTCCCCGAGGTGCTGGGCATGAGCCACCGGGTGCTGGTCATGTACAAGGGCCGCATCCAGGCGGAGTTGACTCCGCAACAGGCCACCGCGGAAGCGGTCATGCATTACGCGACCGGAGGATCATGAGCATGTCGGCCAAGCAAACGTCTACCTCGGCTACTCAGGGTGCCGTGGCCCGCGGGGGACGGGGCTTCAAGTTGCGGGAGCTCCTCAGCAGTCACGGGATGCTGAGCGTGCTGCTCCTGATGGTCATCGTACTCGCGGTCACCACAAAGGGGCTCTTCCTGAGCCCTGACAACCTGATCAACGTGCTCCGGCAGATCTCCATCAACGCGATCATCGCCACCGGCATGACGTTCGTCATCATCACCGGCGGCATCGACCTGTCGGTTGGCTCCATCGTGGCGCTGGCAGGCGTGGTCGGCGCCAGCATCGTCAAGCTACAGTTGGGCGTCAACGTGTGGTGGCTCGTGATCGCGGCCACGCTGGTGGGGGCCCTGATCGGCGCGGTGGCAGGGCTGGCCAACGGCTTCAGCATCACCCGCTTCGCCGTGCCGCCTTTCGTTGCCACGCTGGCCATGATGACAGTGGCCAGAGGGCTCAGCTTCATCTACACCGGAGGGCGGCCTGTATGGGGGTTGCCCGTGGAGTTCAACGCCCTCGGCCGAGGCTACGTGCTGGAGCGCCTGATCGGGCCGGTATTCCCTGTGCCCGTGCTTATCATGGCCGTGGTCATGATCGCGGCCCACATCGTCCTGTCCAAGACCACCTTCGGACGCTACGTGTACGCGATCGGAGGCAACCGTGAGGCCGCCCGGCTGGCGGGTATCGACGTCCGGAGGGTCGAGTTGAGCGTCTACATGCTGAGCGGGCTCCTGTCAGGGCTGGCAGGGGTGATGCTGGCCTCCCGCCTGGCGTCGGGCCAGCCCAACGCAGGCGTCATGTATGAGCTCGACGCCATTGCTGCCACCGTGGTGGGCGGCACCAGCCTCACCGGTGGTGTGGGGCGCATCAGCGGCACGCTCATCGGGGCGTTGATCATCGGGGTCATCCGCAACGGCTTGAACTTGGCCGGCGTCGAGTCTTACACGCAGCAGGTCGTGCTCGGCACGGTCATCCTCGGCGCGGTCTTGCTCGACCAGCTTCGGAGGAAGTTGCAGGCCAAGAACTGACGGGTCGGCCACGCTGCCGCTGGAGGCGACGAAAGCAGATGAATCCGCGTCTTGACTGGCTTCGCGAGCGAGTGGGTGACCTCTCGCAGCTCGGCGACATCCGGCGGCTACGCCCCGTCGAGGGGCCGGAGGCGGGGATGGACCTCGTCGAGCTGTTCACGCCGGCGGGGCTGTGGTTCGAGGTGATTCCGGGCCGAGGGCTCAACATCGGCCGGGCGACGTACCTGGGCGTGCCCCTGGCCTTCCGCACCGCGGCGGGGGACTGGGCAGCGTCGTTCTTCGAGCCGGAGGGCTTGGGGTGGCTGCGCACCTTCGCCGGCGGGCTCCTGGTGACGTGCGGGCTGACCTACGCCGGGGCCCCCGACGTGGACAGGGGCCAGGCGCTGGGGCTGCACGGCCGGGTGTCCAACATCCCGGCTCGCTACGTCTCGTTGCTGTCGGGTGCCCGCAGCGACAGCGGCAGCCAGACCGGCGCCGCGCCGGGACCTGACGGCGTCCATGTGCTGGAGGTGCGGGGGACCGTCCGGGAGGCGCACCTGTTTGGTCCTAACGTGGAGCTGCGACGGGTGGTGCGCACCTACCTCGACCGCCCGGTCATCGAAATCGAAGACGAGGTGGAGAACCTCGGGTACGAACCGGCCGACCACATGATCGTCTACCATTTCAACTTCGGTTTCCCGCTGGTAGACGAGTCGGCCCGGCTCGTCATCCCCTCCACCTCCGTGCAACCTCGGGACGAGGCGGCGGCCCGGGGCGTCGACTGCTGGAACCTCCTGGAGCCTCCCCAGCCGGGCATGGCCGAACAGGTATTCTACCACCGGCTGAGTGCCGGTGCAGACGGCTTCGCGCACGTGGTGCTGGCCAACCCGAAGCTCGCCCCCGGCATGGGCATGGCGGGACTGGCAGCGCAGGAGTGGCCGGAGGCGGCGAGGGGCATCGGGGTTCGTCTGAGCTACGACACATCCACGCTGCCCATCCTCGTGCAGTGGAAGCTCTGTGCCAGCGGCGCCTACGTCCTCGGCCTCGAACCCGCCAACTGCCATGTCGAGGGGCGCAGCAAGGAGCGGGAGCGGGGGTCGCTGGTGGTGCTGGCGCCTGGAGAGGTGCGCCGCTACCGGCTGCGCCTCGAGATGTTCGCCGGCCGGCGAGCCGTCGAGCAGGCGCTGCAGGCTGTGGGGGCCCCGGGGGCGTGAGTGCCTCCGCCCCTCGGGTCAGGAGGGTTGAACCGAGAGATGCGTGCCCGAGCGGTGATCGTCGGCATCGACATCGGCACCACCAACTGGAAGGTGGTCGCCTACGATGAGAGCGGACAGCCGCTGGCGGGATTGCGGCGCCCGGTGATGGTCCACGAAGAACCCGGCGGCAGGGCCCACTACGACCCCGAGGAGGTCTGGGGATTCGTGGTGGGGGGCCTGCGTGAGGTGGCCCGCCAGTTGGGCCCGGACGGGGCCCGCCAGGTAGTCGGCATCGCAGCCACCTCCATGGGCGAGGCCGGCGTGCTGGTGGACGAGGCAGGGCTTCCGGTGTACCCGGCCATCGCGTGGTTCGACCCGCGCACCGAGCCGCAGGGGCGCTTCTGGAGAGAGAAGGTCGACCCCTACCGGGTCTACGAGGTGACGGGCTTCCCGCCCCAGTACATCGCCTCCATCAACAAGGTGATGTGGATCCGCGAGCACGAAGCGGCCCGCTTCGCCAGGGCCCGCCGGTGGCTATGCATGGCGGACTACGTCGCGTTCCGCCTGAGCGGCGAGCAGGCCATGGACTTCTCGCTGGCTTGCCGCACGATGGCCTTCGACATCCGGCGCCGGACCTGGTCGGGCGAACTGTTAGGCCTGGCTGGCATCGACCCGGCGCTCTTCCCGCCGGCCGTGCCCAGCGGCACGGCCCTCGGGCGCCTGCGCCCCGAGGTGGCAGAGGTCACGGGGTTGCCGTCCTCGGCCGTGGTGGCCGCGGGCGGACAGGACCACTGGTGCGGAGCGCTGGCGGCGGGCATCGTGGCGCCGGGGGACGTGCTCGACTCGGTTGGGACGGCCGAGGCCATCATCGTCGTCCTGGACCGGCCCGTCTTCAGTCGTGAGCTCTTCGAATCGGGCTTCGCCGTCGGATGCCACGTGGTACCGGAGCGCTACTACGCGGTAGGCGCGCTTCAGACGGCCGGAGGGGCCGTGGAGTGGCTGCGGGCGGCGGTAGGGGAGCTGGAGGAAGAGGCGGCCCGGCAAGCGGGAGAAGGCGCTGCCGGGGTCTACCGGCGGCTCATGGCCCTCGCCGAGCAGGCGCCCCCCGGGAGCCGGGGCCTTCTGTTTCTGCCGCACCTGCGGGGCGCCGTCACCCCTCCCGACGGGTTGTCCAAGGGGGCGTGGGTGGGGCTGCGGCCGTACCACCGGCGTAGTGAGCTGGTGCGGGCAGTCATCGAAGGGCTATCGCACGAGTTCGCCTATATCGTCCATCGCCTGGCGGCGCTGACGGGCACGCCGACGCGTCGGGTGGCTGCCATCGGAGGCGGCGCTCGCAACGACCTGTGGCTGCAGCTCAAGGCCGACATCGGCGGCATCCCGCTGGAGGTGTCGGCTATCGAGGAGGCCACGACCCTGGGAGCTGCGCTGCTCGGCGGAGTGGGGGCGGGCATCTGGAAAGATCCGGTGGAAGCCGCCGGGCACGTGCACCGGGTCTCCCGCACGGTGATGCCTCGCTCCGAGATGACGCGGCGCTACCGGCCCTACCACGAGCTATACCAGCAGCTCTACCCGACGCTGGCCGCCTTGCACGCCCGGCTCGAGGAGCTGTCAAGCGAGTAATGGAGACGGGAGGCGTTTCGCACAGTGGCCAATGATCTGAGCAAGCGAGTGCAGCAAACCCTGGAGCGCCAGCGCGGCGTGGTCTTCGCTCAACCGGCGCTGGTGGGGCGCGCCATGTACACGGGGCGCGACATCATCGCCAACAACAGCCGGTTTGCCCCAGGCTACCAGGACGAGCGGGGCTACGTGCCCGTCGAGTGGTGGATCATGTCGATGACGGCAGCGGCCAACGACATCCCCAAGCCGGGCGAAGGCGTGACCCGTCTCATCCTGGACGACGGCGACCACGTGCCCCTCACCGAGGCGGCGGCTGCGGCCGGGGATGTGCTGTTCGGCGAGTACCTGGCGCGCTGGCCGCTCACCAAGGTCCTCGACATCGGGGGCGAGCCGGTGGTGCCCGACTTCGGGCCGTTTAGCCGGAGAGAGAGCGCAGACCGGGGGGGCACCGGGGCTGAGCCCGAGGTGCCGCCGATCCCGTTCCACGTCCACTCCGGCGAGGTCGTGGCCGGGCGCATCCGCCCGCCCGGCAAGCTGGAGGCCTATTTCTTCCTGCCGGTAGACGTCCCGCCGTACCATCGCGACCTCGGTCGGGTCGTCTCCCGGCTTGGCCTCAAGCCGGGCACGACCCGGGAGGACGTGCTGGCGGCGCTGCGGGAGTTTGGCACCAGCGATGCCATGTACGCCCTCGGCGTGGCCTACGAGGTCCGCCCGTACGAAGGCTGGACGATCCTGCCGGGCACGCTGCATGCCCCCGGGCCTTGGCCAACCTTCGAGATCCAACTGCCTCAGGACGACTTCAACTTCGCCGCCTGGCAACTGGGGGTGCGGGTGAGCGGCGCCCAGCGCGAGAGCCTGCGCCAGCAGATGATGCTGCGGGGGTTGCGGGACGAGGAAGATTTCCTGCAGCAGGCTGTCGACTGGGAGACCTCGACGGACCCCCGCTTCAAGGAGCGGTTCCACCGAAAGGCGCAGCTGTTGGAGTCGGGCCCCTGGGGCCGACGGTTGCGCATCTTCTTCGACCGCTTCTACGGCGAGGGGATCGAGATCGAGCCACGCCAGCGCTACGTCCGCTCGGCCGATCCCAGGCCGTGGGCGGGCATCGTGTGGAGCGGGGAAGGACGGCTCAACGGCTTCCGCATCGGGGTGCGAGGGACGGACGCGAGGACCGAGTTCCTCGTCACGCCTGGCCACGAAGCCGCCTTCGAGAATGACAGCGAGGTCACCCTGCGGGTGTACACGGTCTTCCCGCTCGCGGAGTGAAGATGCACGATGAGGCTTGAAGCGGCGCCGATGGCGGCGGCCTCCATCCACACCGGCGCCGTGACCTGAAGGGAGACCATGCATTCCATGCCATCAGCTCAGAGAAATCAGGCTTCCCCGGCTCCCGCGACGGGCGCGCCGGCAGGGCCGCGCTGGCCTGCACTACAGGCAGGCAAGCTGTTGCGCACGAGCCGGCTGTTCAACCCGCGTTCGGGCCGCAGCGTCATCGTGGCCATGGACCACGGCATCCTCGGGCGCCCCGAGGGTCTCGAGAACCTGGAGAGGATGCTCGACCTCCTCCTGCCCCTGCGGCCGGAAGGGGTGCTGGTCAACGCCGGCGTCTTGCCCCGCATCGCTCCCCGCCTCGCTGGGCGAGACGGGCCGGCGGTGGTGGTCGGGCTCAACTTGCACATCACCTCGACCATGCCTCAGTCGGCGGCCCTCGGGCAGCAGCATCGGGCCCTCGCGTCGCTGGAGCAGGCCGTGGCGGTGGGTGCCGATGCCGTGAAGCTGCTGTTCATCTTCGGGGACGAGAGCCTGGAGGCATTCGCTGACAACCTGGCGTTCGTCGCTGCCACGGTCGAGGCTTCGCAGCGCCTGGGCATCCCGGTGATGGTGGAGCCCACCCTCTGGACCTATCCCGGCCAGCCGCCGAAGTCTCTCACCGTGGAGCAGCTTGCGCACATGGCGCGCATCACCGTCGAACTGGGGGCCGACATCCTGAAGTTGCCGTTCGTGCCGCCGGTCGAGGCGTACCGCTCCATCGTCGAGGAGAGCCCGGTGCCGGTCATGATCCTCGGTGGCGTGCGCAGCAAGAGCACGGCCGAGGTCGTCGAGGTGGCACGCCAGGCGGTGGCGGCCGGCGCGGCGGGGCTGGTGTTTGGACGCAACGTCTGGCAACATGCCGATCCGGCGGGCGTGCTGGCGCAGTTGCTCCAAGTGGCACATGGGGAGACCGCGTAGGGCGACGGCCGCTGCCCCGTCTCAGCGGAGAGCCAAGAGGAAGAGGGCCGGACTCCGGCCCTCTTCCCGCGCACGACCGAGCAGCCGGCCAGGTACAGGGTGAGTACCGCGCCGTGTCTAGAAGGAGAGCCCGAGACCGCCCCGCAACCGCAGACCGCCGAAGTCCAGCTCCGGCCCAGGATCCCCGTCGTCGGCGGCAGTCTTGGGCACCCGCAGCCATCCGTACCCGACGGTTGCTGTCAGCACCGCCTGGGGCCCCAGGCCGGACCGGAGCTCCAACCCCACCTCGTACCCGGGTGCACGGCCCACGTAGGTCTCGCTGTACCAGATGGCGTCGGGGTCGTCCACTCGCCCCTTCATCTGGCTCTGTTCCTTGTACGTGGCCCGGTACTGGCCCACGCCCGCGAACAGCCGGGCGGAGAGCTGGGGCCCGGGCAGCCCTATGAAAGCCTTGACGACGGGCCCCTGCGCACTGGCCGTGTACGACTGCCCGTAGCTGCTGGTGCTGCCGCCCATGCTCGACTCGAGCGTCCACTCCGTAGAGCCGCCCAGGAGCTGGTAGCCTGCGATGATCCCCGCGCGCCCGCCCGCGGACACGGCAACGCCTGCTTCCCCCATGAGGCCGACCCCAAGAGCCGGCGCCGGCGAGCACTCGGCCGGAATCCCGGCCACCATCAGGTTCCACTCCA
This sequence comes from Limnochordales bacterium, assembly GCA_036562495.1. GTDB lineage: Bacteria > Bacillota > Limnochordia > Limnochordales > Geochordaceae > Geochorda. The sequence goes on from DATCKA010000146.1 coordinate 8,878, forward strand.
TCCCGGCGCACTGGCGGTTGCCCGCTGCCACCCGGTCGTTGACGTCGGCCATCTCCAGCGTTCCGAGGCTGCCTGCTGCATACAACTCCACGGCGCCTCGGGCGACAGGGGGCTGTATCGCGGCGAACCCCAGGAGCGCAAGGGCCGCCAGGATGACGGCGCTCCTGCGGGCGGGGGCCAGGAGTCGAAGGGCGCGCTCGTGCAGCCGTCGGGTCGCCGAATAGCCGCTCGCCATCGGTACACGCTCCCCTAGCGTTCGTCACGAGCCTCCGTGCGTGACGCACCATGTTCGGAGCCGGCTCCGTGCTCTACCGACAGGCATTCGGAGGGTGGACCGGCCGGCAGGGCGCCGAACGGGTGGGAGCTTGTGGCAGAGGCGGCTGTCGCGCGAGCCTCGCAGTCACGGCCGTGCCGGCCCGAACTTGTACTCGTCCGCGTCGCAGACCGGCTCGTAGCCGATGGCCTGGTAGATGTGGTTGGACGTGGGGTTGCTCAAGTCCGTGTAAAGGAAGCAATACCTGCGACCCGAATCCAGCAGCCACTGGCTCAGCGCCGCCACGCACGCGCTCGCATATCCCCGCCGGCGCAACTCCGGCGGGGTGTAGACGAGGCTCACCGACACGCCGTTGGGTGTGGGACGGCTGAAGGCGGCCATCGAAACGGGACGGGGCGGCTGCCCGTCTTCCCACACGAAGAGGCTGCGCCGGTCTGGGTGCAGGTGGATGTCGACCACCCGCTGCGCACGGGCTGGATCGGGTGCATGCTCGGCCTCAGCCATGAAGGCTGCCACCCATTCCAAAAGCAGTGCCCGGTCGTTGTCGGTGGCCCGACGCAGCCGGCCTGCCACGCCGGCCGGCGGCCGCACGCGCTCCAACGCGTAGATCCGCAAGGCCATGCTAAGGTGGAAAGGAGCGCCCGTGCGCGCCTGCCAGAGCTCGGCGAACTGGCGGCTCACGTCCTTGGGGCCCACCACGCCCGGCACGATCCATCCGGTGGCATGGAGGTCCTCCGCGATCAGCTCCAGCGCTCTGGACGCTTCGACGCGGGAGAGCGCCAGGTTGTGCGGAGGGGTCATGACCGCTGCGGCGACCACCCGGCCCGCCTCCTCGACGGCGGCGAGGTAAGGTGGATGCTCGAACCGGCCGGGGTCGCGGACGAGCCCGATGGCGATGCCCAGCATGAGGTTGTGCTCCGCCTCGTGCTGCACCAGGAACGGCTCGACCAGCTGGAGGAACTCGCTCGCTGAATGAGGACGGACCAGTCGCATGCCGATCACTCCTCTTCCCGTCCCGGCTCGAGGCGTTCGCGCACCCGGAGCTTGCAGAGGAAGAAGCCCTCCATGGTCGGGGAGGGCGGGATGCGCACCGCGTGCCGAAGCGCCGGGTGAAGGGGCGTCCCGTCGACTTGCGTCATACCGGCCCAGCGGCCCGGGACATTCAACGAGATGGGCAACACCTCGACCGCCTCGCCCGATCGCTTCAACACCCAGTCCACGACGCCCTCGTTCTCCTCGAGGTTGAGCGTGCAGGTGGAGTACACCACGATGCCGCCCGGCTTCGCGGCCCGCAGGGCGCTCAGCAACAGCCGCCGCTGGAGGGGCACCAGCTGACGCACGAGCCGTTCCGACCAGTGACGATAGGTGCGTGGGTCAGCGACGATAAACCGCCCCTCGCCGCTGCACGGTGCGTCGATCAGCACCCGGTCGAACGTTGGCCCCAGGCGATCGCCCAGCCAGCGTCCGTCGTGCACGCACACCTCGGCGATGCCGACGCCCTGGCGCGCCAGGTTGAAGCGCAACCGCTCGGCCCTCACCGGGTTGGCGTCGTTGGCCAGGATGTAGCCGCGGTTGCCCATCATGGCCGCCATCTGGGTCGTCTTGCTGCCAGGCGCCGCCGCCAGGTCCAGCACGCGCTCGCCCGGTTGCGGGTCGAGCACCAGCGGCGGCAGCATGCTCGACAGGCTCTGCAGGTAGAAGAGCCCCTGCTCGTAGCCGGGCAGGGCCTCGACGTCCCGCTCGCGTGCCTGCTTGACCACCAGGGCATCGGGGTGCCAGGCCACCCGGTCCACCTTGATGCGGCCCTGCTGCAGGTGGGCCAGCACGGAGCGGACGTCGGCCTTGAGCGTGTTGACCCGCAGCGTGACGGGGCGCGGCCGGCGCATGCCGGCCAGGATCTGCTCCGCCTGGGGCGGTGGGAAGTGCGCGTGCAACCTCTCGACGAACGCCTCGGGAAGCCGGGCAGACCGCTTGGTCATGGTCAGGTGAGGCCCCCTCCCCACCTTAGCCGCGACCGCGGCAGCGTGGAAGGGGCCGATGGGGCCGGCCCTGCTTCCGCGCAGGGGCCGGCCCCGTATCCTCGGTCGGTCACGTGTGGGGGGTGTGGCAGTCGACGCACTCCATCTTGCCCAGGGTGTCGCTCATGCCAGCGGCACCGTGGCAGTCGAGGCAGCCTGCCGTCTCCGGCGAGAGGGCGAAGGCCGGGCTGAAGGTGCCCTGGTGGTAGGCGTTGAGCAGACGGACGGTATAGGCGGCCACATCGCCGGTGAGGCGCGCGCACCGCTCCTTGCGCTCCTGGGAGTCCTCCCGGGCCCCGGCCGCGGCGCACCACTTGCTGACCGAGACGTGGCACAGCGGCGATCCGGCGACGCTGGTCGCGAGAGCTGCCTGCCCCGCCGGCCGGTAGATGGGAAAGGCGGTCTGCGTGTACCAACCGGTCAGCTCGCCGAGGATCTGGCTATGGGCCTCTTTGGGGGTCACCAGGGCCACGGCAGCACCGGCACCGTTGAGCGCGCCGCACAGGGTCCCCCACCCGGCGAAGCCACCCGCACCGTAGCGAAACATGTCGAGCGGCACCAGCGTGTAGGGATGCCCGACGATCTGGGCCAGCTGCCCGATGATGGCCTTGGCAGCGCCGTACATGCAGCCTCCCTGCCAGTAGCCCTCGTAGCCGAGTCGCGCTGCGACATCGGGGTCCAGGGGGCGGTAGGGCCACGGCCAGGGCGGCACCTCGGCGGCGCCGGCCACGGAAGGCCTGCCGAACAGGGCCGCGAGCGCCGCGCCTGCCGCGAAGGCGCCCGTGCCGACCAGGAGATCGCGTCGCGACACGGGCGCGGCATCCAGGGGCCCGACGGGCTCGGGAGTCATCTTGAGAAGCACCTCCATCGATGGGCTTGTGCTCGTGCCCACGAGCACAATTCGTCCTCCATC
>DATCKA010000041.1:0-57631 GCA_036562495.1 Limnochordales bacterium
CAGACGCTGGGGCCGTGGTCCGCCAACAGCTCCCGGAAGACGCAGGTGGCGAACCGCAGGTTGATGGACCCGTCCTGCCGGCGCCATGCCTGCTGGACCGAGGCCACCTCCGACAGGGCCGAGACCAGGCGCTCGTCGCCGTTGCCGTCGGCCCGGCCGTTGACGGATGCCCCGTCCGGCTGTAGGCTGGCCTGACCCTGCATCCGGCGGGCCAACCGCACGCCCTCACGATGCGCGGCCTTCTCGGCCGCCTGCAAGGCGTCGGAGCCGATCTCCTCGACGGTCTCCACCAGCAGCCGTGCCAGGGTGAGCCACTCGCGGCGGGGGAACTGCAGCGTCACCGCCTCGTCGGAGGCCGAGTAGCGCTTGCCAGGGCGCCCGCCGCGCCCGCTCTTCTCGAGGACCGACTCCACCAGCCCGATCTCCTCGAGCCTCGACAGGTGGGTGCGTGCCACGTTGGGATGCAGGGAGAAGGCCTCGGCGACCTCCTGCACCGTGAAGCTGCGAGGCCGGCTCTGGACCAGCCGCTCGTAGATGGCGAATCGCGTCGGGTCCGCCAGGACTGCAGCGACCTCGGTGGGCTGTGGCGCCATGTTCATCTTCCTTCCCGTCGCGGTTCCAGCATAGGGGTGGGGTTTTAAACGTGTCAACGTGACGAATGCCCTCGACCACGGGGACGTTGGACATGGCCCCCCTCGACGGGCAGGGGAGCGGCGAGCAAGCCCAGAAGACCGCTGCATCCAGGGAGGGACGCGGGGCGGTGGGCCGTCTCATCGCAGTGGTCAACCAGAAAGGCGGGGTGGCCAAGACCACCTCCATCTACCACCTGGGCGTGGGGCTGGCGCGCCTGGGCCGGCGAGTGCTCTGGGTCGACCTGGACCCGCAGGCCGCCCTGTCGGCCTGGTGCGGGGTCTCGACGGGCGATGATGGGCAGCCCGGCACCTACCACGGTCTATTGAGCCGCCTGCCCATCGAGCGGCTGCTGGTCGAGGATCGCCACGGCCCGCACCTGGTGCCGGCCGGGCTGGAGCTCTCCCTGGCCGAGCTGGAGCTGGTGGGGCAGATCGCCCCCGAGCGGCGGCTGGCGCGTCTGTTGAGCCCGGTGCGGGACCGCTACGACTACATCCTCGTCGACACCCAGCCCTCGCTGGGGCTCTTGACGCAAAACGCCCTGGTAGCGGCCGACGAGGTGCTCATCCCCGTGGCCTGCGAGTACCTGGCGGTACGGGTCCTCTCCGTGGTGATGCGGGCCCTGGCCCGGGTGCGAGTCCAGGCCAACAGCCAGCTACGGGTGGCAGGCATCCTGCCCACCCTCTATGACGGCCGTACCCGGCATGCGCGAGAGGCCCTGGAGCAGATCAGGGACCGCTTCGGCCAACGGCTGACGGTCTTCGAGTGGCCGGTGGTACGCTCGGTGCGCTTCGCAGAGGCCGCGGCCCGAGGGCTGTCCATCTGGGAGATCGCACCCGACCACCCGGGCGGCCGTGCCTACGAAGCCGTCGCCATGGCCCTCGACGGCCAGCAGGTGGGTGCCGTCGACATCCCCTCCTGGGAGGAAGACGAGCCGCCCCAATGAACCCATCGCGCGGAAGGAGCGTGGACGTTTGCAGCCCGAGGCGGCACGCTGGCAGCATCTGGAGCTGACGCCCGAGCAGCTCACGTTGCACTTCCCTCCGGAGCGCCTGGCGGGCGAGACCACCGACGACATCGAGCCTCTCGAGGGGATCATCGGCCAGGAGCGGGCCGTGAGGGCCATGGAGTTCGGGCTGCGGGTCAAGCACCCCGGCTACAACATCTACATGGCCGGCCCTACGGGCACGGGCAAAAACACCTACGCCCGTCGCATCGTCCAGGAGTTCGCACGCAAGGAGCCCGTTCCCGACGACTGGGTCTACGTCTACAACTTCGCCGCGCCCGACGAGCCCATCGCCCTGTCGCTCCCGCCCGGCATGGGCTCGCAGCTCGCGCGTGACATGGACGAGCTGGTGGAAGAGCTAAAGGCCGCCGTCCCGCGCCACTTCGAGTCCGACGACTACGAGAAGCAGCGGGATGCCATCGTCCGGGAATTCCAGGAGCAGAGCCAGGCCCTCATCGACCAGGCCGAGAAGGTGGCCCAGGAGCACGGCTTCGCCCTGCGGCGCACCAGCACCGGCTTCGCCACGGTGCCCCTGGTCGACGGGCGGCCCATCACCCAGGAGGAGTTCGAGACGCTCCCCGAGGAGCAGCGCCGGGCGTTGGAGGCGGCCAACAAGGAGATCCACGCCCACGTGGCCGAGGCCACCCGGCGGATCCGGGCGCTGGAGAAGCAGGCGCGCGAGCGGGTCCGGGAGCTGGAGCGGGAGGTGGCGCGCTCGGCCGTCAGCCAGCCTCTGGCCGAGCTGAAGGAGAAGTACCAGGCCCTGCCTCGGGTGGTGGCCTGGCTCGAGGCCGTGGAGCGCGACATCATCGAGAGCATCGACGAGTTTAAGGACGAAGACGAGGACGAGCCGCCGATGCCGTGGGTGCGCCGGCGCGGCCGTCGCTCCTTCGTGCGCTACCGCGTCAACCTCCTGGTCGACAACCAGAGCACGCAGGGCGCCCCCGTGGTCATCGAGGCCAACCCCACCTTCGCCAACCTCTTCGGCAAGCTCGAGTACCGCCACGAGCTGGGGGCCATGGTGACGGACTTCACCATGATCAAGGCCGGGGCCCTGCACCGGGCCAACGGCGGCTACCTCATCGTGCAGGCCCAGGACCTCCTCAAGAACCCGTGGGCCTGGGACGGTCTCAAGCGGGCCCTCAAGAGCGGCGAGGTGCGCATCGAGAGCCCGGGCGAGCAGATGGGGGTGCTCCCGGTCTCGGCCCTCAAGCCGCAGCCCATCCCGGTGCGGGTCAAGATCGTCATGGTGGGCAGTCCGTACCTCTATCACCTGCTGCTGTACGCCGACGAGGAATTCCGCAAGTACTTCAAGGTGCTGGCCGACTTCGACGTGGAGATGCCCATCAGCGACGAGCATGCCAACGCCTATGCCCGCTTCGTGGCGGCCGTTTGCCGACGTGACGGCCTCAAGCCCTTCCACCGGGAGGCCGTGGCGCGCATCATCGAGCACTCGGCCCGGCTGGCCGAGCACAAGGGGCGGCTCTCCACGCGGTTCAACGAGATCGTCGAGGTCGTGTACGAGGCCTCGGCGTGGGCCGAGGCGGAGGGAGCGCCCCTGGTACGGGCCTCCCACGTCCGCCGGGCCATCCAGGAGCAGGAGTACCGGTCGAGCCGGGTGGAGGAGAAGTTTCTCGAGCTCCTGGCCGAGGGGCAGATCCTGGTCGATGTCGACGGTGAGCGCGTCGGCCAGGTCAACGGGCTGTCCATCGTGGAGCTGGGCGACTACACCTTCGCCAAGCCGACCCGCATCACGGCCTCGGTGGCCGTGGGCGATCGGGGCGTCGTCAACATCGAGCGCGAGGTGGAAATGTCGGGGCGGATTCACGACAAGGGCGTCCTGATCCTGTCGGGATACCTGGCCGAGAAGTATCCCATCGGCATGCCGCTGGCGCTGTCAGCCAGTCTCTGCTTCGAGCAGTTGTACGAGGAGATCGAAGGCGACTCGGCCTCCAGCGCCGAGCTCTACGCGCTCTTGTCGGCCCTCTCGGGGCTCCCCATCCGGCAGGGCATCGCCGTGACGGGCTCCGTCAACCAGAAGGGCGAGATCCAGCCGGTCGGCGGCGTCAATCGCAAGATCGAGGGCTTCTTCGCCCTGTGCAAGCTGAAGGGACTGACAGGGCAGCAGGGCGTCATCATCCCGCAAGCCAACGTGGTCAACCTGGTCCTGCGGGACGAGGTGGTGGAGGCGGTACGAGAGGGGCGCTTCCACATCTGGGCGGTCCGCACCGTGGACGAGGGCATCTCCATCCTGACGGGCGTGCCGGCCGGGGAGCCGGATCCCGATGGCTTGTACCCCGACGACACCGTCAACGGTCGGGTCTGGCGGACCCTGGAGGAGATGTCGCGGCGGATGGCCGAGTACGGCAAGGGCTCGTCACTCGACGATTCGCCTGGCCAGCAGGCGGACGAGGGACCGTCAGGGCCCACGCAGATGCCTCTCGCACCACCGGGGAGGGATGGGACCCTGCCAGCCGGGCGAGGGCCTCGACGAGGGCCCGGTGCGCGGAGGTCTCGCCTGCGATTGTGCCTCTGGCTCGCTCGTTGGCGTGAGGCGATGCGGCGCGCCGTCGGAGCCTGATCCCCGCCACGTAGGCGGCGTTTCGCTGCAGATGGGAGAGCCCTCGCCAGGCCGCGGCGCCCCGGCCCAGTCCCCCGCGGAAGGTGAGGGCGTCCATCGTCAGCGCCCGGACCAGGGACATCTCCGTCGACGTGCCCTCGACCGGCCACAGCGTGGCGCCTGCCCCGTAGGCCAGCGGCGCCAGCGCCTCCTGGTTGTATGGGCAGGCCAGCTGGCAGAGGTCGCACCCAAACAGCCACTGTCCCAGCGACGCCCGCTCCGCCTCGCTCAGGACGCCCCGGCGCTGGGAGAGTTGCGCGATGCACCGCTCGGGATCCATCCGATAGGGTGACAGCGCGCCGGTCGGGCAAGCCCGGATGCACCGGTCGCAGTCCCTGCACGGATCCGTCGGCACCGGGGGAGCCGGGCCCAGCTCCGACTCCCATGGCAGAGGCACGGCTCCCTCCGGCAGCGGCAGCCGGGTGACCACCACGCCCAGCACGATCCAGGAGCCGGCGCCCGGTGCGTATGCGCACGTGTTCTTGCCGATCCAGCCGGCGCCGGAGCGATGCCACAGGTCTCGCTCCACGGGTGGCCCGGTGTCGACGTAGACCCGGAAGTCTGCCCGTCGCCGTCCGCTCTCTCGGGCGGCCCATCGGCTCAGCCAGCGCAAGCGGCGGTGGAGGTGCCGGTGGTAGTCCTCGGGCAAGGCGTAGGCGGCCAGTCGGCCCCGGGGCCCCTGCCCATCCCGGGCGTTTCGGCTTTCGACCGCCCTGGGGGCCGCATAGGCGAAGGCCACCACCCAGACGCTCCGACAACCGGGCAGCCACCGCTCGGGATCCGTGCGGCGCACGACGTCCCGCTCGCAGAAGCGGGGGTACGTCCCGTCCTGCTGGCGCTGGGCCAGCAGGAGACGCAGGTCGTGAAAGGGGCGCGCCTCGACGATGCCCAGGCCCACGGCCCCGATGCGTCGTGCCGCGCGGCCCAGCCGGTCGAGGAAGTCAGGGGCGGTGCGCCCCACGTTCATCGTCGCTCCCCGGTCGTGCGCATGCTAGGTCGTGAGTTCATGCAACGCCGTCGTATACAGGGTACCGCATGCTTTTCGCCAATGCTCACCATTTCTGCATTTGACGGCAGGAGCCGGGGCCCCTCGCATCGTACACACGTGGCCATATATTCATCCAGCCCCAGGCTGTGAGGAGCGATGAACATGGAGACCACCCCATCGGGCACCACCTTGCACCCGACAGCGGTCAACGGCGCGGCCGCCGGCAGCGAGCGGCCGTCCGGCGCCGGGGCCCCCTCGGCTCTGGAGATGGCGGTGACCCAACTCCGGCGGGCGGCCTCGCTGCTCGGGCTGGACCCCGGGCTCGTCAAGTACCTGGAGACGCCCAAGCGCGTGTTGACGGTCTCCATCCCGGTGCGGATGGACGACGGCCGGCTGGAGGTCTTCACGGGCTACCGGGTCCAGCACAGCCTGGCGCGAGGGCCGGCCAAGGGCGGCATCCGCTACCACCCTGCGGTGACGCTGGACGAGGTGACGGCGCTGGCCATGTGGATGACGTGGAAGTGCGCCGTGCTCAACTTGCCCTTCGGAGGCGGCAAGGGCGGGGTGGTCTGCGATCCCCGTGCCCTCAGCCCTCGGGAGCTGGAGCAGCTGACCCGGCGGTTTACCGCCGAGATCAGCGTCATCATCGGTCCCGACCGTGACATCCCCGCTCCGGACGTCTATACCAACCCCCAGGTGATGGCCTGGATCATGGATACCTACAGCATGCAGCAGGGCCACCCGGTACCGGCCGTCGTGACCGGCAAGCCCGTGGAGGTGGGCGGCTCGCTGGGCCGCGAGCAGGCCACGGGTCGTGGCTGCGCCATATGCGCCGAGGAGGCGGCCCGTCGGCTCGGTTTCGACCTGCGGGGTGCCCGCGTCGTGGTGCAGGGGTTTGGCAACGTCGGGCGATACGCCGCCCTCCACCTGGAGCGCATGGGGGCGCGTGTCATCGCGGTCAGCGATTCGCAAGTGGGGCTGCTCGACGAGCGCGGGCTCCCGGTGAGCGAGCTCATCGCTTACAAGAAGGCCCACGGCAGCCTGCGCGGCTTCGACGCGGCATCGACCCTGCCGCCTGATGCGGTACTGGAGGTGCCGTGCGACGTGCTGGTGCCGGCCGCGCTGGAGGGGGCCATCACGGCCGAAAACGCCGACCGTATCCGCGCCCGAATCGTGGTAGAGGGGGCCAACGGCCCCGTTACCCCCGAGGCCGACGAGATCCTGGCACGCCGGGGCGTGACGGTGATCCCCGACATCCTGGCCAATGCCGGCGGCGTCACCGTGTCGTACTTCGAGTGGGTCCAGGGCCTTCAGGAGTTCTTCTGGCCCGAGGAGCAGGTGGAGCGAGAGCTGAGCCGGCGGATGCGACAGAGCTTCGACGACGTCTGGGCCACGGCTCAGCGGCTCCAGACGGACCTGCGCACGGGCGCGATGGCCCTGGCCGTCTCGCGGGTGGCGGAGGCGGTGCGCCTCCGGGGGATCTACCCCTGAGGCGCACCCTCCCACGGGTCGTAGGGCTGGCTCGACTGACAGACGTCGGCCAGGCCGCACATGTCCAGGGCCACGATGTGCTTGCGCAACACCCGCTCGACGTTGGCCCTCACCTGGGCCATGTACCGGCGGCGCTCGGGCTCGGGGAGGGGGAGAAGGGCCTGCTCGGCCACGACGTCGACCAGCTCGGGGAGGGTGAGGCCGCTCAACTCGACGTGGAGCTGATGCACACTCCGGGTACGCACCGGGGACATCCTACCACGCCCCTTCTCAGGTGGCGGCGAGGTGCGCCCTCGTCCTGGACCTGAGCCTAGACGCTTGGGCCCCGGAGCGACAAGAGACGGTTGCCCCTAACCTCTGGCCTCCGGCGGTCCTCCGTCGTCCGCCCCATCGGGCTGGCGGCGCCCGCCGAGGGCCCTCCCCAGCAGCCAGCCGCCGCCTGCCACCGCCACGACCGCAGCCGAGACGCCCAGCCAAAGCGGCCAGGCCATGGTCACCAGCAGGACGGGGCCGAGCCCGCGCCGGGCGAACCAGAGGAAGTTGAGCCCGACTCCCGCCAGGGTGACGACCAGGAGCAGGATGCCGCTCCAGCGGCGAGCAGCAACCGAGTCGGCTCCGGCTTCGGACGTCCGCTGACGCACCGGGCCCACCTCCTCGACCTCACGCCCGCACCTGATGGTGTCGCAAGGTACCGGCGGCCGGGAGAGCCCCCGACGCGGCGGGTGCGAGCACGTCGGCGCCCAGGCTTTCCGCCAGCGACGCCGCGAGCGCCCGCCACTGGGGCTCCGCGAGCGGCCGGCCAGCCTCAGCGGGGGGTTGCAGCAGCGGGCGGAGCACATCGGGCACGTGCTCCACGTTGGCCAGCCCGACGCCCAGGATGCGCATCCGCTGGCGCTCGTCGGGATGGACGCGGCGCCGCAGGAGCACGACGAGGCCGTAGCCCGGCACCCGCGGGGCCGCCCCTGCATCGGGGTCGAGCGGGGCGGCCTGGCGGGCGGCCTGCTGCTCGCTGCGCTGCACCTGGGCCTTGATGTGCCGTACGGCCTCCCTCAGCCCGGCCGCGGCGTGCTGCAGCCGGCGCAGAGCCCCACCTCGCCGGGTGGCCTCGGCCACCGATAGGGCCGCAGCCACCATGACCCCACCGGGGCCGACCAGGAGATAGCCTCGGGCCCAGCCGCGCCGGCGGCTCCACGCAGAGGGGAGCCGCAGCACGGCCAGCTGGTTTGCGGCTTGGGTGAGCCGTTGCTCGAGCTCCTCGAGGGCGCGGCGGATCTGGTAGGCCTCGGCGGCCGAGGCCAGCGCCCAACCGGTGAGCACCAGGAGCAGGGTGGCGGCCATGCGATACGCCGGCACGCCGGTCGCGACGGTGGCCCGGAAGGCGGCCCCGGACACCAGGGCCGCTGCCAAGGCAATCCCCAGCCAAGCGTGTACCGCTCGTCCAGTCATGTCGTCGTCGCCACCCATCCGGCGGGCGTGGCCCGGCCGCCCATGGGGGCCTCGCTCGAGGCCCCTCTCACTTGAGGCCCATCAGGTAGCGGGCCACGATGTCGGCCTCCTCGTCGGTGAGGCCCAGGGCCGGCATCTGAGTCGGCCCGTAGTCGATGCGCGTCCCGGACGGCCGGCCGTCGGAGCCGATGCCCGCGAAGTTGGAGAAGTAGACCGGTGCCCGGTTGGCCGTCGTGGGCGGGTTCTGGATCCAGCCCTTGAGGAAGTCGTGGTCCAGCCCCCACGATCCCACGTTGCTCAGGTTGGGACCGATGGAGCCGCCGACGCTGCCGATGGTGTGGCAGACGAGGCAGCCCTTTTGGGCGATGATGGCCTTGGCCTCCTGCTGCACATCCTCGGGCACGCCCTGGGCGGGCGGGAGCTCGCCCTCGAGCCGTGCCGCAGGGATGTAGCGGCTGACCCGCTGCCACTCGCCCGACATCAGGAAGTAGACGACCTCTCGCAGGGCCTGCTCGTTGAAGGGGCCGCCCACCTCGACGCTCCAGGCCGGCATCGCCGTGAAGGAGGCCCACTCACCGCTCGGCAGGCGCTCCCAGCGTGGCGTCGTGGAGCCCGGGCGGCCACGGGCCACCGTGTTGTAGAGGAAGTCGTAGGTGTCCCGATCGGTCTCCGGGTCGCCCTGGAGGGCCTCCCGGGCCAGGGCGGGACCGACGACGCCCTGGCCTACCGCTCCGTGGCAGATGACGCAGTTTTGCGCGTAGAGCTGGGCACCCCGCTCGATCATCTCGGTGCGAAACGCTGCCTGCGTCGCGGCCATCCGGCTGCCCTCGCGTGCCCAGTAGACGCCCCAGACGACGACCAGGGCCCAGCTCAAGATCATGACGATGAAGTAGGTTCTGCCCTTCACGCGTCGAGCGTCTCCTCTCTACTCGTCCCGGATGGCCCGGTCGATGAAGTACAGGGCGGCCAGACCCACCATGACCAGGAGGAAGACCAGCAACAGCTCGACGGATTCGGAGACTTCCACCGCTTGCTCGACTCCTCTCGCCCTGTATCAGACGGGCGTCACGTGCTCCGGGAGGTGGACGGAGCGCTCATGGATCTCCCGGGTGTTGACGATGACCCGGCCGTTGACGATCTCCACGGTCATGTAGTCCAGCGGCCGGGGCGCGGGGCCGGCGATGTTCTGGCCCGTGCGCTCGTAGACGGAGCCGTGGCAGGGGCAGTGGAAGAGGTTTTCGTCCTCCCGCCACGGCACGGTGCAGCCCAGGTGCGTGCAGCGCCAGTACAGGGCGATGATGCCGTTGTCCAGCCGGCTCAGGTAGAACTTGCCCTCCCGAAACGCCGTCACCGAGCCGACGGGGAAGTTGGACAGGGGACCGGCGTCGATGCGGGAGCCGAAGCCCGTGACCCGGCGAGGCCAAAACATGGCCAGCCCTGCCAGGGCGCTCTGGACGAAGAAGACGATGGCAGAGCCCCACATGAGCCAGCGCAAGACGTAGCGTCGCTTGACGTCGGGATCGCTGGGATCCACCTCCGCGCCGCGAGCGACGCTGCGTGCAGGGCGAGCCGGCGCGGCCGCAGCAGACCCGGCGCCGCCCTTGGCGGGACCGGCCGGTCGCTGCGAGGCAGCCGCGGCAGGCTTCTCAGGCGTGGTCGGCTGCGACTCCATCGTGACTCTCTCCCCACTTCTCCAGGTTCAGTGGTTGGCCGGGGGGATCTCCCAGGGCCACATCAGCACCATGCCTGGCCCGCGAAAGGCGGTGCCCACGATGGTCAGCACCGCGAACGAGGCGACGAAGAACGTGAACAGGGCGATGGCCTGCTCCCGTGTGTCGGCTTGCCACCGACGCTTGACGATGAGCATCAACGAGGCCGGGATCAGCAGCATGATGAAGCTCGGCACCAGCCAGCCCGTCACCGCGTTGATCAGCCCGTCGCCGAGCGGCCATCCAGCCGCCTGCAGGTTGTGCAGCCAGTACTTGATGATGGGCCCGATGCCGTGAGCCCCTGCCTCGCCGGGCACCGGCAGGTACTCGTCGAGGAGGATCAGGGCGACGTTCCAGATGGAGGTGTAGACGAAGCTGAAGACGGTGATGGGCACGCCCCGCGGGCTGTAAAACCAGACGCCGGTGCCCTTGCGGCGCACGTCGATGTAGGGCAGGGCCGCGAGCCCCAGCAGCACGGCGCCCGGCACGATGACACCGGCCAGGGCCTTGTCCATGTGCAGCAACAGCTCCTGGAGCCCCAGGAAGTACCACGGAGCCTTGGCCGGGTTGGGGGTCACGTCGGGATTGGCCAGGGGTGCCAGGGGCGCATCGATGAAGACCGCCATCACCGACAGGAGCAACAAGAAGAGCAGGGCCGCGATGAACTCGATGCGCACCAGGTACGGCCAGACCAGCACCTTCTCCATGGGGTTGGGTGAACTGGCCGTCGCCTGGGCGCCGCGACCGGCGGCGCGTGCCGACCGGGCCTGCGTCTGCGTCTCGGGGGTCGCCATCGCCGTCATCACCCTTCTTCCATGGCCGGCGGCACGCCCGGCTCCTCGTCATCCTCCAGCACGGGCGTGGAGATGCCGCCGTCCTTGCGCACGCGCCAGAAGTGGAGCGACATCAGGCCGATGACGGCCAGGGGCAGGAAGATGACGTGGAGCGTGTACCAGCGGATGAGCGTGGCCTGGCCGATCTCGTAGCCGCCCAGCAAGAGGAAGTTGATCTGGTCTCCGATGAAGGGCGTCGCCCCACCGATGTTGGTGCCCACCGTGATGGCCCAGTACGCCAGCTGATCCCACGGCAGCAAGTAGCCCGTGAAGCTCATCAGGAAGGTGAGCGTCAACAGTGCGACGCCGATGACCCAGTTGAACTCACGAGGGGGCTTGTAGGCGCCGGTGTAAAAGACCCGGCACATGTGCAAGAAGACCAGGATCACCATGGCGTGGGCCGCCCAGCGGTGCAGGTTGCGCATGAACTGTCCGAAGACGACCTCGCTCTCGATGGCCCGGATGGACCAGTAGGCGTCCTGGACGTTGGGGATGTAGTACCACATCAGGAAGACGCCGGTCACCGTCAGGATGACGAACATCCAGGCCGACAGCCCGCCCAGCCCCCACGTGTAGGTCACCCACGTGCCGCGTCGGACGATGCGTGCGGGGTGGAGGTGCAGCACGAGGCTGTCCACCATGACGGCGAGGCGCGACTTGGTGGTAGTGGGGTAGGGGTTGCGATAGATCGAACGAAAGACCCGGGTCGACTTGACCCACTCGAGCACCGACATCGGGTACCCTCCCTGCGATGCAAGGCCACCACGACGACGCCCCCCTGCCTCAGGGGAGGCGAGGCGGCGCCGCCGTGGGGCCCTGGCGGAGTGGCGGTCGGCCTACGGCAGGACCACCAGCGTGCCGTACATCCCCAACTGCTCGTGGCCCGGGATGGTGCAGATGAACCGGTACTCCCCGGGCGTAGAGGGAGCCGTCAGGGTCAGGGTCGTTGCCTGGCCCGGGTCGATCTGACCCGTCTCGGCGCCCAGGGTCGGCAACGCCAGGTCGTGGGCGCTGGCGCCCTGGTTGACCACCCGCAAGGAGATCGTCTGACCAGGCCTCACCTCGATGCGGTTAGGCAGGAAGCGGAACTGACCGGCCTCATCGGTGGCGATGAGCTCGATCTCGCCCGAGGCGCTGGCCTGGGACGCAGAAGAGCCGGTGGAGGGCGACGAACCGGTCGAAGTCGACGGGGCCGGAGCCGACGCCGACGAGGACGGGCTCGACGTGGAGCTCGTGGAGGAGGGCTGCGAGCCGCCGCAGGCGGCCACCACCACCATCAATCCCAGCAGCGCCGCGATGAGAGCCCAGCTTCGGGACCGTGCGGTCCATGAACCCCGGGGTGTCATGGCGACGAGTGCGTCCCCACCTTTCACCTATGCCGAGTGCCGTTCCCCCGTTGACGCCGTCTACCCCGTTCGGCGGTCCGCGAGAAGTATATGGGGGGTGGGGGGGTAGGTCAAGACGAATAGCCATTACTAACTCTCTTCTGCCGCCCTTTTCGTCCATCTCGGCCAGGGGCGACGTCCCAACGTAGCGGGGTACCATGAGGCGAGGTCGGGGTGAGCGATGACGACACGATGGCTTCCGAGCAGCGCTCGAGCCCTCCTGGCGATGCGTGGGGTCGACCTGGGCCCCATCGTGCGCCTCGTCTACCGGCTCCAGAAGCCCTACGTGCCCGATCTGACCGAAGAGATGTGCCGCCAGAGCGTGGACCACGTGGTGGAGAAGCGGGAGGTGCAGTACGCCATCCTCACCGGCGTGACGCTGGACGTCATGGCGGAGGAGGGGCGCCTCGACGAGCCGCTGGGCGGGGTGCTGCGGCATGACCCGGATCTCTACGGCATCGACGAGGTGCTGGCGCTCAGCATCGTCAACGTATACGGCAGCATCGGGCTGTCCAACTTCGGCTACCTGGACCAGGAGCGGCCGCCGGAACTCGCACAGGCGCTTCCCGGAGGGCCCGGAAGGGTGCATACTTTCCTCGACGACATCCTGGCCGCCATCGTGGCCGCGGCGTGCGCCCGCATCGCCCATCAGGCGGCGGACATCCGGGAGGGTCGGGTGGTCGCCGAGACGGGCGAGGCGGCCTCACATCAATCTCAGCCCGAGAGTGGCGGATAGACGGACGAGATGCAAGAGTACCAGACGTCCCAGCCCACGTCGTTGCTGGAGCAGGCACCCGAGACGTACCGGGGCTTGAGGCTGGACCCCTTCCAAAAGGAGGCGATGGCCTCCCTGGCCGCGGGCTTGTCGACCCTGGTGGTGGCGCCGACGGGTACGGGCAAGACCCTGGTGGCTGACTACCTCATCGAGCGGACCTACCGGCAGGGCCGACGGGTGGTCTACACCGCCCCCATCAAGGCGCTGTCCAACCAGAAGTTCAAGGAGTTCAAGCGGCTGTTGGGGCCCGAGTCGGTCGGCATCCTGACGGGGGACGTCGTCATCAACCCCGATGCCCCCGTGACCATCATGACCACGGAGGTCTTCCGCAACCTGCTGCATCTGGAGGCCCGCCGGCTGGATGGCGTCGCCTGGGTCATCTTCGACGAGATCCACTACATCGATGACCCCGAGCGAGGATCCGTCTGGGA
Source organism: Limnochordales bacterium (assembly GCA_036562495.1). Taxonomy (GTDB): domain Bacteria; phylum Bacillota; class Limnochordia; order Limnochordales; family Geochordaceae; genus Geochorda. Next base: position 13,315 of record DATCKA010000041.1, read on the forward strand.
GGAGAGCCTGCTCTTCCTGCCGCCCGAGGTGCAGTTCTTGGGGCTGTCGGCCACCATCCCTAACGCCGACGAGCTGGCGGACTGGCTCGAGGCCGTACAGGGGCGCAAGGTGCACGTGGTGGTCTCCCGGGAGCGGGCCGTACCCCTCGAGCACCACCTGTACGAGCCCTCGCTGGGGGTGACGGCCCGGCCGCGCCTGGAGCGGCATGCCCGGCGCCTGGAGGCCAAGGGCGGGCTGTGGCCCAGGGGGCGTCGGATCGAGGGCTACGGCCGCCGACTGCATTACCCGCCGGTCGATCCCCTGGCGCTGCTGGACGAGATAGGGGAGGATCGGCTCCCGGCCCTGTACTTCTTCTTCAGCCGGCGCCTGACGGAGGTCTACGCCCGCGAGCTGGCCGCCCGTCGCGACTACCTGCCTGCCGAGGCCAAGGAGGAGGTCCGGCGGGTGGTGGCCGAGGTACTGGCTCCCTACCCTCCGGGTGCGGCCGTCCGGGCCGAGCAGCTCCTGGCCCTGTGGGAGCGCGGGGTGGCCTTTCACCACGCCGGCCTGCTGCCCGCGGTCAAGGATGCCGTCGAGGAGCTGTTCGAGCGGCGACTCTTGCGCGTGCTCTTCTGCACGGAGACCTTCGCGGTGGGGGTCAACTTCCCCTGCCGGACGGTCCTGTTCGGCACGCTGCGCAAGTACGACGGCGTGGAGTACCGGCCCCTCACCAACCGCGAGTACTTCCAGATGGCAGGGCGGGCCGGGCGTCGGGGCATCGACGAGCGGGGGTACGTGTATGCGGCCGTCGACCTCAACGAGATCCGCATCGACGAGCTCCCCTCCCTGGAGGAGGCCGACGTCGAGCCGCTGCGCAGCCAGTTCGTGCTCAGCTACAACACGGTCCTCAATCTGCTCAGCCGCTTCACGCCCGACGAGGCCCGCGATGTGATTCGCCGCAATTTCGCGGCCTTCCAGGCAAACGCCAGCCGCGCACGGCTCGAGCGCGAGATCGGGGTGCTCGAGCGGCGGGTGGAGGAACTGTCGAGGGGCGGCCGTTCCGTCAAGGCTCTTCGCAAGGCCCGGCGGGCGCTGGCACGGCTGCGTGAGGAGCTGGCGGTGCACCCCGGCCCCGAGCAGTTCGCTCAGGCCTTCGACCGCCGACGGCAGGTGCTGGCCGACCTCGACTACCTGCGGGAGGGCGGGGCCCTGCTGACCTCCAGGGGTGAGCTGGCCCGCCACATCCACGTGCAGGAGCTGCTGGTGACGGAGCTGCTGGCCGACGGCTTCTTGCGGCGGCTGGACCCGGGTCAGCTCCTGGCGTTGGCCGTGGCCGTCGACTACGAGCCGCGGCGGGCCGAGTACATTCCCCGGGACATCCCCTTCCCCATGGAGCCGGTGATCCGGGTGGCGCGGGCCATCAGCCAGACCGAGGTGCGACACCTGGGCTACGCGACGGTGCGGTTCGGCCCGCACCTCTCCCGGGCTGTGGTGGCATGGGTCAACGGGGAGAGCCTGGATCGGTGCCTGAGCCTGACCGCCGTCGACGAGGGCGACTTCGTCTTCGCGATCCGCAGGGGGATCGACCTCTTGCGTCAGGTCCGCACGGCCGCTGCCGGCGACCCCTTCCTGGAGGCCACCATCGGGGAGGCCATCCGGGCCGCCGACCGCGACGAGGTGGCCATCGTGCTGTGATCCGCAGTGGGTCGCCCCGCATCCTTCGCCATCGAAGGTATCCGGGGGGCGCCGACGAAACAGAATGGAGCTGGAAGGCGAACGCATCGCCGGGTGGTGCCGGCCGAGGGGCCGGCACGCTCGTTCCTTGAGGCCCGGGAGCCGGGCCGGCCCGGCGAGCAGGGGACGGTGCCGGCATTGACGGACAAGGAGGCCCCCGAGGCCGGCTACGGGTGGTTCGAGACCAGGGAGCTGGCAGGGCTACGGCTGCATGTCCTGACGACGCGCAAGTTTAAGGTCGAGACCGCACGGGTGGCCATCCGGCTGCCGCTGGTGCGGGAGCACGTGACCGCCAACGCCCTGGTCCCGATGGTGCTGCGTCGAGGCACCCGGCGCTTGCCGACGCTGCAGGCCATCGCCCGTCATCTGGAGTCGCTGTACGGGGCGCGGGTCGTCGTCGACGTGGGCAAGGTGGGCGACACCCACCTGATCGAGCTGCGGGGCGAGACGGTGGCCGATGCCCATCTGCCGGGGTGGCGTCCCGGTACCCGGCAGTTGGAGGCCCTGCTGCGCTTGCTCTTCGAGATGTGGCTGGACCCGGCGCGAGGGCCCGAGGGGCGGCTGCGGGACGAGTACGTCGCCCAGGAGAAGGAGATCCTGAGGCGCCGCATCGAGGGCATCATCAACAACAAGCGCCAGTACGCCGTCCACCGCCTGGTGGAGGAGATGTTCGCGGACCAGCCCTTCTCGCTGCACCGGTTGGGGCGGCTGGAGGACCTGCCCGCCCTGGACGGGCGTACCCTGGACGAAGCCTATCGCTCCCGCATCCTGGGCGCCCGGGCCGACCTGCTCGTGGTCACCTCGGCGCCGGCCGACGACGTGGCCGAACTGGCCCGCCGCCTGCTGGACGAGGTGGGGTGGCGGCCGGCCGACGGGCGGCTCGCAGAGGTCGCACAGGCGGGGGCAGCCCAGGACGGTGCCGTGCCCGGAGGCGGCACTCCCCGGGTGGTGACGGAGACCCATTCGGTGCGGCAGGCCGTGCTGGCCCTGGGCTACCGGACGCCGGTGCGATTCGCCTCGCCCGACTATCCGGCGCTCGTCGTCTGCAACGGGGTGCTGGGGGGCTTCCCTCACTCCAAGCTGTTCGTGCACGTCCGCGAGCGAAACTCGCTGGCCTACTTCGTCTACAGCCGCATCGAGTCGAGCCACGGCGCGTTGCTGATCAGCGCGGGGGTCGACCCGGGCGTCAAGGACCGGGCGGTGGCCATCATCGGGGAGCAGCTCGAGGCCGTCCGCCGAGGCGACATCGAGCCCGACGAGATGGAGGCGACGCGCCGGGCCCTGGTGCGGCGGTGGCGCGTCGACGAGGACGATCCCAACGCCCTCATCGATCACTACCTGGTGGGGCTGGTCAACGGGCGCCAGCGCCCCCTGGCCGAGCTCATCGACCAGGTCGGGCGGGTGGGCCGTGACGAGGTGGTGGCCGTCGCCGAGACCGTTCGGCCCGACACCTTCTACTTCCTGACCGCGCCGGAGCCGGCGAGCGCCGATGCCCCGGAGGGGCAGCCGGTGGCCAGCCGCGGGGAAGGGGCATCGTGAGGCGAGGATGGCACAGCAGCAGGCCCAACTGGTCACCATGGAGCGGCGGGAGGTGGCCGGTGACCCCCTCCTGATGGGCCGGTACGCCTCGGGGCTGGCGGCCTACGTGCTGCCCAAGGCTCACTTCCGACAGAAGTACGCCGTCGTGGCCGTGCGCTACGGCTCCGTCGACAGCCGGTTTCGGAGGGTCGACCAGGCCCAGCCGCTGGAGGTGCCGGCGGGCATCGCCCACTTCCTCGAGCACAAGATGTTCGAGAAGGAGGACGGCGACCTCTTCAGCCGCTTCGCGCGCCTGGGCGCCTCGGCCAACGCCTACACCTCTTACACCACCACCGCCTACCTCTTCTCGACGGTGGAGCACTTCGAGGAGGCGCTGGAGCTGCTGATACGGCTCGTGAGGGAGCCGTACTTCACCGAGGAGTCCGTGCGCAAGGAGCAGGGCATCATCGAGCAGGAGATCCGGATGTACGAGGACGATCCCGGGCGCTGCCTGGTGGTCAACCTGATGCAGGCGCTCTACCACGTCCATCCGGTGCGCCTGGAGATCGGCGGCACCGTCGAGTCCATCCGCCAGATCGACCCCTCGTTGCTCTACATGTGCCATCGGACCTTCTATCACCCGGCCAACGCGACGCTGGCCGTGGCGGGCGACGTGGATCCCCAGCGGGTCTGGGAGCTGGCAGGCCGGCTGGCCGCGGACGGCGAGGGCCACGCGGTGGAGCGCTGGGACCCCGAGGAGCCCGAGCCGGTACGGGAGGCCCGGGTGGAGATGCGGTTGCCGGTTTCCCGGCCACGGCTGGCCCTGGGCATCAAGGACCCCCGCCGCGGCCTGGAGGGGATCGAGCTGGTACGCCGCGAGCTGGCCGTCAACCTGGCCCTCGACGCGGTGCTGGGACGCAGCTCCGACACTTTCCAGGCGCTCTACGAGGAGGGTCTCATCGACGACGGCTTCGGCGGCCGGTATGCGTGCGACACTCGCTTCGCCCACACCATCATCGGCGGCGAGACCCCGGACCCCGACCGGCTCGAGCGCCGTCTCAAGGATATCTTGCTCCAAGCGGCCGAGCGCGGGGTCGATCCCGAGACGTTCGAGCGGCTGCGCCGGCGGGAGTTAGGGGAGTTCGTGGCCGCCATGGATAACCCGGAAATGGTGGCCAACTCCCTGGCCATCCTGCACTTCCGTGGCGTGACGGTCACCGACTACCTGGACGTCCTGCAGCGCCTCGATCATCGCGACGCCAGCGAGGCCTTGCGGGACCACGTGGCCGAGGCGCGTATGGCCGTGTCGGTGGTGCTGCCCGGCGGCAGGGCACAGGCGCGGGCGGACGGGACGGGGGCGCCGGGCCAGCCCGGCGGCGCCAGGGCGGATGCGCCTCGCTGAGGATCGCCCTCACATGACTCTGGCCGTCGGGGTGCTGGCGGTCTCCTCGGCGGCCATCTGGGTCCGGCTCTCGGAGTTGCCACCGTCGGTGCTGGCCTTCTACCGGATGGGCCTCTCAGCCGTCGGCATGGTTGGGGTGGCCCTCGTGGCCGGCGCACGCCGGCGGCAGCGGCCAGAGCCTGCGGGGATGACGGGGCGGGCATGGGCGCCGTGGGCAGCCCTGGCAGGCGTCAGCCTCGCGGCTCACTGGAGCCTGTGGTTCGCCTCGCTGGACCTCACCTCGGTCCTCAGCTCGACGGTGCTGGTCACCACGCAGCCCCTGTGGGTCGTGCTGCTGGGCTGGATCTTGTGGCGGCAGAGGCTCGGCAGGGCCCGTGCCGCCGCCCTGGCGGTGGCCCTGGCGGGCGGGATGCTGGTAGCGGTGGCCGACGGGCTGCGCGCCGCGTCCGATGCGGGCGTGGCCGGGGCGAAGCACAGCCTCTACGGGGATGCCCTGGCGCTGCTGGCGGCGGTACTGGTGAGCGTCTACTTGCTGGTGGGCCAGCGGCTACGGGAGATGGTGCCCCTGGTGGAGTACCTGCGGGTGGTCTACGCCTCGGGCGCCGTCACGCTGGGGCTGATCAACGTGCTGCTGGGCCAGCCTCTTTGGGGCTGGCCGTCTCGCGAGGTGGGCATCGGGCTGGGTCTGGCGGTGGTGCCGACCCTCATCGGTCATTCGGCGCTCAACATGGTGGTGGCGCGCCTGGGAGCCGCGACGGTGGCGACAGCCGTGCTGGCGGAGCCCGTGGGCGCGTCGTTGCTGGCCCTGCTGCTCTTCGGCGAGGCGCCCGGAGCCCTCCACTGGCTGGGCGCCGCGCTGGTGCTGGCCGGCATCTACCTGTTCGCCGCGCCGCCGCGCCAGCCTCAGGACAGGGGGGGAAACGCGTATGCTCCGTCCCGATGAGCTGGCCTCCCGGATCGACCACACGCTGCTCAAGCCGCAGGCATCGCCGGCGGACGTGGAGCGGCTGTGCCGGGAGGCGGTCGAGTGGCGCTTCTACGCGGTCTGCGTCAACCCGGTCTACGTGCCGCTGGCGGTACGGGAGCTGGCCGGCACGGGCATCCGGGTCGCCACGGTGGTGGGTTTTCCGCTGGGCGCGACGACGAGCCTGGCCAAGGCCGTGGAGGCAGCCGAGGCCGTGGCGGCCGGTGCCGTCGAGATCGACATGGTGGGCCCGGTGGGCCTGCTGCTGGGTGGGGACGAAAGAGCCTGGGCCGAGCACGTCCGGGCCGTGCGACGGGCCATCGGGCCGTCGGCGGTGCTCAAGGTGATCCTGGAGACGGGCCTGCTAGACGAGCGGCTCAAGCGGGTCGCGGCGCGCCTCTCCGTGGAGGAAGGGGCGCACTTCGTCAAGACGTCGACGGGCTTCGGCCCCGGCGGCGCCACCGTCGAGGATGTGCGCCTGCTGGTAGAGACGGTGGCGGGACGGGCCCGGGTCAAGGCGTCGGGCGGCATCCGCACCGCCGAGGATGCCCTGCGTCTGCTCGAGGCCGGTGCGGACCGGCTGGGGACCAGCTCCGGGGTGGCCATCGTGCAGGCGATGGCCGGCCGCTCGTGAGCGAGGGCTTCGTGGCGCGGGCTGGCCTGGACGAGTCGGGCAAGGGCGACTACTTCGGCCCGCTGGTGGCGGTGGCCGCCGCCGTGACCGAGGCCGGTATCGAGCGGGAGATAGCGGAGCTGGGAGTGACCGACTCCAAGCGGCTGTCGGACCGGCGCTGCCTGGAGCTGGCCGAGATCCTGGCGCGGCGGATCCCCTTCGAGACGGTCGTCATCGGCCCGGCCCGCTACAACCAGCTCTGGGACCGCCTGGGCAACGTCAACCGCATCCTGGCCTGGGCCCACGCCCGCGCGCTGGAGAACCTGCTGGCTCGGGTCGACGTCCCGGTGGTGGTGGCCGACCAGTTCGCCAGGGATCCCGACCGGCTGGGCAGGGCGCTGATGGCCAGGGGACGACGGGTCGAGTTGCGGCAGCTGCCTCGGGCCGAGACGGCGGACATGGCGGTGGCGGCCGCCTCGGTGCTGGCGAGGGCGAGGTTCCTGCGGGAGCTGGAGCGCCTCTCCCGCGCGGCCGGCATCCCGCTCCCCAAAGGCGCCACCCACGTGGAGGAGCCGGCGCGGGAGCTGTGGCGGCGTGGAGGACGGGAGCTGCTGGGGCAGTTCGCCAAGCTGCACTTCGCCACCACGCAGAGGGTGACGGCTCTGGAGCAGGAGGCCCTCGACGGGCCGGCGAAGGGCGGTAGCGAACAGGTGCGCGGGAGGGGGCGACGGACGTGCGGCGGCTTGCAGTCTGGGCCGCGTTGACGGTGGCCCTGGCCTCGGGCCCGGCCATGGCGGGTGCCGCCGAGGCCCAACGGAGCGTGGCGGCGGGCACCCTGGCCCTGCGCATGTCGGAGAGCATGGGGTGGCCGGACCGCTTCACCGCCGTGGTCCGGGTAGAACCGGTCACGACCTCCACCGGAAGCACAGGGGTCGCCTTCCGGCTGGAGGCCTTCACCCCCGACACGTTCCGGTGGACGCCCCTCGATCCTAGAGGGGTGGGTGGGACGGCGTGGCGGGGCTACCTCCTCCTCGACACCACAGGGCCGGGTCCACGCTTCAGCTACGGATACGACGGCTTCCCCTTCCTGCGGGCGCTCGAGGTCTACTTCAGCGTCTTCCGGCCGCAGCCGGAGGGATCCCGGCTGGTCCTGGGGCAGGGCGTGCGCCTGCTCAACCGCTCGGCCGTGGAGGCGGTGCTTTACGATACCGCCGCAGGGCAGCAGGCGCACCTGGTGATCGACGCCGAGACGGGGCTGGTGCTGCAGGCCTCGGTCCTGCCACCCGGTAGCAGCCAGGACGGTGGCACCCCGCTGGTGAGCGCCGTGCGCTTCGACGTGGGGGCGGCCGTGGCCGCCGTGGAGTACGAGGCGCCGGTGCTGGGTGACGGGGGCCGGATGGTCTTGAGCCGGCGGGGCCGGGTCTGGTTTTTGTCGGAGGCGGTGGTGCACGACGGCTCCCAGGCCTACCGGGTGCGGTTGGAGCAGGTACGGCTGGGGGACGAGGCCGGCCCGCTGACCCGGCCCGACGTCTCGACCCTCCAGCGGCTGGCGGGGGCCCTCGAGCGGGCCCGGCAGGCCGTCGAGGAGCGACGCTGGGAGGACGCCATGGCCGCGGCCCGCGAGGCGCTGGGCCTGGACCCGTACAACATCCAGGCTCACAACCTCCTGGGCTACGCGGCCATGGAGCGCGGCGACTGGGTGACGGCGGCCAGCGCCTTCGACCAGATCATCCATCTCGCCCCCGACTCGCCGTTGGGCTACAACAACCTGGCGTACCTCTACGCGGACGAGGGGTTTCACCTGTCCCGGGCGCTCTCGTTGGCCCGACGTGCCATGGAACTCTCCGGCGACGAGCCCGACGCCTCGGTGCTCGACACCTACGGGTGGGCCCTGTACCGCAACGGGCGGATCGACGAAGCCCGTCAGGTGCTGGAGCGGGCTGTGGCCGCTTCGGGCGACGACCCGCGAGGGCAGGCCGAGATCCTGTACCACCTGGGCGTGGTGCTGATCCGCATGGAGCGCGTCGACGAGGCTCGGCGCCTGCTGGGGCGGGCGGTGGAGCTCGATCCAGAGTTGGATGAGGCGCGCGAGGCCCTCAGCCTCCTCGAGCAGGGCAAGCCGGACATGATCGGGCTTCCGGGCGCCCGGACCGGAGGGCGGGGCGCCGCCGCGTGACCCTGCGATACGCCCAGGGCCGGGAGTGGCAGCCGCCGGGGCACGCCGGCACCGTATGGCGCATCGACGGGTTGATCGAGCCGCAGCAAGCCGGCGTGCGCGCTCCCGAGGGACCGAGCCCGGAGCGTCTGGGAGCATGGATGCGCCGGCTCCGGCTGGTGAGGGGAGTCGGGCCGGTCCGCCAGCGCCGCCTGCAGGCGAGCGGCTACGAGGATCTGGTCGCTCTCCAGCATCACCCGGCTTACGGGGCCGACGCCCGCCAGGCCTGGAGCGCCGTGATCGAGCGTCGGCTGGAGGAGCTCCGTCGGCGCAAGGTGCGGGAGGGGGAGCTCGTCACGCTGTACGAGGCGGCGGAGCTCGTCTTCTTCGACATCGAGACCCTGGGCCTGGCGCCGGTCTTCCCCGTCTTCCTGGCGGGCCTGCTGCGGGCGGAGCCAGAAGGGTGGCGGTGCACCTTGCTGCTGGCCCGCACGCCTGACGAGGAGCCAGCGCTGCTGGCGGGCGTCGAGACGCTGCTCCGTCAGGGGCGGGCGGTCGTCACGTACAACGGGCGCAGCTTCGACGTGCCTTTCCTGGCCATGCGACGAGCCGTCAACGGGCAGCCGGCGCCGGCGGGCTGGCCGGGGGTGGCGGTGCTGGACCTCCTCGGCGAGGCGAGGCGGCGCTTCAAGGGTGTGCTGGGCGACGCCCGGCTGGAGACCGTGGACCGCTACCTGCGGTGGGCTCGACCGCAACAGGGCCTGCCCTCCCGGCTGGTGCCCGAGCACTATCGTCGCTTCGTGGAGAGCGGCGACCCGGCCTGGATCGAGCCCGTGCTGGAGCACAACATCCAGGACCTGCTGGCCATGGCCAACCTGTGGGGGGTCGTGGCCGACGCCCCCGAGCCCGTCCGGGAGATGCCGTGAGCGAGCACTACTTCACCCGAGAGCCCACGTCGCCCCACCGCCCGGCCGAGGTGGTCTTCGAGTGGCGCGACGTGCGGTTGCGCCTGCATACGGATCGAGGGATGTTCTCGTACCGGCGGATCGACCCGGGGACCCGCCTGCTGGCGACCCACTTCCTGCCGGACGGGCCCGGGCGTGTGGCAGATCTGGGGGCCGGCTACGGGGCGCTGGGTCTCATGCTGGCGGCCCGGTTTCCCGATCTATTGATCGTGATGGTGGAGATCAACCAGCGGGCCGCCCGGCTGTGCCGGGTCAACGCCGTCCGCAACGGACTGCAGGCGCAGGTGCTGGTGGGAGATGGCCTGGAGGCGCTCGGGTCGGGGAGTCTCGACGCCATCGTGACCAACCCCCCGGTTCGAGCGGGGCATCACGTCATTTATAGGTGGATGGAGCAGGCGGCACGGGTGCTCAGGCCGGGTGGGACCTTCTGGATGGTGGTGCGCACTCGGCAGGGCGCGGCCTCGCTGGCCAGGGCCCTCGAGGCCCGCGTCGGGCCCGTGGAGCTCGTGGAGCGGGGCGGGGGCTATCGGGTCTTTCGCGCCCGCAAGAGCAGCCCGGCCCCCTGAGCCGGCCCATCCGCTTCCAGCAGGTCGGGCGCCTGTGGCGCCGAAGACGACGGGGACGCCGATGATGGCGTGCCGGGGGAGAAGAAAGGGTTGACGATGATCCAGGAGATGGCCACCCTGGTCAAGGCCCGAGATCGGGTGCGGGTGCGAGGCGGCAACCGACTCTCGGGCAGGCTCCGGGTGAGCGGCGCCAAGAATGCGGCGGTGGCACTGCTCCCAGCTGCCTTGCTGGCGTCGGGCCCCGTCGAGCTCGCCCAGGTCCCCGAGATCACCGACGTCGAGGTCATGGTGAGCATCCTCCGCAAGCTGGGGGCGCAGGTCGACTTCGAGGACGGGGTCGCCCGGGTCTGGCCGGAGGGGCCCATCTCGTACGAGGTGCCCTACGAGGACGCCAAGCGGGTGCGCGCCTCTTCGTTGCTGCTGGGGGCGCTCCTGGCGAGGCTGGGACGGGCGGTGGTGCCGCTGCCCGGTGGCTGCGACATCGGACCCCGCCCGCTCGATCTGCACCTCAAAGGGCTGGCCGAGCTGGGTGCCCGCGTGCGCGTGGAGCACGGCTACGTGGTGGCCGAGGCGGATCGCCTCGTCGGAAGCGAGATCTACCTGGACTTCCCCAGCGTGGGCGCCACCGAAAACCTGATGATGGCCGCCACCGCCGCCGAGGGGACGACGGTCATCTACAACGCGGCCAAGGAGCCCGAGGTCGTCGACCTGGCCAACTTCCTGACCGCAATGGGCGCACGCGTGGTGGGGGCGGGGACCGACCTGGTGCGGATCCAGGGCGGCTCTCGGCTGGTGGGCACCTCCTACACCATCATCCCCGACCGCATCGAGGCGGGCACCTACCTCCTGGCGGCGCTGGCCACACGCGGCGAGATCGTGCTCGAAAACGTCATCCCCAAGCATCTCGAGTCGTTGCTGGCCAAGCTGGAGGAGGCCGGGGCGCGCATCGAGGTGGGCCTCGACTACCTGGCGGCCTCCTGTCCCCGACGGCCGTCGGCCATCTCCGTCAAGACCCTGCCGTATCCCGGCTTCCCGACCGATCTTCAGCCCCAGCTGACCGCCTTCTTGCTGACGGCCGAGGGTACCAGCATCGTGACGGAGCGGGTCTTCGAAGACCGGTTTCGCCATGTCGACGAGCTCAAGCGCATGGGCGCCCACATCCGTACCGACAGCAGGACGGCCATCATCCACGGGGTGGAGCGGCTCACGGGAGCGCCGGTGACGGCCACGGACCTGCGGACCGGCGCAGCCCTGGTCATCGCGGCGCTGTCGGCCGCGGGTGAGAGCATCATCGACCAGTTCCATCACGTGCGGCGAGGCTACGACCGCATGGTCGAGAAGCTGGCGGAGCTGGGCGCTGATATCGAGTACTGGTGACGATTTTCCGGCCGATTCAGGGGCTTGCATAGTTATGCATTGGGCGCGATAATGCGCCCATGCGCCACGATACTACTCCTGTTACCACACGCATGACCGCCGGCGCTGCGCCGGCCCGCGCCGACGACTCCGCCCGCATCCCCGTCGGGATCGTGGGGGGCTCGGGCTATGCCGCCCAGGAGCTGGTGCGGCTCTTGGTCCAGCATCCCCACCTGAGGCTTGGGTGGATATTGTCCCGTTCGCATGCAGGCCAGCCCCTGACGACGGCCTACCCCCACCTGCGGGGCCTGGTGGAGGGGCGGTTCGGCTCCCCGGACGATCTGCTCGACCTGGCGGGCTCGGTGGGCGTCATCTTCCTGGCCACGCCGGCGGGCTTTGCCGCCGAGCAGGCGCCCGCTCTGCTCGAGCGTGGCGCGGCGGTGGTGGACCTCTCGGCCGACTTCCGGCTGGACGACGCCGCCCTGTACGAAAGCGTCTACGGCCGACCTCATCCCCACCCCGAGCTCCTTGGCCAGGCCGCCTACGGGTTGCCCGAGCTCTTCCGAGCCGAGGTGGCACGCGCCCGGCTCATCGCCAATCCGGGCTGCTATCCCACCGCGGCCCTGCTGGCCCTGGGGCCGCTGGCCGCCGAGGGGCTGCTGGACGTCGAGCGCCCCGTGGTGGTCTCGGCCACCTCGGGCATCTCGGGGGCGGGGAGCCAGCCAGGGCCGATGTACCACCTGCCGGTGGCCACGGAAAACGTACGCCCCTATGGGGTCCCCGGGCACCGTCACACCCCCGAGATCCGGCTGCACCTGAGGCGCTTGCTTGGGGCCGGCGCTGGCGGTGGGACGGTGACGACCGGTGTCGAGCTGGCCTTCATCCCCCATCTGGTGCCGGCCAGCCGCGGCATCCTGGCTACGTGCGTGGCGGGCCTGAGGCAGCCCCTCGACACCGACGACCTGACGGAGCGCTACGCGGCCTTCTACCGGGAGGCGCCCTTCGTGCGGGTGCTCCCGCCGCCGCAGCTGCCCGAGACCAAGGCGGTGCAGGGCGCCAACTTCTGCGACCTGGCGGTCCGATGGGATCCCGCCTCTCGGTCGGTCATCGTGATGGCGGCCCTGGACAACCTGGTCAAGGGTGCCAGCGGTCAGGCCGTTCAAAACGTCAACGTCCTCATGGGGTGGGACGAGACCGCAGGGCTCGTGGGGGCCCCACTGTACCCGTGATGTCATCCCCGGACGATGTCGTGGAGGAGGCTTCGCATGCAGACACCCGCCGCATCCCCGCTGCCGGGCCTGGAGTCCGCCGTTGAGACATCGGGCGAGCTGGCCTGGGGCGTCACATTCCCGGAGCCCTTCGAGGCGGCAGGCGTCCATTGCGGCATCAAGCACAAGCGCCCGGACCTGGCCGTCATCCACTCGCCGGTGGATTGCTCGGCAGCCGCCGTCTTCACCCGCAACCGCGTCAAGGCGGCGCCCCTGCGCGTGACCCAGGAGCATCTGATGGCGGCTCCCGGCCGCATCCGCGCCATCGTGGTCAACAGCGGCAACGCCAACGCCTGCACCGGCCCGAGGGGCATGGCCGATGCCAGGGCCATGGCCGAGGCCTGCGCCGGGGAGCTCGGCATCGCCCCTGAGCAGGTGCTGGTGGCGTCCACCGGCGTCATCGGCGTGCCGCTGCCCATGGAGCGGGTGCGCGCAGGCATCCAGCAGGCATGCCGGCAGCTCTCCCGCGCGGGGGGCCCCGATGCGGCCACCGCCATCATGACCACCGATCGCCGCCCCAAGGCCCTGGCCTTCTCCATCACGCTCGGGGACGGGCGGGTGGTGCGGGTGGGCGGCATGGCCAAGGGGTCCGGCATGATCCATCCCAACATGGCCACCATGCTGGCCTTCATGACCACGGATGCGCCCGTCGAGCCGCACCACCTGCAGCGGCTGCTGCGCGACGTGACCGAGCGCACCTTCAACATGATCACCGTCGACGGCGATACCAGCACCAACGACATGGCCATCCTCCTGGCCAGCGGCCAGGCGGGCGGCCAGCCCCTCGCGCCGGGGACGGAAGATTTCGCGCGTTTGGAAGAAGGAATCGAGCGCCTGGCCTCGTACCTGGCGAAGGAAATCGCCAGGGACGGCGAGGGTGCGACGCGCCTGGTGGAGGTGCGGGTGAGAGGAGCCCGTTCCGAAGCCGAGGCGCGCACTTGTGCGCGGGCCATCGCCGGCTCCAACCTGGTCAAGACGGCGATCCACGGCGCGGACCCCAACTGGGGCCGGATCGCGGCCGCGGCGGGGTACTCCGGGGTCGAGATGGACCCCGACGGGTTTTCGGTCTGGCTGGGAGACGTGCTGGTCGCGGCCGGGGGCCAGGAGGTGCCCTTCGACTATGCGGCGGCCCGGTCGGCGCTGACGGCCCCCGAGGTGCGCCTCACCATCGACCTGGGCACCGGCGGCCGCCACGAGGCCATCGCGTGGACCTGTGACATGAGCGAGGAGTACGTGCGGATCAACGCCAGCTACCGCAGCTGAGGTCGGGGCCTCGAGCGGCGAGCTGGGGGGAGGTCGGGTGGAGCGTTGACGCTGGAAGCCATCGTGCAGCGTGCGGGCATCCTCGTGGAGGCGCTGCCGTACATCCGAGCCTTCTTCGGCAAGACCTTCGTCATCAAGTACGGGGGCAGCACGATGCCGGACCCCGACGGCGAGCTCCAGCGCGCCGTGGCGCTGGACCTGATCCTCCTGCGCTACGTAGGGGTCAAGGTCGTGCTGGTGCACGGCGGGGGGCCTGCCATCACCGAGATGATGCGGGCCATGGGCAAGGAGCCCCGCTTCGTCAACGGGCGCCGGGTGACCGACGCCGAGACGATGCGCATCGTCCGGATGGTGATGATGGGGCTGCTCAACATGGACATCGTGGCCACCATCAACCGCTTCGGCGGCAAGGCCGTGGGCCTGTCGGGCCACGACGGCAACCTGATGGTGGCGCGCAAGCGCCTGGAGCGGGTGGAGTCGGGCCCGGAGGCCTCGGACCAGACGGTGGACCTGGGTTTCGTGGGTGACATCGAGCGGGTCAACCCCGAGATCCTGCACCTTCTCACGGAGCAGGGGTACATCCCGGTCGTGGCCCCCATCGGCTCCGGGTACGCCGGCGAGAGCTACAACATCAACGCCGATAGCGCCGCGGGCGAGCTGGCCGCGGCACTGCGGGCCGACAAGCTCATCATCCTCACCGACGTCGAGGGCATCCTGGAAGAGCCCGGCAACCCTGCATCGCTCATCTCCGCCCTGCAGGTGCCGAGGGCCCGCCGGATGATCCAGGAGGGCACCATCTCGGCGGGCATGGTGCCCAAGGTGGAGGCGTGCATCCGGGCCCTCGAGGCGGGCGTGCCCCGCACCCACATCATCGATGGCCGCACGCCCCACGCCCTTCTGCTGGAGATCTTCACCGACCGCGGCATCGGCACCATGGTGGTGAGCTAGCGTTGACCGACGAGATGAGACCGCAGGTCGCCGCCGACGTGGTGGCCCTGGCGGCGCGCTATCTGATGGATACCTACCGCCGCGAGCCCGTCGTGATCGTGCGGGGGAACGGCAGCCGGGTCTGGGATGCCGAGGGGCGCTGCTACCTCGACTTCGTCTCGGGCCTCGGCGTGAACGCTGTGGGACACTGCCATCCCCGGGTGGTACAGGCATTGACCCAGCAGGCGGCCCGGCTCCTGCACGTCTCCAACCTCTACTACACCGAACCGCAGGCGTTGCTGGCCAAGTGGCTGGTCGAGCATGGGCCCTTCGACAGGGCCTTTTTTTGTAACAGCGGGGCCGAGGCGGTGGAGGCCGCCATCAAGCTGGCGCGCCGCCACCACCGCAAGCTGGGACAGGACCGCTTCGAGATCGTGACGACCCTGGGCTCCTTCCACGGGCGCACGATGGGGGCGCTGTCGGCCACGGGCCAGCCGCGCTACCACGACGGCTTCGAGCCGCTGGTGCCGGGCTTCCGCTACGTGCCCTTCAACGACCCCCAGGCGCTGGACCAGGCCGTCGGCCCCGAGACCGCCGCCATCCTGCTGGAGGTGGTGCAGGGGGAGGGCGGGGTCCATCCGGCCACCCCGGCCTTCGTCGAGGCGGCCCGGAGGGCGGCCGACCGGGTCGGCGCCCTGCTGATCGTCGACGAGGTGCAAAGCGGCTTCGGTCGCACGGGACGGCTCTTCGCCTTCGAGCACTACGGCATCGTGCCGGATGCGGTGGCGGTGGCCAAGGCGCTGGGCGGCGGCGTCGCCATCGGCGCCCTCCTGGCCAGAGAGCCGGCGGCCTCCGCCTTCGGTCCCGGCCAGCATGGCTCCACCTTCGGCGGCAATCCCCTGGCCTGCTCAGCAGCCCTGGCGGCCATGCAGGTGCTGGAGGAGGAGGGCCTGGTACGCCGTGCCGAGCGCATCGGGGCCTACCTGAGGGAGCGCCTCCTGGACATGGCGCGGCGCACCGGCCACGTCACGGAGGTGCGCGGGATCGGGCTGATGCTGGCCGTCGAGCTGGACGGGCCGGCCCGCCCCGTGGCCGATGCGTGCCTTGCTAGAGGGCTCCTGGTCAACGTGGTGAGGGAGCGGTCCCTGAGGCTCTTGCCCCCGCTCGTCATCGACGAGGGGGATGCCGACGAGGCGGTGGCCATCCTGGAGTCGGCCATCGCCGAGGCGGCTGGACGTTAGGAGGCAGGCGACTCGACAACCCATGCCCAGACGTGCGGACCTCAAAAAGGTGATGGTCATCGGCTCCGGCCCCATCATCATCGGTCAGGCGGCCGAGTTTGACTACGCCGGCACCCAGGCCTGCAAGGCGCTCAAGGAGGAAGGCCTGGAGGTGGCCCTCGTCAACTCCAACCCGGCCACCATCATGACCGATGAGAACATGGCGGACCGGGTCTACCTGGAGCCGCTGGTGCCCGACGTGGTCGAGCGGATCCTGGAGCGGGAGCGCCCACAGGGGCTCCTGCCCACCCTGGGAGGCCAGACGGGCCTCAATCTGGCCTTCGAGCTGGCTCGCCGGGGGACCCTGGAGCGGCTCGGCATCGACCTGTTGGGCACGCCCCTGGACGCCATCGAGAAGGCCGAGGATCGGGAGCGTTTCAAGGCCACCATGGAGGCCATCGGCGAGCCCGTGCCGGAGAGCCGCACCGTCACCACGGTGGAGGAAGCCCTGGCCTTCGCGGAGTCCATCGGCTACCCCGTCATCGTGCGCCCGGCCTACACGCTGGGCGGCACGGGCGGCGGAGTGGCGCGCCGGCCCGAGCAGCTGGTGCAGGTGGTCTCCAAGGGGCTCAAGCGGAGCCTCATCGGGCAGGTGCTGGTGGAGAAGAGCGTCGTCGGCTGGAAGGAGATCGAATGGGAGGTGATGCGGGACGGGGCCGACAACTGCGTCGCCGTCTGCCACATGGAGAACCTCGACCCCATGGGCATCCACACGGGCGACAGCATCGTCGTGGCCCCGTGCCAGACGCTCACCGACCGCGAGCTCCAGACCCTGCGCTCGGCCGCCCTGCGCATCATCCGGGCGCTGGGCGTGGAGGGCGGCTGCAACGTGCAGTTCGCCCTGGCGCCTGACGGCTCGGGGCGCTACTACGTCATCGAGGTCAACCCGCGGGTGAGCCGTTCGTCGGCCCTCGCCTCCAAGGCGACGGGCTACCCCATTGCCCGGGTGGCGGCCAAGATCGCCATCGGGTTGCGGCTCGACGAGATCCCCAACGCCGTGACGGGCCGGACGCTGGCGGGCTACGAGCCCGTGCTCGACTACGTGGTGGTCAAGTTCCCCCGCTGGCCCTTCGACAAGTTCCCGCTGGCCGACCGCCGGCTGGGCACGCAGATGAAGGCCACCGGCGAGGTGATGGCCATCGACCGCACCCTGGCCGGGGCGCTGCAGAAGGCGGTGCGCTCGCTGGAGGCCGGCTACGACGGGCTGTCGGATGCGGCCATGGCTTCCCTCGACGACGGCGAGCTGCGACGGGCCGTCTCCATGCCCGACGACCGGCGGCTGCTGGCGGTGGCCGAGGCGTTTCGCCGTGGCTTCTCCATCGAGGAGGTCAACGGCCTGACCGGCATCGCCCCCTACTTCCTGTCGGTCATCAAGGGCATCGTGGAGGCCGAACAGGAGCTCCAGTCGCATCCCGAGAGGCTCGAGGCTCGCCTGCCGGAGCTCAAGCGTCTGGGCTTCTCGGACCGGCGGCTGGCGCGGCTGACGGGCCGCAGCGAGGAGGAGGTACGCGAGCTGCGCCATCGCCTGGGCATCGTGCCCGCCTACAAGGGCGTGGACACGTGCGCCGGCGAGTCGGAGGCGACGAGCGCCTATTACTACTCCACGTACGAGGGAGGAGAAGAGGCGCCCGACAGCCAGCGGCGCAAGGTGCTCGTCATCGGCTCGGGCCCCATCCGCATCGGGCAGGGGATCGAGTTCGACTACTGCTCGGTGCACTCGGTCTGGGCGCTGCAACGGATGGGGTACGAGGCCGTCATCGTCAACAACAACCCCGAGACGGTCAGCACCGACTTCGACACGTCGGACCGGCTCTACTTCGAGCCGTTGACGCTCGAGGACGTCCTGGAGGTGGTGCGCCGGGAGCAGCCCGAGGGCGTCATCGTGCAGTTTGGGGGTCAGACCGCGATCAACCTGGCCCGCCCGCTGGCCGATCGGGGCGTCCGGATCCTGGGCACCAGCGCCGACGCCATCGACCTGGCCGAGGACCGGCGTCGCTTCGCGGAGCTCCTCGGGTCGCTGGGGATCCCCCAGGCCGAGGGAGCGGCCGCCTCCAGCCTGGAAGAGGCCCTGGGCATCGCCAACAAGCTGGGCTACCCGCTGATGGTGCGGCCCTCCTATGTGCTGGGGGGCCGGGCCATGGAGATCTGCCACGACGAGGACGCGCTGTTGGAGTACATCAAGATGGCGGTCCAGGTGGCCCCCGAGCACCCCGTCCTGCTGGACCGCTACCTGCCGGGCCGCGAGATCGAGGTCGACGCCGTCTGCGACGGCAAGCAGGTGCTGATCCCCGGCATCATGGAGCACATCGAGCGCGCGGGGGTGCACTCGGGCGACTCGACGGCGGTCTTCCCGCCCGTGCACCTCACCCCCGAGCAGGAGGCCACCATCGTCGACTACACGCGTCGGCTCGCCCTCGCGCTGGGGGTGCGGGGGTTGCTCAACATACAGTTTGTGGTCTCGCAGGGCAAGGTCTACGTCCTGGAGGCCAACCCCCGGGCCAGCCGGACCGTGCCCTACCTGAGCAAGGTGACGGGGATCCCCATGGTCGCGCTGGCCACCCAGGTCATGGCCGGGGCCAGCTTGGCGTCGCTGGGCTACACGGTCGACGGGCTCGTCTACGGGCGGGTGACGCCGCCGCCGTTCACCGCGGTCAAGGCGCCGGTCTTCTCCTTCGACAAGCTGGACGACGTCGACGTCCTGCTGGGGCCGGAGATGAAGTCGACGGGCGAGGTGCTGGGCCTCAACGGCGACTACCCGTGGGCGCTGTACAAGGCGCTGCTCGCGGCCGGCATCAACGTGCGCACTTCGGGCACCGCGCTGGTGACGCTGGCGGACCGCGACAAGCAGGAGGCGCTGCCCACGGTGCGGCGACTGGCCGAGCTGGGCTTCCGCATCCTGGCGACGAAGGGGACGCTGCGGTTCCTGGAGGCTCACGGGGTACGGGCGGAGTTCGCTCACAAGGTGGGCGAAGGCCATCCCGACGTGGTGGAGCTGGTGAGAGCCGGCCAGATCGACCTGGTCATCAACACCCCCACTCGAGGGCGCATCCCGGAGCGCAACGGCTTCAAGCTGCGGCGGGCGGCCGTGGAGTTCAAGGTGCCGTGCTTCACCTCGCTGGACTTGGCGGCCGCCCTGGTGGAGGCCATGGCGCAGCTGCGGGCCGGTCAGGCCCCCCAGCCGGTCTCGCTACAGGAGTACACGACGGGTCTGACGGCCCGGGCGGGCGTAGGCCACAGGGCGTCCCTGTCCCGCAGGCTAGATGGCTGAAGGAGGCATGGAGGGTGACGACGGTTCGCAAGGTGGTCCTGGCGTATTCGGGCGGTCTCGACACCTCGGTGATGATCCCGTGGCTGCGCGAGCGCTACGGGTGCGAGGTGATCGCCATGATCGCCGACGTGGGACAGGGCGAGGACCTGGCCGCCATCGCCGACAAGGCTCGCAAGAGCGGCGCCAGCAAGGCGGTCATCGAGGACGTGCGCGAGGCCTTCGTGCGAGACTACGCCTTCCAGGTGCTGCGGGCCGGGGCCATCTACGAGGGCCGATATCTCCTGGGCACCAGCTTCGCGCGGCCGCTCATCGCCGCCTGCCAGGTCAAGGTGGCGCGCGAGGAGGGCGCTGACGCCCTGGCCCACGGCTGCACGGGCAAGGGCAATGACCAGGTGCGCTTCGAGCTGGCCTATCGGGCGCTGGCCCCGGAGCTCAAGGTCATCGCCCCGTGGCGGGAGTGGGAGCTCAAGGGGCGCCAGGACGAGATGGACTACGCGGCGGCTCGGGGCATCCCCGTCGAGGCGACCCGGGAGAAGCCCTACAGCATGGACCGCAACCTCTGGCACATCAGCTACGAGGGAGGCATCCTGGAGGATCCGGCACGGGCCCCCGACCCCGACATGTTCGTCTGGACGCAGGACCCCACCCGGGCGCCGGATCGGCCGGAGGAGGTGACCATCGGCTTCGAGGAGGGGCGCCCCGTCTCGGTGGACGGCGAGCGCCTGGGGCCGGTGGCGCTGCTGGAGCGGCTCAACGCCCTGGGGGCGCGCCACGGCGTGGGGCGGGTGGACCTGGTCGAGAACCGCGTCGTGGGCATGAAGTCGCGGGGCGTCTACGAGACACCCGGTGGCACCCTGTTGTTCGTGGCGCACCGGGAGCTCGAGAGCCTGACGATGGACCGCGACACGTTTCATTTCAAGGAGATGGTGGCGCTGCGCTACGCGGAGCTGGTCTACTACGGCCAGTGGTACTCCCAGTTGAAG
The DNA here is from genome assembly GCA_036562495.1 of Limnochordales bacterium. Taxonomy (GTDB): domain Bacteria; phylum Bacillota; class Limnochordia; order Limnochordales; family Geochordaceae; genus Geochorda. The sequence goes on from DATCKA010000041.1 coordinate 33,557, forward strand.
CGCGCCCTCGACGCCTTCGTCGACCAGACGCAGCGGCGGGTGACGGGGGAGGTGCGGCTGCGCCTCTTCAAGGGCGGCGTCCAGGTCGTCGGGCGTCGGTCGCCCTACTCGCTGTACGATCCGGAGCTGGCCACCTTCGACGCGGATAGCGTCTACCGCCAGCAGGACGCCGAGGGCTTCATCCGGCTGTTTGGGCTGCCGCAATACGTGGAGGCCCGGTTGGACGAGCGGCTCGCCGCCACCCGGTCGGCCGTGGAGGAGGCCGTCTGATGGCGGACGAGGCTCCTGCGTGGGCTTCGATGTGGGGCGGGCGCTTCTCGGAAGGGCCCGACGAGCTGCTGCGCCGCTACACCACCTCGTTGCCCTACGATCGGCGCCTGTGGCTCTACGATCTGCAGCAGAGCATCGCCCACGCGCGGATGCTGGGCCGACAGGGCATCATCCCCCTCGAGGACGCCCAGCGGATCGTGGCCGGGCTCGAGGCGCTGGCCGCCGAGATCCGCGAGCGGCCGGAGCTTTTGCAGGGCCCCGACGAGGACGTCCACTCGGCCCTGGAGCGACTGCTGGTCGAGCGCATCGGGCCCAGCGGGCTGCGCCTGCACACCGCTCGCAGCCGCAACGACCAGGTGGCCACCGACCTGCGGCTCTACGTGCGGGCGACCCTGGACCGGCTCGACGAGGCGGCCGCCCGGTTGCAGGAGGCGCTGCTGGCACGGGCCGAGGAGGAGGCCGGGACGGTCATGCCCGGCCTCACGCACTTGCAGCCGGCCCAGCCCGTCACCCTGGGCCACCACCTGATGGCTTACGTCGAGATGCTCTTTCGTGACCGGGACCGGCTGCGAGAGGCCAGACGCCGGGCCAACGTCCTGCCGCTGGGCAGCGGCGCCCTGGCGGGCGCGGCCTTCCCGGTGGACCGGGATGCGGTGGCGCGGGAGCTGGGATTCGACGAGGTCAGCGCCAACAGCCTCGATGCCGTCTCGGATCGGGACTTCGCCTGCGATGTGCTCTACGCGTGCAGCCTGATCATGGTGCACCTGAGCCGGCTGGGCGAGGAGCTGGTCCTGTGGAACCATCCGGCCTTCGGCTTCGTCGAGCTGCCGGACCGGCTCGCGACCGGCTCGTCCATGATGCCCCAAAAGAAGAACCCCGACGCCGCCGAGCTGATGCGGGCTCGGGCGGGCCGGGTGGCCGGGCACCTGGTGGCGCTCCTGACGGTGCTCAAGGGCCTGCCCCTGGCCTACAACCGCGACCTGCAGGAAGACAAGGAGGGCCTCTTCGACGCCGCGGACCAGACCCTCCTCAGCCTGGAGATGGCCACCGAGCTCATCCGGTCGGTGCGATTCCGCCGTGAGCGCATGCGGGCGGCCTGCACCGGAGACCTGCTGGCGACGGAGCTGGCCGACTACCTGACGCGAAAGGGCATGCCCTTTCGGGAGGCCCATGCCGTCGTGGGGCGCATCGTCGCGGACCTGCAGGGGACGGGGCGCACCCTGGACCGCCTGACGGTGGACGAACTCCGGCGCTACAGCCCGCTGTTCGCTGCCGACGCTGTCCGGTGCCTGGACGTGGAGGCGGCGCTGTGGGCCCGTCGGAGCGTCGGAGGCACGGCGCCTGACTCGGTGCGGGAGGCCATCGCGGCTGCCCGGGCCAGGCTGCGTCGGATGGCGTCGAGGCAAGCCGAGGCCGCCTCGTAGCCGGCCCGCACCCAGCTCTCCAAGGGGGGCGCCCCATCCGCCGGCGGCGTCAGATTGGGGCGCACCACCACGTCGGCGTGGCGCTCGAGCTGCAGGTCGGTGAGCCTCTGGAGCAGGATGGCGGCGGCCCGGTCCACCACCCGGGGCAACGCGTGCACGTCGCCATCCTGCCGATGACCCGTGCCGAGGTCCACGGCCACCACCACCTCTGCTCCCAGGAGGCGACAGACACGCGCGGGCACCGGCTCCACGGTGCCGCCGTCGATGAGAGCCCGGCCGGCCAGCCGCTTGGGCGTGTACAGCCACGGGATGGAGCAGCTGGCTCGCAAGGCCGCGGCCGGAGGCACCTCCTCCAGCACCACCGTGCGGGGCGGCAGGGGGCCTCGCAGCCAGGCGCGCCGCGTCAACAGGACGGCCTCGCCCGAGTGGAGATCGCAGGCCACCGCCGCGAAGGGAAGCCGCATCTCGCCGAAGTCCCGGACGGGCACGTGCGTCCGCAGCCAGCTCTCGAGCCGGTTGCCCGCCGCCATCCCCTGAGGGGCGGACGGCGTCGCCCGGCGCAGGGCGTGCAGCGTGAGGCGGGAGCCCAGCACCAGCACGCCCCAGGGGGAGAGCCTCATCTCCCGGCGCACCTGCGCCAGCAGGTCCGGCGCAGCCTGCATCATGGCCGGCGGCTCCACACCGGCGGCGTAGAGCGCCCCCACCAGGCTGCCGGCGCTGGTGCCGGCCACCACCTGAGGCCGGATGCCGGCGTCGAGGAGTGCCTCCAGCACCCCGATGTGGGCGAGTCCGCGCATGGCGCCTGCGCCGAGGGCAAGCCCGAGGAGGGGCCCCCCTCCGGCGGAGGTTCGCGCGGACATGGCGGGCTCGTGCGTCGAGGACGGGCCCATCGGCTCCCCAACCCCCCAGCAGCCCACCCTATGCCGGGGAGGCGGCGGAGAGGGAGTCGTCCCGACGAGGCGAAAAGGCGTGATCGGGCCGGTCCGGGGTCGCTGCCGTGGCACGCCGGGCCGACGTCTGGTGGGAGAGGATGGCGAGGGTGAGAGCTCTGGTCTTGATAAGCGCCGACGGGCGGCTGGAGAGGCTGGCCCGCGCGTTGGCCGAGGGGCTCGAGTCGGTGGAGATCCGTACCGACGTCATGAAGGCCGACCCGTCGCGCACCCAGCCCATCAGCGTGGCTCCCTACGACCTGGTCTGCGTGGGCAGCCCCAGCCTGGGCTTCATCCGGGGGCGCCCCGCCGACGACGTCCAGGAGGCCCTGACGCGCTGTACCCGGCTGGAGGGCAAGCGGACCGCGGCCTTCGTGCGGCGGGGTGGGCTGGGCACGGGTCGCGCCCTCAAGGCGTTGATGGCCGCGCTGGAGCGCCAGGGCGCCTGGGTGGAGGACTTCGCCGACCTGGGCAGCGAGGAGGAGGCGAGGGCCTTCGGGCGCCGCCTCAAGAACGTGGCGGGCGCTCGCGAGTAGCGGGCGAGCGATCCCTGCCCCGACGCGCGAAAGGGCCTTGACGGGCCCGGATGGCGTGCTTATAGTTATCGCTAACAACCTATGGTCGACCCTGACCGGGTCGGCGTTTCAACGGCGAAGATGGGGACGATCGTAGGGGCCCCCAAGGCCATCCTCCAGAGAGCCGGCGGGCGGTGCGAGCCGGCGGGGCCAGGGTCCCGAACTCCCCCCGGAGCCGCCGGGCCCAACGGGCATCCCTCATCGGGGTGGCCCCAGTAGGTCCGGCCGGAGCAGCTCGCACCCGTACCGGGTGGGCGCCCGTTACCGCGCAGGCCTTCGATCAGCGTCGTGCTGATCGCGAGGCGTCGAGCGAGGGATCCGTCTCGTGCCGGCGGATCCGAAGCAGGGTGGTACCGCGAGGCCAAGCCGTCGCCCCTGTCGCCGCATCGTAGCGGCGGCAGGGGCTTGTTATATATCCGCCGCCGAGCATCTGACGTGGGGGGCGAGACCGCATGGGGGACGGATATCACGCCACGGGGTCACCTGCTGCACCGGCGGGACAGATAATGTCCCGAGCCCGCCTGCCCGAGCCCGGGCAGGTCGTGACAGGCGCCGAGGCGGTGGTCTGGTCGCTGATCGCCGAGGGCGTGGAGGTCGTCTTCGGTTATCCCGGCGGCGCCATCATGCCGACGTACGACGCGCTCTTTCGCATCGGAGAGCCCCGCCACGTCCTGGTGCGTCACGAGCAGGGCGCCGCACACATGGCCGAGGGTTACGCACGGGCCTCGGGCAAGGTGGGGGTCTGCATGGCCACCTCGGGCCCCGGGGCCACCAACCTGGTGACGGGGCTGGCCAGCGCCTACATGGACTCCGTCCCCGTGGTGGCCATCACCGGGCAGGTGCCCACCGCCCTCATCGGGCGTGACGCCTTCCAGGAGTCGGACGTCTGCGGCATCACCATGCCCATCACCAAGCACAACTACCTGGTGCGGGACGTGCGCGACATCCCCCGTGTCATCCACGAGGCCTTCTACCTGGCCCGGTCGGGCCGTCCCGGCCCCGTCCTCGTCGACCTGCCCAAGGACGTGGCCAACGCCTCGCTCAGGTGGCCGTCGTACCCGCCCCCGCTGGACCTGCCGGGCTACCGGCCGACCCTGGACGGGCACCACCGCCAGATCGAGCAGGCGGCTCGACTCATCGAGGAGGCGAGCCGGCCGGTGCTCTACGTGGGCGGTGGCGTCATCGCATCGGGCGCCCAGGCGCAGGTGCGGGAGCTGGCGGAGCGGGCCCACCTGCCCGTGGTCATGACACTGATGGGGCTCGGCGCGTTGCCGGGGCGGCACCCACTGAGCCTCGGCATGCTCGGGATGCACGGCGCGGCCTACGCCAACTACGCCGTAAGCCATGCCGACCTGCTCATCGCGGTGGGCGCACGCTTCGACGACCGGGTGACGGGCGACGTCAAGCGCTTCGCGCCCAAGGCCCGCAAGATCCACATCGACGTCGACCCGGCCGAGATCGGCAAGAACGTGCCCGTCGACGTCCCCATCGTGGGCGACGCCCGGCGGGTCCTGCAGGAACTGGTGCGCCTGGTGGCGCCGGGCCGGCGGGATGCCTGGTGGGAGCAGATACGGGCGTGGCAAGAGTCCTTTCCTCTCGTGTACGAGCGGCGCGCTCCCTACATCGCCCCCCAGGACGTCGTCGTGCAGCTGGACGCCCTGACGGCCGGCGAGGCGGTGGTCGTGACCGACGTGGGGCAGCACCAGATGTGGGTGGCGCAGTTCTACCGCTTCCAGGCGCCGCGCCTCAACATCACGTCAGGTGGGCTGGGGGCCATGGGCTTCGGGCTCCCGGCCGCCATCGGGGCGCGCCTGGCCGTCACCGATAGGCCCGTCGTGGCCGTCCTGGGCGACGGGGGGCTGTTGATGACCGTGCAAGAGCTGGCCACCGCGGCCGACCTGGGGCTCCCGCTTCCCATCGTGGTGCTCAACAACTACGCCCTCGGGATGGTGAAGCAGTGGCAGGGCCTCTTCTACCAGGGCCGCTTCTCCCACAGCCTCCTGCCGCCCAGCACGGACCTGGTGGCCGTGGCTCGAGGCTTCGGGGTGCCCGGCCGGCGTGTCGAGCGCCCCGAGGAGCTGACCGCGGCCCTGGCCGAGGCACTGGCCGCCTCCGGCCCCTACCTGCTGGAGGTCCTGGTGGACCCGGACGCGCAGGTGATGCCGATGGTGCCGCCGGGGAGCGCGATCGACGAGATGATCGGCGTGAAGGGGCGGCTGGGTTGAGATGCGCAGGATCCTGGCGGTGCTGGTGCGCAACCGCCCCGGCGTGATGGCCCGCGTGTCCTCCCTCTTCTCCCGCCGGGGCTTCAACCTGTCGAGCGTGGCGGTGGGGCCGACCGACGACCCCGATCTGGCACGCATGACGCTGGTGGTGGACGAAGACGAGGCCGGCGTCGAGCAGGTGGTCAAGCAGCTCCACAAGCTCATCGACGTGCTCAAGGTGAGCGACATCACCTCCGACGCCCCCATCGCCCGGGAGCTGGCCCTGGTGCGGGTCAACGCCGACTCGGGGCGGCGGCTGGAGGTGGTGCAGCTGGCCGAGGTCTTCGGCGGCCGGGTGGTGGACGTCGACGAGGAGTCGGTCACCCTCGAGCTGGTGGGGATGCCCGACGACGTCGAGGCTGCCCTGCGAATCCTGCGGGGCTTCGGTCTCAAGGAACTGGTGCGCAGCGGCACGCTGGCCATGGCGCGACCCGGCCGGCTCGCCGCCGCTCGTAGCGCTGAGATGGAAGGGGTGCGCATCTGATGGCCCGTCTGTACTACGACGCGGATGCGGATCTGCAGCGTCTTGCCGGCAAGACGGTGGCGGTGGTCGGGTACGGCAGCCAGGGGCACGCCCACGCCCTCAACCTGCGAGACAGCGGCATCCGGGTGGTGGTGGCCAACCGGCCGGGCAGCCGCAACTGGCGGCGCGCGGTGGAGGACGGCTTCGACCCGGTGGCGCCGGCCCAGGCGGCGGCCCAGGCCGACGTGGTGATGCTGCTGGTGCCCGATCACGTGATGCCGGCGGTCTTCGAGGAGATGCGCCCCGTCCTGGCGGAGGGCAAGGCCCTGGCCTTCGCCCACGGCTTCAACGTGCACTTCGGCCAGATCCGCCCGCCCGAGGGCGTGGACGTCTTCATGGTGGCGCCCAAGGGCCCCGGGCACCTGGTGCGGCGCATGTACCAGGAGGGCAAGGGTGTCCCGGCCCTCTTCGCCGTCCATCGCGACGCGTCGGGCCACGCCCGGGAGTTGGCCCTCGCCTACGCCAAGGCCATCGGCGCCACCCGGGCCGGTGTGCTCGAGACCACGTTCGCCGAGGAGACGGAGACCGACCTCTTCGGGGAGCAGGCGGTGCTGTGCGGTGGCATGACGGAGCTGGTGCGGGCCGGCTTCGAGACGCTGGTGGCCGCCGGCTACCAGCCCGAGGTGGCCTACTTCGAGTGCCTGCACGAGATGAAGCTCATCGTGGACCTGATGTGGGAGGGCGGCATCACCTGGATGCGCCACTCCATCTCCGACACGGCCGAATACGGGGACCTGACGGTGGGCCCTCGGGTCATCGACCAGCATGTGCGGGACAACATGCGGCGGGTGCTGGAGGACATCCGCTCCGGGCGCTTCGCCAGAGAGTGGATCCTGGAGAACCGGGCCGGCCGACCCGTCATGAACGCGCTGCGCATGGCCCAGGCCCGTCACCCCATCGAGGAGGTGGGGCGACGGCTGCGGGCGATGATGCCCTGGATCGAGACGCCCCAGGAGGCCCGCGAGGTCGAGTCCGAGCTGCTCGGTCGGCCCGCGGCAAATGGTTGAGGGCAGGAGGCCGACCGGATCCGACGGCCGGCAGCACGGGGGGCGCAGCGGGAGCCGGTGGTCTTCGACGAGGTCACCCGGCGCTCGCGTTGAAGAGCCCTGGCACGAGACCCTACACGGGTGGGAAGGAAGGACCGAAGGGTGATGGCCAAGGTGCAGAGCTCCTCTGATATGGGCGTCTTTCCCGAGAAGCTGGACCTGCGCATCCCGGGGCCGACGCCCGTGCCCCCCGCCGTGTTGCGTGCCATGTCGCGTCCCATGATCAACCACCGTGGTCCGGAGTTCGCCGAGTTGTTGGGCAGGGTGACCCGCCGGCTACAAAACCTGATGCAGACCGAGCAGTACGTGGCCATCCTGACGGGCTCGGGCACGGCCGGCATGGAGGCAGCGTGCGCCAACCTCATCTCGCCGGGTGACCCGGTGCTCGTGCTGGAGGGGGGCGTCTTCGGGCAGCGGTGGGGCGAGATCGCCCAGGCCTTCGGCGCCCGGGTGCATCGCTACGAGTACCCGTGGGAGACGGGGGCCGACCCTGACGAGCTGGCACGCCGGTTGCGGGCCACGCCGGGGGTCAAGGTGGTCTTCGCCACCCACAACGAGTCGTCGACGGGGGTGCTCAACGACATCGAGGCCCTCAGCCGCGTCGTCCGAGAAGCCGCTCCCGACGCCCTGCTGGTGGTCGACTCGGTCAGCGGCCTGGGCGGGGCGCCCCTGGCCATGGACGCCTGGGGGATCGACGCGGTGGTGAGCGCCTCTCAGAAGTGCATCATGGCACCTCCCGGCATGGCCTTCGTGGCCCTGTCGGAGCGGGCGTGGCGGCGGGTCGCCGAGAGCCGGGCCCCCCGCTTTTACCTCGACCTGGCGGCCCACCGGCGGCTGTACGAGAAGGGGCAGACGCCCTGGACGCCGGCCGTCTCGGTGCTCTACGCCCTCGACGAGGCGCTGGCGCTGATGGAGGCCGAGGGAGCCGAGGCGCGCCTGGCCCGGCACCGACTGATGCGTGACATGGTGCGAGCCGGGCTGGCGGCTGCCGGCTTCGAGCTGATGGTGCAGGAGCGCTGGGCCTCTCCGACCGTGACGGCGGTACGCCCGCCGGCGGGTGTGGACGTCGAGGCGGTGCGCCGGGTGGCACGCCAGGAGCTGGGGGTGGTCTTCTCCGGCGGGCAAGGCAAGCTGAGCGGCCAGATCCTGCGCGTGGGCCACATGGGCTACGCCACACCGATGGACATGGTCGGGGCGGTCGCCGCGGCCGAGATGGCCCTCATGCGCCTGGGAGTCCCTGTCTCGCCGGGCGCCGGGGTCGCGGCCGCGCAGCGGGTCTGGGTCGAGGCGGGAGGCGCGCGCCGGTGAGAGTGCTGGTGGCCGACCCGCTCGACGAGGCAGGGCTCGAGCGCCTGCGCCAGGGCGGCGTCGAACTCGACGTGCGGCCCGGGCTGCCGCGTGAGGCGCTCCTGGCCTGCATCGGCGGGTACGAGGCGGTCATCGTCCGCAGCGAGACACGCATCGACGCCGAGGTGGTGGATGCGGGCCGGCGCCTGGTGGTCATCGGTCGGGCCGGCACCGGCGTCGACAACATCGACGTGGATGCGGCGACCCGGCGCGGCATCGTGGTGGTCAACGCCCCGGAGGCCAACACCGTCAGCGCCGCCGAGCACACGCTGGCCATGATGCTGGCGGTGGCGCGCCGCATCCCGTGGGCCCACCAGGCGCTGGCCCAGGAGCGGCGGTGGGAGCGGCGGCGATTCGTGGGGGTGCAGCTGGCCGGCAAGACGTTGGGGCTGATCGGGCTGGGCCGCATCGGCTCCGAGGTGGCGCGCCGGGCCCGGGCCTTCGGCATGAACGTGCTGGCCTACGACCCGTACGTGGTGCCGGAGCGAGCGGCGGAGACGGGCGTCGAGCTGGTGGACCTGGACGACCTGCTGGGACGCTCGGACTTCATCAGCATCCACTGCCCGTTGACGGCGCGGACCCGCCACCTGATCGACGCCGAGCGCCTGCGCCGGGTACGGCGAGGGGCCTACCTCATCAACTGCGCGCGGGGCGGCATCGTCGACGAGGCCGCTCTGGCCGAGGCCTTGCGCGAGGGCATCCTGGCCGGGGCGGCCATCGACGTCTTCGCCGAGGAGCCGCCCGGAGACAACCCCCTGCTGGGGCTGCCCAACGTGGTGGTGACGCCTCACCTCGGGGCCAGCACCCAGGAGGCCCAGAGCGCGGCGGCGCTGGCCGTGGCCGAGGAGGTGCTGCGGGTGCTGGCCGGTGACGTGCCCCGCCATGCGGTCAACGTGCCCGCCATCTCCCCGGAGCGCTGGGCGTGGGCACGGCCCTATCTCGATCTGGGACGGCGCCTGGGCCGGGTCTTCACCGAGCTGTTTGGGCTGCCGCCGGCGGCACGCATCGAGATCGTCTACCGCCGGGAGCTGGCCCACGCGCCGGAGAGCCAGGCGCTGACGGCGGCGACCCTCTGGGGGATCCTGAGCCCCATCACGCCCGAGGGCGTCTCCATGGCCAACGCCCGTCTCATGGCCTCCCGCCGCGGGATCGAGGTGGTGGAGTCCCACAGCCGCCCCTCCGGAGACCGGCCAGGCCAGGAGGCGGGCCCGGCGATGCTGGTGCAGGCCCAGCTGGGAGGCCAGGGGCCGACGGTGAGCGTGGGCGGGGACCTGGGCCCCGATCGGCGCCCGCGCCTGTTGACCATCAACGGCTACCGCGTCCACATCGAGGAGCCCGGTCACCTGCTGGTCTCCGAGCACATGGATCGCCCCGGCATCATCGGGACGGTGGGGACGCTCCTGGGGCGCCACCGGATCAACATCGCTTACATGCAGCTGGGCCGGGATCGGCCCGGCGGCCAGGCCGTCATGGTGCTGGGCGTCGACGCCCCGGTGCCCGAGGACGTGCTGCGCCAGCTGCGGCAGATCCCGGACCTGTGGAACATGCGGGCCGCCGAGTGGTGACCGGCTGCCGGGCGGCGGCCCGCCATCCTGTGGAGGGGGGATGCAGATGGGCGCCTCGGGCGTCCGTGCCGACAAGATACGGATCCAGGTCTTCGACACGACCCTGCGGGACGGTGAGCAGTCCCCGGGGGCCAGCCTGGACGAGATGGAGAAGCTGGAGGTGGCCAAGGCGCTGGAGGCGCTGGGCGTCGACGTCATCGAAGCGGGCTTCCCGGTGGCGTCGCCCGGCGAGCTCAAGGCCGTGCAGGAGATCTGCCGGCAGGTGCGGCGGCCGGTCATCTGCGCCCTGGCCCGCGCCAATCCGGTCGACATCGAGCATGCGGGCGAGGCCCTCAAGGGGGCGTCCACCAGCCGCATCCACGTCTTCTTGGCCACCTCGGAGATCCACATGCGCTACAAGCTGCGCAAGACGCCCCAGGAGGTGATCGAGATCGCCAGGGAGGCGGTGGCCCTGGCCCGCCGCCACGCCCATCAGGTGGAGTTCTCGGCCGAGGACGCCACCCGCAGCGACTGGGACTTCCTGTGCCGGGTCTTCGAGGCCGCCATCCGGGCGGGGGCGACGGTCATCAACATCCCCGACACCGTGGGCTACACGATCCCGGCGGAGTACGCCGAGCTGTTTCGGTACGTGGCGACCCATACCGAGGGCATCGAGCGGGTGGTGCTCAGCGCGCACTGCCACGATGACCTGGGGCTGGCGGTGGCCAACAGCCTGGCGGCCATCGAGGCGGGAGCCCGACAGGTGGAGGGCACCATCAACGGCATCGGCGAGCGGGCGGGCAACGCGGCCCTCGAGGAGATCGTGATGGCCCTCAAGGTGAGGGAGGACCGCTACCCCTACGACACGGGCGTCGTCACCGAGCAGCTGTATCGCACGAGCCGCCTCGTGAGTCGCCTCACGGGCATCCCGGTGCAGCCCAACAAGGCCATCGTCGGCGAAAACGCCTTCGCCCACGAGGCAGGCATCCATCAGGACGGCATCCTCAAGCACCGCAGCACCTACGAGATCATGGTGCCCGAGAAGGTGGGCCAGACGTCGACCCGGCTGGTGCTGGGGAAGCACTCCGGGCGGCACGCTCTGCGTCAGCGCCTGGTCGAGCTCGGCTACGCGCTGTCTCCCGAGCTTCTGGAGGCCACCTACCGCCGCTTCCTCGAGGTGGCCGACCGCAAGAAGCACGTCACCGACCGAGACCTGGTGGCGCTGGTGGAAGAGCAGCAGGCCGTGACCGCGCCGGAGCGCTTCGCGCTCGAGTACTTCCATGTGGACGACGGCAGCACCTCCGTGGCGACGGCCACCGTGCGGGTCCGCATCGCGGGCGTCGAGGCGCCGGTGCAGGAGGCGGCCTGCGGTGACGGGCCCGTCGATGCCCTGCTGCGCGCCATCGAGCGTGCCACCGGGGTGCGAGCCGAACTCGAGAGCTACCACCTGCAGGCGGTCACCTCGGGCAAGGACGCCATGGGCGAGGTGACGGTGCGGGTGCGCGACGACGGCCACGTCTACGTCGGGCGGGCGGTCAGCACCGACGTGCTGGAGGCCAGCGCCCGGGCCTACGTGCAGGCTCTCAACCGGATGGTCCGCGCGGCCGGCGGTGGGGCGCCGGCCGATCAGCCGGCCTCCGCCGCGGCGGCCGGCGCACGGGGGTGAGCGACCGATGGGCATGACCCTCGTCGAGAAGATCCTGGCCGACCACTCGGGTCGACGGGAGGTGCGAGCCGGCGACATCGTCTCGGCCCGGGTCGACATGATCCTGGCCAACGACGTGACGGCACCGTTGAGCATCCAGGAGTTCCGCAAGATGGGGGCCACCCGGGTCTTCGACCCCCAGGCCATCGCCATGGTGCCCAGCCACTTCGCACCGTCTCCCAACATCCAGGCGGCGACCCAGATCCAGGCGATGCGGGAGTTCGTCCGCGAGCAGGGACTCCCGTACTTCTTCGAGATCGGTCGGATGGGCATCGAGCACGTGCTCCTGCCCGAAGAGGGCCTGGTGGTGCCGGGCGACGTCGTCATCGGCGCGGACTCGCACACCTGCACCAACGGCGCGCTGGGGGCCTTCGCCACGGGGATGGGCTCCACCGACATCGCTGCCGCCATGGCGCTGGGCGAGACCTGGCTGCGGGTGCCGGAGACGCTGCGCATCATCTACTACGGGGCCATGAAGCCCTGGGTCACCCCCAAGGACCTGATCCTCTACACCATCGGCAAGATCGGGGTGGCCGGCGCGCTCTACCAGGCTTTGGAGTACACCGGCGAGACGGTGCGCTCCATCAGCATGGAAGGCCGCTTCACCATGGCCAACATGGCCATCGAGGCCGGCGCCAAGACCGGCATCTTCGAAGCCGACGAGGTGACGCTGGCCTGGGAGCAGGGACGGGCCCGCAGACCTCCCCGCATCTACCGCAGCGACCCCGACGCGCACTACGCCGGCACGGTCGAGATCGACGTGAGGCAGGTGGAGCCTCAGGTGGCGTTCCCGCATCTCCCGGAGAACACCCGGCCCGTCAGCGAGGCGGCGGCCCTGGATCTGCGGATCGACCAGGCCTTCATCGGCTCGTGCACCAACGGGCGGATCGAGGACCTCCGCCTGGCCGCCCGGGTGCTGCGCGGGCGCAAGGTGCACCCTGACGTGCGGCTCATCGTCATCCCCGCCAGCCAACGGGTCTACCGCCAGGCCCTGGCGGAGGGGCTCCTGGACATCTTCGTGGAGGCGGGGGGCGCGGTCAGCACGCCGACGTGCGGCCCCTGTCTCGGGGCCCACATGGGGGTGCTGGCGAGAGGCGAGCGCGCCATCTCCACCAGCAACCGCAACTTCAGGGGTCGCATGGGGCACCGCGACAGCGAGGTCTATCTGGCGAGCCCCGCGGTGGTGGCGGCCTCGGCGGTGCTGGGACGGATCGCCTCGCCAGAGGAACTGGGGCTCGACGAGGAGGCCTTCTTGGAGACGGTGGGGGTGAAGGCGTCGTGACGAGCGAGCGGATGGAGCAGCCGGCCCCGGTGCCGGCGCAGGCGTTGCCCCGTCGCATCCGAGGGCGGGCGTGGGTGGTAGGCGACCACGTCGACACCGACGTCATCATCCCCGCCCGGTACCTGACCACGTCCGACCCGGTGGAGCTGGCGCGCCACGTCCTGGAGGACCTGGACCCGACCCTCAAGAGCCGCATCCAGCCGGGCGACATCCTGGTGGCCGGAGAAAACTTCGGCTGTGGCAGCTCCCGAGAGCACGCTCCCATCGCCCTCAAGGCGGCGGGCATCGCCTGCGTGGTGGCGCGCTCGTTCGCCCGCATCTTCTACCGCAACGCGGTCAACGTGGGGCTGCCCGTGGTGCAGTGCAAGCAGGGCGTGCCGGTGGCGTCGGAGCAGGTCATCGTCGTCGACTTCGAGGCCGGCACCATCACGGACGAAGCGACGGGCGCGGTCTACCCGGCGGAGCCGCTCCCCGCGGTGATGCGGGAGATCCTGGAGGCCGGGGGGCTGGTGCCCTACGTGGCGCGGCGACTCGAGGAGCAGCGACGCCATGCCGCCGCATCTGCATGAGGTCGAGGCCGGGGCGCCCGCTCCCCGACGAGACGGCGCCCCGGTGGTGCTGTTGCTGGGCGGCGACGGCATCGGGCCCGAGGTGGTCGAGGCAGCGGCCGCGTGCATGCAGGCGGCCGCCCGGCGCCTGGGGCGGGCCATCCGCCTGGAGGAGGCGCCCATCGGCGGAGCGGCGCTGGATATGGGGTTGCCGCCCCTGCCCGAGCCGACGCTGCGGAAGGCCCTCGCCGCCGACGCCGTGCTCCTGGGCGCCGTCGGCGGCCCGCGGTGGGATGACCTGCCCGGGCCCCAGCGCCCCGAGGCCGGCCTCTTGGAGCTGCGCCGCCAGCTGGGCGTCTTCGCCAATGTCCGGCCGGTGAGGATGTTCGCAGGGCTAGAGGCCACCTCGCCCTTGCGGCCCGAGGTGGTGGCGGGCACCGACCTGGTGGTGGTGCGCGAACTCCTGGGAGGCCTCTACTACGGCCCCCGGGGGCGCCGCGAGGGGCCTGGCGGCCCGGTGGTCTTCGACACGCTGGAGTACGCCCAGGAGCAGATCGACCGCGCGGCGCGCTTCGCCTTCGAGATGGCGCGGCGGCGCCGGCGCTCGCTGACCCTGGTCGACAAGGCCAACGTGCTGGAGAGCTCCCGCATGTGGCGGGAACGGGTCCAGGCCCTGGCCCCGGAGTATCCCGACGTGACGGTCAGCTTTCAGTACGTGGACAGTTGCGCCATGCGGCTCGTCCGAGAGCCGCGGGCCTTCGACGTCCTGTTGTGCGAAAACATGTTTGGCGACATCCTGAGCGATGAGGCGGCGGTGCTGGCCGGATCCATCGGGATGCTGCCATCGGCCAGCCTGGGGGGCCGCGTGGGGCTCTACGAGCCCGTGCACGGCTCGGCTCCCGACATCGCCGGCCGGGGGGTGGCCAATCCCATCGGCGCCATCCTCGCAGGCGCGATGCTCTTGGAGTGGAGCCTGGGGTGGCGCGATGCGGCCGCCTGCATCGAGGCCGCCGTGGCAAAGGTGCTGGCCGACGGCTGGCGCACCGGGGATCTGGTCCCCGGCGGCGTGCCGGCACCGGGTGTCACGGTGGTCGGCACGCGAGCCCTGACGGACCGGATCCTGGCAGCCATCGAGGACTGCACCCCGCAGGAGGGGTCGTCGGCACCGTCGTAAGCTGGTACGGGGCGAATGCGGTGACGACGGGCTACCGCGTGCTGATCGTGGACGACGAGCCTTCCATCGTCGAGCTGGTGCGCTTCACCCTGGAGAAGGAGGGCTTCCAGTGCGACGTGGCCTTCGATGGGCCCAAGGCGCTGGAGATGGTGGAGCGCACCAAGCCCGATCTGGTCGTGCTGGACCTGATGCTGCCCGGCCTCGACGGGCTAGAGGTCTGCCGCCGCATCCGCCAGCGGGCGTCGGTGCCCATCGTCATGCTGACGGCCAAGGCCAGTGAGGTCGACAAGGTGGTCGGCCTGGAGCTGGGGGCCGACGACTACGTCACCAAGCCCTTCAGCCCCCGGGAGCTGGTCGCACGCATCCGTGCCGTGCTGCGCCGGTTTCAGGCCGCCAGGGAGGCCAGCCAGCAGCCCGAGTCGGCCGGCTCCGAGCTGCGGGTGGGCGACGTGGTCATGGACGTCGCCCGCCACCAGGTCTGGGTCAAGGGCCGGCCCGTCGAGCTGACCCCCAAGGAGTACGATCTCCTGCGGATGCTGATGAGCAACAAGGGGATCGTGCTCACCCGAGAGCTCTTGCTGGACAAGGTGTGGGGCTACGATTTCGCCGGCGACACCCGCACCGTCGACGTCCACGTGGTGCGCCTGCGCCAAAAGCTGGAAGACGACCCGGCCCACCCCCGCTACATCGAGACGGTGAGGGGCGTGGGCTACCGGATGCGAGAGCACCCTGCGTAAGGACGCGGCCAGGCGCCCATCGTGGCGGCGGGCGCTCATCGGGTCGCACCTGCTGGTCGCCGGCGCCTCAGCCAGCGCCGCCGCGCTGGCCCGGGCCGTCGTGCACGATCCGTGGCTGGCGGCGCTGACGGGGGGCGTGTTGGGCCTGGGGCTGGGGGCGGTCGTGGCCCTCAGGACCTGGCGGCAGCTCCGGGGCGGTATCGGGCCGCTGGTCGACACGGTCGCCGAGATCGCGCGCGGCCGCCCCATCCAGGTGGTCCTTCCCGAGCCCGAGGAGCTGGTGGAGCTGGGCCAGCGGTTGCGGGAGCTCTCGGAGCGCATCGCGACCGCCGTCCAGCACTCGTCGCGCCGAGAGGCCCAGCTGGCCGGGGTGCTCGGCAGCCTGGTGGACGGGTGCATCGCCGTCGACGCCGGCGGAAGGGTCATCCTCTTCAACGAGGCGGCGTCGCGGCTCTTCGGCAAACCGGCCTCCGACGTGCTGGGACGCCCCCTCATGGAGGCCATCCGCAGCTACGACCTGGCCACGGCCATCGGCGAGACGCTGGCCACCGGACGGCAGCAGATTCGGGAGTTTAGGGTCGCAGGACCCACCGAGCGGGTGCTGCAGGTGACGGCCACACCGCTATCCCGCGCGGAGGGACGCAGGGGCCGCGATGGCCGCCCCGGTGACGAAGGGGGCGAGCCGGTCCCCGAGGACGAGCGCTGGGGAGCGGTGGCGCTGGTACGGGACGTGACGGAGTTGCGGCGGCTCGAACGGGTGCGCAGCGACTTCGTCGCCAATGTCTCCCACGAGCTCCGCACGCCGCTCACCGCTCTCAAGGGCTTCATCGAGGCGCTGCAGGAGGGGGCGGCCGAGGACCCCGCCACCCGCACCCGCTTCCTCGAGATCATGGCGCGGGAGACGGACCGGCTGGTGGCGCTCATCAACGACCTGCTGGATCTCTCGCACCTGGAGTCCCGCAACGTGGAGCTGCGGCGCACACCCCTGCAGCTGGCCCGCGTGGCCGGGGCCGTGATCGCGATGTTCGCCCGCAAGGCTGCAGCCAAGCAGCTGGCGCTCGAGCAGGATCTCCCGCCCGACCTGCCGCCGGTGCTGGCGGACGAGGACATGTTGCGGCAGGTCTTCATCAATTTGCTGGACAACGCGGTCAAGTACACCCCCTCCGGGCGCATCACGGTGCGAGCCATGGCGGAGCCACGGGAGCCCATGGTGCGGGTGGAGGTGTCCGACACCGGCATCGGCATCCCCCGCCAGCACCTGGGACGCATCTTCGAGCGCTTCTACCGGGTCGACCGGGCTCGTTCCAGGGAGCTGGGCGGTACGGGGTTGGGCCTCTCCATCGTCCGGCACATCATCGAGCTGCACGGAGGGCGCATCGAGGTCGACAGCGAGGTCGGCGCGGGCACGACCTTCCGGTTCTGGCTGCCCCGGGCACCTTGATGGGCTCGGGGTCCGGCCCGTATACTGGGAACAATAAGCGGGTGGAGGCGAGGGGCGTTGGCCCGGGGGGCCTTCGACCAGGAGCTGGCGCAGCTCCAGCAGGAGATCCTCCGCATGGGCTCGCTGGTGGAGCGGGCCGTGGAGCTGGCGGTCCAATCGCTGCGGGACGGTGACGTGCAGCTGGCCGTGCAGGTCATCGAGGACGACGACCTGGTCGACCAGCTGGAGATGGAGCTGGAGCAGCGGTGCATCCGACTCATCGCCCTCCAGCAGCCCCTGGCCACGGATCTCCGCACCATCGGCACGGCCCTCAAGCTGGTCACGGACCTGGAGCGGGTTGCGGACTACGCCACCAACATCGCGGAGATCACGGTGCGGCTGGCGGGTGCGCCCCTCTTCAAGCCGCTGGTCGACATCCCACGCATGGCGCGGATGGCCCAGCAGATGCTGCGGCAAAGCCTGGACGCCTTCATCCAGCGCGACGTGGAGCTGGCCGAGTCCGTCTGCCGGGCCGACGACCCCGTCGACGAGCTGTTCGCGTCGTTGTACGAGGAGCTGATGGGCTACGTCGACGCCGGCGACCGGCAGCGCATCACCCAGGCCATCAACCTCATCTTCGTGGCGCGCTACCTGGAGCGCATCGCCGATCATGCCACCAACATCGGCGAGCGCATCATCTACATGGTGACCGGCAAGCGCGTGGCACACCAGTTGCGGGACCGCATTCTGGGCTCCCCCAAGGCTCGCCAGGGGGCGCCAGGCGATCCCTAACTTGCATGCGTGGGTCGGCCCCCGCCCCGGCCACAACTAGGGCCGGGGAGGTGAGCAGAATTGGCCGCAGGCCAGAAGCGTAACCGGCCGCTCCTCACGCAGGCCGTTGGGGCGCTGGACAAGTTCAAGTACGAGGTTGCCTCCGAGCTCAACATCAATCCCGAGTACAAGTCGGGCTACTGGGGCAACATCAGCGCCCGGGAGTGTGGCGCCGTCGGTGGCAACATGGTGCGCCGGATGATCGCGGCGGCCGAGCAGACGCTGGCCCAGCAGGCGGCGGGGGCGGCGCAGCAGTCCTTCCGGGCATCGCTGCCGCTCGAGCCCGACGCCAAGAAGGGTACCACGTCGGCTCACAATCCGTCGGAGATTCGACCGGGGCAGTCCCAGTCCGCGTTCGGCATCCAGTAAGGCCGCCGGGCGACCGGCGTGCCGACACGTCGGCCCGACCTGTCGATGGGCTCGCCCTCGGCAGGCCGGGCCGCTTCGCGCCCGAAAGGGCTCGCCGTCAGTAGAGGTGGCACGCCACCCGGTGGTCGGGGGCCACCTCGGTGAGGGACGGCTCCACCTCCGCGCAGATCGGCTTGGCGTGAGGGCACCGCGTGCGGAAGGGGCAGCCCGAGGGCGGGTTGATGGGCGAGGGGATCTCGCCCTCCATGGGGATGCGCTGGCGCCCTCGCTCCCGCCGAGGATCGGGGATGGGCACCGCCGACAGCAATCCCTGGGTATAAGGGTGCAGCGGCTGCCGGTAGACCTCGGCGGTCGGGCCCGTCTCCACCAGCCGCCCGAGGTACATCACGCCGACCCGGTCGCTGATGTGGCGCACCATGGACAGGTCGTGCGCGATGAAGAGGTAGGTCAGCCGGCGCTCTCGCTGCAGGCGTGCCAGCAGATTGACGACCTGGGCCTGGATGGAGACGTCCAGGGCCGAGATGGGCTCGTCGGCGACGACGAACTCGGGGTCCACGGCCAGGGCCCGGGCGATGCCGATGCGCTGACGCTGGCCGCCGCTGAACTCGTGGGGGTAGCGCCCGGCGTGCTCGGGGGAGAGGCCCACCACCGAAAGCAGCTCGGCGATGCGCTCCTGGCGCTCCTTTCGCGTGCGGGTGAGCCGATGGGTGTCGAGCGCCTCGCCGATGATCTCGCCCACCGTCATGCGGGGGTTGAGCGAGGCGTACGGATCCTGGAAGATGATCTGCGCCCGCCGCTTGAAGGCGTACAGGGCCGACCCCGACAGCGAGTGGACGTCGACCCCGTCGAAGCGCACCGTGCCGCCGGTGGGGCGATAGAGCCCGATGACCGTGCGGCCCACCGTCGTCTTGCCCGAGCCGCTCTCTCCCACCAGGGCGAAGATCTCGCCCCGGGCGATGGAGAAGGTGACCTTCTCCACGGCTCGCACCCGAAGGCCTCGACGGATGACGAAGTGCTTCTGCAGGTCGTGCACCTCGACGAGCGGCCGCTGGGTCGGCTCCGCGACGCTCCGGGCCGGCGGGCCGCTCGGGTGGACCTGTGGCATGGCCATCACCGGATCGCCTCCTGGGCAGCGGCCTCTTGCCGGGCCGCCGCGTCATGCCCGTTGGCCTCGAGGAACCGCCGTCCCCACTCGCCGGCGCGCGGGTCCAACAGCCAGCACCGGCTGAGGTGGTCGGCTCCCACCTGCACGTCGGGCGGGGCGAAGCGGGTGCAGACCTCCATGGCGAAGGCGCAACGGGGCGCGAACGCACAGCCCTCCGGCTCCTGGTAGAGGTCCGGCGGAGAGCCGGGGATGGCCTCCAGGTCCCGGCGTCCCTGGGCTTGCGGGTTGGGGATGGCCCGCAACAGGGCGCGGCTGTACGGATGGCGCGTCATGTGGAAGAGGTCGTCCACGGACGCCTGCTCTACCACCTGCCCGGCGTACATGACGACGACCCGATCGGCGAGCCGCGCCACGATGCCCAGGTCATGGGTGATGAGCAGGATGGCCATGCCGAGCCGGCTCTGCAACGACGCCATGAGATCCAGGATCTGGGCCTGGATGGTGACGTCCAGCGAGGTGGTGGGCTCGTCTGCGATGAGCAGCTTGGGCTCGCAGGCCAGCGCCATGGCGATCATGACTCGCTGGCGCATGCCTCCGCTGAACTCATGGGGATACTGTCCCAGCCGGGTGCGGGGATTGGGGATGCCGACCAGGGCCAGCATCTCGGCGGCCCGCTCCATGGCCTCCTTGCGGGAGACGCCCCGGTGCTTCTGGACCACCTCGGCGATCTGGCGGCCGACCGTCATGGTGGGGTTGAGCGAGCTCATCGGATCCTGGAAGATCATGCCGATTTCGGCGCCCCGGATACGCCGCATCTCGCGGTCGCTCAAGGCCGTCAGGTCCCGGCCGTCGAACAGGATTCGCCCCCCATCGATGCGGCCCGGTCGGGGCACCAGCCGCATGACGGAGAGGGCCGTCACGCTCTTGCCCGAGCCCGACTCGCCCACCAGGGCCACGGTCTCGCCCGGGTGCACGGCGAAGGACGCGCCCCGGACCGCGTGCACCACCCCGGCGTGGGTGTAGAAGTTGACCTTCAGTCCGACGATCTCCAGTAGTGGCTGCACCTTACCCGATGACGCCTCCTCTACCGACGCTCCCGGGGATCGAGAGCATCCCGCAACCCGTCGCCCAGGAAGTTGAAGCCCAGCAGGATCAGGCTCAGCACTGCGGCAGGGAAGAACAGCTCGTGGGGATAGACCCTCAACACCTGGTAGGACGAGTAGATCATGGAGCCCAGGCTCGCCAGCGGATCCTGCACGCCCAACCCGATGAAGGATAGGAACGCCTCGCCGAAGATGGCTGCCGGCACCGTCAGCGTGATGTTGACGAGGATGACGCCCATGGTATTGGGGAGGACGTGGCGCCAGACGATCAAGAGCGGGCGCACCCCCAGGGCCCGGGCGGCCAACACGTACTCTTGCTCCTTGATCTGCAGCACCTGGCCCCGCACCAGCCGGGCCATGCCGACCCACCCCACCGAGCCCATGGCGATGACGATGGACCAGAGCCCCGGCCCCACGACCACGACCAGCAGGATGACGATGAGCAAGTAGGGGATGCCGTACAGGACGTCGACCACCCGCATCATGACGTCATCGACGACCCCACCGAAGTAGCCGGCGATGCCGCCCCAGGCCACCCCGATGACCAGGTCGATAGATGCCGCCAGGATGCCGATCAGAAGGGAGATGCGGGCGCCGTACCACAGCCGGGTGAAGATGTCTCGCCCCAGCTCGTCGGTGCCGAACCAGTGCTCGGCCGACGGCGGCAGGTCCGTGTCGAGCAGGCTGGTCTGCCGGTAGTCGTACGGGGTCAGGTGAGGGCCGATGATGGACATGATGCCCACCAGCACGAGGACGATGAGGCCCACGACCGCCATGCGGTTCTTCCGGAAGCGAGCCCAGGCATCGGCCCAATAACCCCGGGCGGGCCGGGTGATGGCCTCCGCCGCGTGATGGAGGCCCGAAGCCGGCCGGAAGAGTTCGGCCGGTGGAGCTTCTCTGGAAGCAGCCGGATACGTCGCCATCTCAATCCGCGGCCTTTCCGAGACGGATGCGCGGGTCGACCAGCGTGTAGGCCAGATCGACCAGCAAGTTGAGCCCGACCAGCAGCACCGAGTAGAAGACGGTCGTGCCCATGATGAGCGGGTAGTCGCGGTTGTAGACGCTCTGGACGTAGTACTTGCCGAGCCCCGGGACGCCGAACATGGTCTCCACCACGAAGGTGCCGGTGACGATGCCGGCCGTCAGCGGACCCATGATGGTGACGATGGGCAAGATGGCGTTGCGCAGGGTGTGGCGGCGCAGCACCTCGCCCGACGAGAGCCCCTTGGAGTGGGCGGTGCGGATGTAATCCTGGCTCAGGACCTCGAGGACGCTGGTCCGCATGAGCCGGGTCTGTCCGGCGAGCATGCTGACGGCCAGCGTCAAGGTGGGAAGGATGGTGTGGATGGGCGTCTCCCACCGTGCCACCGGTAGCCAGCCCAGCTTGACGCCGAAGACGTACTGGGCCACGGAGCCCACCACGAAGTTGGGTACCGAGATGAAGACCAGGGCCAGGAAGACAGCCACGTAGTCAGGCCACCGGTTGTGGTTTAGCGCCGCGACGGTCCCCAGCGAGAGTCCGAGGGTCACCCCCACGGCCAGCGCCTGCAGCCCCAAATGGGCGGAGACCGGGAATCCCTCCCGGATCATGTCGGTGACGGTGCGGTTCATCTGGCGCATCGAGTAGCCCAGGTCGCCCCGCACCAGGTTGCCCAGGTAGGTGAAGTACTGCTGCCACAACGGGCGATCCATGTTGTACTTCTTGAGCATCAACTGGTGGATCTGCGGCGTCAGCTTCTCGCTGGAGAAGGGATCGCCGGGCACCAGGTGCATGAGCACGAAGGTCAGGGTGGCGATGAACCAGAGCGTCACCACCGCATAGGCCAGGCGTCTCATCACATAGCGAAGCAACGAAACTTACCTCCCGGATGGGCCTGCGAGCGGCGTGGGCTCGGGGCCGTGGGCCCACAGGCCCACAGCCCCGAGCCGGATCGATGGCCTCGCAGCGGCGCCGATCCCGTGCCCGTCAGCGGGCAACGGCCGGCACCTCGTAGCCCAGCTCCTGCAGGCCCTCACGCAGCAGCTGGCGCGCCAGCCGGACGTTGGGCCGAGCGGGGAAGAGCTCGCCGACGCGAGCCTGGAACGACCCGCCCTTGGCCGGGTCCGTGATGACGGGCGGCGTCAGGGACGTGGCCGGATAGGAGCCGTTGCGCAGCACCCGCTCGGCGAAGGCCTGGCGGTCGATGGCCAGGGCGATGGCCCGGCGCACCTTGGCGCTCTTGAGCACCGGGTGCTCCACATTGAACTCCCAGTAGAAGCACGACCCGTCAGGCCAGGGCTCCTGCAGATCCGGGTGGTTGCGGTAGACGTCGACGAACCGAGAGGCGACGCCGGCGATGTCCAGCGCGCCCTGCTCGTAGAGCTGCAGCGCCGTGCCGACGTCCTGGATCATGTCGAAGTGGATCCGCTCGAGCTTGACGCTGGCGGCATCCCAGTAGTGGGGGTTCTTCTCCAGCACGAGCTCGTAGCCGTGCGTCCACGACGCGACCCGGAAGGGCCCGGAGGCGCCCAGCTTGTCCGCGTCGGCGGCGTACTGCTCGCCGAAGCGCTCCACCAGGTGCCGCGGCGCCGGCAGGAAGCTGATGAACGTGGTCAGCTCCAGGAAGAGCGGGTTGGGCTTCTCCAGCGTCACCTGCAGCGTGCGCTCGTCGAGAGCCTTGACGCCGAAGGTCTCGAGCGCCGCGTCGATGTCGTCCTTCTCCGGATCCATCTGGGCGATCGCGCTGCCGTTTTGGATGCCGGCCAGCTCCATCATGAACTGGTACTGCGACGCGGTGCGGGGATCGATGACCCGCCGCCACTGGTAGACGAAGTCGTGCGCGGTGATGGGCGTGCCGTCATCCCAGGTGGCCTTGCGCAGCTTGAAGGTGTAGACCCGCCCGTCGGGCGAGACGGTCCAGCTCTCCGCCAGGCCGCTGCCCGGCTTGATGGTGCCGTCCGGCCCCTTGCGGACGAGCCCCTCGAGCGTGGCGTTGAGGATCAGGAAGGAGACGGTGTCGGTCGAGGTGGCGGGGTCGAGATCGGGCGGCTCCTCGCCCAGGTTGATGTTGAGGTACATGGGCGAATCGCCACCAGGCCGGCCCTCAGTGTAGGCCCACTTGTACTCCGCCTCGGAGCCCACCGCGCGGCGGATGATGCCCTTCACCCAGGGCTTGTACAGCGAGAGGCGGGATCGCCAATAGATGGGGGCGATGGGCGCCTCCTCGGCCAGGATGCGCTCCGCCTCCACGAAGTACTGCATGCGGCGCTCCTGGTCGGTGGTGTTCTTGGCGAGCTCGATGAGTTCGTCGTAGCGCGGGTTGCTCCAGCCGGGGTCGTTGAACGCGCCACCGGTGACCCACAGATCCAGGAAG
Organism: Limnochordales bacterium; assembly: GCA_036562495.1. Lineage (GTDB taxonomy): Bacteria > Bacillota > Limnochordia > Limnochordales > Geochordaceae > Geochorda. The sequence goes on from DATCKA010000041.1 coordinate 57,106, forward strand.
GTCAGGGGATCGTCGTAGTCCGGCCCCCACCCCGCGAAGGCGATGGCGAAGTTCTTGTTGCGCATGCGCTCCAGGCGGGTCTTGAAGTCCATGTACTCGACCTGGATCTCGAGCCCCAGGTTGGTCCGGATCATCTCCTGGAGCGCCTGGTTCATGGTGCGGACCGTGTCCGACGTGTCGCTGATCATCACGATGGGCGGCAGGGGCTTGGGCGCCGCGGCGATAGCTGCACCGACGCCGAGGGCCATGATGGCCACCGCCGCACCCACCACGGCTAGCAACCGTCGCAACGTGCTCCACTCCTTCCCTGATTTTATGTCGTGCACGACTTGCCTCGGATACGACGTCGCCTCGGCGCGGGCGCGGCGACCGCCGGGGCGAGGCCCATCAACGGAGTGCGTCCGGCCGCTGTCACCTCCTGGTAAACTGACATGCTTGCGATTTGTGTCGTAAAGCTCTGACGGGCGGTTTACGGTCCGACGGTCGCATCTCCTGCTGGTCCAACGAATGGAGACTGTATACATGA
>DATCKA010000052.1:0-1729 GCA_036562495.1 Limnochordales bacterium
GCAGGCCCTGGAGCTGGCCGAGCGGCCCGACCCGCAGGAGCTGTGGACGCCACGATTCTTGCGCTGGTGCTGGCAGCAGGCCGGCGTCATCCCCTTCGAGCACCAGCTGGCGACGGCCCGCCGGGTCCTCTTCGAGCTCGGAGGCCGGGCCATCCTGGCCGACGAGGTGGGGCTCGGCAAGACCGTCGAGGCGGGGATCGTGCTGCACGAGCTGATGCTGCGCGGGCTCGTGCTGCGGGCGCTGGTGCTGGTGCCTTCGGGGCTGTGCTGGCAGTGGTACCGAGAGCTGCGGGACAAGTTCGAGCTGCCCGTCGAGCTGCAGGGCAGCGAACGCGACTGGCTGCGGGTGCCCCTGCTGGTGGCCTCCATGGACACCGCCAAGCGACCGCCCCACCGGGAACAGGTGCTGGCGGAGCCCTACGACCTGGTCATCGTCGACGAGGCCCACCGCCTCAAAAACGCCCGCACTCGCGCCTACGAGCTGGTGGCGGCCATCCGGAGCCGCTACCTGCTCCTGCTCACCGCGACCCCCGTCCACAACCACCTGGGGGAGCTGCGGGCCCTGATCGATCTGGTGCGGCCGGGGCAGGCGCCCGAGATGCCCAGCCGCCTCGACGCGCCCGTCGACCTGGGGGCCGCCCACCGGCTGCGGGAGGGCGTGCGGCGGGTCATGGTGCGCCACCGGCGCACGGACACCCCCATCCCCTTCACCCGGCGCCACGTCCACACCATCATGGTGCGCCCGGGCGAGGCGGAGCGACGGCTCTACGCCGCCCTCGACAGCTACATCCTCGACTCCGGCCGGCCCGGCGGGCGCGGCGGCGGGCAGAGCCTGGTCTTCCTCACCCTCAAGCGGGAACTCTGCTCCAGTCCCCACGCCCTGGCGGCCAGCCTGCAGCGCATGGTGCGCCGAGGGACCCTGGACCCCGGGCCGCTGGTGGCCGAGGCCGAGCGGGTCCAGAGCTGGGCCAAGGCCGACGCCGCCGTGCGCCTCGTGCGGCGCCTGGGCGACGAGCACGTGCTGGTCTTCACCGAGTACGTGGCCACCCAGCGCGCCCTGGCCGACCGCCTGGCCGAGCTGGGGCGGCCGGTGGTGCTCTTCCACGGGGGGCTGTCGGCCATGCAGCGGGACTGGGCCCGCGCCGTCTTCGAGAGCCAGGCTCCCATCATGGTCTCCACCGACGCCGGCGCCGAGGGGATCAACCTGCAGTTTTGCCGGCACCTGATCAACGTCGATCTCCCCTGGAACCCGATGCGCATCGAACAGCGCATCGGCCGCCTGCACCGCCTGGGCCAGCGCCGGGACGTGCACGTCTGGAACCTGGTGGCCGCAGGCACCATCGAGGAGTACGTGGTCTACCTGCTCCACCGCAAGCTCGATCTCTTCCGCCGGTTCGTGGGGCCGCTGGACGCGGTGGTGGGCCAGCCCCGGGAGCTGGGCCGGCTCGAGCGCCGGCTGTCGCGCCTGTTGGCCCGCCCGGAGCGGGAGCCCGACGCCGGCGAGCGAATCCGCCAGGCGCTGCAGGAGCTGGCGGAGGAGTGGCAGCGGCTGCTCGCGGGCCTGGAGGACGGCGACGCCCGTGACTAGACGAGCCGTGGCCGATCCGACACGCTCCGGCCGGCTCGCCCGGCTCTGCCTCGACCTCCTGCGCTCGGCCGGCGCCCAGGTGCAGCCCGTCGACGCGGGCGGCCGGATGGGCTACCACGTCGTGCTGCCCGACTCGCTGGC
>DATCKA010000053.1:0-22832 GCA_036562495.1 Limnochordales bacterium
CTCGGTGGTCGTGCCGCTGCGGCTGATGAGGAGGGCGCTCTCGCCGGCGCGAGGCCGGTAGACGGAGGCCGGGACGGCCCGAGCCGGGACGGCCAGGCGCTCCTCGAGGTAGGCAGCGGCCGCGAGGCCCACGTAGTAAGAGGAGCCGGCCCCGACGATCGCGACGGGTCGCTGCAGCAGGCCCCTCACCGACTCTGCTCGCGCCGAGGCCAACGCGAGGACCTGCCGCCACTGACCGGGCTGGGCCAGGATCTCGATGGCGGTCTTGTGCATGGCAGGCTCCGCCCCCCGACCGGACCCTGTGACGCCCACCGACGTCATGCTACCCCACCCTCGCTCACGAGTCAACACGCACGTGCACGGTTATGATCGCACATCGACAGCTACATGCATGATCTTGCTCGCTATGCCCGTCCGTGATAGAGTGCCTGCGGTGCACCCCGGATGCTGAAGGCCGAGCGGCACGACCACATCCTGAGCGAGCTGGCGCGGCGGGGCGCGGTGGGCGTCGAGGAGATGGCCACAGTGCTGGGCGTCTCGACGGCCACGGTGCGGCGCGACCTGGCCGAGCTCGAGCAGCAGGGGCTCCTGCGCCGTACCCACGGCGGCGCCACGCTGCTGGAGGATCACGACGAGCTCCCCTACCGCTTCAAGGTGACTGCCCTGCTCCCTGAGAAGCGCCGCATCGGCGCCACAGCCGCGGCCATGATCAAGGACGGACAGGTCATCGCCTGCACCGGGGGGACCACCGTCACGCAGGTGATCAAGGCGCTGCGCAACAAGCGCGTCACCGTCGTCACCAACGCCGTCAACGTGGCAGCCGAGCTGGCCTCGGCGCCGGGCGTCGAGGTGATCGTGTCGGGCGGGCGGCTGCGGTCCCAGTCCTACGAGATGGTGGGCCACGTGGCGGAGCGCACCATCCGGGAGTTCGTGGCCGACGTGGTCATCATCGGGGTCGATGGCCTCTCGCTCGAGTACGGGCTGACCACGTTCAGCCACGAGGAGGCCCAGGTCAACCGCGCGTTCATCGAGCAGGGGCGGGAGACCTGGGTCGTCGCGGACCATACCAAGCTGGGGCGAGTGACGCCGGCGGTCATCGCGCCCATCGATCGGATCCGGTGCCTGATCACCGACGCGGCGGCGTCGCCCGACTTCCTGCGGGCGGTCGAGGCCAGAGGCGTGCGCACGGTCACGGCCTGAATGCATGGCCACGGCCTGAGCGCACGGTGGCGGCCCGAGCGCACGTTCACGCCCTTGGCGGACGGCACGGCCGGAGAGGAGGCCCCATCGATGACGACACAGAGGCGGCGGCTCAGCGTGGGCAAGATGCGAGGGCTCCGGCAGATCTCGAGCCCGGAAGGCCTCGTGCTGCTGGCGGCGATGGATCACCGGGGCAACCTGCGGCGAGCCTTAGCTCCCGAGGCACCCGAGTCGGTCGGCGACGAGGAGATGGCCGCCATCAAGGTGAACCTGGCCCGGGCCCTGGCTTCCGCGGAGGCCGGGGGCACAGGGGTGACGGGGGTGCTGGTCGACGTCGAGTACGGCTACCGTCCCCTGGTCTACACGGGCGTCCTGCCGGGCCACGTGGGCGCGCTGGTCTCCATCGAGAAGACGGGTTACGTGCGCCGGCCCGACGGCCGGGTGACCGAGCTCCTGCCCGGGCTCGACCCGGGCAAGCTGCGGCGGATGGGCGCCTCGGGCGTCAAGCTCCTCGTCTACTACCACCCGAGGGCCACCACGGCTCCCCAGCAGCGCGAGCTGGTCCAGCGGGTGGCCGAGGCGTGTCGGCAGCACGACGTGCTCTTCGTCGTCGAGGCCCTCTCCTACCCTCTCGACCCCGGCCAGGAGAAGACCAGCCCCGCCTTTCTCGCCGAGAAGCCCGACATCGTCGCACAGACGGCGGCGGACCTGACGGGCGACGGGGTCGACCTCTTCAAGGCGGAGTTTCCCGGCGCGGTGCCCGAGGACGGCCGAATCGGCGACGCCGAGCGCCAGCGGCTGCTGGAGGCCTGTCGGGCCCTCGATGCGGCCAGCCGGGCGCCGTGGGTGCTGCTGTCGGAGGGCGTCAGCTTCGAGGCTTTCTGCACCCAGGTCGAGATCGCCGGCCAGGCAGGGGCCAGCGGGTTTATGGTCGGCCGGGCGGTCTGGAAGGACTGCGTCGTGCGCGACGGCGAGTTGCGCCGGCGGCTGCTGGCGGAGCGGGCGACGCCTCGTATGCGCCACCTGAGCGAACTGGCCCGCCGCCACTGTCGGCCGTGGACCGAGCGGATCGACACGACGCCGCCGCCGGTCGAGGCCGACTGGTACGCGCGATACTGAACCGGCAACCGGTCGAGTCCCAACAGTACGTTCGCTGCTTCTGGACTGACGCCAAGGGGGCAGGCCCGCTGCCTGTCCCCCTCTCGCGCTGGCATGTTCTTTCGCGCCCCAAACCGGCGCCTTCCCCGCCACACCAGGCAACATCCAGGCCATTCGGAAAGGTGCCGCACCCATTTGTAAGACATGTTTATTAAAGCAAACGGTTGACGGGAGTCATTCCGGGCGATAAAGTGGGTTTGCGGGGACATTTTGTAAAGGTACTTTACGATTACGCCGGGGTGCGCACGTGATACGTGACCGACACACCGCCCTGGTGCTGGAGCTGCTGCGCCGACGTCGCCGCATGACTCGATCCCAGCTGGTGCGGGCGACGGGGCTCAGCGTCCCCACCATCTCCTCCATCCTGCGTGGACTCGAGCAGCGTCACCTGGTGGCCCGCACGGAGGCGGCGGCCGGTAGCCGGGGTCGCAAGGCCGAGGTCTTCGAGCTCGCGCAGTCCGCATGCCACGCCTTGGCCGTGCACGTGGCCGTGCAGTCGATTTCAGTCGCGGTAGTCGACCTCGGAGGCTCCATCCGGCTCCGCAAGACCGTCCCCGCCCGCTACCTCGAGACCGGCGAACCCTTCGTGCGCCAGGTGGCCGAAGTGACCCGCGAGGCGGTCCAGGAGGCCGCCGACCGCGGCCTGCGTCTGGACGGCGTCGGGGTCAGCTTCCCCGGCGTGGTCGACGAGGAGAGCCGGATCAGCCTGGCCCCCAACATCGGAGGCGAGGGGCTCGACCTCGTGGGGCCACTGCGGGAGGCGGCCGGGGGCCTGCCGGTCTTCGTCGACAACGACGCACGCCTCGGGACGCTGGCCGAGGTCTGGTGGGGGACGGAGCCCCCGCCGCCCACGGTGGTCTTCATCATGGCCGACTACGGCGTCGGCGCCGGCATCGCCGTGGACGGCAAGGTGCTGCGAGGCAAGGACTCGGCGGCGGGCGACATCGGTCACGCCGTGATCGATCCCGGCGGCGAGCGCTGCCGCTGCGGGCAGTTCGGCTGTCTCGAGACGTTCGTCTCCTTCCCCGCCCTGCTGCGGCGCATCGAGCGCAGCTCCCGCCTGGGCAGGCCCACGTCGCTGCTGCCCGAGGGCGCCCGGGCGCTCGACGCGCCGTCGCTCGACCGCATCGTCGACGCGGCGCTGGCCGGCGACCAGGTGGCGCGCGACGCCCTCATCGACGCCGGCCGCTACCTGGCCACCGCCGTCAGCATCGTCAACGTGCTGGTGGCGCCGGACGTGGTCTACCTCGGCGGCACCATCAGCCGGGCCTTCGAGATCGTGGCCGGCCCCATCGAGGAGATCCTGCACAACCGCGGGCCCGAGCTTCACCGCAGGGGCGCCCGCGTCGTGCCGGCGACCTTCCGGGAGAGCAACAGCCTCATGGGGGCAGCGGCGCTGGTGCATCAGCACTGCCTCGAGCAAGCCGGGCTCCGCGGGCAGACGACGGGTGGCGCACGGCGGTGAGGCAACGTTGAGCGTTACGACAGGACAGGGCTCCTCCAGGACCACGGCGCCCGGGCAATTGATGGTGCGGCCCCTGCCGCTGGTACGGCAAGCGCCTGGCGGTCTGCGGCAGGTCGTCGAACTGGCCTGGCCCCACGTCCGCTCCGAGGCCGTGTTGCGCCGGTCCCGCCTGCTCGTCCAGGGCGACGGCGAGGAGCGCGAGTGGAGCGGCGAGGAGCTCCTTGCGCGTCGGGTCGCCGAGGGGCCCGACGATACCGCAGCGGGCGAGGGCTCCTGTGGGGAGTCCCCTGTCTGGGTGCGGATCGACGTGCCCGCCTGCCTCGCCGAGACGCCCGAGCGAGGGCGGTACGAGCGGCGCTTCCGCATCACCTGGTGGCTCGAAGGCGACGGCGACGACGGGCCGGTCGCGCACGGGGCGGCACCCGATGGGGCGCAGGCATCCTGGGAGGGCGACCTCCCGCCCGTCCAGCCGTGGACCGTCTTCGTCGTCTGTCACTCCCACACGGACGTCGGCTTCACCCACCCCGCCTCCGAGGTCGCCCGCATCCACGCCAAGAACCTGGAACTGGCCATGGCCGCCATCGAGGCCACCGCCGGGTGGCCCGAGCCGGCCCGCTTCCGCTGGACGGTGGAGGCGGCCTGGCAGCTCGAGCACTTCCGCCGCACGGCCACCGGCGCGGAGATGGACCGGCTCGTGGCCTGCCTGCGGGACGGGAACATCGAGCTTACGGCCCTCTACCTGCACGAACACTTCGACCTCTTGGGCAAGGGCCAGATCCGGCGGGTCACCCACGAGGCGGAGCAGTGGCGGCGCCTGGGCGTGCCGGTCGACACGGCGATGATCGCCGACGTCCCGGGCGTGACCCGGGGCATCCTCCCCGTCTTGCGAGCCGCCGGCGTCCGCTACCTGGCCATGGCGCCCAACAACTTCGCGGCACCCTTTCACGCCTTCGGCCCGCCACCGCGGCCCTTCCGCTGGCGCGGCCCAGACGACAGCGAGGTCCTGGTCTGGTACACGGGTGACCCGTACTGGGCCTACATCGAGGGCGTCCGGTACGGGCTGCGGGACTCCCTCGCGACCGCCGAAGTCCGCTTGCCGCGGCACCTGGCCGCGCTCGAGGCGCAGGGCTACCCGTACGCGGCCCTCATGCTCCAGCTGGCCTTCGACAACGACCGAGTGCACGTGACGCCTGCTGCCGTCTGCCGCGCGTGGGGCGAGTCGTACCGGTGGCCGCGCCTGGTGATGGCCACCCCCCGGATGTTCTTCCGCCACATGGAGGCCGCCTACGGGGAGGCCTTCCCCGCGGTGGAGGGCGACTGGCCGAGCTACTGGGTCCAGTCGGCCGGGGCATACCCCCGGGAACTCGCAGCGTCGCGCCGCGCCCACCAGATGCTGGAGGACGCCGAGCACGTCGCCACTCTCGCGGACGCCGCCAACGAGGCCTACCGCTACCCCCACGATGTCATCGACCAGGCCTACCGGGACCTGCTGACCTTCGACGAGCACAGCGGTCTCGGTGGCCTCTGGGTGGTACACAGCCAGCGCAAGCGAGAGCAGGCCGACCGTGAGGGCCTCGCCTACCTCAAGCGGCCCCTGGAAGCCATTCCCCGCCTGCTGGACGAGGCGGTCGAGGCCCTGTCGGAGAAGGTGCAACCACACGACAACGGGAGCGTGCTGGTCATCAACCCCACCGCCCTGCCCGTGAAGGCGCCGGCCGTGCTGCGGCTGGACCCGGCGGCGGGCGGCAACATCTCCCGTGCCGACCGCCTGCCCGGCTGGCAGGAGCTCCCCGGGCCCTGGCCCATGGCCGATGCGGCTCAGGCGAGCCCCGGCCAGCGCTACTGGCTCAAGGTGGTCGAGGTGCCGCCCGGCGGTCTCCTCCGCTTGCCGTTCGAGCCGATGGCCGGTGGCCAGGGCTCCGTTGATGACACGGGCCGGCTCGAGGCGGCGCCGGATCGGCTGGCCAACGAGAGGATCGAGGTGCGGCTGGGCGACGACCGGCCCATCGCCTCCATCGTCGATCGGGCCACGGGCGAGCCGTTCGTCGAGGCGGCGCCGCTTCCGTTCGGGGCGGTCCTGCTGTACCGGCCGGATGACCCCCGTACCATACCGCCCGGCGGCGACTTCCAGGCGCGGCGGGAGCTGTACGAAGGGGTGCCCGTCGAGGGCCGAGTCGTGCACATGCTGCCGGCCCCCTCGGACGACGGCTCCGGCCGCCGTAGCCTGCCCCTGGCAAGGGAACTGGTGCTGGCAGGGCCGGAGGCGGCCTGCGTCCGGTGCGCGCAGGCGGACCCAGCCGGGTGGGCCGTCTCGTGGGAGGTGTGGCTCTACCGCGGGTTGCCGCGGGTGGATCTGGTGGTGTCGGTCCAGCGGCCGCGCCCCGAGGCGTCCGGGCCGACCCCCCGGGACGGAGCCGTGCAGCCAGGAGACCTGCTCTACCTGGCCCTGCCGTTCGCCATGCCCGAGGTCACCATCCGTCACCAGGTGCCGGGCGGATGGGCGGAGCCCGGTGCCGGCGGCCAGATCCCGGGCAGCTGCATGGACACCTACGCCGTGGCCGACTGGATCCGCCTGATCGGCGGCGGCAAGAGCGTGGTCGTCAGCTCCCTCGACGCCCCGCTGGTCGAGTACGACGCCATCCAGGCCGGGCGGTTCTTGCGGGGCGATTGGCGGCCGACGTCGGGCCGGCTCTTCTTCCGCCTGGCTCAGGCCTCGGCCCGCTGGGACCACTTGTCCCGGGAGGACCCCGGGCGGCTCACCTTCCGCTTCAGCCTGTGGCTGCGGACGAGCGTCGTCTCGGACCGCGAGGCGACGGTGGCGGGAGCCGCCGCCCAGCACCCCTTGATCGCCCGCTATCTCCCCTCCGTGCCGCCCATCCCCAACGCCTGGCAGCCAGGGCCTCCGCCGCTGGCCTGCGTCGAGGGGACCGACGCGGTGCTCCTCGACGGCCCGGTGCGGCTGCAAGATCCCGGCGCCTACCTGCTGTGGCTGGTGGAGACGGCGGGCCGAGCCTGCACGGTCGACGTGGTCTTCCCCCGCTTCACGCTGGCGCGGCTCGAGCGGGCGACGCCCGCAGGCCACCCGTTGGGCCCCGCCGGCGAGGCCATCGACCCCACCCGATATCGGCTCCGGCTCGCACCGTACCAGGCGGTCGCGCTGCGAGCCACGCTGCTGCGTTGAGACCCGACTTGAGCGGAGAGAGGAGGGAGACGGCAAGGGCATCGAGGTCACGGATCCGTGGTGTGGCACCCCGAGGTCGTTGGACGTCGCATCGGTCGTCGCATCGAGTGTTAGCCCCTGCACGAGGAGGGAGCAGCATGACGGCTCGTCGCAGTCCATGGGTGCTGGCGATGGCGTTGGGCCTGGCGGCGGCGCTGGCGCTGCCGGGCGGGTCCGCGATGGCCAAGCAGTCCATCACGTTCTGGCACATCTGGGATGCGGGTCCTGCCCGGGAGTTCATCGTCGACACGGTCCGGGAGTTCAACGCCACCCATCGCGACATCGAGGTCAAGGAGCTCGGCATCAACTTCTGGGACTACTGGACCAAGCTGCAGACGGCCACGGCTGCGGGCATCTCGCCGGACGTCGCCCTCAACGACCTGGGCAACGTGCCCCAGCGGGCCGCTACCGGGGTGATCCGGCCCCTCGACGAGTTCCTCGCCCGCGACGGCATCACCCTCGACACCTTCTGGCCGGCAACTCACCCCGCGATCCGGTGGGAGGGCCGCGTCTGGGCGCTGCCGCTCGAGACCGACGTGCGGGTCTTCTACTACAACAAGCAGGCCTTCCGAGAGGCGGGCCTCGACCCCGAGCGGCCGCCTCGGACATGGGACGAGCTGGTCGCCTACTCCGACAAGCTCACCATCAGGGATGCCCGGGGCCGGCTGGTAAGGGTCGGCTTCAGCCCCACGTGGGGCAACCTCTACTTCTGGACCATCGCCTGGCTCAATGGCGGCAGCTTCACCGACGCCCAGGGCCGCATCAAGATCGACCACCCTGCCAACATCGAAGCCCTCGAATGGATGGTGGAGCGGGTCCACGCCTACGGGATCCGCGAGCTCAGCGCCCTGGAGTCCAACTTCGGCGGCGGCGCGATGAGCCCGTTCATCTCGGGCAAGGTCGCGATGATCGGGGAGAACAACACGTTCCTGGCCAACATCCGGCAGTACGCGCCCGACATGGACTTCGGCGTCAGCGGCCTGCCCTACAATCGCACCCCGGCCAGCTGGAGCAACGGCTTCAGCATCGAGATCTCCTCCAAGACCCGGTACCCCGAGGCGGCGTGGGAGTTCGTCAAGTTCCTGACGTCCAGGCAGAAGCAGCTCCAGTACGCCCGGATCAACGGGTCGATGGTCGGCAACGTGGCCGCGGCCACCGCGGATGAGCTCATGCAGGATCCGTTCTGGCGGGCCATCGTCGATCAGATGAAGGTCTCCCGCTTCCGGCCGTTCTCCATGGAGGCTCCGACGTGGTACGACACGGTGCTGCAGCCGGAGATCGACAACGCCCTGCGCGGGATCAAGACGCCGGCGCAGGCGCTGCGGGATGCCCAGAAGGCCTATGAGGCCGAGGTCGCCCGCTATCGTCAGACGCAGTCGAGGTAGGCGTCGAGGCAATCGGTCCGGGCGGCGACGGCATCGAGCCGACGCCTGCCCGGACCGCTCGAGAGGGTGGGACCCCGTCCGATGCGGCCGATGGCTCGTCGTGAGATGCTCTATGGATGGATCTTCATCTCGCCGTGGGTGGTGGGCTTCTTGCTCTTCACGGCGGGGCCCATCCTCCTTTCCATCTATTACAGCTTCACGGCGTACAACGTCTTCCAACCGCCCACGTGGATCGGCCTCGCCAACTACAAGACGCTCCTGCAGGATCCGCTCTTCTGGACGGCGCTGTACAACACGCTCTACTACGCCGGGCTCAACGTGCCCCTCACCCTGGCGGTCAGCCTGGCCGTGGCCATGTTGCTCAACAACCGTCTGCCGGGCATCAACGTCTTTCGCACCATCTACTTCCTGCCGTCGGTGCTGTCGGGCGTCGCGGTCGCTCTGCTGTGGCTTTGGATCTTCAATCCCGACTACGGCCTCATCAACGTCATCCTGGGGCTGTTGGGCATCGAGGGGCCGCTGTGGCTGCAGTCGCCGGAGTGGGCCAAGCCGGCCATCGTCATCATGAGCGTCTGGAGCATGGGCGGGGTCATGATCATCAACCTCGCCGGGCTCCAAAACATCCCGGCGCAGCTCTGCGAGGCAGCCCGCATCGACGGCGCCAATGCATGGCAGCTCTTCCGCCACGTCATCATCCCGATGCTGTCGCCGACGCTCTTCTTCAACATGATCACGCTGACGATCGGGTCGCTGCAGGTCTTCACGCAGGCCTACGTCATGACCCAGGGCGGGCCCGTCAACTCGACGCTGTTTTACGTCTACTACCTGTACAAGACCGCCTTCGTCAATCTGCGGATGGGCTACGCCTCCGCCCTCGCCTGGGTGCTGTTTGCCATCATCATGGCCTTCACCCTGATCCAGGTGCGGCAGTCTCGGCGCTGGGTCTACACCGAGGGGGATTGACGGCATGCTGCACCGACGCGTCGCCCCGGCTCCACGGACCGCCACTCAGCGCGCCACGCTGCGGGGAATGCGATGGCTGCGCATCGGGGCCATCTACACGGCCCTCACCCTGGGCAGCATCTCGTTTCTGCTGCCGCTGGCGTGGATGATCTCCACCGCGGTCAAGCCTGACCCGCAGATCTTCCTCTTTCCTCCCAAGTGGATCCCCGAGCCGGTGCTGTGGGGCAACTTCAAGGCAGCCATCGAGTACTTCCCCTTCTGGCTCTATTTCAAGAACACGACCCTCATCACCGTCTCGGTGGTGCTGGGCCAGGTCTTCTCCGCGGCGTTCGTGGCGTACGGCTTCGCCAAGCTGCGATGGCCGGGGCGAGATGCGGTCTTCATCCTGGTGCTGGCCACGATGATGCTGCCCGGGCAGATCACCATGATCCCCTTGTTCGTGCTGTTTACCCGCCTGGGCTGGATCGACACGTACCTGCCCCTCATCGTGCCGAGCCTCTTCGGGGGCGGCGCCTTCAACATCTTCTTGTTCCGGCAGTTCTTCCGATCCATCCCCAACGAACTGTCGGACGCTGCCCGCATCGACGGGTGCTCGGAGTTTCGGGTCTTCTGGCAGATCGTGCTGCCGCTGGCCAAGCCGGCGGCCGCGACCGTGGCCATCTTCGCCTTCTTGTGGACGTGGAACGACTTCCTCGGCCCCCTCATCTACCTGCACAGCCGGGAGAAGTTCACGCTCGCACTGGGCCTGCGGGCCTTCCAGCAGGCCACCACCACCCAGTGGAACCTGCTGATGGCCGGGTCGCTCATCGTGATGCTGCCGGTGCTGGTGCTGTTCTTCTTGCTGCAGCGCTACTTCGTCCAGGCCGTGATGCTGACGGGCCTCAAGGGCTGAGGGCCCGAGAAACGGGAGGCAAGCCGATGTCGCTCGTATCGCGAGAGACGACGCACGCGCCGAGGCTGTGGGATGGGCCCCCGGAGGTGTCGGCAGTGGGGCGCTGGCTGCCGGACGTCGAGGCGCTGGCCAGCGACCCGATGACCGTGGACCCCGGGGCTGCCTTCTTCGCCCCGCCGGCCCTCACCAATCAATGGGCCAGCGTAGCGGCGGACCGTGACCTCTTCTCGTACCGAGGGCTGGCCTCGCCACCCGTCTACTCAGACGGCGTGCAGGCGCGGCTCTACCTGGGGCTCGACGGGGGCAGCCTCGAGGCGGCCGGCGAGGCCGTCAAGCCGGTCACGTACCGGTGGTACCCGAGCCGCATCGAGCGGCGGGGGACGGCCCACGGCCTCGAGATGGAGACGACCCTGGCGCTGTCGGTCGCCGGGCCGGCGGTGATGGAGGAGCTCCGCGTGGTCAACACGTCGGGCAAGACACGCCAGGTGCGATTGGTGCTGCTCCTGCGGGCCGACGTGCGGCTGCAGTGGGAGATGCCCTGGCCCCCGCCCCAGCGGTCCGGCCGGGTGGCGCTGGACGAGGACCAGGGATGCGTGGAGATCCGGCAGCCCGACGGCCTGGCGTGCGTGAGGGCGGGCGCTTCCGAGCGCCCTTCCGGGTGGGCCGCCTTCGCCGTGGACGACCCACGATGGGACGAGGCTCGACGCCGGGGCGGCCTGGATGGCCTCGGCGAGGCCCCGCAGGAGGCGGCGTCGGTGGCGCTGCAGTACGACGTGACGCTCCGGCCGGGCCAGTCGTGGACCCTTCGCTGGGTGCACGCCGTCGCCGCCTGGCCTGAGCAGGCTCGCTGGCTGTGGAGCCAGCACCTGCGCCGCTTCGACGAGTACCTCTCCCGGAGCATGGCCGCCTGGCGGGCTGAGTGGGAGGCGGCGTTCACGCCCGGCAACGACCGCTTCTCCGGGCACCTACCCGTGCTGCGGACCGACCACGAGGGCGTCCACCGGCTCTACTACATGGGCGTCCTCAACGTGCTCTACAGCAAGCGGGCGCTGCGGTGGGGCGAGCGGGCACTGCTCTACGCAACGGGGCTGCCGAGCTCCGACGAGACCTTTGCCATCACGTCGTCCTTCCTCTGGGACGCCATGATGGTGAGTGGCCTGCTCGCCATGCTGGACCCCGAGGCGCTGCGGGCCATGATGGAGCAGTGGCTGCGGGCCGACATCCACCGGGGCTACGGCTGCGACTACCTGACGGGACGGCCCCTGGGCTTCTGGTACGGGGTCAACGACTACGCCCTCATCCACATGGCCTGGCAGTACGTGCGCTACACCGGTGACGTGGGGTGGTTGCGCCAGCGCTTGGCGGGCCGGCAGGTCATCGAGCACCTCGACGAGAGCGCCCGGTACTGGCGCCGCATCGCCGGCGAGGACGGGCTGGCCGACTACGGCGGCCCCGAGAACCTACTGGAGTGCGTCAGCACCTACACCCACAAGGTCGCCTCGTTTAACGCGGCCAACGTCTGGAACAGCCGGACCGTCGCTGCCCTGTGGGAGCTGCTGGGCGAGCCCGGACGGGCACGGGAACTGCGAGAGGCGGCCGATCGGCTGGCACAGGCGGTCCAGTCGCTCTATGTGGCCGGAGAGGGCGTCTGGGCGTGCAAGCAGCCCGACGGACGGCTGGTGCCCGTCCGCCACTGCCTCGACTTCTTCACGGTGCTCCAGTGCATGGGCGACGACCTGCGCCCCGAGCAGCGCGAGGAGATGGTGCGCTTCTTCTTGCGCGAGCTCAAGACCGAGACCTGGATGCGCGCCCTCTCCCCGCTCGACCCGGATGCCGCATCCAGCGACCGGCCCGACCACCAGCACAACGGGGCCTACTGCACCTGGCCAGCCTACAGCCTGGAGGTGCTGGTGCAGACGGGCCACTTCGAGCAGGCGCTGGCATGGCTCGAGGGGATCGCCCGGGTGACGCGCCAGGGGCCCTTCGGGCAGGCGTACTTCCACGGCGACGGCGACAGCCCACGCCTGTTGGGCGCCGGGGCCAAGGCACCCATCGAGCCGCCCGCCATCGAGAAGCCGGTGCTCATCGCCGGGGGCAAGTACGCTCAGCTGGTGCTGGAGACCCTCGCGGGGATCTCGCCCCAGCCCGACGGCACCGTCCGGGTGCAGACGCCGGAGCTGCCCTTGCGGCTGGCCTTCTACAACGTGCCGCTGCACCGGCGCAGCTTCCACTTCGAGTGGGTGCCCGGCCCGCGGGGTGGCTCGGCGTGCGGGTGAGGGCGGGCGTGGCGGCCATCGTGGCGGCCGCCATCGCATGGGCCGGCGTCTCCGGGGAGCGAGCCGAGGCCCGGATCGCCAAGGTCTTCGTGGTGCCGCTGAGCCACCTGGACATCGGCTTCACGGCGCCGCCCGATGAGGTGGCGCGCCAGCACCGCGAGCACCTGGACCTGATGCTCGACCTCATGGAGCGCCTGCCCGGCCTGCGCTGGCAAGTGGAGTCGGTCTGGCAGCTCGAGGCGTGGGCCACCGGCGGCGAGAGGTCCGAGGCCGACCTAGGGCGGCTGCGGGCGGCGGTGCGGGACGGGCGGCTCGCGCTGGGCGCAGGGTACGCCAACTTCCACACCTCGCTCATGACGGCCGAGGAGATGCTCCGCTCCTTCTACCCCGGCGTGGCCGCGGCCCGGTGGCTGGCCGTGGGCACCGGAGGAGAGGTCCGGGTCCGCCGGGGCGTGGCCTTCCTCAACGACGTGCCAGGGGCGGCCTGGTACTGGGCACAGGCGCTGGCCAACGCGGGCGTGACGCGGCTCGTGGTCGGCGCCAATACGGCCTTCGGCGGGGGCTTCACGCCCGGGCCGGGCGACGTCCCCTTCTACTGGGTGGCGCCCGACGGGAGCCGGGTGCTGGTCTGGTACACGCCCTTGAGCTACATCGAAGGCACGCAGCACTGGCAGCTCCACCGTAGCTACCCCGCGCTGGCGGCGCGCCTTGCGGAGCTCGAGGCGGCGGGATACCCCTACGATGCCGTGTTGATCCTCGACGCCACGGGCGACAACGCCCCGCCCGAAGCCTCGGTGGCACGGCAGCTGGCGTGGGCGGAGCCGTGGGGCGAGGACGCCGTTGAGGTGCGGTACGCCACGGCGGACGAGTTCTTCGACTACATGGAGGCGCGCTACGGGGAGACATTCCCGACGCTGCGGGGCGACTGGGGCCGCACCTGGGAGGTGGTGAGGGTCGCGGGGCCGTGGCAGATGAACCGGATGCGCATGGCCCAGCGCGAGCTCCCGGCCCTCGAGGCCCTGGCCACCGGGCTGCACCTGACGGTGGGGACGCCCTACCCCCGTCAGGCGCTGCAGGAGGCATGGCGGCAGCTCATCGTCTTGGGCGAGCACACCGCGGGGCCGAGCACGGGGTGGCCCGGGCTCACCACGCAGGCCGACGTCGACGAGGAAAACCGCCAGAAGGCTGCCTACCTGGCCAATCTGCACGCCCGCCTGGCGGAGATCCGAGGCGTCGTGGCCCGGGGCCTCGTCGACTACGCGCAGAGGTTCGCCGGTGACCCGGGCGTGGCCGCCGGGATCGGGCAGCCCGGCACCTTGCTCGTCTACGATCCCGCCGGGTCGCGCAGCGTCACGGTCACGCTCGGGCGGGCCGACCTGGTGGCGCTTTGTGCGGGGCCGGGTGTGGGGACGGCCAGCAGCGTCGTCGATCTCCGAGACGGCCGGACGGTCCCGGCGACCATCGGCGAGGAGGGGCTGACCTTCCTCGTCAGCGACCTGCGGCCAGGTGAATTGCGCGCCTACCGGGTCGTCTGCGGTTCAACAGGGACGGCAGGCGTCCCGGCAGTGGAGACGCCGCTACGGGCGGCCGCCGACGCGCCGGTGGTGCTGCAGAGCCCGTGGTACACGGTTCGCATCGACCCCCGGAGCGGCCTCGTCACCTCGCTGCGCGACGAGCAGCTCGGGCGGGAGCTTGTGGCGGGCGGCGGCCCTGGCGGCGTGGCCGGAGGGTTCGGTCAGCTCGTCCAGGCGAGCCACGAGGAGGCACAGGCCGACGGCGAGGGGGCGCCCGTCCAGGCCCGGGTCGAGCGCGTCGAGCGCATCGATCGCCCCTGGGAGCAGGCGCTGCGCATCGTCTATGCGCCGGAGGGCCCGCTCGCGGAGTTGACGGTCCGGCTGCCCTCGTACGCGAGGCGGGTGGAGCTGACCTACACGCTACGACGAGACGGCGTGCCCCCCGTGCCGTACGAGCAGCACTCGACGCATTACTTCGTGCGGCTCCCCTTCGCGATCGACGCCGCCCAGCTGCGGGTCCGCTACGAGGGGGCGGCGGGCTTCCATTCCGTCGAGGACGTGTTGCCCGGCGCCAACGCCCGAAGCCTGATCGTCCATGACGCCCTGGCGCTGTGGGAAGGCGACGAGTGGGGCGTCGTGCTGGCGCCCAGGGAGGCCTTCGCCTTCACGGTCGGGAGCATCAGCCACCTGGGGACCGCGACGACACCCGGGTCGGCGACGCTCTTCTCCCGCGTGTGGCAGCAGCAGGATGAGGGACTGACTCGGGAGGGCAAGGTCGTCCGGTTCGACGTGGAGCCCACGGCACCGCCCCGGCTGACCTTCACGTACGCGCTCGGCAGCTTCGCGGGGCCGTGGGACCCCGTGGCGGCGACCGCATGGGCCGAGGCCTTCCAGGCTCCGCTCCTTGTGGTGTCGGGGGACGCGCAGGGGGTGGCGTGGCCCGGCGGGCCGGCCGTCACCCTGGAGCCGGCCGCGGCACCGGCGGCCGGGAGGGCGCCGTCCTCAGGGGCGGATGGCGGGGGCCCCGTGCCTGGGGTCGCCACCACGCAGATGGGCGGCACGGCGGATGCGGATGAGGTCGGGGCATGTGGCTCGCTGCGGCCGACCGTCGACCGCGCCAACGTGCGGGTGCAGGCCTTCAAGCTCGCCGACTTCGGCGACCCTGGCGACGTCATCGTGCGCCTGCAGGAGACGGCCGGGGTCGACACCACGGTGCGCCTGCGCCTCCCCTTCCCCGCCAGGGCCGTGGTCGAGGCGACCGCCACCGAAGAGCCCCGGGGCCGGGCGCTCGACCCGCAGGCCCCGGAGGTCCACGTCCCGGCCTTCGGGACGGTCACGCTGCGCGTCATCGTTGTCCAAGGTCGTTGCATCAACGAGACAGGAGGGGCCGGTCAGTGATGTCGCAGTTGCATGGGATGTCGCATCAGGCAGCGCCGCAGGCGCGAAGGGAGACGGTCCGCTTCGACCCGTCCCCGGTGCATCCGATCGACGTGGAGCCACAGGCCGACGAATTCGTCGCCGGGTGGGCGGGGTTCGCGGACGTCGTCCTGCGCGAGGTGACCCGACGGACTGGCGTCGTGACGGTGGCCATCGACGGCATGTGGGGCATCGACTGGGCCGACCTGGTCCGGCGCCTGTCTCGGCGGATCGAGGCGGCCGGCCTGGCCGTGCGCACGGTGACGACCCTCGAGGCGCTACGGCCGGCCGACGAGCTCTTCGCCCACTTCCACCGGTGGCTCGGCGACAACCCCGTCTTCGGCCGCGTCTGCGACCGGCCCCTGGACGACTACTTCGACTTGCAGCGCCTGGAGGGTCTGGTACGCGACGCGCTCGACGGGCTTCGCGGCCGCGACGGCGTCAGCGGATCGTCACCGGCCGTCTGTCTGGTGGCGGGGCCGGGGGCGTTGCGGCGCTGGGCTTCGATCGAGATCGACGTAGCGATCTACTGTGATCTCGGCCGGGAGACCATCGTCGCCCGCCAGATGGAGGGCCTGGCCAACATGGGCGACGATCGGGCGCGCTCGGCCTCGGAGAAGTACAAGATCGGCTACTACGTCGAGTGGCCCATCCAGGAGCGCCACAAGCGCGCGCTGCTCGTCGGGCCCGAGGCGCCCGTGCAACTCTACGTCGACTGCAACGACCCGGACCGGCCCAAGGTGCTGTCGAGGCGGCTGCTCTCGGCGGCCATCGAGCGCCTGGTGCAGCGGCCCTTCCGCTGCAAGCCCGTCTTCCTGCCGGGCGTCTGGGGCGGGCAGCGCATCAAGGAAGCCGCCCACCTCCCCGCCGACTGGCCCAACTGCGCCTGGGACTACGAGATCGTCGCGCCCGAAAACTCGGTGCTGCTACGCATCGGGCAGGAGACCGTCCACCTGCCGTTTCACCTGGTGGTCTGGTCGCAGGCCGAGGCGTTGCTGGGGCCCACCGTCCACCGGTGGTTCGGCGAGTATTTCCCCATCCGCTTCAACTATGACGACACGATGGGCGGCTCCAATCTGAGCCTGCAGGTGCACCCGCACCACACCTACATCCGGCAGCAGTTCAACGAGCCGCTGGCGCAGGACGAGAGCTACTACGTGGTGGAGCATCGTCCCGGCTCCAAGGTCTACCTGGGGTTCCGGGACGACATCCGGCCGGAGGAGTTCCGGGAGGCGGTGCGGCTGGCCGAGGAGCGGGCCGTGCCCTTCGACATCACCCGATTCGTCAACGCCTGGGAGGCCAGGCCGGGCGACCTCTTCCTCATCCCTTCGGGCACGGTGCACTGCAGTGGCGCCGACAACCTGGTGCTGGAGATCAGCTCGACGCCGTACTGGTACACGTTCAAGATCTACGACTACCTGCGGCCCGACCTCAACGGCAAGCCGAGGCCCATCAACTCGGAGCACGCGTGGCGAGTGCTCGACTTCACGCGGACGACCCGGTGGGTCAAGGAAAACCTCATTCAGTCGCCCCTGATGCTGCGGGCGGAGCCCGGAGGGCGCGAGTTGCTGCTGGGCAGCACCCCCATGACGTTCTACGGGGTCAACCGCCTCGAGGTCGAGGACGAGATGATCGACGACACCCGGGGCGGGGTGCTGGTGCTGGCCGTCACGGCGGGCGAGGGCGTGCTGGTCGTCTCCGAGCGGGACCCGGAGCGCGCCGCGGCCATCGCCTACCTAGAGGCCTACATCGTGCCGGCATCCTTCGGCCGGTTCCGGGTGCTTCGCCTGGGCGACCGGCCGTGCCACGTGGTGAAGGCGTATGTCAAGCAGTAGCGTCGCCCGCATGCCTGCCGGCCAGGCCGGGACGCAGGGCGAGACGCCATGGGTCGTCATCGGCCTCGACGTCGGCGGCAGCCGGCTCAAGGGGGCGCTGTTGCGGTCGGACGGCACGCTCGTGGGCGATGTGCGGCAGGCCGACGCCCGCAGCGGCGAACCGAAGGAGGTCGTCCTGTCGACCTTCACGGGGATGATCCAGAGCCTGATGGCCGGCGCCGGCGACATGCAGGTGGCCGGGATCGGGATTGCGATGCCGGGGCCCTTCGACTACGAACGGGGCATCAGCTACATCCGCGGCCTGGGCAAGTACGAGGCATTGTACGGCATCAACGTCGGGGAGGCCCTGCGCGACCGGCTGGGGCTCGACAGGTCGTTTCCCGTCCGATTCCTCAACGACGCCGAAGCCTTCGCCCGGGGCGAGTGGCGCTTCGGGGCGGCGAGAGGTCGGCGGAGAGTCATGGTGCTCACGTTTGGGACCGGATGCGGGTCGGCCTTCCTAGCAGACGGCAAGGTGCTTCGCGGGGGCCCGGGCGTGCCGCCGGACGGGTACGTGTACGGCATCCCGTTTAGGGGCGCCACCATCGACGACTGGCTGTCGGCGCGGGGCATCCTGCGGCTGTGGCAGGGTCGGAGAGGCGGCGGGGCCCAGGTGCCGGCCGGGGTGCAGGTCAAGGACCTGGCGGCCAGAGCGGAAGCGGGGGACGCCGAGGCCAGAGCGCTGTTCCGGGAGTTCGGGTGGATGGCCGGCGAGGCGCTCCGGCCCATCGCGGCCGCCTTCCAGCCGGACTGCATCGTCATCGGGGGCGGGATCAGCAAGGGGTACGCGCTCTTCGGGCCTCAGCTGGTCGAGGCGCTCGGCGAGTGGGGCGCCGTGGTGACACCGGCGACGCACCCCGACGAGGCGGCGGTGCTGGGAGCGGCGACGCTGGTGCTGGAGCTGGCGAGCAGCCGGCCGAGCGTGCGACGCCCCATCGGGCGGGGCTGAGAACGACAGGTGGGAGGCTCGAGGGGGCGACGCCCGGTGCGCCACCCGCATCCGCCTCCCACCCTCCTCGCTCCCACGGTGCCTCGCAGTCGCCTCCCCGCAGCCGCCCTCTCGACCCCGCTCAGGCGAAGTCGGCTCGCCGCACGTAGGCCAGCGAGTAGACGAAGCCCGCCACCCACACGGCCGCACAGGCCAGCGCCACCGTCCACCCCACCGGCAGGCCTATCCACGTGACCTGCGAGGCCAGCGCCGACCCGCTGCCCACCACGCTAGGCTCCAAGGCCTCCAAGGCGAGCTGGGCAGCCAGCGTCGGGGCCGTGGAGGGCAGCACGCTGTTGTAGCGGGAGTCGATCCCCATGAAAGCCGTCACCGCCATCACGACTGCCCACGAAGCCCCCAGCATCGGGTTGCGGGAGCCCAGGGTGAGCGCCACCGGGATGGCGCTGGTGGCGTAGAGGGCCAGTGCCCCCACCGCGTGCGCCGCCAGGCTCGCCAGCGCCATGCGCCAGGGCATGGCGTCCGGCCCCACCAGCACGAGCGTCACGAGAGTCGTCACCCCCCACGAGCCCACCAGGATGCCGAGCCCGAGCAAGGCCAGCACCACCCACTTGGCACCGAGCCACGCCGGCCGGGGCAGGCCCGAGACCAGCAGGTTGGGCAGCGTGCGGTCCGCATACTCCCGTCCGAAGAGCATGGACCCGATGATGGCCGCGCCCGCAGGCCCCTCCATCAGCATGACCGTCAGCAGGGCCTGCATCAGCAACGTCTGTGCCGTCGGCTCGAAGTACCCGGCTTTGGCCCGGTACCACATCGTCACCGTGATGAGGCCCGGGAAGAGCGCCCCTATGAGGGCGAGCGTCAGGATGCTGTGGCGGCGAAGCTTCAAGAGCTCAGCGCCGATGAGCGCCGTCATGGTACACCAGCCCCCTCGTCCGGTCGTCGGTCTCGCTCGGGCCGCCCGTCGCCCCGCCCGTCAGGCGGATGAAGTGCTGCTCCAGCGAGTCCTGTCCGTAGGCCAGGCGCCGCACCCCGACGCCGCCGTGCACCAGCGCCTCGCTGATGACCTCGGGGCGCTCGTGCACGAGCGCTGGATCCGGGGCGTCGAAGATGCGCACGACGCCGCCCTCGACCACCTGGTAGTCCGTGATCCCGAAGCGGTGCTCGAGCAGCCACGCGGTGCGGGGGGCGTCGGTCACCTCGAGCTCCAGGTAACGCCGGCTCAACTGGTGCAGGCGGGTCAGCTCGATCTCCTCCGCCACCCGCCCCTCGTGGATGATGCCGATGCGGGTGCACAGCCGCTGCACCTCAGCCAGGATGTGGCTCGAGACGAAGATGGTGACGCCCCGCTCCCGGTTGAGCCGGCGCAGCAGCTCCCGCACGTCCCGGATGGCGTAGGGGTCGAGGCCGTTGGTGGGTTCGTCGAGCACCAGGACCTCCGGCTCGTGGAGCAGGGCCCGAGCCAGGGCCAGGCGCTGGCGCTCGCCCTGGGAGAAGCCCCGCACCAGCCGGCGGGCCAGCGGCAGGAGGTCGACGGTGGCCAGGGCCCGCTCGATGGGGTCGGGCTTGCCGATGGGCAGCCCCAGCATGCGGGCGTGCAGGGCCAGGTTTTCGTACGCGGTCAGGTTGGGGTAGAAGCCCGGATGCTCCAGGACGACGCCCACTCGCCGCAGCCACGCTGGAGAAGCAGCGCCTACCCGGTGTCCCAGCACCCAGGCCTCGCCCGTGGTCGGGTGGACGAGCCCGAGCAGGATGCGGATGGTGGTGGTCTTGCCGGCGCCGTTGCGGCCGAGGAAGCCGTAGATGTCGCCCTGGCGCACCGTCAGCGTGACGTCGTGCAGCACCGGCCGGCGGCCATAGCGCTTGGTCACGGCCCGGGCCTCGATGACGGGCCGCGCCTCGACGGCAGTCGAGCGATGGTTCAAGGGGCCACGCCCTCCTCTCGTGGGGTCGGGCTCGATGCGGGCGGCCGGCCCGCCCAGGTTGGCTTCGCCGGGGCGGCCTGAGCATCGCGCCCGTCGAGGCCATCGTAGAGGGCAGGCGTGATCGGCCCCATGCCAAATGGTGACGAATCTCTTAAACCCTCGACGGCCCTTCGTCGTACCCGTCCGGCAGGCGCACCCGAAAGACGGTGCGGCGGGCCGATGGGTCGCTCTCGACCTCGGCCCGGCCCCCGTGCGCCTCGGCCAGCATGCGTACGATGGCGAGCCCCAGCCCGGTGCCCTTGCTCGAACGGCCGCGAAAGCCGCGTTCGAAGACCATCGCGAGGTCCTCGGGCGGGATGGGATCGCCGTCGTTGAACACCTCCAGGCACCAGGCGCGGGCGGTGGCGCCGGGGCCGCCGGCGGCGTCATCCGGGTCGGCAGGGCGCAGCCGGACGGCGATCTCGTGGACAGGGCCGGCGTGGTGCAGGGCGTTTTCGAGCAGGTTGCCCACGATGCGAGAAACGGCCGTGGGATCGGCGAGCGCGGGCGCCGGTTGCGGAGGCAGCTCCAAGGTGAAGCGGATGGCCCGCTCCTCCAGCGTCGCCCGAAACGGCTCGCATGCCCGGCGTACCGCCTCGGCCAGGTCCGTCGGCTCGGGCCGGATGACCCCGTCGCCCGCCTCGAGACGCGTCAGCAGGAGCAGGTCGTCCACCAGGCGGGCGAGTTGAGCGGCGCGGGTAGCCACGACGTCGAGGTGGCGGGCCGGGTCCCGGCTGGCGCCCGTGCGCAGGGCCTCGACGTACCCGATGATGGAGGTGAGCGGCGTGCGCAGGTCGTGGGAGAGGTCGGCCAAAAGGCGGCGGTAGGCCTCGTCACGGCGCAGCCGCTCGATGCCGCTCTCCTCCAGGCGACGGGCCAGTTCGTTGAGGGCTGCAGCGAGGTGGCGGGCCGGGGGCGGGGCGTCGGGTTCGTGGAAGGCGCGGGCGGAGAGCTGGCCGGCCGCCAGCCGCTCCACCACCGCCCGGGCGTCATCGACCGCCCGGGCGAGGGCACGAGCACGGCGGTAGGCCCACAGCGCCCATGCGGCCGCTGCGACCGCCAGCACGGCCAGGGCCACCTCCGCCGACTGCCAGCCGCCCATCGCATCTCCCGCCGTCATGCGCCCCGCATCCCCATCGCCACGCCGTCCACCTCGCTCACCGGCGTCCTGTGATGGGCCGGTCTCGATCTATCCAAATGTTACCTGACCCCCGTCGCGACCGCATCCATTCCCTTCCCCGGCTCAAGGCACACCCCCCTCCCGGCCGACCACCAGGATAGGAGCGTGGTCATCCGGGCGGGGTGGGGCAACGAAGCGAGAGGGAGCCCGCCGATGACCGCGATGCCGGCTCGCCGCAGCCCACGACGCCTCTGCCGGGGGGAGGCCACCCTTAAATCGGCCGCCGGACTCGCCGCCGGCGCAAGTCGCGCCATCCGTGCGGCGGCCGTCGCCGGGCCCCTCCTGTTGCTGGCCGCCCTTCCGGTACCGGCGATGGCCGATGACGTGACGACCCCGTACGGCCCGTGGCTGCTCCCTCCCTCGCCGCCCAGCGTGCAGATCGCCCCTCCCCCGGCGCTCGAGGCCGGGCCTGGCCCTCTCCCGGTGCACCAAGCGTCACCGCCTGTCCCCGTGCTGCGGGGCCTCTACCTCCCTGCCGGCCGCCTGTTGCGGGGCCCGGCCCCTCACGAGTGGGAGGCCTGGCGCCTGGCCGGCCTCAACGCCGTCGTGGTCGACCTCAAGAACGACGAAGGCTGGGTCCTGGCCCCCCTGGATGTGCCCGAGGTGACGGCCTGGCGGACACGCTGGTCACCCGGGGTAGATCTCGCCAAGCTCATCGCAACGGCGCAGACAGCCGGCTTCCAGGTGGTGGTCCGCATCGTCGCTCTCAAGGATAGCCGCGCCGTGCGGGCACGGCCCGACCTCGCCCTTCACGACCTGGAGGGCGAGGTGTGGCGGGATGCCAGCGGCCAGACCTGGCTCGACCCTCGCCATCCGGAGGTGCGCCAGTACATCGCATCCCTGGCTCGAGCGGCAGCGGCGATGGGGTTCGCGGAGGTGCACCTCGACTACATCCGCCTGCCCAGCGAGGGCGCGCTCCATCGGCTCGACTGGTCCCCCTCCGTCTCCAGGGCCGACGCCGTGGCCGCCCTCGTCGCGGAGGTGGCGGACGCCCTCGAGCCCACCGGCACCCCGCTGTCGGTGGCCATCTTCGGCCAGAGCTGCGTCGTGCCGGGCGACATGGGCATCGGCCAGCAGTGCGAGACCCTGGCCGAGCACGCCCCCGTGCTATCCCCCATGGCCTACCCCTCGCACTACGCGCTCGGCGCCTTCGGGCTGCGGATGCCCGAACGAGAGCCCGGCCTGACGGTGAGCCGCACGCTCCAGGCGACCGCTCGCCGGGTCGGGATCGAGCGGGTGCGCCCGTGGCTGCAGGCGTTCAGCTTGCGGGTCCGCTACGGCGCCGCCGAGCTGGCTGCGCAGATCCAGGCGGCCGAGACGGCCGGCACGGCGGGCTGGCTGCTTTGGAACCCCCGGGGGGTCTACCCCAACCTGCAGGC
>DATCKA010000066.1:0-14893 GCA_036562495.1 Limnochordales bacterium
CAGCTCGGCGATGCGCCCCTCGACGAAGGCCTGCTCGGCCTTGGCGGCCTCGTACTCGGGATTCTCCCAGGCATCGCCGAAGCTGAGCGACTCGCGGATGCGCTCGGTCACCTCCTTGCGCTTGACCGTGCGCAGGAAGTCGAGCTCCTCCCGAAGCCGGCGCTCGCCCTCCGGTGTCAGGATCAGCTCCTCCTCCAGCCTCCGCTCCCCCCTCCTCATGAAGCGCTTTCACCCCTCCTCTTCGGCCGGGAGCCTGGCCCTTCCTCCCGGTGCATAGGATGGTGACCGACCCACCGGTCGGCCGGCTTCCCGGCGGCCCGGCTCGGGATGCTAAGGATGGCGGCAGGGAGGAACGCCCCATGGGCGCCTTTCGCAGTCTTTGGCGGGCGACGGTCAGCTTCGGGCTGGTCAGCATCCCGGTAAAGGTCTATGCGGCGACGGAGGACCGGGAGATCCACCTGCGCCAGCTTCACCGGCGCTGCCACTCGCCCATCGAGTACCGCAAGTGGTGTCCCGTCTGCGACGTGCAGGTGCAGGCCGAGGAGATCGTCATGGGCTACCCCTTGAGCCCCGGCCGCTTCGTCGCGGTCGAGGACGAGGACCTGGCCGCGCTGCCCCTGCCCGAGGCCCACACCATCCGCATCCTGGACTTTGCGGCTCTCGCCGAGGTCGATCCGCTCTACTTCGACCGCCCCTACTACCTCGAGCCGGCCGAGGGCGGCGTGCGGCCCTACCGCCTGCTCGTGGAGGCCATGGGCCAGACCGGGCGCGTCGCCGTGGCCCGCATGGCCATGCGCCACCGGGAGAGCCTGGCCGCCCTGCGCGTGCTGGGGGAAGTCCTGGTGCTGCAGACCATGCGCTTCGCCGACGAGGTACGTCCTCCCACCGACGTCGTCGACGTCCCGGCCGGCAGCCAGCCCGACGAGCGGGAGCGCCAGATGGCCGTGCAACTGGTACAGGCGCTCTCCTCCCCCTTCGACCCCACCCGCTACGTCAACGAGCGCCGCCGTGCCTTCGTGGAGATGCTGGAGCGAAAGGCTGCCGGGCAGGCAGTGGTGCAGGCGCCTCGCGCCGAGCCTCCGGCCGTGGCCGACCTGGTCGAGGCGCTCCAGGCGAGCCTGCGCGAGCTGGACGGCGCCGGACAGAGGCCGCCGGCCCTCGCCAACGGCGCCCGGCACAACGGTGACGGCAGGGGGGCATCTGCGGATGGCGCGGCCGCAGCGTCGCCTGCCCGTCGACGCCGGGCCCGGCCCAGTCCATGAGGGGGTACGGCTCGTCGCCTCTCAACGTCCGCCCACGGGCATGCCCGACGTCGTTCGTCCCATGCTAGCGGAGCTGGCCCCGTCGCCCTTCGACTCGCCCCGTCACCTCTTCGAACCGAAGTGGGACGGCCTTCGGGCCATCGCCTTCGTCACCCCCGACGACGCCTGGCTCCAGAGCCGGCGGGTGCGGCGCTGGCGCCGCACCTTCCCGGAGGTGATCCAGGCCCTGCGGAAGCTGGCCGGCGGACGCCCGGTCGTCCTCGACGGGGAGCTGATCGTGCCCGACCCCTCGGGGCGGCCGGACTTCGAGGCGGCGCTGGCGCGCAGCCGGATGGGCGAGCAGGCCGCCCACCTGGCGGCATCGCAACGGCCCGCCGTCTACGTGGCCTTCGACCTGCTCTACCTCGACGGTGAGGACCTGCGGGCCTCCCCGCTGCGAGACCGCCGCGAGCGTTTGCAAGCGTGGGCCGCCGGTTGGCCTCCGCAGGCCACGGTCATCCTCTGCCCGGCCACGGTGGGGTCGGGGCGGGCCCTCTTCGAGTCGGCCCTGCGCCTGGGCTTCGAGGGTGCCGTGGCCAAGGACCTCGACAGCCCCTACCTCGAGGGGCGGCGCAGCCGCCACTGGCTCAAGTTGAAGCCGTACAAGGAGGAGGCCATGTGGGTCGTGGGCTACGTCCCCGCCGAGCCCGGCGGCATCCGGGCCCTGGCGGTGGCGTCGCCGCCCGACCGTCTGACGGGTCTGGTGGGCACGGGGCTCTCCTCTGCCGAACAGCGCCGGCTGCGGGCCAGCCTGGACCCCCTGGCCCGCTCCTCTCCGCCCCCCGGCCTCGCCCTGCCCTCGCCGGCCGCCCGGCTGCCCCGCGAAGCGGCCGGGATCGTCTGGACCCCGCCCGTGCGGCAGGTGCGGGTGCGCTACCTCGAGCGCACCTCGGCCGGCTGGCTGCGCCACGCCTCGGTGGTGAGCCTGCTGCCGTGAGCGCGGCCTCGAGTCGCGACCGGGAGGTCGTCCTGCACGTCGACGGCCGGGAGGTGCGCCTCACCCACCCGGACCGCCTCCTCTGGCCCCGGGAGGGCATCACCAAGGCGCGGCTCGTCGAGTACTACCTCCAGGTGGCCCCCCTCATGCTGCCCCACCTGGCCGACCGCCCCCTGGTGCTGACCCGCTACCCGCGGGGCATCCACAGTCCCTCCTTCTACCAGAAGCAGGTGCCCCACCCCCGCCCCTCCTGGGTGCGCACCGTCCCCATCGCCCACGAGCAGCGGGTCGTCGACTACGTCGTGGCCGACAGCCCGGCCACCCTGGCATGGCTCGGCAACCTGGCGGCCGTCGAGATCCATCCGTGGATGTCGACGGCCTCCGACCCCGAGCACCCGGATCTCCTGGTCATCGACCTCGACCCGGACCCTCCGTCCGGCTTCGAGGAGAGCCGCCGGGTGGCCCTGTGGCTGCGCCCCGCCCTGGAGTCCCTCGGGTTGCAGGCGGTGCCCAAGCTCTCGGGGGCCACCGGGGTGCACGTGTGCATCCCCCTCGTGCCCCGCCACACCTACGCCGTCACCAGCCGGGTGGCGGCGACCATCGGCCAGGTGCTGGCGGAGTTGCGCCCCGACCTCGTGACCGCCGAGCGCCTCGTCCGCCGCCGGCAGGGCCGGGTCTACGTAGACCCCTACCAAAACCTGCGGGGCAAGACCGTCGTCGGCGCCTACTCTCCGCGCCCCTTGCCCGGCGCGCCGGTCTCGGTGCCCGTCACATGGGAGGAGCTGCAGCACGTGCAGCCCTCGGACTTCACCGTGGCCAACTGGCCGCGCTGGCTCCCGGGCCGCCGCGATCCCCTGCTCGAGGCCCGCCGGCGTCCCCAGAGCCTGGAGCCGCTCTTGCAAAAGGGCCTGGTCGAGGCCCGTCCCGAGCGCGCATAGGCCTGTCGGTAGGCGGAAAGATCCTTGGAGGGGCAGACCATATCGTCCGGAAGGAGGCAACCCATGGCCGTCGCGGCCGCACCCGATCGTTCACGTCCCGCCGCCCGGCGCGTCAGCAGCAGCCGTAAGAGCTGGACCCCTGCCGAGAAGGAGCAGGCACGCCTCATCATCGCCGAATGCCAGCGAAGCGGGCTCCCCTTGAGCGAGGCCTTCCGCAGGGTTTCTCAGGCGCTGCCCCAACGTTCTCCCACGGCGGTGGCCATGCTCTACTACAACGTCCTGCGCCGAGAGCCCACCGACGGGCAGAGCGCGCAGACTCCCGCCGCCCCTCCCGCGCATCGGGACGCCGGGGCCTCTCCATCCCTGGCGATCCCGCCGGACCTGCTCGAGGCCTTCGAGGGGCTACCCGAGTACATCGCCCGCCTGCACCGGCGTCTCGACGAGCTCGAAGCGCGACTCTCGCAGCTGCCGTCCCCGTCGCTGCCGGCGCTGGCCCGTTGGGCACATCAGGTGGCATCGGCCCTGGAGCGCGCCGCCCGAAGCGACGAGGCGCTGCGGGAGGCCGAGGCGCGCCAGCAGGCCCTGGCCTCCGCCAATGAGGCCCTTAGCCGCCGCCTGCACGCCATGCAGGAGCGTCTCCACGAGATCGAGGCCGCCTACCAGGAGGCCAAGGACCTCTACGAGATGTTCACCGGGATGGCCAGCATCTCGCAGATCATGTCCCTGGGCGACTTCAAGCAGCGCATGAAGACGACCCTCGACCGGTGGGGCAACGTGCTCAAGGTGGAGTTCGAACCCCTCAACGCCCCGCCCCACGCGGCGGCCCAGCCGCCCGCAGCCCCGACCGTCAACGAGGCGTCTGGATGAAGGGCGGTGCCGACGGCACCGCCTCGGCCAGGCGGCGCTCCAGCGCCCGGGCCGCCTCGATGAAGGCCCGGCCGATGGGGTCGTCCTCGCTGGCCGCCAGCGGCGCGCCCTCGTCGCCCGACTGGCGAAGCCGCGTGTCGAGCGGGAGCCGGGCCAGCAGGGGCACCCCCAGCATCTCGGCGATCTGCTGCCCGCCGCCGCTGCCGAAGATCTCCTCCTTGGTGTTGCAGTGCGGGCAGATGAAGTAGGCCATGTTTTCGATGACGCCCAGGATGGTCTGGTTGGTCTTCTCGGCCATGCGGCCGACCCGCCGCGCCACCACCGAGGCCACGGGCTGCGGGGTCGTCACCACCAGCAGATAGCTCTGGGGGATGAGCTGGTACATGCTGATGGGGATGTCGCCGGTGCCGGGCGGCATGTCGATGAGCAGGTAGTCGAGGTCCGCCCACAGCACGTCCTTGAGGAACTGCTCCAGGGCCTTCATCAGCATGGGGCCCCGCCAGACGACGGCGGTGTCCTCCTCCACCAGCGAGCCCATGGAGATGACCTGCAGCCCATAGGCCTCCTGCGGCACCAGGGCCCCGTCGAGCACCACGGGCCGCCCCTTGATCCCCAGGAGCTTGGGCACGCTGAAGCCGTAGATGTCCGCGTCCAGCACGCCGACGCGCTTGCCCAGGCTACGCAGGGCGACCGCCAGGTTGACCGTCACCGTCGACTTGCCGACGCCGCCCTTGCCGCTGGAGATGCCGATGATGGCCGTGCGGGAGGTGGGGTCGAGGATGGCCGAGCGGGCCTGCCGGCGCGGGCTCAACCGGTTGACCAGGGCCTGGCGCTCCGCCTCGGTCATCGAGCCCAGCTGCACCCGCACCTCCCTGACGCCGGGCACGCGGCTCAGCTGGTTGCGTACGTCCTGCTCGATGCGATGGCGCAGAGGGCAGCCAGGTACCGTCAGCACCACGTCGACTTCGACCAGGCCGTCCTCGATGCGCACGTCCTTGACCATCTGGAGGTCGACGATGCTGCGGTGGAGCTCGGGATCCATCACGGAACGGAGCGCATCGACGACCTGCTCGCGCGTCACCATGGTGGTGGCATGACCTCCCCGCTGCCGCGCCGCCTGAGGCCCGTGGCAGCCGGATTGATTAACCTGGTTACATGTTACCCTTGGCGCAAAGCCCCGTCAATGCAACGGCTCCGGCCCTGGCCGCATCCTCACGCACCGCCCCGGCCGCCGGCCCAGACCCGGAGCGTGTCGGATCGAAGTCCCCAGCGCATGGAGGCCAACGTCAGCACGTCGCCGACCTGGACGTTGCCGAGGTTGACGTCAGGCCCCAGCAGGATCAACAGCTCCCGCTGCTGATCGGTCCTCGGCGCCTCCCAGATGAGCCGGTCGGGCCGGCTCAGCCGCTCCCACAGTGCCTGCCACGCCGCCCGGTCGAGCCTGCCCTGCGCGTCGTAGACGCCGATGCCCTGCCCGCTGTCGCGAGCCTCGACCAGCACGAAGGAGGCCCCGCCGTCCAGGTCCGACTCGACCTGCGCCGCCGCCGCCTCGGGCACGAAGCGCTGCGCCCGATCCTTGCTCCCTACCTCGGTGATGACGGCGAAGCCCCGGTCCCGCGCCTGCCGGATGAGCTCGGCCCGGCGGTCCGGCGTCAGGGGGAAGGTGCCGTCGGAGATCTCGACCCATCGCAGCCCCAGCCGGGCCATCTGCTCCAGGGTCGCCCCGACGTCGCCCATCTCCCGGGCGATCTCCAGCAGGGTGCCGCCGGCGTATACCTCGACTCCCCGCTCCCGGGCCCGCTCGACCCGGGCCCTCACCTGCTCCGGCTCGTAGAGCAGCGCCGAGCCGAAGGCCAGCTTCCAAAACTGGATGTACGGAGCCGCCACCTCCAGCAGATCCAGGAAGTAGCCGAAGGGCGTCCCCTTGTCGATGACCATCGTCACGCGCCGGCCTGCCGGCTCCGCCGCGCCGCCCGTCGCCGCCTCTGGGCGCCAGGCGCCCTCACGCCCGAAGACGGTGTGCCACAGGAGGCTGGCCGAAGGATACGCCGGCACCCCCATCATCGAAGAAGGCGCCGCCGCGGGCTCCCCCCGCGGCGGCACGCCATCCATCGCCATGCGCGACCGCCCCCTCCCCGGACCCGCCACTGTATGCACCGCCGGGACGGCAGGCTCCGGCGGCCGGGGATGGGGTCGACGGTGGCCCTGCGGGCCTTACGGCAGCGTCAGGGTCTTGAGCGGGCCTCGCACCGCCTCCACGGACCGGGCGAAGGCCTCCTGCTCCTCGGGCGTCAGCTCGATCTCGACCACCCGCTCGACCCCGCGCCCGCCCAGGATGACGGGGACTCCCACGTAGATGTCGCGATGGCCGAACTCGCCGTCCAGGTAGGCGATGGCGGGCAGCAGGCGCTTGCGGTCCAGCAGGATGGCCTCCACCATCTCGGCCACCGACGCGCCCGGCGCGTAGTAGGCGCTGCCCGTCTTGAGCAGCTCGACGATCTCGCCGCCGCCCTTGCGGGTGCGCTCGACGATGGCGTCGAGGCGCTCCTTGGGGATCAGCTTCTCCACGGGGATGCCGCCGGCGTACGAGTAGCGCACGAGCGGCACCATCTGGTCGCCGTGTCCGCCCAGGACGAAGGCGCTGACGTCCTTGACCGAGATGCCGAGCTCCATGGCGAGGAAGGTCCGAAAGCGCGTCGAGTCCAGCACCCCCGCCATGCCCATCACCCGGCGGGTCTCCCAGCCCAGGTAGCGCCACGCCGCATACGTCAGCACGTCGACCGGGTTGGTGACGACGATGACGTAAGCGTCAGGAGCATAGCGCTTGATCTCCCGGCAGACCTGCTCGATGATGCCCGCGTTGGTCTTGAGCAGGTCGTCGCGGCTCATGCCGGGCTTGCGGGCGATGCCGGCCGTGATGACGACCACCTGGGAGCCACGGGTCTCCTCGTAGCTGTTGGTCCCCACGATGCGCACGTCAAAGCCCATCACCGGCGCCGCCTCTAGCAGGTCCAGCGCCTTGCCCTGAGGCACCCCCTCGACGACGTCCACCAAGACGATGTCGGCCAGGCCCCGCATGGCCAGCCAGTGAGCGGTGGTCGCTCCCACATTCCCAGCTCCGACGATGGTCACCTTCGGTCGCACGGCTCGATCGCCCCCCTGTGTACGTCGACCCCTACGGGACGAAGGTGGTGCCCTCGTCGCCGTAGACGGCTTGTTCCAACCGCTCGAGCGCCGTGATGATGGCCGGCCGCCCCGTCTGCTCCACAAACTCGACGCAGGCCCGCACCTTGGGCCCCATGCTGCCCGGGGCGAACTCCCCCGCCTCCATGTACCGACGGGCCTCGGCGACGGTCACCCGCGTCAGGGGCCGCTGCCGTGGCGTGCGGTAGCCCAGGTAGACCCGCGGCACATCGGTCAGCACCAGCAACCGGTCCGCGTGGACCTGGACCGCCAGGCGCGCCGCTGCCAGATCCTTGTCGATGACAGCTTCGACACCTACTAGCGAATATCCCGCCTCCCGCACGACGGGGATCCCCCCGCCGCCCACCGCGATGACCACCACGCCCGCCTCGACCAGGTCCCGGATGGTCTGCGCCTCGACGATGGCCACCGGGTCGGGCGACGGCACCACCCGCCGCCATCCCCGGCCCGCGTCCTCGACGTAGACGTGACCTGTCCGTTGGGCGAGGGCCTTTGCTTCTTGCTCGGTGTAGAAGGGGCCGATGGGCTTGGTGGGATGCGAGAAGGCGGGGTCGTCCGGGTCCACGACGGTCTGGGTCAGGACGGTGACGACGCTCTTCTCGATGTTGGCCCGCACCAGCTCGTTGTAGAGGGTCTGCTGGATCAGGTAGCCCAGCAATCCCTGGCTCTGGGCCCCGCAGACGTCCAGCGGCATGGCCGCGACGCCGTGCGCCTGCCCGGCTTCCTGCTGAAGGAGGATGGCCCCCACCTGGGGCCCGTTGCCGTGGGTGACGACGATCCGGTGGCCACGCTGGATGAGGCGCACCAACTGGCGCCCGGTCTGGCGCAGATTGTCGCGCTGCTCCTCGGCGGTGCCGCGCTGGCCCGGCCTCAGGATCGCGTTGCCTCCCAGCGCCACGACCAGCGTCTCCTGCATGGCCTCCCCTGGCATTGAGTATTCCATCGGGGGCCCGGCGGTCCTCCCGTCCGACGGGCCGGGATCGGGCCCGCTTCCATGCTCTGGGGTGATCGCCTGGCGCTTGACAGTCCCCGAGAGGCGCGCATATATAAGAGGGCTGGTAGCACTCACGGGCCGCGAGTGCTAACACCCATCCACCCATCCCGATCAACATGCGAGGGGGGAGAGCATGGCAGACATCCGCCCGCTCGGCGACCGCGTCCTGGTCAAGCCCATCGAGCAAGAGGAGCGCACCAAGGGAGGCATCGTGCTGCCCGACACCGCGAAGGAGAAGCCCCAGATGGGCGAGGTCATCGCGGTGGGCACGGGCCGCCTGCTGGAGAACGGCCAGCGGGTGCCCCTGGAGGTCAAGGTCGGCGACCGCGTCATCTACGCCAAGTACGGCGGCACCGAAGTGAAGCTCAACGGCGTCGAGTACCTGATCCTCCGGGAGAGCGACATCCTGGCCATCCACAACGAGAAGTGACCCTCGTGACTCGTCATCGCAAAGGAGGGTGATCGGCGACCTATGGCTGCTAAGCAGCTCGCGTTCGACATCGAGGCGCGTCGGGCCCTCGAGCGGGGCGTCAGCATCGTGGCCAACGCGGTCAAGGTGACGCTGGGCCCCAAGGGCCGCAACGTCGTGCTGGAGAAGAAGTACGGCTCCCCCGTCATCACCAAGGACGGCGTCACCGTCGCCAAGGAGATCGAGCTCAAGGACCCCTATGAGAACATGGGCGCCCAGCTCTGCCGCGAGGTGGCGTCCAAGACCAACGACATCGCCGGCGACGGCACCACCACCGCCACGGTCCTCGCCCAGGCCATCGTGCTCGAGGGCATGAAGAACGTGGCAGCCGGCGCCAACCCCATGCTGGTCAAGCGGGGCATCGACAAGGCGGTCGCCGCCGCGATCGAGGAGATCAAGCGGATCGCCATCCCCGTCAAGGATAAGAACGACATCGCCCACGTGGCCTCCATCGCGGGCAACGACCCCGAGATCGGCCAGCTGATCGCCGAGGCCATGGACAAGGTGGGCAAGGACGGGGTCATCACCGTCGAGGAGTCCAAGGGCACCCAGACGACCGTCGAGGTCGTCGAGGGGATGGAGTTCGACAAGGGCTACATCTCCCCGTACTTCGTCACCAACCCTGAGGCCATGGAGGCGGAGCTGGAGGATCCCTTCATCCTCCTCCATGAGAAGAAGATCTCCAACGTGCACGACCTGCTGCCCCTGCTGGAGAAGGTCGTGCAGGCCGGCCGGCCGCTGCTCATCATCGCCGAGGACGTCGAGGGCGAGGCCCTGGCCACGCTGGTCGTCAACAAGATCCGCGGCACCCTCAACGCCTGCGCGGTCAAGGCGCCCGGCTTCGGCGATCGCCGCAAGGCCATGATGGAGGACATCGCCATCCTGACCGGCGGCACCTTTATCTCCGAGGACCTGGGCATCAAGCTGGAGAACGTCGGCCTCGAGATGCTGGGCCGCGCCCGGCGCGTGCGGGTCGGCAAGGAGAAGACCACCATCATCGAGGGCCAGGGCGACCGCAAGAAGATCCAGGCCCGCATCGAGCAGATCAAGAAGCAGATCGAGGAGACCGACTCCGACTACGACCGCGAGAAGCTGCAGGAGCGCCTCGCCAAGCTGGCCGGCGGCGTGGCCGTCATCAAGGTCGGCGCGGCCACCGAGACGGAGCTCAAGGAGAAGAAGCACCGCATCGAGGACGCGGTCAACGCGACCCGGGCGGCCGTCGAGGAGGGCATCGTGCCGGGTGGCGGCGTCACCTACATCAACATCCTGCCGGCGCTGGACAAGGTCCAGGCCAGCGGCGACGAGCTGGTGGGCGTCAACATCGTCAAGCGGGCGCTGCTGGAGCCGGCTCGCCAGATCGCCATCAACGCGGGCCTCGAGGGCTCGGTCATCGTCGAGCGCATCCGCTCCGAGAAGCCGGGCTGGGGCCTCAACGCCCTGACGGGCGAGTTCGTCGAGATGGTCCCCGCGGGGATCGTGGACCCGGCCAAGGTGACCCGCACCGCCCTCGAGAACGCCGCGAGCATCGCGGGCATGGTGCTGACCACCGAGGCCCTCATCTCCGAGATCCCCGAGAAGGAGAAGAAGGCGCCCTACCCGCCGGGCGGCGACATGGACTACTGATCCGGCCATCCGGTCGGACATCGGTCGTGACGTGGGGCCGGCCCGAGAGGGCCGGCCCCCTCTTTTGTGGAAGTCGGAGACGGCCGGTCGGGGAAGCGTGCCTGGCCCGGGCCGACCACCCGCTGGCGAGGCCGTGCACGGAGGGAGATGAGGCGCTATCCTCTGGAGCGGCACCTGGGTGCCCGTCAAGGGCGGACGCTTGATGTGCTGGCGATGGGGCACCGGCCCCGACGTCGTGTTGCTGCCGGGCGTCATGGAGGCGCTGCTGGAGCGACGGGCGCTGGCCGGCTTGATGCAGCGACTCTGGGGCGCCGCCGCCCGCCATTACCGCCTGACGCTGCTGTCGGCTCGCGAGGCGGTGCCGCCGGGCTTCACCACCGAGCAGATGGCGCAAGACGTGGCGGAGGCCGTCGCGGCCCTGGGCCTCGACGTCCGGCTGACCATCGGCATGGACGCCGGAGGGCTGGTCGCCCAGTGGCTGGGGGCGCGCTGGCCGCAGCAGGCGGGCGCACTCGCCCTCATCTCGGCCCCTATGGCCGGGCAGGCCTTCCACCGCATGGCGCAGTTTTTGGACCACCTCGTGCGGCTGCTTCGCGCCGAAGAGTGGCTGGAGGCCTTCGAGCATGCGACGGCCGTCTACCTCGATCCGGCCATGCGCGACCGGGCCCGGCTGCCGCTGGCCCTGTTGCGGCGGTGGGGTCGGCCCGCGGAGATGCAACGGGGCCTTCGCCTGCTGACCACCTACCGCCACCATGACATGGGCCACGCCCCCGCCCCGATGCAGGTGCCCGTGCTGCAGGTCGTGGGCGGGATGGATCCTCTGGTCGGCCAGGGGCCTCAGGGCGTCTTGGGTGAGACCGACGGCCCCGAGGGCAGGGCGCTGAGGCCATCCCGCCAGGTCTGGCTGGCCGGCGAGCAGGGCGCCTACCTCCACTACTGGGAGGTCATCCTGGCCGAGCTCGAGCGGTTCGAGCAGGAGACACGGCTGGCCGCGAGGAGCGAGGTCGCGTGAGCCGCTACGTGCTGGCCATCGACGGTGGCGCCACCGCCAGCCGCGCCGCAGTGGTCTCGCCAGAAGGCGACGTCCTCGGCCACGACGTGGGCGGGCCCTGCATGCCGCTCCTGACGCCCGAGGCCCGGGAGCGGGTGGCGCGACACGTGGCGCGCGCCGTGGAGGGAGCCGTGGCCCGCACCGTCGAGCGCACGGGAGATGCCCCACCCCTCCCCATCGTTGCCGTCTGGGCCGGGCTGACCGGGATGGATCCCAGCGTCGACGCCGAGGGATGGCTGCGCGGCGTGCTGGCCTCCCTCGCCGCCCACTTGCGCCTGGCCGGCCCGGTGCGTGTCAGCTCCGATCTCGACAGCGCGGTCGAGGGCGCCCTGGGACCTCGCACGCCGGGTGTCCTGGTCTATGCCGGCACCGGCAGCGTCGCGGTGGGGCGGGACGACGCCGGCCGCCTGCACCGGGCCGGGGGTCACGGCTATCTCATCGATGATCGGGGCGGGGGCTTCGACCTCGGTCGGATGGCCTTACGGGCCGTGGTGCGCGCCTGGGATGGCCGTGGGCCGCAGACGGCGCTGGAGTCCCTGGTGCGCTCGGCCCTGCGGGTCTCCGGATGGGACGACCTGCGCCGCGCCGTCTACGGTGCGGCCAACCCCAAGGCGGTGATCGCCTCGCTGGCGCCCCTCGTCACCGACGCGGCCCGGCGCGGCGACACGGTGGCCCAGGCCATCCTCCGGGACGCCGCCTTGGAGCTGGCGGAGCTGGCCGTGGCCGTCCTCGGCCGCCTGCCGATGGGCAGCGGCGACGCCCCTGTCGACGTGCGCTTCGCCGGCGGGGTCTTCTCCAGCGAGCCCTTGCGGGTGGCCTTCGCCGAGGCCGTCACGGCCCGGCTGCCGCGGGCCAACGTGGCACCCGGGCTGCTCCCGCCGCTGGGGGGAGCAGCCCTGCTGGCCCTGGACGCCGCCGGGCTGTCGGGCGCGGCCCCGCAGGCCGACGCCGTCGTGCAGGCGTTGCGCCGGGGTCTGACGGGCGCCTATGCAGGCACCTAGTGGGGCTGGCGCCGCCCGTCGGAGCCCCTCGCCCCGCCCTCTTGCGCGCTCTCCAACAGCGCCAGGACGTCGTCGAGGGCGTCCATGGGGATGACGACGCCCCGCTTGCTCGGGAAAAACTCGTCGCCGTCCTGCCGCCGCCACTCGATGCGGATGTCAACGTAGGCGCGCCCGCGCCGCTCGACGCGACGCACGGCGATGCGCTCCGTCGCGTTCTTCTCGATGGTGCCGATGACCGTCTCGCGATCCCAGAAGTTCTCCTGATCCACGCCCTACGTCGCTCCCGGCTGGTAGTGCTGGACCTCAGCGGCCGCCCGGGCATCCGTGCCCGCCCGGCGGCCGGCCTCTTCAAGTATGTACGGGAGGGGGCGGTTCGTGTAGCCCCCCGCGCAGCCCCAGCCGGACATCCTGCCACCGCACACCGTCGCCGTGCGGCCGGAGGACCGCCTCCAGGCGAGCGAGCCACGGCAACTCCTCGACCATCTGGGAGAGGCGCAGGAGCGCCTCCTCGGCGCCCCTCCAGCCGGGTCGCGCCGCCTCGACCAGCTCCCGGGCATCGCGATCCGTCAGCGGCGTGATGCGTACCCAGCGGGCGGAGCCGGCCTCCACCTCCAGCAGCGGCCCGAAGGTGGCGTCCTGCCGCACCCGCACCCGCAGGGCGCCGGAGAGGTCGCCGTCGGGGCCGCCGTCTTCCACCGGCATCCCGAAGGCCGCCATCAGGCGGCGGGT
Source organism: Limnochordales bacterium (assembly GCA_036562495.1). Classification (GTDB taxonomy): domain Bacteria; phylum Bacillota; class Limnochordia; order Limnochordales; family Geochordaceae; genus Geochorda. The sequence goes on from DATCKA010000066.1 coordinate 13,115, forward strand.
TCCCGAGCCGTCCGGCTCCACCTCCCCCTCGCCCGCCCCTGCGAGCCACCCCTCCACCAGACGGCGCGCACCGGTCCCGTCCACGTCGTCGAAGAAGACGAGGCGACCGGGAGGCCGGCGACGGTACGCCGCGTACTCGGCGGCCCTCGCCAGCGCGATGGCCGCCGATTCCGGAAACCGGTAGGCCGGGAAGGGGCGCTCGTGCCCGGCCACCTGTACGGCCCTGGGCTCGCCCATCCGGCACAGCAGCACCGGCTTGGCCAGGCCGACGCGACGCTCCGCCCGCACGGCCGCCCGTCGGATGGCGCGTGCCACGGCCTCGGGGTCGCAGCCCGCCACGCAGGCGAAGATGGCGATGACCGCGTCGACGGACGGGTCGGTCAGCGCCTCGAGCACGGCCGTCTCGTAGGCCGAGGCGCCCGCCAGGGGCCCCAGGTCCACCACGCCGCGGCCCGACACCACCAGCCCCCGCGCCTCGCACGCGTCAGCGCAGATGGTGGCCACGCCGCCCGAGTTGCTGACGATGGCCACCCCCCTGCCCGCGGGCAACGGCTGGTGGGCCAGCAGCACGGCGACGTCGAACATCTCCTCCAGCGTGTCGGCCCGGATGACCCCGGCCTGCCGGAAGAGCGCGTCCACCTCCACGTCGCCCTGGGTGGTGGCTCCGATGTGGGCCGCGGCGGCCCGGCTCCCCGCGGGGCTTCGCGCGCTCTTGACGCACAGCACCGGCTTGCGTGCGCTGACCCGTCGCGCCAGGCGGGCGAAGCGCCGCGGGTTGCCGAAGGTCTCGAGGTAGAGCATGACCAGGTCCGTCTCGGGATCCTCGTCCCAATAGGCCAGGAGGTCGTTGCCGGAGACGTCGGCGCGGTTTCCCGCCGAGACGAAGGTGGAGAAGCCCAGCCCACGCTCGGCCGCGTAGGAGAGGATGGCCAGCCCCAGTGCCCCGGAGTGCGAGAAGAAGCCGATGCGCCCCCTGGGCGCCAGCTCGGGGGCGAGGCTGGCGTTGAGCCGCACCCGGGGATCGGTATTGATGAGGCCCATGCAGTTGGGGCCCAGCATGCGGGCACCCCAGGCCCGCACCGTCTCCACCAGCTCCCGCTGGCGTGCCGCTCCCTCGGGGCCGCTCTCGGCGAAGCCCGCCGTCAGCACCACCAACGCTCGGGTGCCGGCCCGCACGCAGGCCCGGGCGACCCCGATCACCTCCGGGGCCGGGACGGCCACGATGGCCAGGTCGACGGGCTCGGGAAGGGCCTCCACCGAGGGGTAGGCCCGCACGCCGTGCACCGACGACGCTTCGCGGTTGACGGGATAGATGGTGCCCGTGAAGCCCGCAGCCAGGGCGTAGCGAAAGACCATGCCGCCGATGCTGTCGGGGTCGCGCGACGCCCCGACCACCGCGACGGTGCGCGGGCGCAGCAGGGGCACCAGCGAGTTGGCGGTGGCGATGCGCTCGCGCAGCTCGGCCCGCTCCCAGGCCGCCGCGCTCCCGCTCACGGGGAACTCGACATGCAGGGTCCCGCCCTCCAGGGCCTGGCGCACCTGGAAGCCCGACTCCCGGAAGACCTCCACCATGAGGCGGTTTTCGGCCAGCACATCGGCCTCGAAGCCGACGAGGCCCTGGCCGGCGGCTATCCCCGCCAGGCGCTCCAGGAGCAGCGTGCCGATGCCGCGCCCCTGGAAGGCGTCGTCGACCAGGAAGGCCACCTCGGCGGTGTTGCGTCCCGGCAAGGCCACGTAGTTGCCGACGCCTACCACCCGGGCGGCCTCTCCCTCGCCCCA
>DATCKA010000075.1:0-1658 GCA_036562495.1 Limnochordales bacterium
CGATTCGGTGGTCAACGGTACGGAGAGGCGGCTCGTCATCAATGTTGCAAACGACGGGACCATACCAGGCATACCGGACGACGTCGCCATCGAGGTGCCGGTCGTGGTGAGAAAGGGAACCATCGAGAAGGAACGCATCGATCCGCTGCCCGAGCGTCTCATGCTCCACGTGCTCATCCCGAGGTGGCTGAGGATGGAGAGGATCTTGCATGCGTTCAAAGAGCGAGACAAGACGAGCCTGATACTGACGCTGACGGACGATCCGAGGACCACGTCCTTCGACCAGGCGGCCCGCCTGATCGATGAGCTGCTGGGGATGCCGTGGAATTCGGAGGCACGACAGCACTACGTCTAGAGAGCCCGTGCCGGCCGCTACCTGCGGTCGGGTTGCCGTGCCACAGGTGTCGTGCCACAGATGACCGAGGTGCTGTGAACCAACAGAGGCCGGCCCCGCCTCTTCGGGGTGCCGGGGCCGGCCTTCGCCCGCTCGCAGATCCCCCTGACCGCTGGCTCCTCGAACCCCGTCGCCGGTCGAAGAGGGCGCATTTCAACGATCGTTGAAATGCGCCGCGACCGCCATCTGCCGCCTCGTTCCCTGGATGGGACATCCGACGGCGCGACACGACCCGTCAGCTCCCCTCGAGCCCCGCCCGGCCGTAGCGACTGCCGGCCGGCCCGACGAGGAGCGGCTGAGGAGCGGCTGCGGCCTGACGCGCGGCCGCCCGGCGCATAGGTGGTGTCCCCTTTCAGCACTAGCGGAATTTCAATAACTTTTGAAAAACCGCATCTCAGCGCTGGGACGGGCCGACCACTGCCTGCAGCCCTGACGCCGGCCGCCTGGAAGGGGCATCTCAGGGTGGTATGGTCGCCCGGTCTGGGGCACGAGTCAGCGGTCCGGTCTCTCTGCGGGCCTTTCCGCCATCCACTCCCGGACGGCTTGCAGGATGGCCTCCGAGTGGGCGAGGGCAGCCTCCGCCTCGCGCTGCGTGTAGGCCTCGCCGGGGATGAGGTCAGCGAGCGCGTCGGGATATCGGGTGGGGATATAGAGCTTGTCGAGCGCCAGCGCGGCGTCAAGCAGCGGTGCGAAGCGCACCCGAACTTCCGGGTCCGGCAGGTCCTTGACGAGGCGGCCCAGCGAATGGCCCCAGGGGTCTGCGTCCATCGCCAGCCAGACAGCCTTCATGGCCTTCTCGCCTGCTTGCTGCGAGAAGAAAGCCGACTGCGCGAACTTGCCACTCGTCAAGAGCAGTCGGGCGGCATCGAGGTCATCCTCGGCCTGGCGGAGCCACCTCTCTGCTTCGCGTCGCTGCTTCTCCACGCTCATACAGGACCCTCGCTTCCTTGAGGACGCCCCTCAGGAACGGCAGATCGCGCCGGTCCATGAACTCCTCCGGCGTATAAACGACAGGCTCGACCGGCAGGGGGGCGTCCTTGAGCGCCTGTAGCACCCGGCCGATGCGCTCGATGGGGGATAGGTCGGTCTGCCATATCACCAAGAGGTCCAGGTCGGAGCGGCGCGTCGCACGGCCCCTGGCCCACGACCCGAAGAGGAACACGCGCTCCACGCCCAGTGCCGCCAGGCGGCTCACCGCGCCCGGCAGCCAGCGCTCGACTTCTTGCGCGTTCACGGCACCTGCACCCACCCCGCAGCCCGGCCC
>DATCKA010000078.1:0-8530 GCA_036562495.1 Limnochordales bacterium
GTTGCTGACGGTCGGCAAGGGCGGCACCGGCAAGACCACCGTCGCGGCGGCGATGGCCGTCGCGCTGGCCGAGCGGGGTCTGCGGGTCCTGATCGCCTCCATCGACCCCGCCCACAACCTCGGCGACGTGCTGGAGACGCCGCTCGACGGCGAGCCGACGGCGGTGGGCGCGTCGGGGCGGCTGTGGGCCGTCGAGGTCGACATGGAGCGGGCCCTGGACCGCTACCTCGAGAGGCAGTCGGCCGAGCTCAAGGCGGCCTACCGCTACCTGCAGGCCTTCAACCTGGAGGGCTACCTCGACACCCTGCGCCACTCGCCCGGCGTCGAGGAGCAGGCGGCCATCGAGGAGATCGCCCGGCTCGTCGAGACGGCCCGGGCGCGCGAGGCGGACCTGCTGGTCATCGACACGCCTCCGACAGGGCTGACGCTGAGGGTGCTGGCGCTCCCATCGGTCTCCGTGCGGTGGGCCCAGCACCTGGGCATGGTGCGGCGGGCGCTCCTGGAGCGCCGGGATGCCCTGGAGCGTGTCCTGGGGCCGCAGCGGGCCGTGGTCGGCGGCGAGGAGATAGAGTTGCCCTCCCGAGAAGACCGCGACCCCATCGGCCGGATCCTGCGCGACTACCGCGCGGAGATGGAGGCGCTCGAGCGCCGGCTGCAGGACAGGGCCCGCTGCGGCGTCGTGGTGGTACGCAACGAGGATCGCCTCTCCATCTGTGAGACCGCGCGGGCGCTGGAGGGCCTGGCGGCCTTCGACATCCCCGTGGCCCTGACGGTGGTCAACAAGACCGGCGCCAGCGCGCCCTCGCAGGAGTCCGGAGACGGCGCCCCGCCGGCAGGGGGCGGGACGAGCGAGCCGTATCCCGTGCGTCACGTGCCGCTGCAATCGCCTGAGCCCATCGGCGTGGTGGCGCTGCGCCGGGTGGCCGCGTACCTGCTGCCTGGCGCCGACGCCGTCTGAGCCCCGAGGCCCGGGGATCCGCAAGGGAAGGCAGGCTCGAGCCTTGTCAGAGTCGACCAGTGCATGGCTGCCGTACCTGTTCTTGCTGGCAGGCGCCACCTTTCTCCAGTACCATTGGGGCCGGCGCGCCAACTGGCGCATCATCCGCGAGACGGCCCAGGCCTGCGAGCGAGCCCTGAGACCGAAGGACCAGACCTACACGTGGATAGGCGGCCTCATCGGCTACAAGGCCGACTACGTGGTGCGCCGGGGCCACCTCAACCGGGTGGAGGCCACCCTTACCGCCCTGCCGCGCCACAGCCTCCTCTACCTGCCCATCTCCTGGGCCTGGCGGCGCCACGACACCCTCTTCCTCCTCTTGCGCCCCAACCAGCCGCTCCGCATGCGCGGCCACGCCTACCTGGTGCGGCCGGGGGTATGGCGGCCCCGCATCCCGGACCCCGAGGAGCTGCGCGAGGAGTGGCTGCAGGTGGACGGCCACCGCTATCGCCTGCTCTACAGCACGTCCACCAGCCGCGAGTTGCTCCGCCAGCTCGTGGAGGCGGCTCGCAGCCCCCTGGTGCGCCACGTCAGCATCAACCCTGACGAGGGAGCCGTCTACTGCCGCATGGTGGCCCGGCCCGACGTCGAGCCCGCAGTGGCTCGCCTGGCCCGGGTCGTCGAGGAGCTCTGAGCCTCACGACGCCGTCAGAGCCCGCAGCTCATGGATCCATCGCCGCCACCAGCCCCCCTCCTCGCCCGGACGGTAGGGGAGGTAGAGGGCGATGCGGTCGAGAAGGCCCGTGTATCGCTCGGCGAGGCGGGAGGGCAGGGCGTCCGGCTCTGCCTCCACCGCCACCAGATCCAACAGTTGGTCGGGGACGGCCCCGGCCATGGCCTGCCATCGCCCGGTCCTTGCCAGGCGGCTCAGCTCCTCTCCCACCTGCTCCAGCCCGTGGTGGGCCAGCACCCGCCGGTAAGACGGCGTCGAGGCGTAGAAGGCCACCTGCTGGCGGACGAGCTCCCGTCGGGCCCGGCGCTCGTCGGGGTCGGCCCCCGTGATGACGAAGACGCTGCCCACCACCTCGAAGCTCTCCCTTGCCTTGCCGGCTCGCGTCAGTCCCGCCTCGATGGCGGGCAACAGCACGTCGCGCAGGTAGGCCGCCGTGTGCAACGGGTGGACGTGGAAGGCTTGCGCCACCTCGCCGGCCAGCTTCGCCCACGCCGGATTGACGCCGGCCAGGCCCACCGGCACTCGCGGCGTCTCGATGGGCCCCGGGTTGAAGAAGGGATTCATCAGCGTCAACCGGTAGTAGCGCCCCTCGAAGCGCAGGGGCGTCCCCTCCTGCCAGCAGCGCCAGAGCGCATCCAGGGCCCCCACGTATTCGCGCATGCGGCCCAGCGGGCGATCCCACGTCATGCCGTAGCGGCGCTCGATGTGGGCCCGCACCTGGCTGCCGAGACCCAGCCGGAAGCGCCCGCCGCTGGCCGACGCCAGGTCCCAGGCCGCATGGGCCACCACCGTGGGACTGCGGGCGAAGGCGATGGCCACCTCGGTGCCCACCTCCAGGCGCTGCGTGGCCGAGAGCGCCAGGGCCGCCATCACGAACGGCTCGTGGCGCGTCTCGGCGATGCGCACGCGATCGAACCCCTCTCGCTCGGCCTCCCTCGCCAGTTCCCCGACGTGGCCGGGAGAGGGCGGATCGAGGATGGCGTCGACCTTCATGGCGGGCACCTCCGTCCGGGGGCAGGTCGTGGCGGTGCGTGCCGTCTCGTTCGCCCGGGGGGCGTCGGGTCCTGCCCCGTCCGGAGGGCGCTGCCGGTAGGCGGGGTCGAGGGCACGGGCAGCAGGGAGAACCGTGGCGCCGGCGAAGCGCCCGCTGGGAGGGGCTCGTTGCACGCATGCTCAACGAGTGGTGGCACCGGTTCGCTAAGACGCTGGGACTGCTCCTGCGCATCGTCGTGCCCGTCTACCTCCTGGTCGTGCTGCTGGAGGCCACGGGGTGGGTCCGCGCCGTCACGGGCTGGGTCGAGCGGCCGCTGGGCTGGCTTGGCATCGCCGAGCCGGCGGTGTTGCCGTTGCTGGTCGGACTCTTCTCGGCGCTGTACGCGGCCATCGGCACCATGGCGTCGCTGGGCCTCACGCCCGAGCAGGCCCTGCCGGTGGTGCTCTTCCTCAACTTCGCCCACGCGTTGCCCATGGAGGTGGCCGTGGCCTCGCGCTGCCGGGTCAACCCGTGGCGCATCACGGCGGTGCGCCTGGCCATGGGGGCGGCTGCCGCGTTGCTGGCGACGCTTTTCGTGCCGCTGCTTCCCCAGGCGGCTCCCGGGATGAGCGGGGCCGCCCTTGCGCCGTCGTCGACCGCCATGGCCGCCGAAGGGATGGTCACCCTGCCGGCGCTCGCAAGCGCGCTGGTCGAGGGCCTGCGAGGGCTCGTGCGGTTGCTGGCCCTGCTCGTGGCGGTGCTGGCCCCTTCCACCCTGGCGATGGCGTGGCTGGAGCACCGGGGGCTGCTGGATCGATGGTCGACCCAGGCCGGCCCCTGGATGCGCCGCGTGGGGCTTTCGGGTGATGCCGCCTTCCCCGTGCTGGCCGGTCTGTTCCTGGGGCTCGTCTACGGAGCCGGCATCCTCATCGATCGCATGAGCCGGCGGCGGCTCACCGAGCGAGAAGCGTGGCGGGTGTTCGTTTTTCTGAGCGCCTGCCACTCGGTGCTGGAGGACCCGTTCATCTTCACGACGGTCGGCGTGGGGCCGCACATCCTGCTGCCCGTCAGGCTGGCAGCCGGGGGACTGGTGCTGGCCGGTTTCGCGCTGGCCACCGCCAGGGGGTCTCGAGCGGGGACCCGGCCTTCGGTGCGAGTGGCCGGTGGAACGCCGGCGCCGCCGCTAGGAGAGCATCCCGTGCGCAAGCCGTGACAGGACCAGGGCGGCGCGGGCCGTAACCCGCGCCGCCCTTCGAGGTCGTAGGCAACCGGAACGCGCGAGGGAACGCGCGACCGACACGGAGCAAGACCGCAAACCCTTGAAATGAGTGGTGCGCCCGGTAGGATTCGAACCCACGACCTGGTGGTCCGAAGCCACCCGCTCTGATCCCCTGAGCTACGGGCGCACCGACCGAAGCGAAGCAGGGTATAGGAAGTGGGGTGGACGGTGGGACTCGAACCCACGGCCCCCAGGTCCACAGCCTGGTGCTCTAACCAACTGAGCTACGCCCACCACGGCTGCCAGGCGGCTGCCTAGGCCATTCTAAGGCTGCCGCCGCGACCCCGTCAAGCACACCCGCCGACCCGCCGGCAGATGCTCGGCTACCCCTACACCGTCGGCGGCGGCGCCTTGGGCCGGGGCCTGGCCGGATCCTCGGGCACCACCGGCCGCGGCCCGATGACCGGGGCCGGCTCGGCGTGCGGGGGCCCCGTCAGCAGGCTGCGCTTGAGCAGCTGGATGCCGAGCGCCGGGTCGACGCCCTTGGGGCAGGCCTCGCTGCACGCCCCCGCCAGGTGGCAGCTGAAGACGCCGTGCACCCCGTCCACCGCGTCCGCCCGCACCTCCCAGCCGGCGTCTCGGCTGTCGGCGACGTAGCGGTAAGCCTGCGCCAGCGCCTGCGGCCCCAGGAAGAGCGGGTCGGTGGCCGCCGTCGGGCAGGCCGCCACGCAGAGGCTGCACTTGAGGCAGTAGGCGAACTGCAGGTAGCGCTCCATCTCCTCGGGCGTCTGGGCGAACTCCCGGGTGGGCGAGCGCATCTCCTGCTCGTCGGCTGTGGGCCGGATGATATAGGGGTGCACCTTGCGGTGCCGCTCGAAGGTACCGGTCAGATCGGGCACCAGGTCCTTGATGACGTCGTGGTTGGGCAGCGGGGCCACCTCGAGGTGGTTGCCGAGCTCGCTGACCTGGGTCTGGCAGGTAAGGCGAGGCTTGCCGTTGACCAGCATCCCGCACGAGCCACAGACGCCCATCCGGCACGAGCAGCGGAAGGCCAGCGAGCCGTCCTGCCGCTCCTTGACCGCGATGAGGGCGTCCAGCACCGTCATCCCAGGAGTGTAGGGCACCTCGTAGGTCTGCCAGCGCAAGGCCACGTCCCGCTCGGGGTCGAAGCGCGCCACCCGCAGCACGATGACGGTGCTCGCCTCGCTAGGGCTAGCCGCCCTGGCAGGCGCCTCGGGCGCTCGCTGCTCCGTCTCTCTGCTTTGCAGCACCCTGGCCATGCTCACGACGCCCCTCCCAGCGGGATGGCCTGGAAGACGGCCACCAGCCCGTAGACGAAGATCGCCAGGCCGAAGACGACCACCACGGCGTCCACCACCCGGGTGGCGGCCGGCGAGTACCAGATCTCGTGCAGGATCCGCCGCAGCCCGTACAGCCCGTGGTAGAGCGCGAAGCCGAGCAGCAGCACGTAGATCACCGACCAGCCGGCGCTGGTGCTCCGGGCAGCGACGGAGGCGAAGCTCCGGACGTCACCCTCCACCCAGCCCAGCCACCCCAGGATGGTGGGGTAGTGCTGCACGACCATGTGGACGCCCAGCAGCACCACCAGGGCGGCGCCCGAGAAGAGGTGAAGGGCCCATAGCTTGGACTCGCGCACGATGTCGCCCCCCTTGCCCTACCCGACCAGGGTCTCCCAGATCCCCACCGCGATGAAGACGGCTACCAGGAGCATCATGACGAGGGTCAGCGGCCTCTGCCGCCGCAGGGCTACGGGGTAGGGGTAGACGGGCTCGGCCGGCTTGCCCAGGGTGTAGCCCAGGTGGCCCAGGATGAGGCGCAACCCGTTGAGCGCATGGAAGACGAACGCGGCCAGGAGCAACAGCTCCCCCACCACGAAGACCGGATGCGAGAGGGTGGCCATCGTCCGCTCCCATACCTCCGGCCCCTGCAGGCGCCGGCCGGTCACCCAGACGTGCAGCGGCAGGTAGAGCACCAGCCCGATGCCCGACAGGCGGTGCAGCGTGAAGAGGTAACGCTCGATGGGATAGCGGCCCGCATAGACCCAGCCCCGGACGCCCAGGCGGTTGGGCAGCCGCCGGGGTCGGGGGGCCTGGGATGCTTGCGGCTCGCTCGACAACGGCCGGGCCATCGCTTCGTCCCCTCTCCTCGGCTCAGTACTTGCGCTCCACCGGCTTCCACCGGGTGATCCGCACCGGCAGGTACTCCAGCCGCGGCCCCTTCGGGGTGTGGTAGGCCAGCGTGTGAGCCAGGAAGCGCTCGTCGTCGCGGCTCGGGTAGTCGCGCCGGGCGTGCGCCCCTCGCGACTCCCGCCGCTCCAGGGCGCCCAGCACCGTCACCTCGGCCAGGTCCAGCATGTTTTCCAGTTCCAGGGCCGAGACCAGGTCCGTGTTGTAGACCCAGCCCTTGTCCGAGAGCCCGACGTCGGCCATGCGCGCCTTGAGGGTGCGCACCTCCTCCAGGGCCTCTCGCAGGCCGGCCTCGTCCCGGAAGACCCCGACCTTCTCGTCCATCACCTGGCGGAGCCGGCTGCGGATCTCGTAGAGGCTCTCCGTGCCCCGGCGCTCCAGCAGGTGCTGCAGCCGGGCCCGCTCCTCTCGGGCCGCCTCCATGGGCGGCTCGGGGGGTGCCTTGCGTGACAGGGCGTAGCGGGCCGCCTCCCGACCCGTGATGGCGCCCCAGACCAGGCATTCGCCAGTGGAGTTGCTGCCCAGGCGATTGGCGCCGTGGATGGAGACGCACGCCGCCTCCCCCGCGGCCCAGATGCCCTCCACGGGCGTCTTGCCGTCGATGTCGGTGTGGATGCCGCCCATCGAGTAGTGGGCGGCCGGCCGCACCGGCAGCGGATGCTCGATGGGATCCAGCCCGTTGAACTTGATGGCGACTTCCCGGATCAGCGGCAGGCGCTGCTTGATACGGTCCGCGCCGAGGTGGGTCAGGTCCAGCTCGACGTAGCCCAGTCCGCTGGGATGGGTGAAGCCCCGCCCCGCCTCCATCTCCAGCGTCTCGGCCCGCGCCACGATGTCGCGGGGGGCGAGCTCCATGAGCTTGGGAGCGTGATCCTCCATGAAGCGCCGACCGTCGCGGTTGCGCAGGTACCCTCCCTCGCCCCGTGCCGCCTCGGTGATGAGGATCCCGGAGGGCACCAGCCCGGTCGGGTGAAACTGCACGAACTCCATGTCCTTGAGCGGCAGCCCTGCCCGGTAGGCCATGGCCATGCCATCGCCCGTCACCGTGTACGAGTAGGTGGTGAAGCCGAAGACCCGCATGAAGCCGCCGGTGGCGATGATGAGGGCCTTGGCCCGCAGCAGGGCGAACTCCCCCGTGGTCATGTCCCACGCCGTGACGCCGGCGAACTCGCCCTCCTCGACGATGATCCGGGTCGCCATCCACTCGTCGTAGCGGGTGAAGCGGCCGAAGCGCTGCAGCGTGTCGTAGAGGGTCTGCATCTCGAAGAAGCCCGTCTTGTCCGCGGCGAACGTCGCCCGGGGGAAGCTGTGGCCGCCGAAGGGGCGCTGGTTGATGTGGCCGTCGGGCCTGCGTGACCAGGGGATGCCCCAGTGTTCGAGGCGCAGGATCTCCTGGGGCATGGCCTCCACGAAGCGCATGACGGCGTCCTGGTCGGCCAGGAAGTCGCTGCCCTTGACCGTGTCCCAGGCGTGGAGCTCGAGGCTGTCGCCCTCCTCCGGGTTGAGCACGGCGGCGGTGCCGCCCTCCGCCGCCACCGAGTGGGCTCGCATCAACTGGGTCTTGGAGAGGATGGCCAGGTCGAGGCGGCCGTCGGCCACCCAGAGCACCTCCAGGGCCGCCCGCAACCCGGCGAGACCGCTACCAAGGATGAGGACGTCATGCGTCAGGACGCGCACCAGCGTCAGCCCCCTCGCCACTGGTAGCCGGAGCCACCGTTTCAACGGTAATACCGACAACCCTTACGGCAAAGGTGCAGACGTCCTAACGTGGGTACGGTGGGAATCTGACTAACGCGACCGATGCACCGGGCGAGGGGCGGTCGCCCGTCGCGGCGCACCGGCGGGCCGCTCATGGGCCCCGCGGTTGGACGAGCGTGGCCGCTCCTCTGGCCCGGTCCGCCTGCCGGCAGTGGCGCCCGCTCAGGCGCCCGGCAGCAGCGGGATCACGAAGCGAGCGAGGAAGTAGAGGATGGCCAGCACGATGATGACGATGGCCGACCACTTGATGGCCGTCTGCCCTACGGCGGCCCCGTCGCCGCCGTGACGGCCCCCGGAGGAGGGTTCGTCGACCGGCACCCGCGCTCACCCCCGCGACGAGCCGTTGGATCCTTCGCCGTTAGTCTTGCCCACCGGGGGTGCCACAGCAGAGGGGCATGCAGACGACGAGGTGCGTTTCCAGCGCATCCCAGCCCCGCGTTGACGGCCGGCCGCTCGTCACGTTAGGATGGGGAAGGTCACCGGGGCGTGGCGCAGCTTGGCAGCGCGACTGCTTTGGGAGCAGTAGGTCCCGGGTTCAAATCCCGGCGCCCCGACCACCCTCCAGCAACCGCTCCGCCACCAGCCGCTCGGCCTTGCGCCAGGCACGGGCCCGGTGCGAGAGGCGGTTCTTCTCCTCCAGCGACAGCTCCGCGAGGCTCCTGCTCGCCTCGGGCACCCAGAAGACGGGGTCGTAGCCGAATCC
>DATCKA010000121.1:0-10211 GCA_036562495.1 Limnochordales bacterium
CGGATGACCTTGGGATGGGAGAGGTCGGCGCACCCGGCATCCAGGACCACGGCGCCGACCCCGGCGGCCGCTGCCGAGCGCAGGATGGTCCCCACGTTGCCGGGGTCCTGCACGCCGTCCAGCATCAGGATCGGAGGGCGAAGCCTGTCCGGAGGCGGCAGGGCCGGCAGCTCCCCTTCGACGAGCGCGATCACGCCCTGGGGATGGGCGGTGTCGGCAAGCAGGGAGACGATGCGATCGCTGCAGAGCGACACCCGGCCCCCCTGCCGCTCGACCTCGGCGATGAGCGCGGCCGTGACATCGCCGCCGCCCTGGGCCTCCGCCAAACGCCGCGCCACCAGCAGATGCCGCACGACCAGCCCGGCCCGCAGCGCGTCCTCGATGAGGCGCGGCCCCTCCACGACCCATTGCCGCCGGGCACGACGCTCGGCCGGCTTGGTCAGGAGCCGTCGCAGCTCTTTGACGAGGGGGTGGCGGGGACTCTCAAGATAGGGCCTCGAGCTCCTCGAGTCGCTCATCTTCGCCCATGGCCAGCAAGATGTCGCCGGCTTGGATGACGGTGTCAGGGCTGGGCACCGGCAGGACCCGGTCCCCGCGGCGAATGGCCAGGATGTTGATGCCGTACTTGGCCCGCAGGTCCAGTTCCCGCAGGGACCGGCCCACGAAGGCCTCCTTGGCCATGACCTCCACGACGCTGTAGCCGGGGATCAGCTCGACGTACTCGATCAGGTTGCCCGAGAGCAGCGTGTGCGCGACACGGATGCCCATGTCGCGCTCGGGACGCACCACCCGGTCGGCGCCCACCCGCTCCAGCACGCGGCCATGCACCTCGCTGACCGCTCGGGCCACCACGTAGGGCACCCCGAGCCCCTTGACCAGCGAGGTGGCCAGGATGTTGGCCTCGATGTCGCCGATGGCCACCACGGCGACGTCGAAGTTGCGGATCCCGAGGGCCTTGAGGGCTTGCTCGTCGGTCGCGTCCACCTGGACGGCGTGCGTGACGTAGGGCGCCATCTCCTGGACCCGCTCCTCGCAGGAGTCGGCGGCCAGGACCTCCTGCCCCAGCTCGTAGAGCGTGGCCGCCACGCTGGAGCCGAAGGCGCCCAACCCGATCACGACGAACTGCCGCTGTCGACGTCGCCGCATGGCGAATGCCCCAGGCCGGACGCCACCTGAGCGCCTGCCAGGCTTACGCGGCCGGGGACGTCACCGGGAGAGCCTGGCGAGCCCGCTCGACCAGCCGGGCGAAGCCCTCCGGGTCCCGCACGGCCAGGTCGGCCAGCATCTTGCGGTTGATGACGACGCCGGCCCGCTTGAGCCCCGCCATGAGTCGGCTGTACGTGAGGCCGTGCGGTCGCACCGCCGCGTTGATGCGGATGATCCAGAGGCGGCGGAAGTCACGCTTGCGCAACCGGCGATGGCGATAGGCATGGCTCCACGCCTTGAGCAGCGACTGGTTGGCCATGCGAAACCATCGATGCCGGGCGCCCCAGTATCCCTTGGCCAGCTTGACGATCTTGCGGTGGCGCCGCCGAGTGTACGGGCCACCCTTCACCCTGGGCATCCGAGCCGTCGTCCTCCTCGTCCGTCAGCGGCAAGAGCCGTATCTCACAGATGCTGCGTGTACGGCAACTGCCCCAGGATCCTGCGCTGGTCGCGCTCGTCGACGAAGGCGTCGCCGACCAGCCGGCGCTTGCGCTTGGGCCGCTTGGGGCCCAGGATGTGGCTGTGGAAGGCGTGCTTCCTGCGCAGCTTGCCGCTGGCGGTCATCTTGAAGCGCTTGAAGGCGCTGCGGCGGGTCTTCATCTTGGGCATCTGGCTCTGCGTCACCCTTCTGCGGCAGCAGCCTTGACGCTCCCGCTGACGCGGGCCGCGGCCGCCTGGGGCTGACCGCCGCTCGGCGCGGCCGTCGCAGCAGGACGCTGGGCGTTGTCGCTCTGGGCGCTCTGAGCGCTCTGGCCGGCCCCCGGCCGGGGGGCCAGCACCATGATCATGGCGCGCCCCTCTACCCTGGGCGGGCGCTCCACGGTACACAGCGGACCCAGCTTGGCGACGAGCTGCTCCAGCATCTCCTTGGCCAGGTCGGCATGGACGATCTCGCGTCCGCGGAAGCGCACCGTGATCTTGACCTTGTCGCCATCCGAGAGGAACCGTGCGGCTGAGCGTGCCTTGACGTCGAAGTCATGATCCTCGATCTTGGGGCTCATGCGGATCTCTTTGACGTCGACGATCTTTTGGCGCTTGCGGGCTTCGCGCTCTTTCTTGCTCTGCTCGTACTTGTACTTGCCGTAGTCCATGATCCGGCAGACGGGCGGATCGGCATGCGGCGCGATCTCGACGAGGTCGAGTTGCCGCTCATGGGCCAGCCTCAGCGCTTCCCGCACCGGCATTACCCCGAGCTGCTGGCCATCGGGACTGATGACCCGCACCTCTCGTGCCCGGATCTCCTCGTTGATGCGAAGCTCTTGCTTGATGATCCCACCCCCGCGAAGCCCGTGAGGATTCCGCTCAGCTACGGTGCGGGGCGATTCTAACACGCCCGGCGAAGCCCCGTCAACGTCCCGCCCGCGTCCCATCGGGCCGGCGGACCCGGTCGGGCCCGCCGGTGCGGCTTCACCGGCGGGCCTGGATCTCCTGCAGGAGCCGCTGCTTGACGGCCTCCACGCTCATGGCTCCCAGCTCGCCCTCGGTGCGGTGGCGCACCGACAACTGGCCCGACTCCACCTCCCGGTCGCCCACGACCGCCATGTAGGGGATCTTCTTGAGCTGGGCGTCGCGGATCTTGTAGCCCACCTTCTCGTCACGCCCGTCCACGTCGACTCGCAGGCCGGCCTCCCTCAGCTCGGCGGCCACCGCCTCCGCACGCTCCCGGTGCCGGTCGGCCACCGGGATGAGCCGGAGCTGCACGGGCGACAGCCAGACGGGCAGGGCCCCTGCGTAATGCTCCACCAGCACGGCGATGAATCGCTCCAGGCTGCCGAACAGCGCCCGGTGGATCACGACGGGGCGGTGCCGCTGGCCGTCGGGTCCCACGTAGGTGAGATCGAAGCGCTCGGCCGCCATCAGGTCCAGCTGCACGGTCCCGCACTGCCAGCTCCGCCCCAGGCTGTCTCGGACGTGGAAGTCGATCTTGGGCCCGTAGAAGGCGCCCTCCCCCTCGTTGACCTGATAGGGCCGGCCGCTCTTGTCGAGGGCCTCCCGCAAGGCCTGGGTGGCGCGCTCCCACAGCTCCTCCGGCCCCATGGCATTGTCCGGACGGGTCGACAGCTCGATGCTGTACGGGAAGCCGAAGGCGCCGTAGATGTGCTCGATGAGCTCGAGCACAGCCATGACCTCGTCGGCGATCTGGTCGGGTCGCAGGAAGATGTGGGCGTCATCCTGGGTGAAGGCCCGCACCCGCTTGAGGCCGTTGAGCACCCCCGACAGCTCGTGGCGGTGCACCAGCCCAAACTCCATCAGCCGAAGCGGGAGATCCCGGTAGCTCCGCACGTCGCTGGCAAACACCAGGTAGGCGCCCGGGCAGTTCATGGGCTTGATGGCGAAGCTCTCGCCCTCGATCTCGGTGAAATACATGTTCTCCCGGTAGTGGTCGTAATGGCCCGAGCGCCGCCAGAGCGTGTCACGCAGGATGAGCGGGGTCATGATCTCCTGATAGCCGCGCCGGCGCTGCTCGGCCCGTGAGAACTCCACCAGCGCGTTGCGCACGATGACCCCGTTGGGCAGGAAAAAGGGGAAGCCAGGCCCCTCGTCCACCCACAGGAAGAGCCCCAGCTCCCGGCCGATGCGGCGGTGATCCCGCCGGGCCGCCTCCTCCAGCATCCGCACGTGCTCCTGCAGCGCCTCCTCGGTGGGGAAGGCGGTGCCGTAGATGCGGGTGAGCTGATCCCGGCGCGCGTCGCCGCGCCAGTAGGCGCCCGCCAGGTTGAGCAGCCGGAAGTGACCCAGCCGTCCCGTGCTGGGGACGTGGGGCCCCCGGCAGAGATCCACGAACTCGCCCTGACGGTAAAGGCTGACCGTCGGCTGGTCCAGCTCCTCCAGGATCTCCACCTTGTACTTGTCGCCGCGCGCCCGGAAGAACTCGAGCGCCTGCTCCCGCGGCATCTCCTCCCGCACGATGGGCAGGTCCTCCTCGACGATCCGCCGCATCTCGGCCTCGATGGCGGGCAGGTCGTCGGCGGAGAGCGGGCGGGGCGGCGCCACGTCATAGTAGAAGCCGTCCTCGATGGTCGGCCCGATGGCCAGGCGCGTGCCCGGCAGCAGCCGTTGCAACGCCTGCGCCATCAGGTGCGCGGTGCTGTGGCGCACGACGTCGAGCCCCACGGGCGAGAAGGGGTCGAACAGCTCCAGTTGCCCCCCCTCGCCCACGCGGTGCGCCAGATCCACCAGAGCACCATTCAGTCGGGCGACCACGGCCCGTCGGGCCGCCTCCGGCGCCAGCCGTTCGGCGACCTCCCGGACCGTTTCCTCGGGCCGGGCCTCCACGGAGACGGTCTGCCCGTCCGGTGACTTCATCCAAACCTGCGCCATCCTGTGCGACCTCCATCCCCCGTCCTGATCGGCTGCCATCCTCGGCTGCGCTCCAAAATCAAAGGGCTCCCGTCCCTGCCGGGACGGGAGCCCCTGGCTCCCGCGGTCCCACCCCGCTTGGCCGGCCCGCCCCAGGGCGCGGCCGGCCCTCTCGTGGCTCGATGGCTGTAACGGGCCTCCCGGCGGCTCCTACTCGGCCCCCGACGGCACGGTCACCGCCGGACGGACCTTTGGGGCCGCGGCTCCCGGGGGGTCTTCGACAGGGCGGGCGGCGACGGCTCGCAGCCCCGCGCTCGGTCCGCACGGGGCCGTCGCTCTCTTGACGCCCGGGACGACCTGCCTACTCGTCCCGTTCATCGCCGGCACGCGACTCGACTTGGCCCCATCCTACCGGTGCTCTTGCAGGTCGTCAACCCGGGCAGCCGCGCCCTCCGGCTCACCACGGCCAGGCGATGAGCATCTGCACCAGCCCGATGGCGAAGCCCATGACGGCGCCCAGGATCTCGATCCATCGCAGTTCGGTGCCGATGATGCCCACCAGCGAGGCCTCGAAGTCGGCCAGCTCCAGCTCCCGCACCCGCTCCGTCACCAAGGACCCCACCCGGAGCTCGGAGGCGAGCCGCTGCTGCAATCGCTCGATGACGCTATCGAGGGCTCCATCCGCCTCCCGGCGCATCCGGTCGGCCGCGTAGCGCTTGACGGCCGAGCGGACCCCTGACGGTACCCACCCCGGGAGGGCCGCCTCCAGCCGCCGAACCACGTAGCCCTCCAGCGCCGCTGCCACCTCGGCCCGCAACGAGCCGTCGACCGACGCCAGCAGGTCTCGGGGTTGGAGCAGCCGCTCCTCCACCAGGCGTCCGATGCTGGCCGCGATGGCCGCCTGGCGGCGAGGGATGACGCCCTGGATGGACCATCGGGTCCAGGGGATGCGGACGGGGCGCTGGGGGTGGAAGAGCAACCGGACGGCCACCACGTTGGTGACCCACCCGACCAGGGCGGCCGTCACCGGGAGCATGAGCAAGGGCCACGGCATCGGGTCGTGCCTCCCCACACGCCCGGCCGTTTCGGCACCGCCTGCCGGCTCTCCTGGGGGCCACCGCCTCGCTCAGCGGGAGGGGCTCGGCACCTCCTGGCCTGTCCGGGCAAGGAGACATCGGGGACAGCCGTGACAGGCGTGCACGCGCCCGGGAAAGGCGGCCCGCACGGCAGCCTTCACCGGGGTCTCGTCCGGCAGGTGCAGGACGATGCGCCGGGGCCCCAGTCGCACGAGATGGGCCACCACTGTCTCCTCCGAGGCCACCTCCCGTGCGGCGTCGCCCAGCCAGCGCCGGCCCGCCGGCTCGCCCCATCGATCCAGGAGCTGGTAGCCCCCGTCGGCGGACCGGAACACGTGCACCTCGTACGCCCGTGGCGGTGGCCCCATCCAGAGGCTGCGCCACGGCAGCGACGCACGCTGCTCGTCGCGCTCGGCCACCAGCTCCTGCACGGCGGCGGATGCCGCCCGCCGTAGAGCCCCCACGAAGGATGGGGCCGGGAAGCAGGCGACCGACTCGACGACCACGAGAGGCTGCGACGACAAGGCCTCCACCAGGCACCGGCTCAGGTAGGCCTGCCAGCGGCCCAGGTTGCCCGTCGCCGTGGAGGTGCCGGACGCGCCGGGCCCGAGGCCCGCTGCGACCGAGGCACGTGCCGGCTGGGCAGAGACAGAGACGGTCGCCTCGACGGGCGGAGCCTCCACCAGCTGGCGCGCCATCTGCAGGGCCCGCTCGCGTACGCCGATGCCCAGGGAGTATCGCCGGGCACGAGCCTCTACCGTCAGCCAGCGAATGAGCCAGCGCGTCGCCATCGGCCCCACGATCAGCTCCGAGACGGCCGAGGCCAGCTGGGACCGCAGGATGGGGGTCCATGCCGACGCCACGCTCTCGGGGCCTCCCCGGCAGACGAAGAAGACGTAGTCGCCCGCGAGCTCCTGCGCCACCTCGAGGCGAAAGCCACGCCCGTCCATCCACCGGCCGAGTTCCTGCAGGCGTTGCTCGATGGGTTGTCGATGTCGTCGCCACGCGCCCAGTCTGATCATGCTCTCGTCCCGGCAAGCCCTCGATTCGCTCGCCGTTGGCCAGCATTCCCCGTGGGGAGCCGATTCATGTTGGCAACGCCATGAGGCGCATACTACCGGGCGGCGCCGCTTCGAAGCCGCGCCGAGCAACCACACCGGAGAGGGGGAACCCTGGATGGCGCACCTCACCGCCCTGGAGCTCGAGCAACTGCGGCACATCATCGGCGAGCAGAAGCTCACCGTGGAGAAGCTCAACGCCTACTCCCAGGCCTGCCGGGATCCCGAGCTCAAGCAGCAGGTGGAGCACATCGCCCGGCAGGCCAACGACAACGTCCAGCGCCTCATGACCTTCCTGGGCTGAGAGGAGATGGGAGTCGTGCCCTTTCAGGACAAGGAGATGGGCTCCGACGTCCTGGACATGCTCAAGCACCAGTGCGTCGGGCTGACCAAGGCCGCCATCGAGTGCTCCAACGCCGATCTGCGCAATACGCTGATGCAGATGCGCCAGTTTTGCGAGGCGGCCCAGTGGGAGATGTACCGCCTGGCGGAGCAGAAGGGCTGGTACCTGCCGGCCAGCCCTGCCGAACACCAGCAGATCCAGCGGGTCCGCCAGTACCTGCAGGGCGCTCCGGTCACGACCGGGATGACCTACGGACGGGACGGCGGCACGCTGCATTGAGGCGGTCGGCCGTCGCCGGTGGCGGACGGCCGTGCAGGAGGCCTCTAGCGGGGGCTGTTGTCAGCCCCCTTTCTTGTTGACGGGCCGGCTCGCCCCCGCTATCATGAGGGCGGAGTTCGAGGCGGCGTAGCCAAGGGGCTAAGGCGGGAGTCTGCAAAACTCCTATCCGCCGGTTCGAGTCCGGCCGCCGCCTCCAGGCACCTCTCCCGCGGAAGGCTTTCCCGACCAAGCGTCGAACCCGCGAAGCATGCACCTGCCTCGGTCTCGCTCGGTCAGCGTCGTCTCCTCGGTCGTCGGCGTCTCCATCACGACCGTCCTGCTGATGCTCGGCGGCAACCTGGTCTCCCCGGTGCTGGCCCTGTACGGGCAGTCCTTCGGGGTCGGCATGGCCGTGGTGGGGCTGCTGGTGAGCGCCTTCGGGGTGGCGCGCATCCTGGTGGACATCCCGGGTGGCAGACTCGCCGACCGGCTGGGTACCCGCACCACCATGGTGGCCGGTTGCCTCATCGTCGGGGGCGCCTCGGTGGCCGCGGCGGTGGTGGACCGGTTCTCGCTGCTGGTGCTGGCGCGGGCGCTACAGGGCGTCGGATCGGCCCTCTACATGGTGGCCGGCTACAGCTTCGTCGGCAGGGTGAGTCCACCCGACATCCGGGGCCGGATGATGAGCTACTACCAGGGCAGCATGCTGGTGGGGCAGAGCTTCGGCCCCACCATCGGGGGCTTCACGGCGGAGCACTTCGGGCTGGCCTCCCCGTTTTGGGCCTATGCCGCGATGGCCGTGCTGGCCGCCTTGGTCACTCTCGTGGCCGTCCCCGGTGCGGCGGCCGAGCGAGTGCTGGCCGGGCAGACGGCCTCCGCCGAGCAGCGAGAGGGCGACGAGGGACGTCCGGACGCACGGCGCCGGCCACGCCCGGCGCCCGACGCCGATCCGACGGAGGGCCAGGGGCCGGCCTGGCTGCTGCGGCGGGCCGACTTCGTGCTGGTCTGCCTCGTGGCCTTCGCCATCGCCTACACCCGTACCGGGGCACGGGGCACCGTCATCCCTCTCTTGGGCGGGAACGAGCTGGGCCTGTCGGAGAGCCGCATCGGCATGGCCCTGACCGTGGCCGCGGTGCTCAACCTGGCACTCCTGGTGATGACCGGGCGGGTCGTGGATCGATACGGCCGCAAGGTGGCCATCGTGCCGGGGCTCGTGGTGAGCGCCACGTCGCTGTTGCTCTTCACGGGTGCTCGCGACTACCCGCAGTACGTGCTGGCCGCCGCCGTGCTGGGGCTCGGGACGGGCGTGGCGGGGCCGGCGCCCGCGGCTTACGTCAGCGACATCCTGCCGCCCCAGGCCTTCGGGGTCAGCATGGGCCTCTACCGCACCATCATGGACGCCGGGATGGTGGCGGGGCCGGTGGTCGCGGGGGCCGTGGCGGACCGGCTCGGGCTCTCGTGGGCGCTCATCCTCAATGCGGCGCTGCTGGCGACCGTCGCCCTGCTCTTCGCCTGGCGGGCCCCGGAGACGCGCGAGACCCGGCGAGCCGTCGTATCCGCAGTTCGCCGTGGGGCCTGATCGACTCTCGCACCTCTCCGCCCTTGACGGCCCGAGCCTCGGGCGGTATGCTGGGTCTCGGCCGGCAGTCGCCGGTCGACCCGCCTGCGTGACGGTGGGCGAGTAGCTCAGTTGGTGAGAGCGCCACGTTGACATCGTGGAGGTCAGGGGTTCGATTCCCTTCTCGCCCACCATCGAAAAAGCCCGTCACGACGGGAATCGTGAGCGGGCCTCCTGTCCGGCAGGTACAGCCAGAGCGGGCAACTACAGCCTAACTACAGCCTAACGCGCCAGATTCGCGAGGAACCCGTCCAGGGCGGCGGCCGCCTTCTCGTCCTGCCCCGGCAACAGATGCCCGTAGAGGTCCAGCGTGATCCGGATGTTCTCATGCCCGAGCCGCCGGGAGACCGTCATGATGTCGACCCCCTGGGCAATGAGGAGGGCGGCGTGGGTGTGGCGGAAGCTGTGCAGGGTCACGCCCTCCAGTAGCTTCGCGGCGGCTGCCTGGGCCTCGCTCCGGCTCATGCCAGCCTTCTCATAGGCCTCTGCCGCTTTCTGGCGGGCCTTCCTGATAACACGAGCCAGGTCCCGGCCGTCTACGTTCGACCGCCGTAATGGCCCCCGGTCCGGCTCGTGAAGAGCAGGTTCGTTTCATTCTGCCAGGCTGCTCCCGCCCGAAGCCGCTCCTCGGCTTGCCGTCGCCGCCACCGGCGAAGCGCCTCGACGGCGACGTTCGGGAGGGTGATGGTGCGCCGGGCCGCCTTCGTCTTCACGTCGCCCAGGTACACCCGACCATTCTCCTCGTGCAGCGCCTGGCGCACGGTAAGGGTGCCCTTCGCCAGGTCGACGGCGTCCCACGTCAAGCCGAGCAGTTCGCCGATGCGTAGCCCCGTGTGCAGGAGCACCAAGAAGGCGTCCTCCAACCGCTCCCCTTTGGCGCCCTCCAGCAGCCAGCGAATCTCTTCGGGTGTCATGAACCGGGCTTCTTTGCGACCGCTGGTACGCTTTGCCGCGAGCTTCGCCGGGTTTCGGGCAATGAGCCCTTTCCTCACCGCACCGTGATCTTCTCGGGCTTCACGGGCAGGCCCTGAAGGGCGTCTTGCTCTTCGTTGTGGCGTAGACCGTGACGCGCCGACGCCGGCCGTCGGGACCGTAGCCGAGGTTGAGTTCGGCAACCCATCTGCCGTCCTTCCGCTGGAACACGGCTCCTTCGCCGCGGCCTCGCCGGTGCTTCTTCTCCTTCTCTTTCTCTCGTTCTCCGCCTCGCTCACGCGCGGCCATTGGCCTGCTGCCTCCCTTCCTGTCTGCTTCCCGCTTACGCGCTGGCCATGCTTGCCAACTGGAGAACGCTGGGGCGTAAGGTTGCCGTCCGTGGTCGCTGCTGACGGACCAGCGGTCGAGACCAGTATAAA
>DATCKA010000147.1:0-3679 GCA_036562495.1 Limnochordales bacterium
TCGCCGAAGGAACGGGCTCGCTGCATTGGGACCGCCGCGGAGAAGGGCAGACAGTACAGCCGTTGGATCGTGAGGGCTGGGCGTTGCTCACCCGGGGCCTTAACGAGCTGGGGCGTTACGCGAGTGAGCGCGGAGTAAAGCTGTGTTTTCACCCCCATGTAGGCACGGCGGTCGAACGGATGTCAGAAATCAGGACGGTGCTCGCGGGAACCGACCCACTGCACGTGGGACTCTGCGCGGACACCGGGCACATGCTCCTGGCCGGTGAGGATCCCCTCGCCGTTCTGGAGGAGTTCCGGACGCGTGTACGCCACGTGCACTTGAAGGACGTCCGCCCGGAGGTGGTCCGACGCGCCAGGGAGGCCTCTTGGACGTTTAAGGAGGCCGTCCGGAACAATGTCTTCTGTCCCCCTGGCGACGGAGGACTCGATTTTCGTGAGTTCCTGAGCCCGTTGCTTGCGGGCGGGTATGCCGGCTGGCTGATCGTGGAGGTCGAGCAGGATCCGCGCCGCTACCCTCCTTTTGATGCTGCCCGGGCGGCACGGCGATACCTGCGGGAGGTGATCGGTCTATGAATGTGCTCCTCCGTCCCGCCCCGACGGGGGAGGTTGGGGTCACCCCCGCCCAAGCGGGTTGGCGCTACTTGAGCTTTCGCGCCCGACGCCTGAACCCCGGCGAGGAACTGCGTCTTGCGGCCGGGCCGAGAGAGCTGGCGGTGGTTCTGCTGAGCGGGACGATGTCCGTGACGGCAGGTTCGGATCGGTGGACATGTGCCGGTCGCAGCGATGTCTGGGAGAGGGTTCCTCCATGGGCCGTACTCGTGCCGCCGTACTGCGAGGCCAGGGTGGCCGCGGTGACGCATGCCCACGTCGCCCTGGTGGAAGCCCCGGCGGAACGTGGGTTCGGACCGCGGGTCATTCGGCCGGATGAAGTGGTCATTGAGGAGCGAGGGGCCGGGAACACCGCTCGCACCATCCACCACATTCTGCCGCCCTCCGTGCCCGCAGCGCGGCTCATTCTAGTGGAGGTATACACGCCGGGGGGAAACTGGTCTTCCTTCCCACCCCACAAGCATGACACGGAAGAACCTCCCCACGAGGCCTATTTGGAGGAGGTCTACTATTACCAAATTCATCCTTCCACCGGCTTCGCCTTGCAACGGGTCTACACCCCCGACGGAAGCCTGGACGCCTCCGTGGCGGTGCGTGACGGGGATCTCGTCTGCGTTCCGCGGGGGTATCACCCCGTGGCCGCCACGCCTGGATTCGACTGCTATTACCTGAACGCCATGGCCGGCCACCGGCGAGCTTGGAACTTCCGGGTGGACCCCGTCTACGCCCATCTGATGAACTGGCAGAAACCGGAGGTTGCTCAGGAGACCCGTATGCCGGGAGAGGCGCGGGGGGATTCGGCATGAGGCCGTGGCTGGCCGATGACCTGTACCGGGAGCTTATCGACATACGCGCCCGTGAGCCGGAGAGAATGCAGCAGGCCATGCGGCAACGCCGCCGTCGCGGGCAACTGGCGCCGGACGGCAAGCTGGTCATCATCGCCGCGGACCATCCTGCCCGCGGGGTCCTGCGGGCAGGCGACGACCCCTGGGCTATGGCAGACCGCTGGGATTTTCTCCGGCGCCTCGTGAGGGTGTTGGCAGTGCCAGGGGTCGACGGAGTTCTGGGCACCGCCGATGTCCTGGAAGAATTGGCCCTCCTCCGCGATCTTGTCGTGGAGCGGGGCGGCCCCGACTTCCTGGCCGGGAAAGTCCTGATTGGTTCGTTAAACCGTGGGGGCCTAGCGGGAGCTGTATGGGAGCTGGATGATCCGCCCACCGGATACACGCCGGAAGGAGCAGAGCGTGCAGGCCTGGATGGACTGAAGCTCCTCCTGCGTGTCGATCTCCGTGACCGGGACAGCCTCCGCACCCTCGAACACGCCGCCCAGGCGATGGAACAGATCGGGCGTTGCGGGTTGCATGCGTTTGTCGAGCCGCTACCAGTCCAGCGAGGGGATTCCGGGCGGCCAGAAGTGATCCGCACGGCCGATGCCTTGACGCCCCTCGTGGGTGTGGCGTCCGCTCTTGGCTCTACCAGCACGCGGACGTGGCTGAAGCTCCCCATCGTAGCAGATTTCGCACGCGTGGCCAGGGCGACGACCTGCCCCATTCTTCTGCTTGGTGGTGAAAGTGCCCGGGATCCCGGGGCGTTTCTCGACGCCGTGGAGACGGCGCTGGCGGCCGCACCGAACGCTCGGGGTGTCATGATCGGTCGCAATGTCCTGTATCCGGCTACGGGCTGGGAGCCCGAAACGATAGCTGCCCGGTTGGTGACCCTGGTCCGAGGCTAAGGGGAGTGATGGCATGGGGGCTGAGGTTTTCACGCTCGGTCGAGTGATCGTCGATCTCTACGCGGAGCAGTTGCACACCCCCCTCCAGCAGGTACAGACGTTTCGTAAGTACCTGGGCGGCTCGGCAGGCAACATGGCCGTGGGGCTTGCACGCTTGGGAGCCCGAGCAGGCCTCATTAGCCGTGTCGGCGCCGATGCCTTCGGCGAGTTCTTGCTCAGCCGCCTGCGAGCCGAGGGCGTCGATACGACCATGGTACGGGTCGACGAGCGCTTCCCTACCGGCCTGGCTTTCGCTGCCATCTTTCCTCCCCACGACTCGACGGTTCTCTTCTACCGGAAACCCTGTGCGGATATCAAGGTCGAGATTGCGGATCTGGTGCTCGATGCGCTCCGCCAGGCTCGGATGCTCGTGCTAACCGGGACGGCCCTTTCAGAGTCCCCCTCGCGGGAAGCGGCCCTGCGGGCAGCGGAAGAGGTGCACGGGGCGGGGGGTACCGTCGTCTTTGACCTCGATTGGCGACCCATGTTCTGGCAATCGCTGGAGGAAGCCCGCGTGGTGTATCGTCTCGCCCTGCGTCTCAGCGATGTGGTTCTGGCCAATGAACCGGAACTCGAGATGGCAGGCGAGTCCCGGGACCCGTCGCAGGCGGCAGCCCGGCTCCGCTCTCTCGGGCCGACGGTGATTGTTGCGAAACGGGGTGGAGCGGGTGCCCTGCTGTTCCACGACGAGAAGGTACTGCGGGTACCTCCCCGGCCGGTGAATGTGGTGAACACGCTGGGAGCCGGTGACGGCTTCGGGGCTGCCTTCTGTTATGGGCTCCTGCAAGGGTGGCCCCTGGCACGCTGCCTTGAGTTCGCCAATGCGGCCGGGGCCATTGTCGTCAGCCGCCATAGTTGTTCCGAGGCCATGCCGACACGGGAAGAAGTCGAGGCGCTCCTACGCGGTCACGAGATGACCACCGTGGAAGAACTGACGAACCGTTGAAGGAGGGCGTTTCGCGTGATGGCCTTGGGCATGCAGGCAGATAAGGCAGCTCCTGCTGTTCCTCTCCTGATTGACGGGCGCTGGCGTGCATCCGCGGCTGAGCGGCACGAGCCCGTCTACAACCCGGCCACGGGGGAAGTGATCGGGTGGGTTCCCTTTGCCACCGAGGAGGAGGTGGCGGAGGCAGTATCGGCTGCAGCACGGGCATTCCCGGCCTGGCGAGCGACGCCGCCCATCGAGCGTGCCCGTCTGATGTTCCGGTACAAGGAGCTGCTGGAGCGGCATTTCGAAGAGCTCGCGCTCCTCATCACCCGGGAGAACGGCAAGACACTGGCCGACGCGCGGGGTGAA
>DATCKA010000140.1:0-6719 GCA_036562495.1 Limnochordales bacterium
GTCGGTTCGAAGCTTGGAAGGGCGAGTCGAGACGGTGGAGGAGCGGCTGAGCCCGGAAGCCGACGCCCGGCAAACTGCCCGGCGGCGTCCCCGACCCGAAGCTTGGGAAGGCTGACCCCGTTCGTCGAGGGCGGCTCAGGCCGGGGTGAACGTCACCTGGGTACAGGCCGACATGCGGGAGTTAGCGGATGCTCCGCTGCGTCCGGCAGTACCTGGCCGACGACGGGCAATTCCTCGTCGACGTCTTCAACCCCGATCCCCGGTTGTTGATACGTGCCCCCGAGGAGCGCCGCCTGTTCGCCGAGTATCCCGATCCGGACGGTTCGGGCGAGGTGGTGATCGACATGCGCATATACTACCCCCAGGAGCTGGACGCGCTCTTGGGTTCCAGTCCCCGTCAGAAAGAGGAGGCTTCTATGAGCCGAAAGAAGGAGACGCAGAAGGCCGCTCGGAGCACCAGAGCCATCGACGAGAAGTTCGAGGGGTTCACTGCTGAGGAGCGAGCCGCGATGAAGGAACGGCTCGAAGAACGGAAGGCGGCTGCGCGCCGGGGCTCACGGGCGGCCAAGGCCGACGAGGAGAGCGCGGTGCTCGCGACGATCGAGGAGATGCCGGAACCCGATCGCACCATGGCCAAGCGAATCCACTCCATCATCAGGGCCAGCGCGCCAGAGCTCTCCCCGAGACTCTGGTACGGGATGCCCGCGTATGCCGCGAACGGAGCGGTCGTCTGCTTCTTCCAAGGCGCGCAGAAGTTCAAGACGAGGTACGCGACGCTCGGCTTCACCGATAAGGCGAACCTCGACGAAGGGTCCATGTGGCCGGTTGCCTTCGCGCTGAAGGAGTTGAGTACCGCGGAAGAGGCAAGGATCGCCGCTGTCGTGAAGAAGGCGGTGGGGTGAGGACCGATGCGGCGCGGGAGCCCGCCCCGGTGTTGCCGCTACCTCTTTCTGAACCCCAGTCGCTCCACGACGATACGGCCGCTCGGAGTCCGGTCGAATACGAGGCTCACTGCCGCCAGGTTCTCCAGGTCCAACTGCGGGTTGCGACGGGCAAACCAGGTCAGCGGCACGGCCACTGTTTGAAACACCGGTTCTGACGAAGGCAGGAGCACATTCATCCAGCGGGCCTTGGCAATCTCGGCGGTGATGGCTGGTCCCGCCGGGGCCACTTCGCTCAAGGCCAATCGGGCCATTCGACCGACCCGGTCCACGACTTCCAAGGTGTAATCCACTCGCCCGTCTTCGTCCCCGCTCCTGGCAACCGCGAAATCCAACACCAGCATGTCCTCGGGTTGCAGCGCAGGACCGGCCGGCGGCAGCCAAACCGTGTACCGGGCGTCTTCGGATTGCCCATGATCCCACCCCAGGAAGAGAGCGTGGGCCAAGGTCTGGCCGAGCTTGCCTGCCAGGGCGCCTTCCCGCCATTCGGTGAGCCCCACCCCTTGCAGACGGCCTCCCGGCATGGTGGTGGTGGACAGGTCGAAGTCCTCGTCGAAGGTGCTCACCGGGATGGTGGTGGAGTCGTCGTAACGGCTGAGGTAACGGGTGCGGGGCAGCCACTGCAGTCCGGTGCGCACGTCCTGGAAGAGGGGCAGGTACTCCCGGTGGCCCTGCAAGGATGCCTCCAGGAAGGCGCTGACGTACACGGCGGCGATCCGGCGTTGCTCCTCACCGGCGAGGAGCTGCGCGCGGTTGTACAGCAGAAGCGCAGGCGAGGGCAGGTCCTCCAGTCCCCACACCGTGTTGAACTGGCCGTGGTTGGCACCGTCTACGTAGAGGGCTGCCTTGAACCGCCCGTCGCGGGTCAGCCGCACGCGCTCGAACTGCGCAGAGCCCATGAACGTGATGACATCCATGTCCTGGGCACCGTGCAGCACCAGATAGTCGACGTCTTGCACGACGAGGGGCCTGCCCGCCGGGCGGTACTGCCCTTCGGTGGGCGCGAGGGCGAAGACGGCCTGGATAGCGAAACCGTAATCGAACCGGACGGACGCGTCGTCCGGATGGTAGGGCAGCCGGTTGAACACGGCTGCGATGGCCGCCGCTTCCCCGCCTCGGGAATGCCCTCCCAGGGCTATCCTCCCCATGTCCACCTGGCCGTAGAAGGGGTTCCCGGGCGTCTCATTCCACGCCCGCCACAACTTCAGATGTTCCAGCAGCAAGACAGCCCGGACGTCGTTCGCAGACTGCAGGGGGGCGATGGAGAAGACGTCGGCCACCGTCGACCTGTTCAGGAAGTTCTCGTCCACGGATACGAAGACATAACCGCGGCTGGCCAGCAGCTCCCCCAGATACGCATAGCCCCGGTCGGATCCCCGGGTCATGTCCGCATTGCCGTGAACCATGACCACGAGGGGAAACGGCCCTTCGCCCACGGAATACCACACGCGGGCATTGAGGGGCACGGACTCGGGCCCGAATCCCCAATATCGGCGGCGAAGCGACGACCAGCCTTCGAGCAACGGCGACGCGTCGTACGTCGGGGTGACCAGGTCTACCGACGCACCGTACTCGGTCCGACGTCGGTCCGTGCCGCTACCGTAGGTGAGGGTGCGCACAGGGTAAGGACCCGGCAGCGCGGGGTCGGGCACCACGAGAGGCGGAACGTCGCCCAAGGCCGCGCCGCGGACGGCCGACCGATCGGCGGGCGCACCGGGGCTTAGCAGCAACCAGCCCACCGCGGACAGAAGCAGGACACCCAGCGCCAACCCTCCGCCGGTGACCAGGCGTTGCCGAAAGGTCATGGCGGTCCAGCCGTATCGAGCCAGGCTGACCAGGCCCCCTCCCAGCAAGGAGAGGCCCAGGACGAAGCCGACAAAGACCGCCAGCACCCCGCCGATGGCGGTCATGGCGTCAAGGGCAACCACGGCGAAGAGGATCAGGAGGCTGGTCAGCTTCCATCGGTAGCGGGTCGGCAGTTGCCCCACAAGGCGCCCCAGCAGGACGAGCAGCCCGCCGCCCAGCAGCAAGGCGGCCAGTAGCGCCAGGGTGCCAGCGAGGAGGGTCCCCATCCCGTAGGGGGAAAAGGCGGCGTAGCCGACGGTGATGGCCGCGGCGAGGAGCCCCAGCAGCAAGCTCCCCGTCGCTCCCTGAGCATAATGCCGGCGCCACCCGCTCGACCTCATGGGTTGCGGGGCCCTGGGTGTCTGGAGGAAACCCGTCGGCATGGCCCTCTCCCTCGCAGGCCCGGGTGGGGCGCAAGCATCGTTGCCACTGTCGGGTGACAGCCTATTACGTCTCCGGCCTGTAGTGCCCTCTCGGAGCCTCAGCGAGGCTGGGAGAACTGTCGCCGCCACCGGCGACGTACGAGTAGTCGACCAGTTCGACCCCTGACTCGTCGAGCGCCGTGCGCACCCTCGGGTCGAGCAGCACGCTCAACTCCCTTTCCCGCTGCTGCACGTAGTCGCCGCCGAGGGCCCTCAGCTGGTCGTCCACCCGCCCTGGGTGCGTCACCACCTCGCTCACGCCGGGTGGCAGCTGTCGGAGCATCGCGACGAAGTCGTCGACGCTCGCTCGGCCGTAAAACCCGTCGATGAACCAGTCCGGGGCGGCGATCCCCTCGGCCCGCAGGGCCGATCCCCTGGCCTTGAGGGCGGCCGGGCTCATGTGCGCCATCAGGCGCCAGGCGACGACCGGGTGGCGCAGGCCGAAGCCGAGCATCTTGCGAACCGTGGCGCCTGCCGCGCCCCCCGCCGTGGGCCACTTCACGTGCCCGTACAGCGATTCGGGCGTGGGATGACGCACGGGGACGCGGTATTGCCGGGCCAGATCCTTGACCACCTCGAACAGCGGCCCGTACATGGCCAGGACGGCTTCGTGGTAGTCCAGGTGATCCAGCGACACCCCCGTGGCCAGCAGCAACTCGGCCTGCGCCTGCAGCTCGGCCCGCACTTCCTCAGGCCGCACCGACGGCAACCGCTCCATGAGGCGCCCCACCGGCCAGAAGCAGCCGCGGCCATCGACCAGCGAAGGCACCTGCTGCGGCGGGAGGACCGGGCGACCCGTGGTGATGTTGAGGTGGAGCCCGATGGGCATCTCGGGGTAGCGTCGATGCACCGAGGCGACTCGCTCCGGTGCCCCTTCGACGTTGATCATGGCGGAGGTCGATGTGACCGTACCGGCCTGCCAGACCGAGACGATGGCCTCCGTGACGCCGTCGCTGAGCCCGAGGTCGTCGGCACTGACGATGAGCAGCCTGCGTTGGCGCAAGGTCCCGGACTCAACCCCTGAGGATCTTGGCCATCGGCTTGCCCCGGGCCAGCTCGTCGACGAGCTTGTCCAGGTAGCGGATCTCCCGCATGATGGGGTCTTCGATGGTCTCCACGCGGACGCCGCAGATGACGCCGGTGATCGACTGCCGCGCCGGGTTGGGTCGGGGGGCTTGCGTGAAGAAGGTCTCGAGGTCGGTGCCTTCCTGCAGGTGGGCCTCCAGTTCCTCCTGGCTGTAGCCGGTCAGCCAGCGGATGATCTCGTCGACTTCTTCCTTGGTGCGCCCCTTCTTCTCGGCCTTGGCCACATAGTGGGGGTAGACCTTGGCGAAACTCATCGTGAAGATCCGGGGCTTGGACATGCTGCCGCCTCGCTTCCGGGGTGGCGACGGGCTAGATGCGCCCACGGCTGCCCCCTGCCGTCGCCGTCTATCTGACGTAGGGGCTACTTGGCTATCGGTCTGGGTTCATCCTTCGCCGGTCTGAAAGGCAGGCGCAGCGCAGATGGTGGCCCTGGCCGTCGCCACCGGCTTGCGGAGGGTAAGCTGCTCCCGTCGTGGCGCTTTCCCATCCCGCTTCCCATCCAGCCCATGGAGACGCCCCAGAGGGTACGGCCCTATCGGGGTGAAGTGGTTCGCGCGAGTGTTCGCGCGGTGGCGGGGAGTCGACCTCGCAAACCTTTGGGAGGAGTGGTGCCGAGAGCCGGAGTCGAACCGGCGACACCGGGATTTTCAGTCCCGTGCTCTACCAACTGAGCTATCTCGGCACCGCACGAGGATGTCCGGCATCCGCCGGACGCCCCTATTCTACGGCGACGCCACGCCGATGACAAGACCCGGCTGCCAGCAGGCTCCCAGGTCGTGCCCGCCGAACCCCTTCCCGGGCGGTACGATGTGAATCCGCAAACCGAGGCGTTCCTCGATCTCTTCATCGCCACCGAGCGCGTGCTCCGTCAGATGGCAGGCGGCCGGGAAGAGGGGTTCGGCCGCCTGCTGCACCGCGTCCGGGAGCGGAGCGCCGTCGTGCGCCGCTGGGAGCAGGAGCTGCGCGCCTTCAACGAGCTGCGCAACCTCCTGGTGCACCAGCCCCTACCCTCGCCTCTCGCCGATCCCACTCCCGAGACGGTCGAGACGCTGCGCTTCATCTACCGCCAGCTGACGGAGCCGCAGCCCGTCCTGCCCCGCTTCGCCCGCGAGGTCTACACCCTCGACGCCGACCAGACGTTTGGCGACGCGGTGGAGGCCATGCACCGCACGGGCTACTCCCAGTTTCCCGTCTACCGGCAGCGCCACTTCGTGGGGCTCTTGACCGACGGCATCCTGGCCCGCTGGATGGTCGCGCACCTGGACCGCGACTTCTCCCAACTGCTACCCGTCCCCCTGGCCCGGGTGCTGCAGCAGACGCCCCGCCAGGCCACGGTGGCTTTCGTCGGGCGCAAGGCGACGGTGCCCGAGGTGCGGGAGATGTTTGAGCAGCACATCCGGCACGGCCAGCTCCGGCTGGATGCCGTCATCATCACCGAGCACGGCCAGCCCGACGAGCAGCCCCTGGGCATCGTGACGCCTACGGACGCGGTGGCCCTCGCCGCGGAGGAGGCCCGAGCCTTGCCGGCTCGCACCGACGACTATCGGACGCGCCGTTAGCAGGCAGCCCCACTAGTGGGGAGCCCCGCCAGCGGCCCCTTTCGGCGTCGCCGCGGCTCGACGAGCTATGCTGCTGGACGCGCCAACGCCAACGCTGGCGATGGGCAGACGGGAAGATCGGCAGCGAGAGGAGGTGGCGGGACCGACGGGATTCGAACCCGCGATCTCCGGCGTGACAGGCCGGCGTGTTGAACCGCTACACCACGGCCCCGCGAACGATGGACACCCTCATAACGGTGGTGGGCGGAAACGGGGTCGAACCGTTGACCTCCTCCTTGTAAGGGAGGCGCTCTCCCGCTGAGCTATCCGCCCAAGACGGGCGCTGTCTCCGCCCGGCCCGCCGGGATTATCCCACACCGCCCGGATGGGTGTCAAGGCGTCGAATGCGCTGGAGGTGTCTCACCCGCGGGCGCCTGCCCCGCCGCCTACCCCGCCTCCCCCTCCTCGATGGCCTCGATCCGGTACTGCAGCGTCCCTGCGGGCACCTCCACGCTCACCGTCTCGCCGACCCGCCGCCCCAACAGCGCCTGGGCCACCGGCGAGCGGTGGGAGATGCGATGCTGCGTCGGGTCCGCCTCGGCCGACCCGACGATGGTATAGACCTCCTCCTCGCCCGTCGCCAGATCTCGCACGCGCACGCGGCCGCCGATGCGCACCTCGCGGTTGGCACCGGCGGGGCCCGTACCGGCCGGGCGCACCACCCGTGCGGACTTGAGCAACTGCTCCAGCTCGGCGATGCGCCCCTCGACGAAGGCCTGCTCGGCCTTGGCGGCCTCGTACTCGGGATTCTCCCAGGCATCGCCGAAGCTGAGCGACTCGCGGATGCGCTCGGTCACCTCCTTGCGCTTGACCGTGCGCAGGAAGTC
>DATCKA010000005.1:0-3819 GCA_036562495.1 Limnochordales bacterium
GGTGCTGTACGCCGTCGCCATCATCCGGATCCCCACCGGCACCGTGGCCAGGTGCGGGGCCGAGGTGGTGACGATGAGGGGCCAGAGCAGGTAGTTCCACTGGCCGATGAAGGTGAAGATGGCGATGGTGGCCAGCGCCGGTCGGGTGAGAGGCAGCATGATGCGGCTCCAGATGGAGAGCTCCGATGCCCCGTCGATGCGGGCTGCGTCGACCAGCTCGTCGGGCACCGACATCATGAACTGCCGCATCAGGAAGATGCCCCAGGCGCTGACGGCGAAGGGCAGGATCAGGGCCAGGTGTGACTGCAGCGCGCCGGTGCCGCCCAGCCCCAGGATGTCGTTGCCCCCCATGAGCGGCATGCGCTTGAGGATGTAGTAGACCGGCACCAGGAAGAGGAAGGCCGGGAACATCATGGTGGCCAGGAAGAGCCGGAAGATGGCGTCGCGCCCCGGGAAGTCCAGCTTGGTCAGGGCGTAGCCGGCCATGGAGCTGGTGACCAGCACCAGCAGCGTGACGGCCGACGAGACGATGATGGAGTTCTTGAAGTAGAGGCCCAGCGGCACCCGCGGGTCGCGGAGCACCTCCAGGTAGTGCTGCCACTGGGGCACCTCGGGCCACCAGACCGGCGGCACCCGGATGCTCTCCTGGTAGGTCATCAGCGAGGAGCTGAACATCCAGAAGAAGGGCAGGAACATGGCCGCGGCCACCGCCAGCGTCACGACGAAGCGCAACGTCCCCACGACGGCCAGCCAGGGTGGCCGTCGCCTGCTGGCGGCCGGGCCCGCGTCACGGCTACTCATAGGCCTCGAGCCCTCCCCGCCTCAAGACTCGCAGCAAGATCAGCGTCAAGCCGAAGATGATGAAGAACAGGATCATGGCCCCTGCCGTGGCCCGTCCGGCGCGCAGGTTGCGAAAGGCCGTCGTGTACAGGTAGAGCGCCACCACCATGACCGCTCGCGCCGGCGTCGTCCCGGCCTCGGTGCCCCCCAGCGCCATCGAGTAGACCAGGTCGAAGACCTGCCAGGCCGAGATGAGGCCGGTCACCGAGAGGAACAGCACGGTGGGCCGCAGCATGGGCAGGGTGATGTGCCAGAACTCGTGCCACGGACGAGCGCCGTCGATCCGGGCCGCCTCGTAGTACTGCGCCGGGATGTTGCGCAGCCCCGCGATGAAGACGATGACCGTGGCTCCCACCCCGGCCCAGATGGCCGTGGCCATGATGGAGGGCAGCGCCAGCTCCGCGCTGGAGAGCCACTGCTGAGGGGGCAGGCCTACGGCCCGCAGCAGCTGGTTGAGGTAGCCCTGGGAGGGGTGGTAGATGCCGCCCCAGATGCGCCCGACCGCGATGGCGGGCGTCACCACGGGGGCGAAGATAAGGAACCGCCACAGGGCGCTGCCCCGCACGTTGTTGATGAGCAGCGCCACCCCCAAGGCGATGGCCATGCCGATGAAGACCGTGCCCAGGGCGTAGACCAGGGTGTTCTTCAGCGAGGCGATGAACATGTCGTCACGGGTCAGCAGGTAGGTGTAGTTGGAGAAGCCGACCCACCGAGCCCGCTCCAGGGGGGCCAGCATGTTCCAATTGGTGAAGGAGATGTAGACGGACAGCCCCACGGGGAAGAGCAGGAAGACGAGATAGAAGAGGATGGCCGGCGACAGGAACAGGTACCCGGCCACGGTCTGTCTCGCCCGTCTACTGAGGCTCCGTGCCATCTGCCACGCCTCCCGTCGAGGACAGGCCTCGGGCGGCGGGAGCCGGCCGAGGGGCCGGAGCCCGCGCTCCGACCCCTCGGCGCCGGGACCTGTCATCCGTAGAACTCCCGCAGGATGTCGTCGATCTTGGAAGCCGCGTCATCGAGGGCCTGCTGGGGCGTCTTGCGGCCGTGCCAGGCCTCGACGATCTCGTGCCACAGGATGGTCTTGATCTCCGCGCCCTGCAGCACGTTGGGCTCGTGACGAGCGTTGGCCAGCTCCTGCACGAAGACCCGGGTGTACAGGTCGTCGAGCTGCTCCGGATGGCCGGCCAGGTCGCCCTTGCGGGGTGGGATGCTGCCGATGTTCTCGGCCTGGTAGGTGCCCATGCGGGTGGTGCCGTCAGGCAGCGTCTGGGCGGTGAACCACCGGATGAAGTCCCAGGCCTCCTTCTTGACCCGGCTCTGGGCATTGACGCCCAGCCACCACGAGTAGGCCGCGTTGACCGACTTGCCGTTGATGGCCGGGATGGGCGCCACGCCCACGGTGGCCTCGTACTCGGAGCCGAAGGCCTGCTTGAGGCTCGACTCGTACCACGAGGCCATGATCATCATGGAGACCCGGCCCTGCGGGAACTCCCAGACGCTGGCGGAGACGTCGGTGGCCCCGCTGCGGAAGAGCTGCAGCTCGGCCTCCAGGGCCGCCAGGCCCTCCGGGCCGTTGAACGTGGCGCGGCTGAAGTCGGGCGCCAGGAAGTCACCGCCCAGGCTCCACAGCAGGCCCAGGTAGGGGTGCACCACGGCCGACTCCCAGCCGGCCAGGAAGGCGAAGCCGTAGCGCTCCACCGTGCCGTCGGCCGCCCTACGGGTCAGCTTGGCGCCCATCTGCACCAGCTCGTCCCAGGTCCTGGGCGGCCCGGAGAAGCCGGCCTCCTGCAGGTGCTTCTTGTTGTAGACGAGGGCGTAGTTGCCCACCTCGAACGGAATGCCCCAGATCTGACCGTCGACGGTGGCGCCCTCGACGGCTACGGGGATGTACTGGCTGCGGACGTCGGCCACCAGGTCGGCCGGCACCGGATCGAGCACGCCATCGTAGACCAGCTGGGGGCCCCAGGTGTTGAGCACGCTGATGATGTCAGGGCCCGTGCCCGCTGCCTGGGCCACGATGAGCCGGTTGAGGTACTCCTCCATCGGGATGGACTGGAGCTCGATGTCGATGTCGGGATGGGTCCGCTCGTACTCCTCGACCCACTGCCGGAGTCCTCGCGCCACCAGCCGATCGCCCTGGTAGATGCCGTCGATCTGGAAGTCGGTCCAGTGGACCTGCCAGACGATCTTGGTCCTGGCAGCCAGGGCGGTGCCCGGTCCTGCCAGGGCCACGGCGACGACCGCGGCCAGGGCGGCGCCTGTCCAGACCAGGGTCCACTGGCGGCTCTGCCGCTTGCGTCCCATCGATTCTCCACTCCTCTCTACCGAGGCGTCGACGACGCCAGACCACGTACCCAAGCGGCGAACTCCTCGAACACCTGCTCGTTGTGCCCGGGCTCGACCCCCTCTACGTTGGGCGAGACGAACGACTCCTTGACCACGCCCATGGCGGCGAGGCGAGCCGCCGTCTCGGCCACCAGCGATTGGGCGATGGCGACGAACGCGACGGTCGAGACCGCCGAGACGGGGTAGGGCCAGCCGTCGATGCGGACGACGGCATCCTCGGGCGGGACGCAGTTGTCGATGACGACGTCGGCCACGTCGGCCAGCCTCTTGCCGCTGGAGTGGGTCGCCCGGTGGGTGCGGGCGTTGGCCACGGAGGTCGCCGCCACCACCGACGCCCCGCGCTGGCGGCCCGCCAGGGCCACCTCTACCGGCGCGGCGTTGAGGCCGCCGTGGGAGAAGACCAGCACGACGTCGCCGGCCCCGAGCGGATGGCTCTTGAGGAAGTTGGCCACGTAGCCCTCCTGCCGCTCCAGCCACAACAGCTCCCGGGCGCCGCCGGGGCCGATGGGGAAGTGCCACATGAGCCGGGGATCGGCCAGGGGGTAGAAGCCGACGAAGCCGCCGTAGCGGGGGAAGACGTCGAGCACCGGCAGCACCGAGTGCCCGCTTCCGAAGACGAAGACGGCTCGTCCG
>DATCKA010000010.1:0-4870 GCA_036562495.1 Limnochordales bacterium
CGTCGCGATCGACGCGGCGTTGGGGACCTCGCGCCGACCGGGGGTCGGGGCCTTCCTCCTGGACCAGGCTCTGCACGTGTGGATCATCGGCGCCGCCGTGCGGCTGCTCCCGCCGGCGGCCCTGCGCCCGTGGCCGCCCGCAGGGGTGCTGCTGGACGTCCTGGCTGGGAGCTCCCCGGTCGCCTACCTGGGCGCGCCCGAGGGGTGGCGCCTGG
Organism: Limnochordales bacterium; assembly: GCA_036562495.1. Taxonomy (GTDB): domain Bacteria; phylum Bacillota; class Limnochordia; order Limnochordales; family Geochordaceae; genus Geochorda. The sequence continues at coordinate 216 of DATCKA010000010.1, forward strand.
TCGCCGTCTACCTGGCGGTGGTGCTGGGGGGCGCGCCGCTGGTGAGGCTCGTGCTCCAGGCATGGCAGCTGCGCCCGGCGTCGCGGGCGGCCGCCCCTGAGGGAGGCGTCAGCGAGGCTCCCGGCACCGGTATGCTGGTCGGGATGTTGGAGCGCGCGCTGATCCTGACGTTCCTGCTGTTCGAGGCCACCGCGGCCGTCGGCTTCGTGCTGGCGGCCAAGTCCATCGCCCGCTTCAAGGAACTGGAGGACCGGGCCTTCGCCGAGTACTACCTGGTCGGTACCCTTGCCAGCGTCGTGGTGGCGGTAGCGGGCTTCCTGGTGTTGAGGCGGGGGTTGTAGGTAGCCGGCATACCCGGGGCCCCGCGAGATGGCGCTTGCTCAGACTTGACAGGGACCAGTAGCAGGCGCAGGATGCTGGCCACCGCGAGCGGCGCTCCGAAGGGGTGATGTTACTCGACGAACTTGAGACCGGGTACAAGAGTAGGGTCCGACTGCGATGAAGGGAGGCGTCGGACGATGGCGACGCGACGAGAGACTGGTAGTTGCTGGGGCAGAGGCTTCGTGTGGGGTGCACTCTTGTTGGCTCTGGTGCTGTCTGTCCCAGCAGAAGCCGGGCAGGTCACGATCGTTCACTGGCAGCACTTCCACGAGGGACGAGCCGAGGCACTCGAAGAGCTGATCGAGAACTTCGAGGCCGAGAATCCCGATATCACGATTCGCCCCGACTTCCCTCCTTACGAACAGTACTTCGACAAGCTGCTGTCGGCGCTGGCCACGGGTACCGGGCCTGACGTATTCCAGGTGCCGATGGAGATGACTGAGCAACTGCTCTTCAGCCGGTTCTTGACACCGGTTGCCGACACCGTGATGACGACAGGGAACCCACCGTCGACAACTTCGTCGTGGTCTTCACGAGGCTGCCGTTCGGCCGCTACCCGCTCAATAGCGTCATGCGCCAGTTCATGCGCACCCTGCCCGATGACCTAATCGAGGCCGCCCGCATCGATGGGGTGGGAGAACTCCGGATCTTCTTCCGCATCATCCTGCCGCTGACCCGGCCTGCGCTGGCCGCGTTGGGTATCTTCACGCTGGTGGCCAACTGGGAAGAGTTCCTCTGGCCGCTGATCGTCACCAATTCTGATGCCAGCCCTACGTTGCCGATCGGCCTTCAAAGCTTCAGCGACCAGTACATCGCCAACATCCACTGGCAAATGGCAGGGGCCACCGTAGCCGTCGCGCCATTGCTGGTGGCGTTTCTGGTGTTCCAAAGGCAGTCCATCCAGGGCATCGCCTTGACGGGACTCAAGGAGTGAGAGGACGATCCGCCCATGCCAGGCAACGCGTCTCCACAGGGCACCCGTCCGTTGATGACGCCGGCGCCGGAGCTCCAGGAGAGCCGCTCGCCCCTGGTCACCGGCAACGAGTGGGTGGCGCTGCCGGCCATCGATCCCAGGGACGGGGGTATCCGCACCATCGAGGTGCTCTCCATGCAGGCCCGGGGCTCCCTGGGGCTGGCAGCCGCCCCGGACCCCTGGGCGCCGGGAGGGGATCCTCCGGACCTCCTTAGCCTCTTCTGGGAGATCGACGGACAGCGTGTCGGCCCCTCCACCGAAGCCGAGGTGCGCTGGATCGAAGCCTGGGTGCCCGTCCTGGCGTGGGAGCACGATGGCGTCCGGCTCGAGGCCACCGTCTGGGCCCCGCCGGGGCACCGGGGCGTCCTCATCCGGCTCGAGGCCGCCAACGGCCGCACGGGACCGGTCGACCTGAGCTTTGGCGTGGAGGGATGTTGGGAGCACATGGTCTACTCGCTGTTTCGCTCCCGCCCTCTCAATGTCCATCTGTGCGGCCGCCAGGACCCGTGGACCGGCAGCCTGGCCATGGAGGCCCTCTCGGCGTGGCCGGTGCTGGGGTGGGCGGTCAGCTGGGACGGCAGTCCGGACATCGTCGAATGGGGCGACGACGATCCGGCGCGAGGGCAGGGCGTGCGATGGCGGGTGGGGCGGCGACGCACGCTGGCCGCCGGAGAGCGCGACGAGCTGGTGGTCTACGTGACGGTGGCGCCCGAGCAGGATGGTGCCCGCACCACCGGCGTGGACCTGCGCCGGCGTGGATGGCAGGCGCTGTTGGAGCAGACGCGGGCGTGGCTGCACGCTCGCCGAACCTCCCTGCCGGATGCAACGCTCGCCGATCGCATCGACCGCAACCGCTTCTTCTGCTACTTCTTCGCTGCCGGGCGCACCCTCGACACGGAGGAGTGGGTCGCCGTCACCTCCCGCAGCCCGCGCTACTACGTGAGCGGGGCTTACTGGGCGCGAGACTCGCTGCTGTGGAGCCTGCCGGCTCTGCTGACGGTGGAGCCCGCCACGGCCCGGGAGGTGCTGCGTTTCGCCTTCGGCCGGGGGTGGCGGCATCCTGGGATGCATGCCCAGTACATCGACGGCTCGGTGCTCTACCCCGGCTTCGAGCTGGACGAGCTGGCCGCTTATCCCGTCGCGCTGGAGCGGTATGTCGACGCGACGGGCGACGAGAGCCTCCTGGAGGAGCCCGACGTGCGGCGGGCGCTTCTCGCATTCGTCGACGAGCTCCAGTGGCTGGCGGGCCCGGGGCCTCTGTACCGTACGTTTCTCGACCCATCCGACGATCCGCCGCCGTACCCCTACCTCATCTACGACAACGCACTGGCCTGGCGAGGCTTGATGTCCGTGGCGCGACTGGCCCGCCAAAGCGGGCTGGAGGCAGTGGCCCGGCGGGCCTGGCACGCGGCCGGCTCGTTACGGGAGGCCATCCTGCAGCAGGGCATCGTCGAGGGGCCCCTGGGCCCCATGGTCGCCTGGGCGGTGGACGGCCACGGCCGCCACATGCTCTACGACGATCCGCCCGGGAGCCTCCAGCTGCTGGGGGTGCTGGGTCTGCTGCCGCCCACGCACCCCGCAGTGGTCAATACGATTCGATGGGTGCACTCGCCCCACAATCCGTACCTGTACGAGGGCGAGTTCGGCGAAGCCGGGTGCACCCATTCGCCACACCCGTGGCCCATGGCGGCGGCCAACACGCTGCTCGCGCTGGAGGCCATGGCCGGGGCGACCGACGACTCCCTCGAGGCGATGCGGCGAAGGGCCGCCCACCTGCTGACCCGGGCCCCCATGGACGGCGGATTGGTCTCGGAGACGGTGGACCCCGTCAGCGGACGGGCGCGGTCGGGCGCCGCCTTTGCCACCGCAGCGGGGTACGTGGCCTGGGTCATGCGCCAGACGCTGGGGAAGTCGGAGGCTCCCTGCCGAACATCGGTCTAGGACGCCGCGAGGGGGGCCGGAGCATGGGGGGCTGCACGGAGGCACGCAGGAGGGCGCGCTCGGGGATCGGGGTAGCGATGGCCGCGGCGGTGGCTGCCATGGCCCTGCTGGCGGCGGTCGGGCCCGGCACGCTGGCCCGGGAGACGGTGGTCGAGGTCGTGATGGGTGACGACTTCTTCGAGGCGCCGGTGGCGCGGGTGCCGGCGGGCGCGACCGTGGTGTGGGTCAACGAGGGCCGCAATCCGCACAACGTCATGGCCGACGACGGCTCCTTCGACTCGGGGCTCGTGGCTCCAGGCGAGGCCTTTCGGCTGCGATTGGACCGCCCCGGCCGGTATGCCTACTACTGCGCCTACCACGGCGCGGCCGGCGGCGTCGGGATGGCCGGGGTCGTCGTGGTGGATGCGGCCGAAGCGGGTGACGCCGTGCCGGCGGGCGAAGGGACGGTCCCGGCGTCACCGGGCCGGTCGTCGGAGGAGCGGGTCATCCCCCCACCGCCGAGACGTCCCGAGGGCCCGTACCGGGTCCTGCGGGTACCCGTGGCGTACCCCACCATCCAGGCCGCGGTGGATGACGCCCGCCCCGGCGACCTGGTCCTGGTGGCGCCGGGCGTCTATCACGAGGAGGTCCGGGTGACGACCCCCTTCGTCACCATCCGGGGGCTCGACCGCAACGGGGTGATCCTCGACGGCGAGTTCAAGCGGGCCAACGGCATCGCGGTCCTGGGAGCCGACGGCGTCGTCATCGAGAACATGACGGCCCGCCACTACACCCTCAACGGCTTCTACTGGAACGGGGTGCTGGGCTACCGGGGCAGCTATCTCACCGCGTACAACAACGGAGACTACGGCCTCTACGCCTTCGACTCGATCTACGGACAGTTCGACCACAGCTACGCTTCGGGCCATCCCGACTCGGGCTTCTACATCGGCCAGTGCAAGCCGTGCCACGCGCTCATCACCGACGTGGTGGCCGAGCACAACGCCCTGGGGTACTCCGGCACCAACGCGGGGGGCGATCTGACCATCCGCGACTCGGTCTGGCGCTACAACATGGCGGGCATCGTCCCCAACACCCTGGACTCGGAGAAGCTGGCGCCGCAGGACGGCGTGCGCATCGTCCGCAACCGGGTCTACAGCAACCACAACCGCCAGGCCCCCGCCAAGGCCCTGCAATACCCCTCCTTCGGCAACGGCATCGTGGTGGCCGGCGGCATCCGCAACGTCATCGAGGGCAACTGGGTGTGGGATCACCCGGAGTTTGGCATCCTGATCGTGCCCAATCTGGATGAGCAGTTTTGGGTGGCGTCGGGCCACCGGGTGCAGGGCAACGTCGTGTGGGCGTCGGGGAGGGCCGATCT
>DATCKA010000012.1:0-5755 GCA_036562495.1 Limnochordales bacterium
AGGCCATCCTGAGCGCCCTGGCGCCCCAAGAGGTACAAGCCATCCTGGCCCGGACGCGCTTCGTCGCCCGCACCAACAACACGCGGACGACCCCGGAGGCCTTGCTCGAGGATCTGGCTGCGACACGGGCTCGGGGTTACGCCATCGACGACGTGGAAAACGAAGACGGCATTCGCTGCGTCGGCGCCCCGGTCTATCGCCACACGGGGCAGGTGGTCGCGGCCATCAGCTGCTCGGGGCCCGTCTTCTCCGTGACGCCTCAGGAGGTGGAGCCCCTGGGGCGCCTCGTGGCCGACGTAGCACGGGCCATCTCGCGGGCCATGGGCTACGCGGGCGAGCCGGAGCCGCCACGGGCGGGTGCCGATAGGTGAGAGTGGGAGGCGTGGACGTGACGGACAGTGCAGGTGCGGCGGGCGTGGTGACGCTGGGGGAGGCCCTGATCCGCCTCTACCCGCCGCACGGGTGGACGCTGGAGCAGGCGGGGGCATGGTACGTGAGCGTGGCGGGCACGGAGGCCAACGTGGCCGTCGCTCTGGCCCGCCTGGGGCGCAGGGCCTGCTGGATCTCCCGGCTCCCCCGCAACCCGCTGGGCCGCCGGGTGGCGGGCGCGCTGGCGGCGGCGGGCGTCGACGTGAGCCGGATCGTCTGGGCCGAGACGGGCCGGGTTGGGCTCTACTTCACCGAGACGGGCATCACGCCCGAGGACGTGCAGGTCTGGTACGACCGGGGGCACTCGTGTTTCGCCGAGCTGGAGCCGGAGGCCATCCGGTGGGACGGGCTGGAGTCCTTCGAGCTGATGCACTTCACCGGCATCACGCCGGCACTGGGGGAAGGGCCGCTCCACACGGTGGAGGCGGCGGTGACGCAGGCCAGGGCGCGCGGCCTGCGCGTGAGCCTGGACGTCAACTACCGGGCACGGCTGTGGGCACCCGAGCGGGCCCGTGAGGTGCTGACGCGCCTGTTTGCGGGGCGAGTGGATCTGCTGATCTGCTCGCGCAAGGACGCCGCGGTCGTCTTCGGCCTCGAGGGAGACGAGCGGGCCTTGCGGGGGCTGCAGGAGACCCTGGGGGCACGGGTGGTGGTCTTGACCCGGGGAGCGGAGGGAGCCCTCGCCTGGGACGGCGAGCGGCAGCTGGCGGCGGACGCCTATCGCGGCGAGATCGTGGATCGCATCGGGCGGGGGGACGCGTTCGCGGCCGGACTGCTAGACGGGTACCTGGCAGGGGACCTGCGGCGAGGGCTGCAGCAGGGGTGCGCCCTGGCGGCCATGGCCCAGGCTCGCTGGGGCGATCAGCTGATGACGACCCGGGAGGACCTCCGCAACCTCCTGGCGTCCGGCCCCAGGGATTGGCGCTGATGGAGAGAGCGGCAGGAGCCTGGAGAGGGGGTGGGGCCATTCAACAGAGGGCCGGTCTATCGGCGGTAGCGGCGGAGGTGTGCTGGTGGCGTCGTCTCGAGGGTCTCGACGACGGCGCATGGATAGGCGGGTCCCGACGGGACCGACTCCATCAAAGGGAGGGCAGGCGAGCGATGGCCAGGAAGCTGATCGGTAGCGTGGTGCTGGCTGCGCTGGTCGTAGGCCTGATCGGGTCGATGGCGCTGGCGAAGCAGCCGACCTACGTCCTGCGGTTCAACCACGTGCTGGGCCCCAATCACCCCTACCACGCGGGCCTGCAGAAGTGGGCTGAGCGGGTCTACGAGCGCACCAACGGCGACCTGCAGATCCTCGTCTTCCACAGCTCCCAGCTGGGCGTGGAGGAGGACATCATCGAGCAGATCCGGCAGGGCGTGCCGGTCGGTCAAAACACCGACGCTGCCCGCATGGGCAACTACGTCAAAGACATCGCGGTGATGAACGGCCCCTACTTCGTCGAGAGCATCGAAGACGTGGTCAAGCTCAACGACCTGCCGATCGTCAAGCAGTGGATCGACCGGCTGGCCAACGAGTTCGGCATCCGGGTGCTGTCGTTCAACTGGGTGCAGGGCTACCGGCACTTCATGACCAACAAGCCCATCCGCCGGCCGGAAGACCTGCGGGGCCAGCGGATCCGGACGCCGCCCGCTCCCATCTGGCAGGAGTCGGTGCGGGCCCTGGGGGCCGTCCCGGTGGCCGTCAACTTCGGTGACATCTACCCGGCCCTGCAGCAGCGGGCGATCGACGGCGCCGAGCTGGTCTACGACAACATCATCGACGGCAGCCTCTACGAGGTCCTGCGCTACGTCAACGAGACCAAGCACTTCCTGCTGATCAACTTCGAGGTGGTCAGCGAGAAGTGGTTCAGGAGCCTCCCGGCCGAGTACCAGCAGATCCTGGTGGAGGAGGCCGACCGGGCGGGCCTGGAGACGTCCCGGTTCATCGAGGCCAACACCGCCAGGGTACGCGAAGAGGTGCAGCGGCGAGGCATGACCATCATCACCGACATCGACTACGATGCCTTCCGCAAGGCGGGCGAGGCGGCTTACGAGCGGCTGGGCCTGGCCGAGGTCCGGCGAGAGCTCTATCAGCAGCTGGGCAAGTAGCGGAGCGGGCCGGGGCCGCCGTCCGGCGGCCCCGGCGACACTCGAGGGTTGGGGGGAGCCCCCATGGACCTGGTGAGGCGGGCCTACGAGGCCCTGTGCCGGTGGGAGGAGCGCCTGGCTCAGGTGCTGCTGGCCGTGACGGTGGTGGTGGTGCTAGCCGGCGGCATCGCCCGGTTCGCCGCCGTGCCGATCGCCTGGAGCATGGAGGTGGCCGGTTTCTTCTTCGCCTGGGCCGCCTTCTTCAGCGCGGACGTGGCCCTGCGGGAGAACCGGCACGTCTCGGTGGACTTCTTCGTGGACCGGCTGCCGGCCAAGGCCCGCACCGTGATCAAGCTCATCAACTACCTGGTCATCCTGGTTTTCTTGTTCTTCTTGATCGGTTACGGGTTTCAAATGGCCTATCTGACCCGCTTTCGGGCCTTCCAGGGGATCCCGGGGTTTAGCTACATGTGGGTGACGCTGAGCGTGCCCCTCGGCAGCCTGCTCCTGGTCGTGACGACCATCGACAAGATCCGGCAGACCGTGGCCCTGCTGCGCAACGCGGCGCCTCCCGTGCCGCCCGGTGTGAGCAGGGTGGGGTCATGAGCGCGCCGCGACACGCGTCAGGGGGCTCGGAGGCATGATTTCGGTACTGGTGGTCTTCGCGGTGTTGCTGATCCTGGGGATGCCTGTTGCCTTCGCCATCGGCATCTCGGGGTTCGTCTACTTCCTGCAGCGGCCTGAGCTGCCGCTGACGATGCCGGTCCAGCTGGTGCTCTCGGAGACGCAAAACTTTGCCCTGCTCGCCATCCCCACGTTCATCCTGGCGGGCAACTTGATGAACGAGGCCGGCGTCACCAACCGGCTGCTGCGCTTCGCGTCGGTGCTGACCGGCCACATGCACGCCGGCATCGCCCAGGCCAGCGTCGTCTTGAGCACCTTGATGGGCGGCGTCTGCGGCTCGGCCATCGCGGACGCGGCCATGGAGGCGCGGATCCTGGGGCCTGCCATGGTCAAGCGAGGGTACCCGAGGGGCTTCTGCGCCGCGCTCGAGGGATTCACGGGCCTCATCACCATCGCGATCCCGCCCAGCATCGGGTTGGTGCTCTACGGGAGCATCGGCGAGGTCTCCATCGGCCGGCTTTTCGTGGGCGGGATCGCGCCGGGGCTGCTCTTGGGCCTCGCTTACATGACGGCCATCTCCATCTATGCCCGGCGGAGGGGGTTCAAGCCCGAGCGGCCCCGCCCGGCCCCGGCCCGCGAGGTGGGCTCCGCGCTCTTGGGCAGCTTGTGGGCCGTGCTCTTCCCCATCCTGCTCATCGTGACGTTGCGCTTCGGGCTCTTCGTTCCGTCGGAGGTGGGCGCCGCCGCCGCCCTGTACGCGTTGCTGGTGGGGGTCGTCGCCTACCGGGAGCTCGACTGGGACCGCCTCAAGGCGGCCTTCCGATCCAGCACCCTCGACACCGGCATGATCATGCTGCTCATCGCCATGTCGGCGCTCATCAGCTACGGCATGAAGTGGGAGATGCTCCCGCAGGCGCTGTCGGCGTCGCTGCTCGAGGTGAGCGCCAACCCCATGGTGACGGTCGTCATCATCGCGGCGTTTCTGTTTGCCCTGGGGATGGTCATGGACTCCACGGTCATGATCCTGCTCCTGACGCCCATCCTGGTGCCGGTCATGCGGCAGCTGGGCGTGGATCTGGTCTACTTCGGGGTCCTGATGGTCATCACGTGCGCCATCGGGCTGCTGACGCCACCGGTGGGGCTCACCATGTACTCGGTCTGCTCCATCATGGAGTGCTCCATCCAGGAGTACCTGCGCGAGTCCTGGCCCTTCGCGCTGGGGCTGGCGCTGGTCGTCGTGCTCATGATCCTCTTCCCCGGGATCGTCACCTTCTTGCCCAACCTGCTCTTCGGGTAAGGCGGCGGTTCGGGAGGAGGCTCGGCTTTCGCAGGCAGGCCTTGTAAGGGGAGGAAGACGACAGGATCATGTCAAGCGAGCGTCGGGTGGCCATCGTGACGGGGGCGGCACGTGGCATCGGCAAGGCCATCGCCCAGCGACTGGTGGCCGACGGATGCACGGTGGTGGTGGCCGACGTCGATGAGGCCGCGGCGGCCCGCGCCGCCGAGTCGATGCAGGGGAGCGGCGGCCAGGCTGTCGCCATGGGGCTGGACGTGACCCGCTACGCAGCCGTGGAGGCCTTCGTGCAGGAGGTCCGGCGGCGCTTGGGGCGCATCGACATCCTGGTCAACAACGCGGGCATCATCCGCCGCGGCAGCCTGGCCACCGTGACCGAGAAAGACTGGGACGACGTGATCGCCGTCAATCTGAAGGGCACCTTCAACTGCTGCAAGCACGTCGCGCCCTTGATGATAGAGCGGCGCTGGGGCCGCATCATCAACGTGGCCTCCATCGCGGCCAAGCTGGGCGACATCACCTCGGCGCCGGGCTACGGCCCCTCCAAGGCGGGTGTCGTCAACCTGACCAAGAGCCTGGCCCGCGAGCTGGCGCCTTACGGCATCACGGTCAACGCCGTGGCGCCGCACGCCATCGAGACCGAGATGAGCGCCCAATGGAGCGAGGAGATGCGCCAGCGGGTGCTGCAGGGCATCCCGCTGGGACGTCTGGGCAAGCCCGAGGAGGTGGCGGCGGCCGTGGCGTTCCTCGCGTCCGACGAGGCCGCCTTCATCACGGGCGCGACGCTCGACATCAACGGCGGGGCCCTGATGGACTGACGGGCCGCACCGCTACCGCGACACGGGGGGAGTGAAGGCGATGTCACAGGTGCATCAACGACTCTTCGGGCTCGACGGGCGGGTCGCGCTCGTCACCGGCGGCGCCGGGGCTTTGGGGCTCGACATGGCTAAGGCGCTGCAGCAGGCCGGGGCCGCCATCGTGCTGCTCGACCGGGATCAGGACCGGCTGGACCAGGCCGTCGCCCAGCTCACCGATGGCGACGCGACCACGATCGCCTCCGACGTGACGGACCCCGGCGCCATGCGCGAGGCGGTGGAGCGGGCGCGGCGGTGGAAGGGGCGCCTCGACATCCTGCTCAACGCGGCGGGTACCCACGTCATCCGCCCTTCGCACGAGCTGACGCTCGAGGAGTGGCAACGCGTCATCTCCGTCAACCTGACCGGCACCTTCGTCGCCTCCCAGGCGGTCGCCCCGGTCATGAAGGAGCAGGGCGGGGGCAAGATCATCAACATCGGCTCCGTCATGAGCACCTACGGCATGCCCCGCCGGGCGGCCTAC
>DATCKA010000029.1:0-1894 GCA_036562495.1 Limnochordales bacterium
CGGGGTCAGGGGCGGATACCGTGCGCGTAACGCAAACGGTTAGCATGCTCGGAACCGTGCCAGGGGGCCGTGGGCGAGCCGCGCGGAGGACGTCGGCCCCCGCGCGGCCATCCGCCGCGGTCTCAGCCCAGCAGCCGCGGCTTGCCGAGCAGGGCCCGCAACGTCATCAGCTTGCCGTGGTGGTATCCGCGGTGGTAGAGGTGGAAGGCCAGGAGGTTGCCGAGGGTGTCGGTGCGGCCGGGGGCGTACTCCACGTCGCGCGCGAGGTCACCGGCACAGAGCTCCAGCATCCGGTCGTTGACCTCCCGGAAGAGCCGGACCACCTCGTCTCGGGGAGGCAGGTCGCCCTCGCCCGACGTGCCCCATCCGAAGAGCGTGCTCCACCCTTCGGGCAGGTCGATCGCTGCCCCCGCCCCCCGGGCAATCCGGGCGTCGAGCACCAGGTGTCCCACCTGCCACAGCGCCGGGGCCAGACCGTGAGGGCGAGCCCGCAACTCGTCATCGCTCATGTCGTCCAGCGCTGCCAGCAGACTATCCGCGCTCCGGCGGAGCATGCCGGCCAGCACGGCCCCGGCCGAGGGCTGGGCGTCCTGGGCTCCTCGCTCCTGCATCGCAGGGCTTCTCCCCTTTCCGGACGAAACGCCTCTCGAGGCTGGTATCATGTCCGTTCACCGGTGGGAGCGGCGATCCTGGCTCCCGCCGGACGGGTCGAGCCAGAGCCCATGACGGCCCCCCACGACCGAAAACGATAGGAGGAGAGGAGCGGAGCAGGCCCGATGGCAGAGCACTCCATCGTCCACGTCGAGCTGTCGTCGACCCACCTGGCCCAGAGCCAGACCTTCTACCGGGCGCTCTTCGGCTGGCAGAGCCAGCCCATGGGCGCCGACTACGTCGTCCTCTCACCGCCGTCGGGGCCGACGGGCGGCCTCACCCCGGTCGGCGGCTCCGTCAAGCCGGGCGACGTGGTGATCTACGTCTCGACCGACGACATCCCGGCCACCCTGGCCAAGGTCAAGGCGCTGGGCGGCAGGGTCGTCCAGCCGGAGACGGAGATCCCCGGGGTCGGGTGGTACGCGCTGTTTCACGACCCGAGCGGCAACCTGGTGGGGTTGCTCAAGGCCGCGAGCCCGAGGCAGGAGCCCGGTTGACGGCGTCGGGCTGCGATAGCGCTCTCGTCTCGTTACAAATCCTTAACGCGCGAGGGCTTGCACGGTTCTCACTGCCGTGGTAGTGTGTTCCTCGTCTCCCTCGGGACGGTTGCAGCAGGGCCCCCGGGGAGTCCAATCCGAGCGGAGGTGGCGGCACGATGCTGGTGACCTGCTGGCTGCAGGACGGCGTGGCGTTCGCAGGTGCCATGGACATGGCAAGCGAGCGGACGGACCACCCTACGATGTCGCCCATCTCCGACGCGAGGTGCGGGGCTAGCCGGTCCCCCATGTGACGGGGGCCTCCTCTAGAGCCAACCGAGCGTCGGCCGTGGGCACGGGAGACCGAGAGTCCACGGCCGCACTGTTTGTAAGGGGCCGTGGTCCTCGGCAGGGAGAAGGGAGTCCGAGAACCGTGTTCCCCCATCATCAGGTCCACTACCTGCTCGCCAAGGCGTTGGTGGAGGAGCGGGTGAAGCAGGCGGCGGCCGACCGGCGGTACCGGGAGGCGCTCGAGCACCAGCGGCCGCAGGCCCGCCATCGTGATCCGGAGTCGAGCCTCCTGCTCGGAGCGTGGCACAGGTTGCTCGCATGGCTGTGGCGCCGCCCCGCACTGTGAACGAGATCCAAGAGGCCAGGGCGATGAGCCCTGGCCTCTTCGCTTGCGTCGCCCCCGAGCGCGGCGACGAGGGCCAGCGTCTCGTCGAACGTGGCCTCCTCCCGCAGCAGGGGGTGCTCAGGAGGCATCC
>DATCKA010000039.1:0-27122 GCA_036562495.1 Limnochordales bacterium
AACGTGCGGGTCATCAACGCCACCGTGGCCGGCGGCGCAGGCGTCACCGCCAAGGCCGTCTTGAAGACCCGCATGCTGGGCGGCACCCCGCCCGACACCTTCCAGGTGCACGCCGGGCAGGAGCTCATCGGCACCTGGGTCGTCGCGGACCGCATGGAGGACCTGAGCTGGCTCTACGACCAGGAGGGCTGGCGCCGGGTCTTGCCCGAGGGCCTCATCCGCCTGCTCAGCACCGACGACGGGATCTGGTCGGTGCCGGTCAACATCCACCGGTCCAACGTGATGTGGTACATCCCGCGCAACCTCGAGCGCTGGGGCGTCAAGGTGCCGACCACGTGGCAGGAGTTCCTGGAGATCGCGCCGGTGCTGCAGCGGCAGGGCGTGGTCCCGCTGGCCCTCGGCGAAAACTGGACGATGACCCACCTCTGGGAGAGCGTCGCGCTGGCCGAGCTGGGCCCCGACGGGTGGGAGGCCCTCTGGCGCGGCGAGCTGGCCTGGACGAGCCCCGAGGTGAGGCGCACGTGGGAGCTGTTCGGTGAGATCCTGCGCTACACCAACGCCGATGCGCCGTCGCTGACCTGGCAGCAGGCCACCGACATGGTGGTCAACGGCCAGGCGGCCTTCAACATCATGGGCGACTGGGCGGCCGGCTACATGACCACGACCCTCAAGCTGCGCCCCGGCGTCGACTTCGGCTGGGCGCCGTCGCCGGGCACGCAGGGCATCTTCATGATGCTCTCCGACACCTTCGGGCTGCCCAAGGGTGCCCCGCACCGCGACAACACCATCGCGTGGCTGCGCATGATCGGCAGCCGCGAGGCGCAGGACATCTTCAACCCGCTCAAGGGCTCCATCAGCCCTCGCACCGACAGCGACCTGTCCAAGTACAACGAGTACCTGCAGAGCGCGGCCCGCGACTGGCGGTCGAGCCGGATCGTCGGTAGCCTGGCGCACGGCGTGGTGGCCAACGAGCGCTTCATGAACGACTTCGCCACGGTCATGGAGATCTTCTACACCTCCCGTAGCGCCCAGGCGGCCGTCAACGCGGCCCAGGCCGTGGCCATCCAGTCCGGCATGGTCCAGTGAGGACCGACCGGATGCCGTTTGCGACCGGAGCGGGCGTGGCCGACGCCGCGCCCGCTCCGGTCACCTGTGATCGCGCTCGAGTGGAGGTTCGGCTCAGGTGGGGTCGAAGAGAGACCGGATCATCGCGGTGGTGATGATAGCCCCCTCCCTCCTCTTGCTGGCCATCTTCGTCTACGGCTTCATCACCCACACGCTCTACGTCTCCATGACCGACTGGGGACGGCAGATGGCGCTGGCCGTGCGCCCGGAGGTGCACTTCGTCGGGCTCGCCAACTACCGTGACCTCTTCACCAGTCTCCTCGACTACCGATTCCGCCAGGACATCGTCAACATGGTCTTCTTCACGGGCATGTTCGTGGCGGCGAGCCTGCTGTTGGGCCTGACCCTGGCCATCCTCGTCGATCAGCACATCCGGGCCGAGGCCCTGTTTCGCACCATCTTCCTCTTCCCCATGTCGCTGTCGCTGATCGTGACGGGCACCATGTGGCGGTGGCTGCTGCAGCCCAGGGGCGGCATCAACGTGGTGCCGACCTTCTTCGGCGGGCAACCCTGGCCGTTCTTGTGGGTGAGCAGCCGGGCGCAGTACCTGCAGTTCAACTGGCAGGTGGTGCCCTGGTACCTCGTCATCGTCGCCGGTGTGCTCTTCGTGGGGCTGGCGGTCCTGTGGCTGGTGAAGCGGCGGCGAAGCGTGGCAGCCCTGTGCGGCGTGGTAGGGGCGTCGCTGCTGGCGTGGGCCGCGCTGGACGCGCCGGGCCTGCAGCAGGCCTTGCCCTTCCCGGAGATGCACGGCTTCAACTCGGCCATCGTCGGCATCGTCATGGCGGCCACCTGGCAGATGGCGGGCTACACCATGGCCCTCTACCTGGCAGGGCTGCGCGGCATCCCGCAGGAGCTGCGCGAGGCGGCGCGGGTCGACGGAGCCGGCGAGCTCCAGATCTACCGGTACGTGGACCTGCCGCTCCTGTGGCCCATCACGCTGAGCGCCGTCATCATCCTGGGCCACATCGCCCTCAAGATCTTCGATCTGGTCTTCGCCATGGCCGGGCCCGACAACGCGCCCACCAGCGTGCCGGCCGTCTCCATGTACCTGACGACCTTCCGCGGCAACCAGCTGGCCAAGGGCGCGGCCATCGCCGTCATCCTGCTGACCATGGTCTCCGCGCTCATCATCCCTTACCTCGTCTACTCGCTACGACGGCGGGAGGATCTGGCATGAGGAGACTGCGGTGGGGTCGGCTCCTGATCTACGCCGCGCTGGTGCTGCTGGCGGCCATCTACCTGGTGCCCGTCTACCTGACCGTGGTGACCAGCCTCAAGGCCCCCGCGGAGATCAACCTGGCCACCGCCTGGGCGCCCCCGTCCAGACCGCACTGGCAGAGCTACGCCATCGCCTGGGAGCAGTTCGCGCCCAAGCTGCGCAACAGCTTCGTGCTGGCCATCACCGCCACGGTGCTGTCGGCGGCCCTGGGATCGCTCAACGGCTACGTGCTGTCCAAGTGGAGCTTCCGGGGAGCCAACGTGGTCTTCCCGCTCATGGTCTTCGGGATGTTCATCCCCTACCAGAGCATCCTGATCCCGCTCTTCCAGTTCCTGCGGAGCGTCAATCTCTACGGGGGATTGCCGGGCCTCATCCTGGTGCACGTGGTCTACGGGCTGCCCATCACGACCCTGCTGTTCCGCAACTTCTACGCGGAGATCCCCAACGAGCTGATCGCCTCGGCGTCCATCGACGGGGGCGACTTCTTCCGGATCTACCGCTGGATCATGCTGCCCCTCTCGGGGCCCGCCTTCGTCGTGGTGGGGATCTGGCAGTTCACGCAGATATGGAACGAGTTCTTGTTCGCCGTGACGCTGGCGCGCCCCGACGCCCAGCCCGTCACCGTGGCGCTGGCCAACCTGGCCGGCGGGCAGGCGGTCTACTGGAACCTGCCCACGGCCGGCTCCGTCCTGGCCGCCCTGCCCACCGTCCTGGTCTACATCCTGCTGGGCCGCTTCTTCATGCGGGGATTGCTGGCGGGGGCCCTCAAGGGGTGAGGCCCCCCGCCCTCACGCCTCACGACCCTCACGAGACCTTGAAGGCCCCGACCGCCTCCAGCAGCTCCTGAGCCATGCGGGCCAGGCGCTGCGCGGAGCTGGCGATCTGCTCCACGGCCGAGGACTGCTCCTCGGTGCTGGAGGCCACCTCTTCGGCGGCGGCCGCGTTTTCCTGGGTGATGGCAGCGATCTCGTCCACCGCCCGGATCGCCGCCTCCGCGGCGGCCGCCATGGCTTGAGCAGCCGTGTGCACCTCGTTGACCTGCGCCACCGACTCCTCTACCGCCCGGGTGATGGCCGTGAAGGTCTGCTCCGAGGCGTCCACCGCCTGGACGCCCTCGCCGACGGCCGCGCGCACCGCCTCGGTGTTGCGGACGGCCCGCTCCACCTCCTGGCGGATCTCGGCGATGAGCCCGGCGATCTCGGAGGCGGCCTGGCGGGACTGCTCCGCCAGCTTGCGCACCTCCTCGGCCACGACGGCGAAGCCCCTACCCTGCTCGCCGGCCCGAGCCGCCTCGATGGCCGCATTGAGGGCCAGCAGGTTGGTCTGCTCGGCGATGCCCGTGATGACGTCGACGATCTGGCCGATGCGCTGGGAGCGCTGGCCCAGGTCCTCCACCGCGCGGCCCGACTCGGTGGCCGTCTGCTCGATCTGGGTCATGCGCTGGGTGATGTTGGCCAGGGCTGCGCCGCCCTCCCGGGCCAGGGCCGCCACCTCCTGGCTGCCCTGGGCGATGCGCTCGATGGCGGCCGAGACCTTGCGCACCGTCTCCCCCATCTGCCGCACGCTGTCGGAGGCGTTGCTCGCTGCCGCCGATTGGCGCTCGCCGCCCCTGGCCATCTGGTCGACGGTGGAGGCCACCTGCTGCACCGACTGCCCCACCTGCTCCGACGAGGAGGCCAGCTCCTGGCTGGAGGCGGCCACCTGCTCGGCGCCCCGTCTCACCTGCAACGCGAGCTGGCGCAACCGGCCGACGGTGGTGTTGAAGGCCTCGGCCAGCCGCCCCACCTCGGTGCGATCCCTCACGGTCACGGTCCGGGTCAGGTCTCCCTCGGCCAGCGCCGCCATCGCCCGAGCCACCGCCACCACGCCTCGCGCCTGCGCCCGTCCGAGCGCATAGGCGGCCAGCAGGGCGATGACCACCATGACCGCGCCGCTCACCACGGTCTGCTGCAGCAGGACGTCGAGCGCCCGGGTCAGCTCGGCTCGTGGCGCGCTGACGATCAGCCGCCAGGCCGTGCCCTCGATGGGCTGCACCCCCAACAGGCGCAGCTCTCCGCCCACGCGGGCGTAGCGGATGGTGGTGCGCTCCTGGGAGAGCAGCTCCCGGTAGACCGCGCGCTCCGCCGGGTCCGTCGTGCCCTGGAGCAGATCCGCCGACAGCGCCTGGCGGGCATCGGGGTGCGCCAGCACCCGCCCGCTTTGGTGCACCAGCATCGCGTACCCCGTCTCGCCCACCTGCAGGCTGGCCACCTGCTGGTTGAGGGAGTCGGCGGGCACGACCCCGATGAAGACGCCGCCCACCTCGCCCCGCTGCTCGTTGATCAGGGGGATGCCGACGGCCACGGCCGGACGACCCTCATTGCCGTAGCGGAAGGGCTCACCCACCGTCACCCCGCGTGCGAGGGTCGCCTGGAAGACGGGGTCCGTGCCGACGGTCATCGAGCGCATGTCACCGGCCGCCGTAAGCCGCATGGCGTTGCCGGTGGGGTCGGCCACGATCACCTCCAGCAGGTCGTCGCTGCGAGTGACGTCGCTGTACAGGGTGCCGGTGTAGGAAGGCAGGTCCATGAAGCCCGTCAGCTGCGCCTGGCGGGCCAGCTTGGCGGCCAGCGACTCCACCTGCTGGATGCTGTTGGCCCGCCACGCCTCGAGCAGGCGAGCGTTGAGCCTCAGCTCCCCGCGGGCCGATTCCTCTATCTGCGACAGGATGATCTGGCTCGAGCTCCGGTACATCAAGAAGCTGGCCACCGTCACGGAGAGCACCACGAAGAGGAAGAGGATGGCCATCAGCTGCTGGCTGAAGCTCCGCATCGAGCCGCCCTGGGAGGCGCCCTCGACCGGCCGTCGCCCCAGGGCGTTCCCCCTTTCCTGCTGCAGTCCGTGCGCGTTCGAAAGGCGAGGATGAGCCCCCTCCATGCTTCGGCGCCGGACCAGTCGGGCTGAAGCCCCGGGGGACGGCCGTGATCGGGCGTCGGTATCCCTGTATCAGCGTGACCGGTAGGTCTCCACCACCCGGCGCACGTAGTTGCGGGTCTCCCGGATGGCCGGCACCGAGTTTCGCACCCGTGACGGGCCGGCGTTGTAGGCGGCCAGCGCCAGTTGCACGTCGCCCCGGTAGCGTGCCAGCTGCTCGGCCAGGTAGCGGACGCCGACCTCGATGTTTTGGATGGTGTCGTAGGGGTCGGCCCCGTACGCCCGGGCCGTGGAAGGCATGACCTGCATGACGCCCACGGCGCCACGCGGGCTGATCGCGTCCTGCCGCAGACCCGACTCCGTGATCGCCACGCTCATGGCCAGCTCCGGATCGACCCCCCACCGGTGCGAGGCTCGCAGCAGCAGGAGCACGAGCCATTGCCGGTACGCCACGTCCAGGTCCGGCCGTATCGACGCCGCCCACCTGTCCAGTTTCTCGAAGGATTGCACCCAAGACGCCGGAGTCGTGACCTCTGCGGGCCGAAGCTCGGCCGCCAGCGCCCGTGTCGACTCGGACTCCTCATAGCCATGGATGAAGCCGATGGTCCAGCCGGCGACCGCCCCCAGTACGCCGGCGATCATCAGGATCACGGTCAGGGCGCTGAGCTGGCGCACCTGTCTTGCTGCTGGCACCAAGGCGTCCCCCCATGTCCACGTGACGACGGCGGGCTCGTCCATTCGTTCACCCCCACGGTATGCGGAGACCGTCGCCGGCTTGCCGGCATATGAGAGGAGAAGTTGAGCAAGCGACGTACTTCCCATCGACAGGATCATTCAAATGTCGTCCGGCTCCGCCATGACTTGGAGACAGGCGGGGCTTAACTTATCACAGATCGAAAGGGATTTCAATAAGGCATTGACGTCGTCCGGGCGCTCCATCGTTTCGTCAATTTGAACAATGCGTCGAAGCCTGTCGTCGAGGAGGTCGCCTTGAGCGCGCTGGCCCTGGCCCTGTTGCTGGTCGCGGCCTTCGGCCATGCGACGTGGAACTTCTTCGCCAAGCGGGCAGCCGGCGGGGCGGCCTTCGTGTGGCTCTTCTCCGCGCTGGCGGCCGTGCTCTACGCGCCGGTGGCCGTCGGCGTCTACGCCATCCAGCGCCCCGATCTGGGGTGGGTCGCCGTCGTCTTCATGGTGGGCACGGCCGTGCTTCACACGGCGTACTTCGTCTCGCTCCAGCGGGGCTACGACGTGGGGGAGCTCTCCGTGGTCTACCCCCTCGCCCGCAGCACGGGTCCCGTGCTGGCCATGGCGGCCGCGGTGGCGCTGTTGGGAGAGCGGCCCTCCGCGATGGCCTCTCTGGGCGCCGGGATGGTGGTGGCCGGTGCGCTGGCCATCTCCTGGCGGACGGGCGCCCGAAGCCCACGCCTGCGCCGCAGCGTGGGAGCGGGGCTGCTGGTAGGGGCCTTCATCGCCAGCTACACCCTCTGGGACAAGCACGCCGTCAGCGCGGTCGGGGTGCCGCCGGTGCTGCTGGACTGGGCAGGCAACCTGGGGCGGGCCCTGCTGCTGAGCCCCTACGTGCTGCGGCACCGGGAGCGGATGCGCGAGCAGTGGCGCACGCACCGGGCCGAGGCGCTGGCCGTCGCGCTGCTCGCGCCCCTCTCCTACATCCTGGTCCTGACGGCGATGGGCTTCACGCCCGTCAGCTACGTGGCGCCGGCACGGGAGGTGAGCGTCCTGGTCGGCACCTTCCTCGGCAGCCGCCTGCTGGGCGAGGGCGACCTCCGCCGCCGCCTGGCGGCCGCCGGCCTCATGCTGGCCGGGCTGGCCGCCCTGACGTGGGGCTAGGCATCGCCAACCGGGCGACCTCCTCGGGGCTCACCCAGCAGGCCGCACAGCGGGGCTCGTACGCCTCGCTGGCTCCTATCAGCACCTGTGGGCCGGGCCCCGCCGGCCGGCCGTCGACGAGGCGCTGGGTGCGGTTGGCATCGTGCCCGCACTGCACGCAGACGGCCGACAGCTTCTCGACCTCGTCGGCGTAGCACAACAGCGCCGGCATCGGCCCGAAGGGCGCCCCCGAGTAGTCCAGGTCCAGCCCGGCCACCACCACGTCGTCACCCGCCGCCACCATGTCCAGCACCGCCTCGACGAAGCCCGGCCACGAGGCGAACTGCGCCTCGTCGATGGCGATGAGACGGCGCCCCGCGGGGCCGGCCCGCTCGACGTGACGGCGCAGCTCCTCGGCCGAGGCAAACGTGATGGCCCCGAGCTCGTCCCCGTCGTGGCTACGCACGGAGGCGGCCGTACGGGTGTCGACGGCAGGCTTGAAGACAAGCACCTCGATGCGGGCCCGCCGGGCGCGCTTGACCCGGCGCAACAGCTCCGTGGACTTGCCGGCAAACATGGGGCCGCAGATGACGACGAGACGTCCAGGCCGGTGCGATGCGGGCGTCATGCGATTCGCTCCTCCGGTGGGTGTGGATCGGCGCGGCGGCCAGACGAGCGTTCGTCTCCGGGGTACGCCTTTCCTCTCCGTTCGAGACCGCCGTAGGGCGCAGAGCGGGACGGCCCTCCGAGAGGGATGCTGCCCGCCCGCCTCGAAGCACCGACGCCGATCGGGCCGGCTCCCGGCCGGCCGAGGAGGGGTAGCCCGCATGTCGACACGGCTTCCGGCCCGTCTCGCTCCCTCCGAGTGGGAGACGGGCCAGACCTTCGAGCGCTTCGTCGAGGGGGCGCCGCCCGCTGCGGCCCGCCACCTCCGGCGACGTTACGAGCAGACGACCGCATCGGACCAGCAACGAGCCCGATGGCGAGCTTTCGCGGCGGCAGGAGGCCGGGTCTACGCCCTGGCGGAGGACTGGTGCGGGGACTGCCTGGCCACGGTGCCGGTGCTGGCGCGCCTGGCGGACGAGGGCGGGGTGCCGCTGCGGCTCTGGCGGCGTGACGCCTGGCCCGACCTCCGGGACCGGCACCTGACCGGCGGCCGCCCCAAGATCCCCCTGGTGGTGGCCGTGCGGCCCGGGCCCGACGGTTCGTGGGAGGAGTGCGGGCGGTTCGTCGAGCGGCCAGCCATGTGCAACGCCGCCATGCGGGCCGCCGGGCCCGAGCAGGCCAAGGGCGAGCTGCTGGACCTGTACGCATCCGGGGCCTACCGGCCGGCGGCCGTCCAGGAGCTCACCGCGATGCTGGGCGACGATCCCGAGCCCCTGACCGTGCCGGGGTCGGCGGGGACGCCCCTGCCCGTCTTCGTCCACCTGCCCGCTGAGACGGCGCCGATGGGGCTGGTCGTGGCGGCCCACGGCGCCAACCACGACGACTCCCACCCGCTGAGCCGCCACCTCTGCCATCGGCTGGCCCAGCGAGGCGTGGCCGCCGTTCGGTTCGACTTCGCCTACCGGGTGCGGGGCGGCACCCACTCGCCCGACCTCGCCGACGAGACGACCGACATGCTCGCGGTGGCGGAGGTGATCGCGGCGCGGCTCGGGCTTCCCCTGCAGCGGATCGTACTGGCCGGCAAGTCGCTGGGCGCCGCGGTGTCGGTGGCCCTGGCCGAGCGCCACCCGGTGGCAGGGGTGGTGGCCTTCGGCTACCCGCTCCACCGGCCCGGCGAGCCCCCGCACGATCCGCCGGAGCGGTTCGCCCGGCTCGGCGCTCCCATGCTGTGGCTGGCCGGCACGCGCGACGACCTGGCGGAGCCGCGACACGTGGAGTCGTACGCATCGGCGGCCGGCTCGTCGGTCACCCTGCGTTGGCTCGAGGGGGCCGACCACTCCCTGGCGACCCACCTGCACGAGGCCCTGGACGTCGCGGTGGAGTGGATCCTGGCGCGGCTCGCGGGCTGACTCGCCAGCCATCAGCGGGCCGCGCCCATCCGCACCAGGCGCCGGGCCAGCCCGTTGGCCAGCAGCACGAGGGTGGTCGAGATGGCGACCATGATCAGGCCCAACGCGGCCACCCTCCCCCACAGGGCGTCCGCCACCGCCCGAAACACCTGCACCGAGAGCACCTCCGTACCGGGCCGGGCCAGGACGGTGGAGACGTCCAGCTCTCGCACGAACATGACCGCCATCAGCGTCCAGCCCGACAGCACGCCGGGCAGCGCCAGCGGGGTCACGATGCGGCGGAAGGTGCGCAAGAACCCGGCGCCGCTCACTGCCGAGGCATCCTCCAGGTCCTTGCTGATCTGGATGAACGTGCTGGTCAGCGGCCGGATCGCGTAAGGCAGGTAGGTCGCCACGTACGCGATGAGCAGCGCCCACAGCGTGCCATACAGCTTGGTGCGGGCAAACAGCCACATAAACCCGACCCCGATGATGAGCCCCGGGAACGAGAAGGAGAGGAACGTCAGGGTCTCGAGGATGCCGCTGGTACGGGTGCGCATCCGGACGATGACGTAGGAGGCAAACGTCGACAGCACGATGGCCGCCGTGGCACCGACGATCGCGAGGGTCACGCTGTTTCGCAGCGCCCGCAGGGTCAGGGGATCGCGAAGGACGTGTTGCCAGTGGCGGAGCGTCAACTGCGACAGCGCGGCCGCACCGGGCGCCATCAGGTAGGGCACCAGGGACGTGTAGAGCAAGACCAGCACCGGCAACACGATCAGCAGCCCGCCCAATGCCAGGACGAAGATCCCCAGGGGGTAGCGCCACCGCCCCAGGTCGGTGATGGTCGGCCTGTAACCCTTGCCGGAGATGGTGACGAACCGCTCGCTCCGGGCCGTCAGGTACCGGTAGAGGTAGACCAGTACCACCGCCGCGGCCAGCGCGCTGACGCCCACGGCGGCAGCGCGCCCGTAGTCGGGCAGGAAGCCGACGCTTATCTGCCGGTAGATGAAGGTCGTCAGCACCTCCACCCGGCCCGGCATGCCCAGCACCGAGGGCACCGCGAAGGCGCTCAGGCTCCGGATCAGCACCAGGGTGATCGCGGCGAGGATGGCCGGCCGCAGCACGGGGAGCACGATGCGCCACCACGTGGCGGCCCGGGAGCGGCCGCTGACCCAGGAAGCCTCCTCCAGCGACGAGTCGAAGGTGGACATGGCCGCCACGACGACCAGGTAGGCGACGGGCAGGTCCAGCAGGCCCTCCACGAAGACCATGCCAGGCAGCGTGTAGATGTTGATGGGGCCGACGCCGAGCTGGCGCAGCATCTGGTTGATCATGCCGTTGGTGGGGTTGAGCAAGAGCGCCCAGCTGGCGGCGAAGGCCAGGTGGGGGATCATCATGGAGACCACCGGCAGCAAGTGCAGGACGCCGCGGAAGGGGATGTCGGTGCGCAGATTGAGGTAGGCCAGCACCAGGGCGAGCGCGGTGGCCAATAGAGCAGAGCCCAAGGAGAAGATGACGGTGTTTACGACCACTTGCGGCAATCGGGGATCCCCGTACACCCGCACATACTTCTCCAGCGTGAAAGCCCCCACGGCTCCGAGTCCCTCGGAGAAGCTGCCGACGACCAGCATCGTCGCCGGCCCCAGGGTGAGGCCCCCTACGATGACCACCAGGATGCCGATGCCGAGCGATGCACGCAGGTTGTGACGGGCCATCGCGCTCACTCCAGGATTCGGCAGCCTGCGGGCTCGATGACCACCGCCACTTGCTGCCCCTCTTGCGGCGGAGGGGTCGTGCTGCCGAGCCGCATGGCGAGCCGGGTCTCTTGGACGGCGATCTCAGCGTCGTAGTACTCGCCCAGGAAGATGAGGGACTGGAGTCGCCCTCGCACGACGTTGGGCAGGCCCTCGTCGCCGGGGGCGGCGAGCCTGATGGCCTCGGTGCGGATGTAGACGGTCACCCGCGAGCCCGGTGCCGCGTTGGCTCCTTCGCAAAGCAAGGAGCCCAACGGTGTCTCCACCCGCACGAGATCCCCGTCCCGCCCGATCACCGTGCCTTCGACGAAGTTGGACCCGCCCAAGAACTCCACCACGAACCGGGACCGAGGCCGGAAGTATATCTCCTGGGGAGTGCCCATCTCGACGATGGCTCCGTCCTTCATCACCACGACCAGGTCGGACAGGGCGAGGGCCTCCAGGCGATCGTGGGTCACGTAGAGGGCGGTGATCCCCAGCTGCGTCAGCAGCTTGCGCAGGTCCCTGCGGGTCTCTTCCCTCAGCTTGGCGTCGAGGTTGCTCAACGGCTCGTCGAACAGGATGATGCGCGGCTGGGATACCAGGGCCCGGGCCAGCGCGACACGTTGCTGCTGGCCACCGCTGAGTGCAGTCGCCGGGCGCCGCTCGAAGCCGCTCAACTGGACGAATTCCAGCGCCTCTCGCACCCGGCGTGCGACCTCCGAGCGGGGCAGACCACGCGCCTCGAGGGGATAGGCGACGTTTTGAAAGACCGTCATGTGGGGCCAGATGGCGTAGGTTTGAAACACCATGGCGACGCCCCGCCGGTGCGGGGGTACGGACTTGGGGGCACCGCCGTCGCCCTTCGACCAGACCACCTGCTCCCCGAAGGCGATCTCGCCCGCGTCGGGCGACTCCAACCCGGCGATGCATCGCAATAGGGTGGTCTTGCCGCAGCCGCTGGGCCCCAGCAAGGTCGTCACCCGGCCGGCGGGGATGGTGAGGGTGACGTCTCTCAGGGCGGCGACGTCTCCCTCGGGGGTGTGAAACGTCTTGCGTAGCTGGCGGATGCGTATGTCCATGGATGCCTCCCCACTCTGACATCCGAGCAACCTTCGCGCCGGGCCTCTCGGGGCCGAGCGGCCTGGACGCGGGCTCACGCGAAGGGACCCGCCATTGCCCAGCGGGTCCCTCCTTCTCGTCGGACAACCAGATGGCGCCTGCCGCGGGGTCTAGCGGAAGATACGAGCGAACTCCTCCGCCCACTGCTCCAGCTCCTGATCGGACATGGTGCGCAGCGGCAGCACCTGTGCCTGATCGATGCCGTCGATGGGCGGGTACACGCCCTCGTGCAGCACGTACTCGCCCACGTCTCGGGCCAGGATCTCCTGAGCCGGGCGGCTCAACCAGTAATCGATGAAGAGCTTGGCGGCGTTGGGATGAGGAGCCCTTGCAGCCAGGGCGATCCCCCGCGGCGTCCCAAACATGGGCTCCTTGACCCTCGCCCAATCCAGCGGGGCCGGGGCCAGGGTCACGATGTACTTGGGCATGGAGATCCCGATGAGCGCCTCACCCGAGGCGATGGGCCCGGGTGTCGGCCCGAAGGAGGCGACGAACATCGGCTTGTTGGCCGCCAGGCCCCGGACGAACTCCCACCAGGCGGCCTCCGAGCCGAACACGTTGTGCTCCTTGAGGCCGACCAGCCACTGGATGGTGGTGGCGTGTGCGCTCGGATCGGGCATGACGATGCGGCCTCGCCACTTGAGGTCGATCAGGTCCATGTAGCTGGTGGGCACGTCCCGGGGCGCCACCAGCTCCTTGTTGTAGATGAGGGCGACGTACTCGATGCCAAACACCTGGATGACGCCGTCCGGATCTCGGCTCCACTCGGGGTAGGCGTCAGCCGCCGGCGATCGGTAGGGCGCCAGCACTCCTGCGTCCTTGAGGATCTCGAGCAAGGGCACCGGGGCCTGGAGCACCGACCCCTGGGATCGGCCGCTCTGGTACTCGGTCAGCACCGTGGGAGCGAAGTTGGAGGTGGACATCCGCGTGTACAGGGCCTTGACGCCGTACTCCCGCTGGAAGGCCTCCAGGATCGGCTCGATGGCGGTCATGTTGGCGTAGAAGTTGACCTCACCTTCCGCCCGGGCCCGGCGTATCAGCTCCTCGGAAGGCTGGGCGTAGGCGGGAGCGACCGACAACAGCGTGGCGAGGCCCAACGCGACCAGCGACATCCGGATCACGCGGCATCCCTCCTACCGTGACCGGGAAATCGGTTTCGGTGGCCCGCACCCACTCCCTGCCCGGCAGGGTGAACCCGCCTGCAACCGCGCTCGAACGCACAGGCAGACAACCGCCGCAGGAGCCTGGAACCTGACTGGTGCCGCCGGTGGGAGTCGAACCCACAACCATCGGATTAAAAGTCCGCTGCGCTGCCGTTGCGCCACGGCGGCCCGTCGGCATTATACGAACGGTCGGGCCCCCCGATCAACCGGCGCTCCTGTGCTCCCCCGCCGGCGCTCCTGTGCTCCCCCGCGCCGTGAGCCGCCAGGGTGGCGAGGATGCTCCGGGTGTGCTCCCGCTCGTGCTCGATGGTGCGCCGCAGCGCCTTGCGACCGGTCCAGCGTTCCGTCGTGATGTCGCAGTACCAGGAAGGCTGGACCACCCGGTTGAGGCGCTCCAGCGGCGTCGTGCGGAAATACCAGGTCTCTGCCAGGCGAGGCAACGGCCGCCAACCGGCCTTCCGCCCACGGATCCGCGCGCCCCCGCGGCTCGTATCACCCAGCGAGAGCAAGCCGCGAGGAGGTGCGGTCTGCGAGATGAAAGGCTGGCGACGGCGACAGGCGCGCAGGCGGGCAGCGTCGGCCCTGGCGGTGGGGCTCCTGCTGGTCATGGCGACCGTGGCCCTGGCCGCTCAGCAGGAGCAGGTGCTGCGGGTCGACCTGCAGGAGTGGCAGCTGGGCTTCCGCACGGTGGAGGTCCAGGGCGGGCGGCTCCGGGTGGAGGTGGTCAACGGCGGCCGCTTGCACCACGCCTTCGAGATCCGGGGGCCGGTGGGCGGCGCGGGCTTCACCGTGGCCACCGAGACGCTGCAACCGGGGCAGCGAGCCGTGCTGGTGCTGGAGCTGCCGGCGGGGGAGTACGAGGTCTTCTGCCCCGTGCCGGGCCACGCGCAGGCCGGGATGACGGGGCGCCTGGTGGTGAGGGCGGGCGGCTGAGCGGCACGGCGGCCTGGCGGCCTGCCCCCCTTGCCACCCTCGGGGCGGGGGCTTATGGTAGAAGTTACCGTTGCCACTTGAGGAGGGCGGCCGCCATGCGTCGGCTGCACGGTTTGGTCTTCGTGACCGACATGACACGCTCGGTAGCCTTCTACCGCACGCTGCTCCAGCGGGAGCCCACGTATCAGTCCGAGCACTGGACCGAGTTCGAGGTGGGCGGGGCCCGCCTGGGCCTGCACACGTGGGATGGCCAGGGGTCCCCCGCGGGAGCCGGTACCGTGCGTCTTTTCTTCGAGGTGGAGAACATCGAGGCGGAGAAGGCGCGCCTGGAGCAGGCCGGTGTCCGCCTTCGCGGCCAGATCGTGGACCTCGAGGGCGCCGGCCGCGACCTCCTCTTCGAGGACCCCGACGGCCACGTGCTCGAGCTCTGGCAACCGCCCGAGAAGGTCTCGCGCTAGACCCGCCCCCGGGGCTACAATGCCTTCGGGCAGGGGGTACCAACCGTGGCCGACGACGGGCCCGAGGCCGCTGGACGGCTGCTGGTGGCCGACGACGAGCCTGAGGTCGTCGAGCTGGTGCGCATCTTCTTCGAGCAGCAGGGCTGGCAGGTCGACGGAGCGTCCGACGGGACGTCGGCGCTGGAGGCCGCTCGGCGCCGTCCCTACGACGCCATCCTGCTGGACGTGGCCATGCCGGGGCTCGACGGCCGCACGGTGTGCCGGATGCTGCGGGACGAGGGCGTCGACGTCCCCATCCTGATGCTGACGGCTCGCGACAGCGACGCCGACAAGCTGCGGGGCTTCGGGGCCGGTGCGGACGACTACGTGACCAAGCCCTTCAGCCCCGTCGAGCTGGTGGCGCGGGTCGGAGCCCACGTGCGCCGCTACCGCCGCTTCCGGCGCCAGGACCGTGGCCCCCTCCGCTTCCCCGGGCTGGTCATCGACCCGGCCTCCCGCCAGGTGTGGAGAGACGGCCGGGAGCTGGCGCTGACTCCCAAGGAGTTCGACCTGCTGCTCTTCCTCGCCCGGCACCCCCATCAGGTCTTCACCCGCGAGCAGCTCTTCGAGGCCGTCTGGGGCGAGCGCTACCTGGACGTCGATGCCAATACGGTGACGGTGCACATCCGCCGGCTGCGCCTGCGACTGGGCGACGACCCGGCCCGGGGCGGTCTCATCCGCACCGTCTGGGGCGTCGGCTACCGGTTCGAGCCGCCGCGCGACGCCCGCGACGCCTGAGACGACGGCCTCGCCAGGCCCTCCCGCTCCTCCCGCCGTCCGCCGCGGCTTTCGTCCGCGATCTTTTGCAGGCAACAGAGCAGGAAACGTCCCGTAACCTGTCGAAACCCGTTTCCCACGACAGGAGACGGTTTCATGCCAGGCGTGCGCGACATAGCCAGGATTGCAGGCGTCAGCCCGGCAACTGTTTCACGGGTCCTCAACGGCAACCCGCGGGTCAGCCCCGAGCTCCGCCGCCAGGTGGAGCGGGCGGCCGCCCAGCTCGGCTATCGGACGTCCCGGCTGCGGCGCCCGCCCTCCCGCTCCCGGGTGGTGGCCTTGCTGGTGCCGCACGTCAGCTCGCCCTTCTACGCGGCGGTCATCGGCGGGGTCGAGGGCGAGGCCTTCGCCAACGGCTACGATCTGATGCTCTACACCACCGAGGGGCGCTCTCACCAAGACGTCGTCGAGCGGGTGCTGATGGCCGACCACGCCTGCGGGCTGGTGGTGATCACGCCCCGGCACGGCGAGGACGTGGCCCTGGCCGATCGCAGCCCGCGCCTGCCCGTCGTAGTGGTGGACCATCGCAACACCGGCAGCCGCCATCCCCACGTGGGCGTCGACAACCTGCGCGGCGCCTACAACGCCGTGCGCTACCTGCTCTCGCGCGGCTACGAGCGCGTCGCCATGATCACCGGCCCCACCAACATCCAGTCCGCGGTCGACCGCATCCGGGGCTACCGCCTGGCACTGGAGGAGGCCGGCATCGCCTTCGACCCCGAGCTGGTCTGGCAGGGCGACTTCAACCAGCCCTCGGGCTACGATGCGGTGGCGCGCTGGCTCGACGCCGGCAAGGAGCCACCCCGGGCCATCTTCTGCTCCAACGACCTGATGGCGCTGGGGGCCATGACGGCCCTGCACGAACGGGGCATCGCCGTGCCCGAGCGGGTGGCGGTGATGGGCTACGATGACCTCTACTTCGCCGCGACGTCCGTGCCGCCGCTGACCACGGTGCGCCAGCCCATCGCCGAGATGGGGGCCATCGCCTTCCGCATGGTGACGCGCCTGGCGCGGGGCGAGCGGCTCGACACGGAGCGGGTGCTGCTGGAGACCGAGCTCGTGGTGAGGGGGTCGGCGTGACCATGCGGGCCAACGCGGCGCTCGCGTCGGCCGTCCGGGCCCGGCCGTCGGGCGCCCTGGGGAGCCTGTGGCGGCGCATCCGGGCCAACCGGATCGCCTACGCGCTCATCCTGCCGGCCGTCCTGGGGATGATCTTCGTCCACTACCTGCCCATGGTCTGGGGCCTGCTGGTCAGCCTCAAGGAGGTCAACATGTACACCGTGGCCGACTGGATGCACGCCCCGTGGGTCGGCCTCCAAAACTACGCGACCGGATTCGACCCCGCCACCCGGGTCGGCGCCCGCTTCTGGCGCTCCTTGCTCAACGTCACCTTCTTCGGGGCGGTCACCATCACCGCCGGTTACGTCATCGGCATGGCCGTCGCCCTGCTGCTCAACCGGCCCTTCCCAGGGCAGAGCCTGGTGAGGGGCCTGGTGCTGCTGCCCTACATCACGCCCGACTCGGTCGCCTACAGCGTCTGGCGCTTCATCTTCCAGGCTCGCATCGGGCTGGTCAACAAGTGGCTGCTGGGCCTGGGTCTCGTCGAGGAGCCGCCCATCTGGCTGGTGGGGTGGCGCTCCATCTACGCCGTCATGGTGGCCGCCATCTGGAAGGGGTGGCCTTTCGCGTCGCTGGTGCTGCTGGCCGGGCTGCAGAGCATCCCCGCCGAGATCCACGAGGCCGCCATGATCGACGGGGCCAGCCCGTGGCAGCGCTTCTGGCGCGTCACGCTGCCTTTGCTGGCGCCGGTCAGCCGCACGCTCATCCTGATGTCCATCCTGTGGAACTACAACGCCTTCAACCAGTTCTTCATCATGCTGGGCCGGGACCCGGGCGAGGCGGCGGACGTGCCGTCGACCCTCATCCTGCGGGAGACCTTCACCAGCTTCAACTTCGGCGTGGGGTCGGCCATGTCGGTGGCCCTCATGATCATCATGCTGGTCTTCACGGTGCTCTACCTGAGGGCCCTGCGCTCCCCCGCCCCGCTCAAGGAGATGTGAGCGATGCGAGCCACCTCCGCCCGCCGCCTCCGCCGACTGCTGGGGCAGGTGCTGTTCTGGGCCGCCATCGCGGCGGTGCTGGCCTTCGTGCTCATCCCCTACGGGTGGATGGTGTCGGGCTCCTTCAAGTCGACGCTGGAGCTGCAGTCGGCCGACGTGACCCGGCCCGGGCTCGAGCCCTCCTGGATCCCCCGCCAGCCCACCCTCGACAACTACCGCAACGTCAACCGCACCGTGCGCATCTTCGACTACTTCCGCAACAGCCTCATCATCAGCGGGGGCACCATGGTGCTGGCGACGAGCCTGGCCTTCTTCGCGGGCTACGCGCTGAGCCGCTTCGCCTTCCCGGGGCGCCAGCCCTACGTGGTCTCGGTGCTGGCCACCCAGATGCTGCCCGGCATCCTCTTCCTCATCCCCTACTTCATCCTCTTCACCTGGATGGACCGCCACCTGGGCGTGCGGCTGCGCGATACCTACCCGGGCCTCATCTTCACCTACACCTCCTTCGCATTGCCCTTCTCCATCGTCATGCTGCGCAGCTTCCTCGACACCATCCCCACTGAGCTCGACGAGCAGGCCCAGATCGACGGGGCGGGCCGGCTGCGCACCCTCTTCTCGGTCATCCTGCCGCTGGCCACCCCGGCGCTGGCCGCCGTCGCCATCTACTCGTTCATCATGGGGTGGAACGAGGTGCTCTTCGCCTCGGTGCTGACGGGGCGCCGCACCAAGACCATCGCCATCGGGCTGCTGGAGTACATCACCGCGCAGGAGGCCCGCTGGACCGGCATGATGGCCGCCTGCATCGTCACCACGCTGCCGGTCGTCGTGCTGTTTACCCTCATGCAGCGCTACATCGTCTCCGGCCTCGTGGCAGGCGCCACGAAGGGTTAGCGGGAGCCGGCACCCGGCCAGCCACGCGGGACGCTGGCGGAGCCGGCGCGTCGGGAGAGGGGGTCGAGCACGGGTTCGATGTCGGGGCGGGATCGAGGGTTCGTGGTATCGGGAGCGATTTCGTAACGGGCAAAGGAGGCGCCGAGATGATGGCGAAGTCCCATCGGAGTCCAACCGCCGCCGCCATCCTGACCACGCTGGCGGTGGTGGCGATCCTGATAGCGGTGACGGTGCCCGGGCAGGCCCGCACCGAGATCACCTTCTGGGTGATGCCCAACGCGCCCGACGAGATCCACATTCCCTGGCTCGAGCGCAAGGCACAGGAGTTCGAGCGGGAGACGGGCGTGCGCGTCAACTTCGAGATCGTCGGGTGGGACGTGGCCTGGACCCGCATCTCCACCGCCCTGATCACGGGCGAGGGCGTCGACGTCTTCCAGGCCGGCACCACGTGGAACCCGCAGTTCGCCGCGACCGGCGGCGTCAGCGAGATCGACATCGGCGCCTTCGGCGGCGCATCGGCCTTCATGGCGGCCAATCTGGCCTCCACCACCTACAAGGGCCGCTACTACGGGGTGCCCTGGTTCGCCGAGACCCGGGCCCTCTTCTACAACCGGGAGATGTTCGCGGCAGCCGGCGTACAGCCCCCCGGTACCTACGACGAGCTGTTGCAGGTGGGCCAGCGCATCACCGCCCGCTACGGGCCGGGGCGGGCCATCGCGCTGGCCGGCACCAACGCCTGGGACCTGATCCATAACTGGGCCATCATCCTGTGGGCCTACGGCGGCGATCTCGTCGACGTCCAGGCGCGGCGCGCCACCTTCAACGGGCCCGAGGGCGTGGCGGCCATGGAGTACTACGTGGAGCTGCTGCGCCGGGGGTTGTGCTCGCCGGCCTGCGCCGAGTACAACCAGCCGCAGGCGGACGCCGCGTTCATCAGCGGCAACGTGGCCATGGCCTTCATGGGCCCGTGGAACATCGCCGGCATCGAGGTCGAGAACCCCACGTTGCCCTACGACGTGGCCGAGCCCCCGGCCGGCCCCGTCAAGCGCGCGGCCTTCTCGGGCGGCAGCAACCTGGTCATCCTCCGCAACAGCCCCAACCAGGAGGCGGCGCGCCGGTGGGTGCAGTTCCTGCTGCGCACCGACAACCTGGTGGAGTACACCCGCGACCTGACCCACATGCTGCCGGCCAAGCTGGAGGCCTTCGACGACCCGTACTACAACAGCGGCGTCTGGCAGGTCTTCAAGAAGACGCTGGGCTACGCCACGGCCTATCCGCCGCTGGGGGTCTGGGGCGACATCGAAAACGCCATCGTGGGTGAGTTCCGCAACGTGCTGACGGCCTACGTCGAAGGCCGCCTGGATCGGGTGGGCGTCAAGTCGTTCCTGGATGCGGCTGCACGGCAGGTGGACGCCGCTTTGGCACGCGAGCGCTGACCTCGGGCGGCTACGTCGACGAGCTCGGGGTCCATCGTCCAGGCGAGCGACCGCACCGGGTGACGAGGCCGGGGCCCGGTCGACGACCGGGCCCCTTTCGGATCTCCTGACGCCACCGGCCGGGCACGACCCCCACCTCCCCACCGTCCGTCACCGCAGCCATGCGGCCCGACATCGGACGGGCCGGGAGGGCCGCTTTCGCGTCTTGGCACCCTTGCTAGCGTTTGCAAAACGTGGCAGCTGTGTTAGCCTCGGGATGAGCTCCGCCTCCGGACGGGATCGGCATCCCACCAGTCACCCGTAGGGCTCCCGGCACCGCAGCCAGGGAGGCGGCACCGACTGGAGAGAGGAGGGCGTCCATTGACGCGTACCCCATCGGCCGCACCAGCGCCACAGCCCCCGCACGGCGGCCCGACCCACGTCTCATCCCTCTTCGACCTGACCGGGCGGGTCGCGCTGATCACCGGCGGCTCCCGGGGGCTGGGCCTCGCCATCGCCCGGGCCCTGGGTCAGGCCGGGGCCCGGCTCTGCGTGGCGGCCCGGCGGCGGGAGTGGCTGGACCCGGCCCTCGAGCAGCTCGCCGGCGGGGGCATCGAGGCGACGGCGGTCGCCTGCGACGTGACCGACCCCGATGCCGTGGCAGCCCTGGTGCGGCACTGCCGCGACTGGGCCGGCCGCCTCGACATCGCCGTCTGCGCGGCGGGCGTGGCGTGGGGGGCGCCATCGGAGGCCATGCCAGTGGATCGCTTCCGCTGGGTGCTGGACGTCAACGTGACGGGCACCTACCTGGTAGCCCGCGAGGCCGCCGCCGTCATGCGGGCGACGGGCTACGGTAAGATCGTGGCGGTCAGCTCGGTGGTGGCCCGCGTCGGCCAGCCGCCCGAGGTGCTCGACGCCGTCGGCTACACCGCCAGCAAGGGCGCCCTCGAAGCCCTGGTGCGGGACCTGGCCGTCAAGTGGGCCCCCTGGGGCATCCGGGTCAACGCCCTGGCCCCCGGCTTCGTGCCGACCCGGCTCTCGGGCGCCGTCATCGCCCGAGCCCGCGAGCGCCTCGAGGCCATGACCCCTCTCGGGCGCGTCGGTCGGGAGGAGGACGTCCAGGGCGCGGCGCTCTTCCTGGCTTCGCCGGCATCCGACTACGTCACCGGGCAGGTGCTGGTGGTGGACGGGGGCCTGACGGCGTGGTGATGCACGCCTCCATCTGCTAGGATCCCCAGGGCAGCCCACCCCACGTCGGGCGCGGCCCGACCCGGCCGCCACGCCAGGCTGACGGGGTTGCGGTCGCATCCTGGTGAGGAGATGGAGGGGTCCCGTCTCGATGAGCAACGGCACGGCATGGGCGTACCTGGTGGTCGCAGGACTGCTGGAAGTGGCCTGGGCCACCAGCATGAAGCACTCCGAGGGCTTTCGCCACCTGTGGCCGTCGGTGGCCACCATCGTCCTGATGATGCTCAGCTTTGCCCTGCTGAGCTTGGCGATGAGGACGCTCCCGCTCGGCACCGCCTATGCCGTCTGGACCGGCATCGGCGCCGTGGGCTCCGTGCTGGTCGGCATGCTGCTGATGGGCGAGTCACGGGAACCCTTGCGCCTGGCCTCGATTGCGCTGATCCTCCTGGGGATCACCGGGCTACGGCTCTTGGATGGGCGGTGAGGCCGGTACCTGAGGAGTGTGCCCAACACAGCTCCCCCCCGGCCCCCGTCCTCACCATCACCCCTTGATGGCCGCGGCCGTCAGCCCCTGCACGATGTAGCGCTGCACCGCGACGAACAGCGCCACCGGGATGGCCGCGGCCACCGTCGAGGCGGCCATCAGCTCCGGCCACCGCACCGAGCTTCTCGAGAAGAACTGGTACAGCCCCTGGGTGATGGGCATCAGGTCAGGGCTCTGGATGAGCACCAGGCTCAAGACGAACTGCTGGCTCCACCCCGTGATGAAGGCGTAGATCCCCACGGCCACCACCGCAGGGGCCACCAGCGGGAGCACCACCCGCACCAGCGCTCCCGGTCGCGAGCAGCCGTCCACCAGCGCGGCCTCGTCGATCTCCCGGGGCACCGTGCGGAAGTAGGTCGAGAGCAACAAGGTCGACAGCGGCAGCGTGAAGATGGACCCGGCCACGACCATGGCCAGGTGCGTGTCGAGCAGCCCCAGCCGCCGCATGATGGAGTAGAGCGGCACCACCAGCATGATGGGCGCGAACATGTTGGCGTAGGTCAGCCCGAAGACGATGGCCGCCTCGCCGGGCACCCGAAAGCGCGACAGCCCGTAGGCGGCGGGCAGGGCGATGAGCAGCGACAGCAGGCTGACGCCGAGCCCGTAGACGAAGCTGTTGAGCAGGTGCACGGGCAGTCGGGGCACGATCTGCAGCATCGCGACGAAGTTGGACAGCGTCGGCTCCCGGGCGTAGAGGGTCGGCGGCGAGTACCAGATCTCCGGCTCCGCCTTGAGCGCCGTCACCGCCATCTGGTAGATGGGCAGTAGCAAGAAGAGGGAGAAGCTCCACGTCAGGGCGTGCGTCACGACGCCCTGCCAGCGGATGCGCCGCCGGCGCCTCGCGGCCCCGGGTTGCAGCGACCTTCGCACCATCGCCACGGCCCCGCCCCCCTTGTCTAGCCCGCCTGCTGCTGGCTGCGCCTCAGCATCCGCAGGTAGAGCCACGCGATGATCGAGACCAGCAGCACCTGCATCACCGTCATCGCTGCGGCCCTGCCGATGCCGCCGATGCGCAGCTGCCGGAAGCCGACGTTGTAGACGGCGATGGGCAGCGTCTCGGTCGCCCCCAGCGGGCCGCCCCGCGTCATCACCCAGATGGGGTCGTACGAGTTGAAGGTCCAGACCGTGGAGAGAAGCGCTGTGGTCAGGATGACCGGCAGCACCAGGGGGAGCGTCACCCGCACCCACCGCTGCCACGGCGACGCTCCGTCCACCAGGGCGGCGTCCAGCACCTCCGGCGGCACCGACCGGAGCCCGGCCAGGATCATGACCACCATGAAGGGCAGACCGATCCAGGCGTCCGCCACCGCGGTGGAGACGAAGGCCGAGACCGGGGTCCCGAGGAAGGCGACCGGCTGCTCGACGAGCCCGGCCAGGCGCAGGATGCCGTTGACGAAGCCGAACTGCGTGTTGTAGCTCCAGGCCCAGATCATGGCCGCGATGGCCCACGGCAGGCCCCAGGGGAGGATGGTCACGGCCTGGTAGAGCCGGCCCAGCCGTGTCGGCTGCGAGAGCAGCACGGCCCCGGCCAGCCCCAGGCTCACCTTGAGCGACAGGCTGAGCGCCACCCAGCCCAGGCTCCGCAACAGACTGGTGGTGAAGTAGACCCCCCGCGAGCCGGGCATCTCGAACTCGAACGCCCACCGGTAGTTGTCGAGCCCGACCCACCGGCTCGCCATGCTGAGCAGGTTGACGTCGTGCAGCGAGAGGTAGACGACGTACCCGAGCGGGTACAAGAGGAGGACGCCCAGGTAGAGCAGCAGGGGCAGCACGTACGGCACGCCGTACCACTCCCGGCGGCGTGCCAGGCGCAGCGAGGCACGCAGGTGCGCCAGCCACGGCAGGGCCCGTCCGGGTAGATCGGCCTGGGGGCTCGAGTGCGTCGGCGCCATCCGCGGTGAAGTCACCTCTCCGTGGGAGCCTCGCGGGACGTGAGGCGGCGGGAGCGAGTCGGGGCCCCCGCCGCCCCCCGTCATGCACCCGAGGTCGCCGGCTCGCGGCCCCGGGCTACTGCCGGAAGCCCTGCAGGATGTTGATGATTTGGGCCGCCTCCCGGAGCGCGGCTTCGGGCGTGGCCTCCTTGAAGAGCACCTTTTGCATGGCGGTCAGGATGGCCTCCTGCGTGGCCTCCCAGTCCTTGATGTAGACGGCCTCGGGCACCCCGTAGCGGATGCCCTCCAGGAAGGGCTGCCAGTACCACTGCTGGAAGGTGGGCAGCGAGGCCTCCTGCGGCATGGGTGGCACGAAGCCCAGCAGCTCGTCCCACTTGCTCTGATTGTCGAAGCTGGTCATGAACAGGGCGAACTCGACCGCCAGTTCCCGGTTGCGGGCCTGGGTCGGGATGGCGATGGAGTCCGTCACGAGCACCGTAGCGTAGGGCTGCACTCCCCGCGGCCCCTTGGGGATCATGCTGATGCCCACGTCGATGCCCGAATTGATGGCCTCGATGGCGCTGAAGACGTGGTCGGTGTACATGCCGATGGTCTGCGACTTGAACAGCCGGATGAGATCCTCCCGCCGCCACTCCACCGGCGACGGCTGGGCGTACTGCCCGAGCCCGTTGATGTAGAAGTCGAGGGCCTCGACGGCCTCCGGCCGGTCGATGGTGGCGCGGCCCTGCTCGTCGGTGATCCGCCCGTTGTTGGCGTACAGCCAGTTTTGGAATTCCGTCACGGTGGAGACGAAGCGGTTGCCGGGCAGGCCGAAGCCGTAGAGGTTGGGCGGATGGTGCAGCTTGCGCGCCGCCTCCAGCACCTCGTCCCAGTTGGTGGGTGCCTGCACGCCGTACTGCTGGAAGAGGCTGCGATTGTAGAGCAGCGCCTTGGTCGACATGGCACGCACGATGCCCCAGATCTTGCCGTCGTAGCGGACGGTGTCCCACACGGTGGGGTAGTAGAGGTCGTACTTCTCCTGCGTGATGTACTCATCCAAAGGGATGATGGCGCCCATGTCGGCCAGCGCCGGGATCCAGCGCGAACCGATGTAGATGACGTCGGGGGCGTTGCCGGCTGCGATGGAGGTGATGATGCGGTCCCAGAGGGCGTCCCAGCCAACGAACTCCATGTCCACCCGCACGTCCGGACGCTGCCTCATGAACTCCGTCGCCAGCGCCTGCTGGTCCTCCTCGGTGTAGCCGCCGCCGATGGGCAGCAGCACCCGCAACGTGGCCGGCGCGGCCGACGCTGCCGCGGCGGCTCCGAGCAGGCAGGCCACGAGGACCAGCGCGGCGATCTTGGCTCTCCTCACATCGATCCCCCCATCCCGGATGACGCGTGTTGCTCGCATCCAGCGCGTCTCAGCGCCAGCACGGCGGCTCCCGTCAGCCCCGACCAGGGACCCAGGCGCGCCCGCACGACCCTCGCGTCGCGGGCGACCCAGGCGGGAGCCAGCCTCTGCAGCGCGTCGCAGGCGGCCTCCACCGGATAGGCCGGGTGAGTGCCGAGCCCTCCGCCCACCACGATCCGCTGGGGGGCCAGGGCAGCGGCGGCGGTGGCCAGGAAGAGGGCGAGGTATCGGACGACCGAGCGGTACAGCCCGTCGAGACCGGGCGCCCCCTCCCGCCCCGCCAGCAGGGCCTCGCTGGCGCTCCATCGGCGGCCGGTGACGGCCTGTGCGGCCGCCTCGATGGCGTAGCCCGAGAGCAGGGCCTCGACGTGCCCCGTCTGGCCGCAGCGGCAGGCCGCACCCTCAGCCGAGGCGTCCAGCACCATGTGGCCCAGCTCGCCGGCCGCGAAGCCGCTCCCCAGGTAGGGCCTCCCCCCGACGAAGACAGCGCCTCCCACCCCCGTCCCGATGCTCACGTACACGACGTCGTCCACGTCCGTGGCGGCGCCGGCACGAAGCTCGCCGTAGGCTCCCGCCCTAACGTCGTTGTCGACGGCGACGGGCCACCCCAGGCGTGCCTCCAGCGGCCCTGCAACCGGTCCTCCACGCCAGCCGCGGAGGTTGCCCGCCTGCACAGATACGCCCCGCACCGGGTCGAAGACGCCCGGGAAGCCGACCCCGACCGCTCGCACATCCCCCGGCTTCAGGCCGTGAAGTATTGCAACCGCTCTCACCGCGTCGCAGATCGCATCGAGCACTTCCCCGGCGCCCTCGGGCGTGGGACGCACGACCACCTCGCCCCGGCGCTCGACCCCCTCGAAGAGCGCGGCCCGCACGTTGGAGCCGCCCACGTCGACGGCGATGACCCGGCAGGCAACCCGGCTCACAGCACCACCGACCTCACGAGGTGACGCGGCCGGTCAGGGTCCAGGCCCCGACGCAGACTCATCGCCAGCGCCAGGCGCTGCAGCCTCACAAGCTCTATGAGCGGATCACGCTCGCCCACCACCACCCGGGCCCCCGTCCGCTCCACGTCCGCCACGAGACGCCGGATGGGCTCGTCCGGCGGATCCAGCACGAAGACCAGCGTCTCGGCGTCGGCGCAACTGATGGGGCCGTGCCGGTACTCCAACGGCACGTAGCGCTCTGTCCAGAGCAAGGCCATCTCCTGGGCCTTGAGGGCGGCCTCGCAGGCGAGGCCGTAGCGCCAGCCGGAGCCCAGCACGACCAGGTGTGCGAAGGGTTCCTCGGGCTCGACGGGCCGCGCCAGCGTCTGCGCCAGCTCCTCCGCCAGGGACTCGAGCGCCGCCCCACCCGAGAGCTCGTGCGCCAGCGCCCGTAGCAGCAGGAAGGCCGCGGTCGCCGAGCCCGTCTGCACCACGCTCTCCTCGCGGATGAAGCCCAACACCACCGATGCGTCGCACATCTGCGCCAGCGGGCTGTCGGGCTCGCACGTCACGGACAGGGTCGGCACCCCCGCCTCCCGCGCCGCTCGTGCGGCATCCACCACCTCGGTGGTCGTGCCGCTGCGGCTGATGAGGAGGGCGCTCTCGCCGGCGCGAGGCCGGTAGACGGAGGCCGGGACGGCCCGAGCCGGGACGGCCAGGTGCTCCTCGAGGTAAGCAGCGGCAGCGAGGCCCACGTAGTACGAGGACCCGGCCCCGACGATCGCGATGGGTCGCTGCAGCAGGCCCCTCGCCGACTCCGCTCGCGCCGAGGCCAGTGCGAGGACCTGCCGCCACTGACCGGGCTGGGCCAGGATCTCGATGGCCGTCTTGTGCATGGCGGGCTCCGCCCCCCGACCGGCCCCTGTGACGCCCATCGACGTCATGCTACCCCACCATCGCTCACGAGTCAACACTCACGTGCACGGTTATGATCGCACATTGACGACTACATGCATGATCTTGCTCGCTATGGCCGTCCGTGATAGAGTGCCCGCGGTGCACCCCGTATGCTGAAGGCCGAGCGGCACGACCGCATCCTGAGCGAGCTGGCGCGGCGGGGCGCGGTGGGCGTCGAGGAGATGGCCACGGTGCTGGGCGTCTCGACGGCCACGGTGCGGCGCGACCTGGCCGAGCTCGAGCAGCAGGGGCTCCTGCGCCGTACCCACGGCGGCGCCACGCTGCTGGAGGATCACGACGAGCTCCCCTACCGCTTCAAGGTGACGGCCCTGCTCCCTGAGAAGCGCCGCATCGGCGCCACAGCCGCGGCCATGATCAAGGACGGACAGGTCATCGCCTGTACCGGGGGAACCACCGTCACGCAGGTGATCAAGGCGCTGCGCAACAAGCGCGTCACCGTCGTCACCAACGCCGTCAACGTGGCAGCCGAGCTGGCCTCGGCGCCGGGCGTCGAGGTGATCGTGTCGGGCGGGCGGCTGCGGTCCCAGTC
>DATCKA010000036.1:0-27024 GCA_036562495.1 Limnochordales bacterium
CGCTCGCCCGGGATGGCCAGCAGCACGGCGTGGGCCACGCTAAACAGGGTGAACAGCAGCATGAGGCCCAGGAAGACCAGCACGGCCAGGAAGACCCGGCGGCTCAGGGCCGAGATCAGCAGCCCCAGCGAGACCACGCACGCCGTCAGCGCCAGCGCGAGCACCACCAGCTGAGGCGTCTCCCGGGGGAAACCCAGGTTGGTGAACCAGGCGGTGGCCCCGAAGGTGACCAGGTAAAGCACAGTGACCACCAGGGCAGAGGCCATGGGCTGCAGGAACTTGCCCGCCATGTAGGACAGGCTGTCGACGGGCCCGTAGAAGAGCACCTCCAGGGTGCCGTTGTCGCGCTCGCGGGCGATGGCCACCGCCGCCATCAGCCCGAAATAGATGGCCGACAGCCACATGGCCAGGAAGAACGGATAGGCCACCGGGCTGCCCAGGACCAGCAGCCCGTTTTGCTCCACCTGCCACAGGGCATTGCGCAACGCGAAGTGCGAGACGCCCAGCAGCACCAGGGCGACGGCCAGGTACAGCGACAGGCCGAAGAGCTGGGACCGCAGATCCCTTCCGGCGATGGTGCGCGCCACGTGCCAGCGGCTCACCCCAGGGGCACTCATGAGGCCATCCCCTCTCGCGCCAGCAGCGAGATGTTGTTCTCCGTGATGGTGACGAAGGCTTCCTCCAGCGACATCTGCCGCGTCTGCATGGAGAGCACGACGCCGCCCGAGCCGGCGATGGCTCGGGAGATGGCCGGCCGCAGGTCGACCCCGGTGCGGGTGCGGATGACCAGCTTGCCGTCACGACGATCGACGCCGCTGACGCCTTCCACCGCCCGCACCGCCGCCACGATGGGCTCGTCCACCCGCTCCAGCTCCACCTCCAACTCCTGCTCCGTGGCAAGGCGCATGCGCAGCCCTTCCATCGTGTCCTCGGCCAGCAGGCGCCCCCGATGGATGATGCCGACCCGGTGGCAGATGCGCTCGATCTCGGAGAGGATGTGGGAGGAGATGATGAGGGTCTTGCCCCGGCGGTTTTCCTCCAGCAGCAGGTCCCGCACCTGCCGGATGCCGTGGGGGTCCAGCGAGGAGACCGGCTCGTCCAGGATGAGGAGCTCGGGGTCGTGCAGCAGCGTGCGCGCCAGGCTCAGCTTCTGCTTCATCCCCTTGGAGTACCCACCCAGGAGCTCCCGTCGGCGATCCGCCAGGTCCAGGCGCTCCAACAGCTCGTCGATGCGCCGCCGTGCTCCGCTCACCCGGTAGAGCCGTGCAAAGAACTCCAGGTACTCCTGCGCCGTCATCTCTTCATAGAGGTAGTGAAACTCGGAGAGCACCCCGATCCTGCGCCGCAGGGCTGGCGACCTCCCGGCCCCGAGCGCCTCGCCGAAGAGCCAGATGCGCCCCTCGGTGGGGGGCACCAGCCCCAGCACCATCATGATGGTGGTGGTCTTGCCCGCCCCGTTGGGGCCCAGGAAGCCGTAGATCTCCCCCTCGGCCACGTGGATGTCCAGATGGTCGACGGCCACCACGTTGCCGAACCGCTTGGTCAGGCCCTCGGTACGCAATACCATGGGAGCCGCTCGCCCTCCCCAAACCCGCTTGATGCCGGCATCCGCCGGCCTCCGGGCTCGTCCAGCCTGCCTCGCCTCGCCCAGTATACCAGAGACTTCGACACCGTCCGACCCCGCTCCCGGCGCGCGGGGGCCCGGGCCCCGTGGCATCGTCTGGCGGCTGTGCTATGATGAGGACGCCATGACGGAGCCGCGCACGGTCTGCGAGAATCGCAAGGCCCGCCACGACTACGAGATCCTGGAGACCCTGGAGGCCGGGCTCGTGCTCACCGGCAGCGAGGTCAAGTCGCTGCGGCTCGGCCGGGCCCAGCTCCGGGACAGCTACGCCCGCGTCCAAAACGGGGAGGTCTACCTGATCGGCGCCCACATCTCCTCGTATCAGGCCGGCAACGCATGGGATCACGACCCGACCCGGCCCCGCAAGCTCCTGCTGCACCGCCGGGAGATCGCTCGCCTGGCCGGCCGTGTGGCCGAGAAGGGCCTGACCCTGGTGCCGCTTCGGATCTACTTCAACGAGCGCGGCCTGGCCAAGGTGGAGCTGGCCGTGGCGCGGGGGCGCAAGAGCTACGACAAGCGGGAGGCCATCGCGCGGCGCGACGAGCAGCGTCGCATCCAGCAGGCGTTGGCCGAGCGGGATCGGCGGGCGCGTTGACACAGCCGCCGGCGGCCGCGTATGCTGGAGTCGGTTGAGTGTCACCTCGCCCGGTCGACAGCTTTCGTGGGGGTGAGTCAGGTTCGACATGGGTGTGGGTGGCCATGGCTGCGAGCCGAGCTCCTGCGACTCGTAAAACCGCAGGGCAGTCAACAACTGCCGAACCCGAGCTTGCTCTGGCTGCTTAATTAAAGCGGCCACGCCTGCCTGACGGTCTTCCCGTCGCCGCAGGTCCGGGCGTCATCGAGGCGGGATACCGCGGTGGCCTCGCTTCCGGGCCACCGGGGGAAACCTGAGGAAGCTGGCGGCCGTCATATCCGGCTCCCGGGATCGGGCGGCGGCGAGCACTAGCAAACGGGAGACACGCTCGTAGAGGCTGTGGCGACCTCGCTCATGGACGGCGGTGCAACTCCGCCCACCTCCACCATTTTTGCTCATTTGTGCCGAGGGGGCTCCCGGGACGTACCCGAGAGCCCCCTCGCTCGCGTATCGGGCCTCGCGGCCCGCTCTGTGCCGACGACTACAAGAGCCCCGCGCCGAAAAGCGGCGCGAAGACCAGCGCGACGATGGACATCAGCTTGATGAGGATGTTCATGGACGGGCCGGCGGTGTCCTTGAAGGGATCGCCCACCGTGTCGCCCACCACGGCGGCCTTGTGGGCATCGGAGCCCTTGCCGCCGTACTCGCCGCCCTCGATGAACTTCTTGGCGTTGTCCCAGGCGCCGCCCGAGTTGGCCATCATGATGGCCAGCAGCACGCCGCTGGCCGTCGCCCCGGCCAGCAGCCCGCCCAGGGCCTCCTTGCCCAGGATGATGCCCGTGGCGATGGGCAGGAGCACGGCCATGGCGCCGGGCCTCACCATCTCCCGCAGCGCCGCCGCCGTGCTGATGCTGACGCACTGGCCGTAGTCAGGGCGGGCCTTGCCCTCCATCAGGCCGGGGATCTCGCGAAACTGGCGGCGCACCTCCTGGATCATGTGGAAGGCCGCCCGTCCCACTGCCCGCATCGCCATGGCGCCGAAGAGGAAGGGTACCATGGCACCGATCAAGAGCCCGACGATGACCTGCGGCCGGGTCAGATCGATGCTCTCCACGTTGACCGCGGTCTTGTAGGCGGAGAAGAGGGCCAGCGCCGTCAACGCCGCCGAGCCGATGGCGAAGCCCTTGGCCACCGCCGCCGTCGTGTTGCCCACGGAGTCCAGCTGGTCCGTGATGCGGCGCACGTCGGGGCCCAGGTGGGCCATCTCGGCGATGCCGCCGGCGTTGTCAGCCACCGGGCCGTAGGCATCCACCGAGACCGTCATGCCCGTGGTGGCCAGCATGCCCACCGCCGACAGGGCGATCCCGTATAGCCCGCCGTAGCGGTAGGCGACCCAGGTGCCCACGGCGACCAGCACCACCGGCCAGCCCGTGCTCAGCATGCCGTTGGCCAGGCCCTGGATGATGTTGGTGGCCGTGCCGGTCTGGGAGGCCTCGGCGA
Source organism: Limnochordales bacterium (assembly GCA_036562495.1). Lineage (GTDB taxonomy): Bacteria > Bacillota > Limnochordia > Limnochordales > Geochordaceae > Geochorda. The sequence continues at coordinate 3,699 of DATCKA010000036.1, forward strand.
TCTCCCGTACCGGCCGGTAGTCAGCCGAGGTGTAGTACTCGGTGATGTAGCCGATGGCCGTGCCCACCAGCAGGCCCGCCAGCGTCGCGATCCAGACCCCCACCGGTGTCAGCTGGCCGCCCTGCGGCAGCACCGCAGCGATGACGAAGTAGGAGGCGACCGCCACCAGCCCAGCGGCGATCCAGGTCGCGTTGCGCAAGGCGATGCGCGGGTTGCCGTCCTCCCCCGTGCGCACGGCGAAGGCCGCCACGATGGAGGCCAGGATCCCGACGGCGGCCAGCAGCAGGGGGAGCATGATGAGCCCCCAGCTCCCGCTCGTCGCGGCCATGCTGGCGCCGATGGTCATGGCGGCGATGATGGAGGCCGCGTAGGACTCGAAGAGGTCCGCACCCATCCCGGCCACGTCACCGACGTTGTCGCCCACGTTGTCGGCGATGACCGCCGGGTTGCGCGGATCGTCCTCGGGGATGCCGGCCTCCACCTTGCCCACCAGGTCGGCGCCGACGTCCGCCGCCTTGGTGTAGATGCCGCCCCCCACGCGGGCGAAGAGAGCGATGGAGCTGGCCCCGAAGGCGAAGCCGTTGACGATGTTGAAGCTGACGGGGTTATTGGGATCCGCGAAGAGGTAGACCACCAGGCCCAGCCCCACCAGGCCCAGGCCCACCACGGTGAGCCCCATGACCGCCCCGCCGGAGAAGGCCACCGTCAGGGCCCGGTTGAGCCCGCCCGTCGCGGCCTGCGCCGTGCGGACGTTGGCCTTGGTCGCCGAGCGCATCCCCACGTAGCCAGCGCTGGCCGAGCAGACGGCGCCCACCAGGAAGGCCACGGCCGACAGCGGCTGCATGCCGTGCTCGGGCGTCAGCAGTCCCGCCAGCAGGATGGCCCCGGCGACGATGGCGACGAAGACGACGAGGGTCCGGTACTCCCGCCCCAGGAAGGCCATCGCACCCTCCTGGATCGCGCTGGCTATCTCCTGCATGCGGGAGTTGCCGGGCTCATGAGCCTGGACCCGCTGGTAGAAATAAGCAGCGAAGATCAGCGCGAGGGCACCGGCGCCCACGGCCCCCACCGGCGCCCATGAGAGCACGTCCATCGGCTGCTCGTCCCCCTCCTTAGCGCACGACCAGCACGAGGGCCACCGACATCACCATGAAGATGACGGCCAGGATCACGGTCGCCCGCTCCAGCAGCAGCTCCCAGCCCTTGGCCTTGCGGAAGAACATGCGGGCTCCGCCGCCGATGGAGCCCAGTCCCTCGCCCTTGCTGGGCTGCAGCATGATGACGACCGTCAACGCGACGGCGATGAGCAGCTGCAGCACGAACAGGAACGTGGTCAACCCTGCGCCCCCCTCCCTCGCCCCGGGGCGGCGAGCCTGCCCCGCCCCGGCGCGGTCGCCCTTTGGCAACAAGGGCATTGTACCATCGCCGGGGCGTGCTCACCAATGCGGGCGGGCCGCTCAGCGGCCCGCCCGCGCGAACGCGCTCTTGCCGGCGAAGAGAGCGGAATCTTCCAGCTCCTCCTCGATCCGCAAGAGCTGGTTGTACTTGGCCACCCGCTCGGAGCGGCAGGGAGCGCCGGTCTTGATCTGCCCGGCGTTGACGGCCACCGCGAGGTCCGAGATGGTGGTGTCCTCGGTCTCGCCGGAGCGGTGCGATATGATGGCCCGGTACCCGGCCCGGTGCGCTATCTCCACGGCCTCCAGGGTCTCGGTGAGGGTGCCGATCTGGTTGACCTTCACCAGGATGGCGTTGGCCACCCCGCTCTCGATGCCCCGGCGCAGCCGCTTGGTGTTGGTGACGAAGAGATCGTCGCCCACGAGCTGGACCCGGTCGCCCAAGGCCGCCGTGATGGCCCGCCAGCCCTCCCAGTCCTCCTGGTCCAGGGGATCCTCGATGGAGACGATGGGATAGGACTCCACCAGCTCCCGGTAGTAGGCCACCATCTGCTCGACGTCGCGCTCGGTGCCCTCGCCGGCGAAGACGTATCGCCCGTCACGGTAGAGCTCGGAGGCGGCCACGTCCAGCGCCAGCACCACGTCCTCGCCGGGCTTGTAGCCGGCGGCCGAGATGGCCTCCATCAGCAGGTCCAGCGCCTCTCGGTTGGTGCGCAGGTTCGGTGCGAAGCCTCCCTCGTCGCCCACGCCTGTCGACAGCCCTCGGCGCTTGAGCACCTGCTTGAGGTGGTGGTAGACCTCGACGCCGGCCCGCAGGGCCTCGCGGAAGCTGCCGGCCCCCACCGGCGCGATCATGAACTCCTGGATGTCCAGGTTGTTGTCGGCGTGCTTGCCGCCGTTGAGCACGTTCATCAACGGCACCGGCAGCATCCGGGCTTGGGTGCCGCCCACGTACCGGTACAGCGGCAGCCCGGCCGCCTGGGCCGCCGCCTTGGCGCAGGCCAGGGAGACGCCCAGCATGGCGTTGGCGCCGAGCTTGCTCTTGTTTTCGGTGCCGTCCAGCTCCAGCAGGCGCCGGTCGATGGCGATCTGGTCGCTGGCGTCGAGGTGCAGCAGCTCCGGTGCGATGAGGTCGTGGACGTTGTCGATGGCCCGCTGCACGCCCCGCCCCAGATAGCGCTTGGGATCCTCGTCACGCAGCTCCAGCGCCTCGAACTTGCCCGTCGACGCCCCCGACGGCACCGCCGCCCGCCCGATGGCGCCGCCCGACAGCACCACCTCGACCTCCAGGGTCGGGTTGCCGCGGGAGTCCAGGATCTCTCGAGCCACGATCTCTTCGATGGTCGTCACGTCGCGCGCCTCCCTGCCGCCACGATGGCGGTGAAGCTGTCCACCTTGAGGCTGGCTCCGCCCACCAACGCGCCGTCGATGGACGGATAGGCCATGAACTCGCCGATGTTGGCCGGGTTGACGCTGCCCCCGTACTGGATCCGCAACCGCCCGGCCGCCTCCTCGCCGAACCGTGCCCGCACCCTGGCCCGGATCACCCCGTCGATGACCCGGTTGGCCTCCTCACCCGTGGCGTTTTCGCCCGTGCCGATGGCCCAGACGGGCTCGTACGCCACCACCAGGCCGGCCACGGCCTCAGCCGCCAGGCCCTCCAGGGCCGTGTCGAGCTGCCGGGCCACCACCGCCTCGGTGAGGCCCTGGCGACGCTCCTCGAGGGTCTCGCCCACGCAGAGGATGGGCGTCAGCCCCGAGTCGAGCGCCGCCCGCAGCTTGCGCGCCACCCACTCGTCGCTCTCCCCCAGCAGGTGACGTCGCTCCGAGTGGCCCACGATGACGTAGCGGCACCCCGCATCGGCCAGCATGGGCCCCGACACCTCGCCGGTGAAGGCCCCCTGCCGCTCCCAGTAGAGGTCCTGGGCGCCCAGGCTCACCCACGCCCCCAGCCCCGACCGCTCGATCTCCGCGTGGACGGCGGTCAGCGCCGGAAAGGCCGGGCAGAGCACCACCTCCACCCCGTCGGGCCGCCCCGCCCGGCTCAGTTGCTGCAGGAGCTCCCGTGCGAAGGCCTGCGCCTCCGACGGGGTCTTGTGCATCTTCCAGTTGCCCGCGATGATGCGGCTGCGACTCACGGTGCTCAAAGGGCTCGCCGCCTCTCCCTGGCCTCGGTCAGCGGTCCTGCAGCACGGCCACGCCCGGCAGCTCCCGGCCCTCTAGAAACTCCAGCGACGCCCCGCCGCCGGTGGAGACGTGGGTCATGCGGTCCGCCAGACCGAACTGCTCCACCGCCGCGGCGGTGTCGCCGCCTCCGATGATGGTGGTGCCGTCGCTCTGGGCCAGCGCCATGGCCACGTGCCGGGTGCCCTCGGCGAAGGGCGCCATCTCGAAGACGCCGAGGGGGCCGTTCCAGATGACGGTGCGGGCCTTGCGGATCTCCGCCGCGAAGCGCTCACGGGTCTTGGGCCCGATGTCGAGCCCCTGCCATCCCGCCGGGATGGCCGACGCGGGCACCACCTGGCGGGGCGCCTCGGCGCTGAAGGCCTGGGCCACCACCACGTCCTCCGGCAGCAGCAACCGCACGTTGCGACGTTCGGCCTCGGCCATCAGCTCCCGTGCCAGGTCCACGTGCTCGGCATCCAGCAGCGAGTCACCGATCTCGTAGCCCTTGGCCTTCAGGAAGGTGTAGGACATGCCGCCCCCGATCAGCAGGCTGTCGACCCGGGTCAGGAGGTTTCGGATGACGCCGATCTTGTCCGAGACCTTGGCCCCTCCCAGGATGGCCACGAAGGGGCGCTCGGGGTCGGCGAGGGCCTTGCCCATGGTCTCGATCTCCTTGAGGAGCAAGAACCCCGCCACGGCCGGCAGGTGATGGGCCACGCCCTCGGTGGAGGCGTGGGCCCGGTGCGCCGAGCCGAAGGCGTCGTTGACGTAGACGTCACCCAGCCGCGCCAGGCGCCGGGCGAAGTCCGGGTCGTTCTTCTCCTCCTCGGGATGGAAGCGCAGGTTTTCCAGCAGCGCCACCTGGCCGGGGGCCAGCTCCTGGACGGCCCGCTCCACCTCGTCGCCCACGCAGTCGGGCAGCATCCGCACCGACACGCCCAGCAGCTCCTCCAGGCGCTGGGCGACGGGCCGGAGGCTGTAGCGGGGATCGGGCTTGCCCTTGGGCCGCCCCAGGTGCGACATGAGCACGACCCGCGCCCCGTGGCGCAGGAGGTACTGGATGGTGGGCAGGCTGGCGCGGATCCGCTTGTCGTCGGTGATACGGCCCTGGTCGTCCATCGGCACGTTGAAGTCGACCCGCACCAGGACCCGCTTGCCCTGGACGTCGATGGCCTCCACGCTCTTCTTCCGGTACGAGGTCATGAGGGCGCTCGCCCCTTCCGTGGCTCCTTCGGCGTCGACACGTCACGCCCGCCGGCGATGGTAGTGGCTGTGGCTACGCCCTTACGCGGCAACGGGCGCCTTCACAGGCGCCCGTCCTTCTTGGCCATGTACTTGACCAGATCCACGCACCGCACCGAGTAGGCCCACTCGTTGTCGTACCAGGCCACTACCTTGACGAAGGTGCCGTCGATGACCATGGTCAGCTCGCCATCGACGATGGCCGAGTGGGAGTCGCCGATGAGGTCGCTGGAGACCAGCGGCTCCTCGCTGTAGCGCAGGATCCCCTTGAGCGGGCCGGCGGCGGCCTCCTTGAGGGCCTGGTTGACCTCCTCCACGCTGGTGGCCTTCTCGACCACGGCCACGAAGTCGAGGATGGAGACGTCGGGCGTCGGCACCCGCAGCGCGTAGCCGTCCAGCTTGCCCTTGAGGTGCGGCAGCACCAGCCCCACCGCCTGAGCGGCGCCCGTCGTGGTGGGGATGATGTTGAGGGAGGCGGCCCGGGCCCGTCGCAGGTCCTTGTGGGGCAGGTCCAGCACCCGCTGGTCGTTGGTGAAGCTGTGCACCGTCGTCATGGTGCCCCGCACGATGCCGAAGCGCTCGTCGAGCACCTTGGCCACCGGCGCCAGGCAGTTGGTAGTGCACGAGGCGTTGGAGACCAGGTGGTGCTTGGCGGGGTCGTAGCGCTCATGGTTGACGCCCAGCACGATGGTGATGTCCTCGCCCTTGGCCGGGGCCGTGATGATCACCTTGCGGGCGCCGGCCTGCAGGTGAGCCGAGGCCTTCTCCCGATCCCTGAAGAGCCCCGTCGACTCCAGCACGTACTCGACGCCCAGGTCCTTCCAGGGAAGCTCGGCCGGGTTTTTGACGGCCAACACCTTGACCCGGCGGCCGTCGATGACGATGCTGTCGCCGTCGACCCGCACCTCGCCCTTGAAGGTGCCGTGCACCGAGTCGTGCTTGAAGAGGTGGGCCAGGGTCGGAGCATCGGTGATGTCGTTGACCGCCACGATCTCCAGCTCCGGGTCGTGGATGGCGGCCCTCACGATCTGGCGCCCGATCCGCCCGAAGCCGTTGACCCCCACGCGAATCGCCATGCCAACCGCTCCTTTCGTAGTCTGGTCTCCCGGCGGCCGCTAGCGAGGGGCGCTGTTGGCCGCCGTCGTCTCCTCCGATCGGGAGCCCTCCGTCAGTTCTAGCACCCGCCAGGCCAGGCCCTCGTCGGTGATGAGCACGTCCTGGTACCCCGTCGAGATGACGGCCAGGGCTGCCTCGGCCTTGCTCCGGCCGCCACCGACCACCACCACCTGGCCGCAGTTGGCCAGGTCCTCCACCCTTAGCCCGAAGCTGGGGGTCTGGTAGACCGGCTGGCCCTGCCGGTTGAAGTAGTAGCCGAAGGCCTCGCCCACCGCCCCCAGCTCCCGGAGCCGGGCCGTCTCGGCCGGCCCCAGCCGGCGCCGCCGGGCCATCTCCTCTGCCGTGCCGACGCCGTGCAGGACGATGTCGGCTCGCCGGATGAGCTCCAGGATCTCCCGCACCTGCGGTTGGGAGGCGACGGTCTCCACCGCCTCCTCGGGCAGATCGTCAGGAACGTGCAGCAATCGGTAGTTTGCCCGCAGGCGCCGGGCGATCTCGGCGGCGATGGTGTTGGCCTGGAGCTCCACGTCCTCCCCCAGGCCGCCCCGCCCCGGCACCACGGTGATGCCCAGCGGGACGCTCTCCTCGGGGAGGCTCAGCGCCACCTCGGCCAGCGTGCTGCCGCCCGTCACCGCCAGGACCTGCCCCTCGCGAAGCACCTCCTTGAGGAAGCGGGCCGTGGCGCGGGCGATCTCCTTCTTGGAGGTGTCGTCGACGTCTGCGTCACCGGGCACAACGATGACCCTTTGCAGCCCCAGCCGGCGGGCCAGGCGCTGCTCGACCTCGGCCAGGCCCCGCAGCTCCCGCACCAGATCCTTGAGCTCGTTGAGCAGGCGCAACCCGGCCTCGCTCACCCGCATGCCGTCCGGGGCCAGATCGAGGAAGCCCTGGTGGCGCAGGAAGTCGACCTCGTTGCGTACCATGCGCTCGGGCCAGTGGAGCCGGGCCGCCAGCCCCCGCCGACCCACCGGCTGCAGGAACGCCACGTTGCGCAAGACGATGTAACGGCGCTCGATGACCTCTGACAGCTCCGGCGCGACCTTGAGGATGACCGAAAGTGGTTGTCCCATCCCCTGCGAGCCTTCCCCGCGTTTAGCGTACGCCGGCCCTCGCGGCCGCGGCAGGGACGTTTGCCGCCAAGAGGGACTAGAAATGTCCCAAGAGCGGCACGCGAAACGGTCGCCGCCGGCCGGGCCACCCCGCGCGTACGGCCGTCTCCCCCCGGCGCCATCCTGTGTGGGCTGTACGCCGCATACCCGCCCAATTCCTGCCTGCGGGCCGCAGGGCCGCAAGCCGCGACGGCTCAGAGCGCGACCGCGCCGCGCCGCCGGCTGGCGGGACGGCGGAGATGCTGGGCTCTGGCCAGCACCTCGTCGAGGGTCAGGTGGCTGCCCGGAGGCGCCAGCTCCCGCCCCAGGGCCGCCAGGGCGGCCACGGCCTCGGCCAGCCGCACCGAGTCGTGGCGCACCACGTGAGTGTGGGAGACCAGGGGCCCGCTCACCACCACCAGCCCCATGGCCATGAGGCTCTCCACGTCGGCCTCGACCGGGCGTGCACCCTCGGCCATGTAGCGGCGCAGCAGCCCCTCGGGCACCTGCGCCGTGTTGACCAGCACGCAGTCGACGAGGCCCGGGCCGCCGCCGTGCTCCAGCAGGGCCCGCACGTGGTCGGAGGCCCGGTAACCATCGGTCTCCCCCGGCTGGGTCATGACGTTGCAGACGTAGACCCGCAGGGCCTCCGTCTCGCGCAGGGCGGCCGCCACGTCACGCACCAGCAGGTTGGGGATGACGCTGGTGTAGAGGCTGCCAGGGCCCAGCACCACGATGTCGGCCTGCAGGATGGCATCCAACGCCTCGGGTACCGCCGGCACGTCGGGTGGCACCAGCGTGATGCGCCGGATGGGCTTGCCCTGGCGGGGGATGGCGCTCTCCCCCGTCACCGTGCTGCCGTCGGCAAACTCCGCCCGGAGCTGCACCGAATGCAGCGTCGAGGGCAGCACCTGCCCCCGCACGGCCAGCACCCGGCTGAACTGGCGGATGGCCTCCTGGAAGTCGCCGGTGATCTCGGACATGGCGGCGATGAAGAGGTTGCCGAAGGTGTGCCCCGTCAGCCCCTCGCCCCGGGTGAAGCGGTACTGGAAGAGGCGCTCCAACAGCGGCTCCGTGTCGGCCATGGCCACCAGCGTGTTGCGGACGTCGCCCGGCGGCAGGATGCCCATCTCCTCGCGCAACCGCCCCGAGCTGCCGCCGTCGTCGGCCACGGTCACCACGGCGGTCAGGTGGTCGCTGTGAAACTTCATGCCCCGCAAGAGCGTCGAGAGGCCCGTGCCGCCGCCCACCGCCACGGTGCGGGGCCCTCGCTCGCGGCTGCGCCGCTCACGCATCACGTCCAGCAGCGGCCGGGTCGGGTCCCGTGCCAGGGTGCCGGCCACGGTGACTGCCGCGCGGCGCACGGCCAGCGCCGCGATCACGGCCCCGACCGCCACCGCTCCCAGGCCCCAGTCGGCATGGCCGACGGCCCACAGGCGCCCCCCGAGCGCACCCACCAGCACGGCGCCCACAGCCAAGAGCCCCCACCGCTTGAGGCCGGTGCCCGGCAAGAGCTGGCGCACCGCCTCGGCCAGGCGCCGCCCCTGGGTCGGCCACCGCCGGCCACCCGCCCGGGCCCCACCGCCGGCCTCGGGCCCTGGCGATGGGGGCGCCGCGGGCGGCCCGATCACGATGCCCCCTCCCGCTCGGCCGGGGCGTCCGGGCCCGACGCGGGAGGCGGCTCGTCGGGCTCGGACATCGGGCGACGCCCTACGTCACGGTGCTCGGCCACCGCGTCGTACCCCAGTCGCCGCAGGTGGGCCGCCAGTTCGTTGGCCACCGCCACGCTGCGGTGCTGCCCACCTGTGCAACCGATTCCTATGAGCAAGTGCTGTTTGCCCTCGGCGACGAAGTGCGGCAGGAGGAAATCCACCAACCCGTAGAGACGCTCCATGAAGGCCTGCGCCAGCGGCCACTGAAAGACGTACTCCGCCACGGCCGGATCGTTGCCTGTCAGCGGCTGAAGGGCCGGCACGTAGTGCGGGTTGGGCAGGAAGCGCACGTCGAAGATCAGGTCCGCGTCGATGGGGATGCCCCGGGCGTACCCGAAGGAGACCACCGTCACCGACAGACCTCGCGTGGGGGTGAGCTGGCGAGCCTGGCGCGTCACCTGCTCGCGCAGCTGCCGCGGCGAGAGGGTGGTCGTGTCGATGATGAAGTGCGCCCGCTCGCGCAACGGCTCCAGCAGCTCCCGCTCTGCCCGGATCCCCTCGAGCACGCTTCCCTCGGGCGCCATCGGGTGGCGCCGCCGCGTCTCCTTGAAGCGGCGCACCAGGACCTCATCGGAGGCCTCCAGGAAGAGGATGCGGTAGGGCACCCCCTGCTCCTCCAGCTGGTGGAGGGCTCGGAAGAGGTCGTGGAAGAACTGCCCGCCCCGGGAGTCGCTGACCAGGGCAGCCTTGTCGATGCGGCCCGATTGCTGGCAGAGGCTGGCGAAGGTGGGGATGAGAGCCGGGGGCAAGTTGTCCACGCAGAAGAAGCCCAGGTCCTCCAGGGCGCGCATCGCCTCGGTCTTGCCCGCCCCCGACAGGCCCGTCACGATGACGAAGATGGGCCGCGGGGCCTCGGGCCGCTCGGAGGCCTGGTCCGGCGTCGTCGAACCCATGCGCCCCTCCTCCCGCTGCCGGCCCGACCGGCCAGCAGCGGCTCTATCTTACCACTGGCAGCTACTCCCGGTGACGGCTCGCCCGTTTAGCGGCGGAAGACCACCCTCCCCGCCACCACCGTGGCCCGCACCGTGAGGCTGTCGGCGTCCAGCACCACCGCATCGCCCCAGGCACCCGGCCGCAGGGTCCCGGCTCGCCCGGCCAGCCCCACCGAGTCGGCGGGCACCCGGCTGGCCATCGCGACCGCGTCGCCCAGAGAGGCCCCCACCTCGTGGACCATGCGCCGCACGAGCTCGCCCAGGCCCTGGATGCTTCCGGCCAGCGTGCCGTCCAGCATGCGGCAGGCGCCGCCGCGCACCTCGACATCGTACTCGCCCAGCCGAAAGCGCCCCTCGCCCAGTCCCATCGGGGCCAGGGCGTCGGTCACCAGGGCGATGCCGCGGGCGCCCCGGGCCCGGTAGGCCACCCGCAGCGCCGTGGGGTGGATATGCACGCCGTCCGCGATGACCTGGGCGACGAGCCGATCGTCGGCGAGGGCGGCGCCGGCCAGCCCCGGCGTGCGGTGGTGGAAGGGCGGCATGCCGTTGAAGAGGTGGGTCACCTGCGAGGCCCCCGCTCGGATGGCCGCCTCCAACCGCTCGCCGTCCACGGCCGAGTGGCCCACCGCGACGGCCACGCCGTGCGAGACGAGCCACTCGATGGCCTCCAGGGCCCCCTCTCGCTCGGGGGCGACGGTCATCAGCCGCAGCAGGGCCTCGCCGTCGAGCCGGGAGGCGTCCAGCAGCGCCTGGAGCTCCCGGACGTCGGGATCTCGCATGTAGTCGGGGTTTTGGGCGCCCTTGCGCTCGGGGTTGAGGTACGGCCCCTCCAGGTGGATGCCCGCGATGCGGGCTCCCCAGCCGCCATCGTCTGCACCCGGCGCCTCGCCTCGCCACCAGGCGCGCTGGCGTCGCGCCGCCTCTACCACGGCCCGCTCTGCCGCCAGCAGCGGCTCCAGGGCTGCTGTCACCGTGGTGCACAAGAGCGACGTGGTGCCCGCTCCCGCGTGCGCCCTCGACATGGCGCGCAGGCCGTCGGGCGAGGCGTCCATGGTGTCGACCCCACCGCCCCCGTGGACGTGGATGTCGACGAATCCCGGCACGATGTACCCGCCGCCTGCGTCCAGCCGGGGCAGGTCCGCGGCCCTCCCGGGGAGCCGGCGTCGAGGGCCGCTGTACGTCACGGTCCCTCCCTCGATGAGGACGGCGCCGTCCTCCACCGGCGGCTCGAAGGGCTCCACCAGCGTGCCACCCACGATCACCATCGCGTCGCCCGACAACGTCCTCGCCTCCAAACCGCCCTCACCACCCGATCGCGCTCAGGGGCGCCAGCGCAACACGTGCAGGATGTTGGGGTACTCCGCCACGACGGCCTCGGTCCGGCCGTCACCATCCAGGTCGCCCATGGCCGAGGCCACGAGCCCCCAGCTGAGCGTCAGGACGTCGCCCACCCGGGCGAAGGCGCGCCCGTCCCACCGGTACAGCGCCACCCTCCCGCGGTCGTCGGCCGTCAAGATCAGGTCGAAGTCGGGGCTCACCTCGACGACTCGCCCCGCCCCCAGCCCGAAGACGGGAGCGTCCCGCAGGCGGGCCGAGCCCGCGGCGATGAAGGCGTCACGCTCCCAGCGCCAGATCTCGATCCGCCCCGGGTCGTTGCCCTGCCCCACCTCCAGCACGAGCTCGCTCTGCCCATCGCCCAGCACGTCGCCGGAGGCCATGGCCCGCACCGGCCCGATGGAGAAGGGCCCGGCCACGGGCTCCAGGGAGTGGCCGTTCCAGTGCCAGATGTGGAGGAGGTGATGCCAGCGGGGCTGGGTGCGGACGTGGGCGATGGCGACGGCGGCCGGCTCACCGGGCAGGTGCACGGCCGCCACCTGCTCCACCCGGCCCGAGTATTGCCCCTCCCAGGCGAGGGTCAGTTGCCTGCCCTCCCAGCGCCAGACCACCAGCCGGCTGTTGGTCGCGACCAGGATCTCGGGCCCGTCATGACGGGTGAAGGGACCGACGGCCAGCGCCACGTGGCTCATCGGCTCGACGAAGGGAGAGCTCGAGCTCAGCGTGCGCAGCGGGGAGCTCGAGGAGCCGGACCAGCCCATAACGTAGAGCCGGTCCTGCTGGCGCTCGTAGTCACGACCGACCAGGACCAGCTCCGCCCGACCGTCGCCGTCCAGGTCCTCGATGGCCATCTCCAGCACCGACGGGGCCGGGGCGGGCTGCGTAGCGATCTTTACCCATCCCTCGGCCCGGGCCGCCGGTGCGCCGCAGACCAGGGCCGCTACCGCGGCCACCCACAGCGCCGCCCCCAGCCCTGGCACCCGCAGCCGGCGCCGTCCGGCCGGGCGGTGTCGATCGTCGCCTCGAATCGTGTCGCATCGCCTCATGCCCCGCCATTTCGCCCGGGGTCGGGGTCGTCCCTTCCGTCCGGAGCGCCGACCGCCTCGTGCAGGTAGGAGGCGTAGCGGGCCAGCAGATCCCGGGCGTCGTCGAGCGTCGCGGCCTCGACTTGCAGGCGCAGCAGCGGGCGGTCCGGATCGGGCCGTACCAGGGCCCAGCCGCTCTCGTGGCGCACCTTGACGCCGTCGCCGGGCGACTCGGTCAGGCCTCCGGCCCGCTGGGTCAGCTCACGCATGGCCTGGCCCACCCGCTCCCAGGCCACCGGCACGGTCAGCTGCAGGCGCGCGGGCACCTCCCACTCCTGCACCAGCGCTTCCAGACCCCCGGGGGCCGCGGCGGCCGCCGCGGTCAGGCAGGCCAGCTCTACCCCGTCCGCCGCAGGCCCCGTGCCGTCCGCCCACTGGACGGTGCGCCCCTCCCGGCGCGCCAGCCGCTCGGCCAGGTCGCTCACGTCGGCGCCCAGCCGCACCGTCTCGCCTTCGCCCGAGCCCAGAGCCGCCAGGCCGTGCAGCACCGCCTCGGGGACCGGGCGTCCCGTGGCGTCCCAGGCCCAGACCTGTTCGCCTGCCCGGTCGAGGCGCACCCACACGACCGGAGCGGGCCCCAGCTCCGGCGGCAGCACCGAGCGCGCCCGCACCACCTCGAAGCCGCACCGCTCCAGCGCCTCTTCGAGCAGGCGCGACGCCGGCGAGGCCTCCTCGGCCACCACCCCGACCCGGCAGGCCGTCGCCCTCACCCCGTCCGCGGACGCCCCGTGCGGGCTCGCCGCCAGCCGCCGGGCCATCCGGAGCAACCGGGCCGCCAGGGCCTCCAGATAGGCCTCGCGGGCGCCTCGCCGCAGCTCCTCATCAGGGACGATGGCGCCGAACGCCTCTTCTCCCACCCGCCGCCACTCGTCGCGGCGCACGGCCCGGTCGATGCTCCGGGCCGTCGAGACCCTCACGTCCATACCCCGTTCGTCCCAGAGCCGCAGGCGCACGCCGCCGTCGGGCTCGTCGGCGTGGACGTAGATGGCTCCGGCGATACGGGGAGTGCGACCTGCGTGGCAGCAGGCCGCCCGCACTTCGGGCGCCGCGACCTCGTCGAGCCAGCGCACCGGCACCCCCGCCGAAGCGGCGCCGCTGGCCGCCGCCAGCGCGAGCGCCCGGGCCGCCTGGCTGCCGGCGTGGCCCACCACCAGCGCATCCTCGGGCGACAGCGACGAGGCGTAGGCGCCCGCCACCGCGGCCGCCAGCTCGGGGGAGAGCTCCGTGCCGGCCTCGCCCCGCACCCCCCTCGGCCCCACCACCGTCCGGGAGAGGGTGCCGGCCCAGACCAGGGGGCGGCGCAGGTACTGATGGGCGTCGACCACCTTGTCGGGCCAGATCCGCACGTCGGAGGCCACCACCGCCGCCTCGCCCACCCGGGCTCGTCGCCCCACGACGGCGCCCTCGTAAAGGCGAGCGCCCCGGCCCACGGTCACCGACTCGGCCAGCACGACCCCCCGCAACTCCGCCGCCGGCCCGACCCGGCACGCGCCCCACAGCACGCTGCGTCGGATGGTGGCGCCTCGCCCCACCCAGCAGCCGGGCCCCAGCACGACAAACGGCCCCACCTCGGCGCCGTCGTCGATCTCGCAGCCGGGCCCCACGTAGCACGGCGGCTCGAGGCGGGCCGTCGGGGCCACCCGGGCCCCGTCGCCGACCCAGACCCCCGGGCTCTGCCAGCGCCCGGCCCCTCGCTCCGACTCGGGCAGGCGCACGCGGCCCGCCAGGGCGTCGAGGTTGGCCTGGCGGTACTGCTCCGGCGTGCCGATGTCGGACCAGTAGGCGTCCACCACGCAGCCGTAGAGCGGCTGCCCCTCTCGCAGGAGCAGGGGGAAGAGGTCCTTGCTGAAGTCGAAGGGCCGCCCCTCGGGCACCCGCTCCAGAGCCTCGGGCTCCAGCACGTAGATGCCCGTGTTGGCCTGGTCCGAGAAGACCTGCCCCCGCCCCGGCTTCTCCAGAAAGCGCGTGATTCGCCCGTCCGGGCCCGTGATGACGATGCCGTATTCGGACGGATCCTCCACCCGGCGCAGCACCAGCGTGCAGGCGGCTCCCCGCTGACGGTGGAAGTCCAGCACCGCCGCCAGGTCGACGTCGGTCAGGGCGTCGCCGCTGATGACGACGACGGGGCCCTCCGTCAGGGCCCGGGCCCGTGCCACGCTGCCCGCCGTGCCCAGCGGCTCCTCCTCCACCAGGTGCTGCAGTCGCATCCCCCACGCAGACCCGTCGCCGAAGTGCTCCATCACCTGCTCGGGCATCAGGTGGAGGGTCGTGATGGCCTCGCGGATGCCGGCGTCGGCCAGCAGCCGCACGATGTGACCCATGATGGGCACTCCCAGCACCGGCACCATCGGCTTGGGCCGGTCGCAGGTGAGGGGTCGCAGGCGGCTGCCCTGGCCGCCCGCCATGATGATGGCCTTGACCGTCTGCACGCTTCGCCCTCCGCAGACCCTGCTGGGTGGTGGGAGCCGCTCAAAAAGCCGGCCGCTCTGCTCGTGCACCGGCAGAGCGGCTCGTCATGGCGGCCAGGCCTTAGTCTACGGAGGCGGAGTGGGGGAAAATGCGCCGGTGCCGCCCGGCCCGGCGAGGCGGCGCCGGCGGGGTGCTGTCAGGCGTTGCCCGGCTTGGACGCCTGCGGCACCTTGGCCCAGTCGGCCAGGAAGCGCTCCAACCCCCGGTCCGTCAGGGGGTGCAGCACCATGGCCTTGAGCACCGCAAACGGCACCGTCGCGATGTGGGCGCCCGCCCGGGCGGCCTCCAGAACGTGCACCGGGTGCCGGATGCTGGCGGCGATGACCTGGGTCTCGATGCCGTGCTGGTCGAAGATCTCGACGGTGTCCTGGACCACCTCGAGCCCCGTGTGGCCGATGTCATCCAGCCGCCCCACGAAGGGGCTGACGTAGCTGGCGCCGGCTCGGGCGGCCAGGAGCGCCTGCAGCGGCGTGAAGATGAGCGTGACGTTGGTGCGGATCCCCTCCCGAGAGACCCGGCTCACGGCCTTGAGCCCCTCGACGGTGATGGGGATCTTGACCACGATGTTGGGCGCCACCCGGGAGAGCTCCCGGGCCTCCTTGACCATGGTCTCGGCGTCCTGGCCCACCACCTCGGCGCTGACGGGGCCCTTGACGATCTCGCAGATCTCCTCCAGGATCCGCAGGAAAGGCCGGCCCTCCTTGGCCACCAGCGTCGGGTTGGTGGTCACCCCGGCCAGGATGCCCCAACTCGCGGCCTCCTTGATCTCGGCGACGCTGGCGGTGTCCAGGTACAACTGCACGGCGCATCAACCTCCCCGACCGATCTGGGCCGACGGGTCCACGGCCATCTCCAGCGGCGACGGGCCCTGCTCCAGGAGCCGCCAGTGCCCGGCGACCGCGATCATCGCCCCGTTGTCGGTGCATAGCGCCGGCTCCGGCAGCACGGCCTCGAGCCCGTGACGGCGTGCTCGCTCGGCGACGGCCTCCCGCAACCCCTGGTTGGCCGCCACCCCGCCCGTCACGGCCACGGCCCGCGCGCCCGTGCGCTCCGCCGCCGCGAAGAGCCTTTCGACCAGGACATCCACGATCGCCTGCTGCAGTTCGGCGGCGGCGTCCTCCACCGGCAGCCCCGCCCGCACGGCGGGCAGCAGGTGCTGCACGGCCGCGGTCTTGAGCCCGCTGAAGCTGAAGTCGAGCGTGTCGCTGCCCCGCAGGGCACGCGGCAACGGCACCCTGCCGGGCCGCCCCCGGCGCGCGAGCCGGTCGACCGCCGGCCCGGCCGGGTAGCCCAGGTCGAGCAGCCGCCCCACCTTGTCGAAGGCCTCGCCGGCCGCGTCGTCCCGGGTGCCACCCAGGTGACGCAGCCGCCCGGGCCGTTCCACCAGGAAGAGCTCGGTGTGCCCACCCGAGGCCACCAGCACCACCACGGGCCCCTGCAGGTCCGGGCGCGCCAGCCACGCCGAGGCGACGTGCCCCTCCAGGTGGTCGACGCCGACGAAGGGCACGTCCAGGGCCAGCGCCAGGGCCTTGCCCGCCATGAAGCCCACCAGCAGGCTTCCCACCAGGCCGGGCCCGTACGTCGCGGCGACGCCTTCCAGCTCCTCCCGGCGCACCCCCGCCTCGTCGAGAGCCTGCTGGATGACGGGGAGGATGGCCAGCAGGTGCTGGCGCGAGGCGATCTCGGGCACCACCCCGCCGAAGCGCCGGTGCAGCGCCACCTGCGAGGCCACCACGCTCGACAGGATCTCCCGGCCGCCCCGCACCACCGCGGCGGCCGTGTCGTCGCAGCTGGTGTCGATGCCCAGCAGCGGCCCGCCCCGGTACGGCCTCACCGGCGGCCGCCCTCCGGCTCCTGCTCCAGGTCCCGCCACATGATGATGGCGTCCTCGTTGTTGTCGCGGTAGTAGCCGCGCCGGATCCCGGCGCTGCGGAAGCCCAGCGACTCGTACAGGCGCTGGGCTCGGATGTTGGACTTGCGCACCTCGAGCGTCATCCGCCGCATGCCCTTGCGGCGCGCCAGGTCGGTGATGGCCTCCATCAGGCGCCGGCCCACCCCGCGGCCGCGGTAGTCGGGATGCACCGCGACGTTGGTGATGTGGCCCTCGTCGGCCACCAGCCAGATGCCCACGTACCCGACGGCTCGGCCGTCGACGCGGGCCACGAGGTAGTGGGCGCGGTCGTTGTCGAGAAGCTCCGACAGGAAGGCCGCCCTGGACCAGGGCGTGCTGAAGGAGAGTCGCTCGATGACCATGATGTCGTTCAGGTCTTTCACCCGCATGGGGTCGATGACGATGGTCAGGGGCTCTTCGGCGGCTGCTGCCATCGGCGTTCGGCCTCCGTCGCCTTCAAGTACCGGGCGCCCAGCGTCAGCGGGTCGTCCCGGCGTCCCTCGGAGAGCGACCACCACCCCAGCCGGCCCACGGCCACCGGCCGCGCCAGCTGGCACACCTCGGGGACCCAAATGTACTCCAACTCGGACAACCTCGCCAGGGTCTCGGCGTAGCGATGGCAGCCGTCGCCCACCGCCGCCGCCACCGTGACGCCCCGGGCGCGGGCGTGGCGCCTGGCCGCCTCGGCCAGCTCCTCCACGGGCATGGCACGGGCCGGCTCGAGCACCGCCACGGGCGGCTCGGCCGCCCCCGCGTAGACGCCGCCGAAGACCTCGCCCCGCCGGGCGTCGATGGCCGCCACCACCAGGGGCGCCGACCAGCCGGCGCCCAGCGCCATGGCCATCAGCGTGTCGACCCCCACCAGGGGGCGCTCCCACGCCCACGCCAGCGCCTTGGCCACCGCCAGGCCGATGCGCAGCCCCGTGTAAGAGCCGGGCCCGACCGCGACCGCCACGCCGTCCAGGTCGGCGCCCCGCCACCCCACCTCGGCCAGCCCCCGCCGGATCACCTCGACGATGGCCTCGCCCCGGCCGCCCCCGCCCACCTGGGCCGCACTCAACCACCAGCCGGCCTGGCCGCCCAGGGCGACGCCCAGCGTGCGGGTGGCCGTGTCGATGGCCAGGATCCGACCGCCGCTCACGGGGCCTCCACCGGCTTCCAGCCGTGCCGCCGGGCGAGCTCCTCGAGCAGCCGGGCTGGCCGCTCGCCCAGCCCCTGCAACGTCAGGATGCGCCCTTCGGGGGAGTCGGCGAAGTCGAGCCTGGCCACCAGCCGCTCCGACGGCAGCGATCCCTCGATGGGTTCCGGCCACTCGATGGCCACGACGCCCCCGGCCTCCAGGTACCAGTCGAGCCCCAGTTGCTCCATCAGCATCTGCGCCTGCTCATCGTCGAAACGGCCCACCAGCCGGTAGGCGTCGACGTGATAGAGGGCCAGCCGCCCGCCCCGCACCTCGCGCACGTAGACGAAGGTGGGGCTCACCACCGCCCCCTCGGAGGCACCCAGGCCCCTGGCCAGACCCCTCACCAGGGTGGTCTTGCCCGCGCCCAGCGGCCCGTAGAGGGCCACCACGTCTCCGGCCGCCAGACGCTCGCCCAGGGCCTCGCCCACCCGCATCGTCGCCTCGGGGCCATCGGCGACGACTCGCCACGACGTAGTCATGCCCTCACCCGCGTGCCGCCGGGGCCGTCGCGGCCCTGGCCGTCTCGGCCGGCGCCGTGCGGCGGGCCCTCGCCGCTCTGGCGGCCTTGACGAAGGCGGCGAAGAGCAGGCGCTGCACGGGATAGCGCTCCACCATGCACTCAGGGTGCCACTGGACCCCCACGGCGAAGGCATGGGCCCGGCTCTCCACCGCCTCGATCACGGCGTCCCTGGACTTGGCCGCCACCCTAAACGACGGGGCCACCGTCCGCACCGCCTGGTGGTGGAAGCTGTTGACCCTCACGCTCTCGACCTGGAAGATGCGCCCCACCAGGCTCTCGGGCTCGAGGCGCACCTCGTGGAGGGGATACCAGCGCGGCGCCGACTGGCGGTGCTGGATGGCGTGGGGCACCTGCGTCCCGATGTCCTGGTAGAGGCTCCCCCCCGCCGCCACGTTGAGCACCTGCATGCCCCGGCAGATCCCCAGGATGGGCAGGTCCAGCTCCAGGGCCCGGCGGGCCAGGGCGAGCTCCACTGCATCCCGCTCCGGGTCCACGGAGCCCAGGTGCGGCGAGGGATCCTCCCCGAAGTGGGCAGGGTCCACGTCCCCTCCGCCGGCCAGCAGCAGCCCGTCGAGGACATCGAGGTAGCTCTCCGCCAGGCGGCTGTCCTCCACCAGCGGGATGACGAGGGGTGCGCCGCCCGCCTTCTCCACCGCGCTGACGTAGGCTCGGGGAAGCGCCAGCCGCGCCGCCTCCCCATCCCTCTCCTGCCCCGATACGATGCCGATGAGCGGCCGCTGGCCCTCGGCCGGCTCCATGGCCGTGATCTCCTCCCTTGTCAGGACGGGGCTCCGCTGGCCGGGGCCCCCGCCCCCTCGCGTCGGCAGCCGCACGAGCTCAGTCCACCCGGTAGACCCCCGCGGCCGTCACCACCACCCACGGCCGGCCGGGAGGCCGCGCATCCAGGTGGGCGCGCACCGCCTCCAGGCGCCGCTGGCGCTCGACCAGCGCCCGCCGGGCCTCGGCCTCGCCCACCTCCAAAAATCTGACCCACTGCCCCGGACGCAGCTGGCCCATCACGTCCAGGTCGGCCGTGATGACCGTGGCGATCTTGGGATAGCCGCCGGTGGTCGGCCGCTCGGCCAGCAGCACCAGGGGCTGCCCGTCGCCCGTCACCTGTACGCTGCCGGGTGCCACGGCCTCCGAGACGATGTCGTAGCCGGCCCGGGCGCGGATGGGCGGCCCCTCTAGCCGCACCCCCATCCGATCGGTCCGGGCGCTGACCCGGAAGCGTCCGAAGAAGAAATCCCGCAATCCTCGCCGGGAGAAGGCGTCGGCCTGGGGCCCTGGCATCACGCGGATGGGGCCCGACCGGCGGTGGGGTCGCAGGCGCTCGGGTATGGAACGCCCTGCCCAGCGCGCCACGTCCTCGCCCGTGCGGCCCACCGGGAGCCGGTCGCCCCGGATCAGCGGCCGTCCGTCGAGGCCTCCCACCCCCGCCCGTACGTGGGTGCTGCGGCTGCCCAGCACGGGCGGCACGTCGATGCCCCCAGCCACCGCCAGGTAGGCCCGCACTCCCCGGCGCACAGCCCCGACCGTGACGACGGCGCCGTCCCGCACCAGCACCGCCTCCCACGTCGGCAGGGACCATCCCGTCTCGCCGGCGTACCACTCGGCCTCCACGGCGGCCAGGGCCATCACGGCGTCGCCGACCACCCGCAGCACGGGTCCGTCCAGGGTGATTTCCAGCGCTGCCGCTTCGGGCGGGTTGCCCACCAGCATGTTGGCACAGGCCAGCATGAAGCCGTCCACGGCACCCGCCGGCGCCAGCCCCTGGGCCAGATAGCCGGGGCGACCCGCGTCCTGGACGGTGGTCGACAGCCCTCCGTGGAGCACCTCGAGCCAGGCCATCCCGACTCTCCTCACGCCGCCGGCGTCGCGGCCCCCGGCTCGCCCGCCGCCTCCTGCCAGCCGGGCGGCGCCTGCTCGGGCGTGGCGGCCACGAAGCGCACCCGGTCCCCCGGCCTCAGCCTGGCCGGGCGCCTGCACCTCGCATCCCACAGCGTCACCCAGGTGCGCCCGATGACATGCCAGCCACCCGGCGCGCCACCCCGGCCGTAGATCCCCGTCTGGCTGCCGCCGATAGCCACGGAGCCGGCCGGCACCTCCAGCCGAGGGGAGGCCCTGCGGGGCACCGCCAGGGCGGGGTCCAGCCCGCCGAGGTAGACGAAGCCCGGCAGGAATCCCAGCATGTAGACGACGTAGCGGCCGGCCGAGTGGCGGCGCACCACCTCTTCCGGCGAGAGGCCCACCCGCTCCGCCACGGCCTCCAGGTCGGGCCCGTAGGGCCCGCCGTAGACGACCGGGATGGTCATGCGCCGGCCCCGCCAGCTCGGCCCCTGCTCGTCGACGGCCTCCCGCAGTCGCCGCTCGAGAGCGGCCCGGATGCGCGCGCCGTCTGTGGCCCAGGGATCCCACGTGACCAGCACCGACCGGTAGGCGGGCACCGCCTCGACCATCCCCGGCAGCGGCCGCTCGGCCAGCGACCGCCACAGGGCCATCACCCGCCGGTGCACGGCAGGCTCGATGCCATCGCCCAGCTCCACCAGCACGGCCGCGTCGCCCGCTGGCCGGAGCCGCACCGGGCCCCCTGGCAGGTCGAGCTCCTGGACCAGCACCGGCGCCGTGTCCCGCCCCCTGCCCGGCGTCTCGTCCTCGGGGATCAGCCCGACAGGGCGGCCACGTGGCGCAGGCGCCCCTGCTTCTCCAGGGCCACCGCGGCGGCCCCCACGATGCCCACGTCCGAGCCGAGCTGCGACAGCTCGAGTCGCGTCCCCTCGGCCGGGCCCGAGACCGCCCGCTGGCGCACGTAGCGGCGCAGCGGCTCCATCATCATATCGCCCAGCCGCGAGACGCCGCCCCCGATGACGATGACGTCGGGGTCGAAGAGGTTCATAAGGTTGACCATGCCAGCGCCCAGGTAGAGCCAGGTGCGATCCAGCACATCCCGCGCGAGAGCGTCGCCGGCCCGGGCCGCCTCGCCCACCAGGCGGGCGTCGACCTCGCCCAACCGCCCTTGCGCCTGCCGCATCAGCAGCGCCCCCGGCCGGGTGTCGGACTCCTCGGGCACGTCGCCCTCGCGCCACCCTGCCGCCTGCAGCGCCTCCACGGCCCGCCGGGCGATGGCCGTGCCCGAGGCCACGGCCTCCAGGCAGCCGCGCCGCCCGCACCCGCACAGCGGCCCGTCCTCCACCATGGCCACCGTGTGGCCGATCTCCCCGGCGGCCCAGTGGGCGCCGCCGTAGATGCGGCCGTCGACGACGATGCCGCCCCCGATGCCGGTGCTGACGGTGACGTAGATGAGATGGCGCGTGCCCCGGCCCGCCCCTACCCACCACTCGCCGAGGGCGGCGGCGTTTGCGTCGTTCTCCAGGTAGACGGGCAGCCCCGTCGCCTGCCGGATGGGACCGACCACGTCCACCTCGCGCCAGCGCAGGTTGGGCGCCTCCACCACGACCCCCCTCGCGGGGTCGAGGGGCCCGGGGCAGGCCACCGCCACCGCTTCCAGCGCGGCGAAGTCGAGCCCCCTGCGCTCGCAAACCTCCTGGAGCGAGCCGATCATGCGGCCGATGACCCCAGCCGGCCCATCCTCCGGTCGGGTGGGGTGCACCGCCCGCTCCAGCACCCGGCCCGTCTCGTCCACGAGGCCTGTGGCGATCTTGGTGCCCCCCAGGTCGATGCCTGCCACGAGTCGTGCCACGTCGTCGCCTCCAACGCTCGTGCTAGCGCATGGTGGCCAGCTCGGCCTTGAGCCGGTCGATGAACCGCACCGGCGTCGGATCCACGCCCTTGGCGATGGCCAGGTAGTAGCTGACGTAGTCGCCGATGTGGAGCAGCGCCATGGCTCGCGCCAGGTGCCCCTCGCCCGTGCCTTCGTATTCGGCCAGGCCTGCGACGGCCCCCTCCACGATGCGGCGGGTCGCCTCGAAGCGTCGCCGCATACGGGGCGACTCGTCGCCCGTGCGCAGCAGGATCAGGCGGATCTGCCGGGCTACCGCGGGTGGCGCCTCCCAGCCGACCACTTCGTTGTGGTCCAGCTCGGGCAGGCTGGTCCAGTAGGCGGGATGCTTGCTGTTCTCGTTGATCTGGCATTTCCACCGGTAGGCGATGGCGGCCCCGATGCCCGAGCTGCCGTAGATGACCGGCAGCCGGTCCACGAGCTCCACGGCCTCCTGCTTGGCCGGGTTGTCGCGCAGGGGGCGGCGCATGCCCATGCGCTCCCGCACCTCGCCCAGGGCCCGCACCGTCTGCTCGACCAGGGCTGGCACGTCGTCGGCCAGGCCGGCCGCCTCCAGGATCCCCAGCGCTGCGAAGAGGGAGTATCCGAGCGCCGCCCTGGGCGGCAGCCCCGAGGGGATCTTGGCCACGGGCCAGCCTCGCTGCGCGGCGAGGTCGCCCAGCTGCCCACCGCTGGTCAGCGCCACGACGCGGGCGCCCGCCCGGGCAGCCTCCTCCTGGGCGGCCAGGGTCTCCTCGGTGTTGCCGGAGTAGCTGGACGCGATGAAGAGGGTCCGCTCGTCGACGTAGGCGGGGACGCTGTAGTCGCGCACCACCTCGACGGGCACCGCCACCCGATCGGCGGTGGCTCCCTTGAGCAGGTCGCCCCCGATGGCCGACCCACCCATGCCGGCGATGACCACCGCCTTGAAGCCCCCGGCCGGTCGCTCCGGTACGGCCCGGCGTCCGGCCTCGTAGCCCGCCGGGACCTGATCCGCCAGCCCTTCGATGAGCCGCAACATGCCGTAGGGATCCAGTCGAGCGACCGCCGCCGGGTCGTCCAGGCGTTGCCGGGCGGCCTCCAGTGCTGCTGCGTTGGCACCCGTCGCGTCGTTGGCGCCTCTACCCAAAGACACCTGGCGCACCTCCCTGCACGACGGCGATCATATCACGCCGGCGCCGCCCCGGCCAGGCACGGGCGGTCTCGGGGCTTCCGAGCGAGGTGGCCGCCCTCGCCGGGCGGCCACCCTTCGTGCGACACTTGACGGCCCCATCCGCCCGCCGACGGCGGGGCGGATCGCCTCAGTCGATGCGCCGCTCGGTCTCCTTGTCGAAGAGGTGCACCTTGCCCATGTTGAGGGTGAGCCGGTGCGGCTCGCCGTCCTTGGCCGAGGTGTGCGGATCGACCCGGGCTACAAACGAGTGCGGCCCCACCGTGGCGTACAGGTACGACTCGGAGCCCATGGGCTCCACCAC
>DATCKA010000057.1:0-1970 GCA_036562495.1 Limnochordales bacterium
GAAGGAGATGCTGGAGATCCGGGATGCCTCGGTGATCGTGAAGGTCTTGCTAGCGCTCACCTGTGTGTCCGGGTCGACTACCGTGAGAGCCACGCGGTGCTTGCCTGCCTCGAAGGCGAAGTCTTCATCCGCGACGATGACCGTGACCTTTCCGTTCTTATCCGCTTCGACCCTTACCTCGCCCGGGACCTGGCCGGTTCCGTTGGCGCCCACGGGAGCGGTGACCATGGCAGACCAGCGGAGATCCGCCGCTTTCTCCTCGGTGATGTTTTCCCCATACTGGTTGTACACACGGTAGCTGGTGACCGCGTGGCGGGCACTCGGGTCTGGGATGGTGAAGAGGTGATCGCTGCTGAACTCGATTTTGCTGACGCGCTCCGGTTCCACCTTCACACTGCCGGTATTTTTCCCCTGTGCGAAATCGAGGCCCCTCACCGTCACCCTGTAGGTGCCGGGCTGCAGCTTGCTGGAGGACACCAGTTCCACGGAGGTGGAGCCTGCGGCCAGTTCCGGTGTGAGTTGGACCGGGATCCCGTCCCGTTCCACCAGGATTTCGACGGCATCCACGTCCTCAATGGGCTTGTTGAAGGCGACTTGGAGTGTACTGGAACTGACAGCCTCCACCGATACAACCGCATACTTCGCGGCCTGCTTGGCCAAGTACTTGTAAGCGCGGTATGCCATCGCCGCTGCCTGGCCGCGGGTCAGGTGATCGCCCGCCCCGAAACGACCATCGCCGTAGCCCTGCATGATTCCGAGGGCGGCCACGGCGCCGATGTCCTCGGCGAAGCGGCTATGGGCGGGGACGTCGGGAAAGTCTTGCTTCCCTGCCGGCAACTCCAGGGCTCGCCGCAGAATCGCCGCGGCCTCCTGGCGGGTTACGGGCCTGTGATAGCCGAAGGTCCCGTCACCGTAGCCCTCGACATAGCCTGCGATGTACGCCTTGACAACGTACGCGTACAGGCTCTGGCCGGGAGCGACGTCCGAGAACGGCTCCTCGCCGGTCTCCAATTGTTGGCCCGTGGCCTGCTCGACGGCCCGGACGATCATCTTCACGAATTGAGCGCGGGTTATGTCCAGCTCCTGCCGGAAGAAGCGGCCGTCGGGACCAAAGCCATCGACGAGCCCGCTGATATGGGCGAGGTGGATTTCCTCAGCCAGTACGCCGGAAAGGTC
Source organism: Limnochordales bacterium (assembly GCA_036562495.1). Lineage (GTDB taxonomy): Bacteria > Bacillota > Limnochordia > Limnochordales > Geochordaceae > Geochorda. The sequence continues at coordinate 1,177 of DATCKA010000057.1, forward strand.
CACAAACACACCGTGGTTGGCGGTGGCGGTGCCCGGGACCAGGGCGGCCGGAAACGAGCCGAGTACCATGGCCAGTACGGTCAGGATTACCGTGGCACTCCGTGGGAACTGTCTGGCCGCCATGCGCAACTCAGGTCCCCCTCCTTGCCGTGGTGGCGCATCGCCGCTTTTCGCTTCCTTCCCAGTACGTTCCTGCCCATCCCTCGGCAGGCTGTGGAGGTCGGCATGTGGGGCGAGGCTGGACTCTCACAATCGCCCCCACGACCAACCGGCCTTGTGGCGACGGTGAAAAAGCAGGGCAACGGGGCTTGCGGGGCGGAGGTGGTGCCGTGGACCGCACCCAACAGGCCGGGCGGGATGGACCGCCATGATGGCAGAAGTAAAGGACCACGAGGACACAGCACGATGGCAGAGGTCGAGGATGACGGCAGCGGCTAGCTACACAAGCATGGAGACACCGGCACCGCGCAGGCTACATCACGGAGGGAGGCCAACGCCCCGTGCCCCGAGGCGAACCCTTCAAGATCAAGATGGTCGAGCCGATCCGGTTCCTCTCCAGGGAAGAGCGGGAGGCGGCCATCCGGCGGGCAGGTTACAACGTCTTTGCCCTGCGGTCCTATGAGGTTTACATCGACCTTCTGACCGACTCCGGTACCGGCGCCATGAGCCAGGAGCAGTGGGCGGCGATGATGCGGGGTGACGAGTCCTACGCCGGCGCCGCCAGCTATTACCGGCTGCGGGACATGGTGGAGGAGATCACGGGCTACCCCTACGTGTTGCCCACCCACCAGGGC
>DATCKA010000061.1:0-61292 GCA_036562495.1 Limnochordales bacterium
GCCACAGGCGCCGCGGCATGCTGCGACTCACCTCTTGCGCAAGCGCTCGAAGGCAGAAGAGGCAGCCCCCATCAGCAGCCGCAGGTCCGAGGTGACGGAGACGAACTGAAATCCTTCTCGGGCCACCGCGTCGGCCTCTTCGGCGTCGCGGGCCATGTAGCCCGCCGCCTTGCCCGCCGAGCGGGCCGCATCCAGGATGCGCCGGACCGCCGCCCGGTACTCGGGATGGTCGAAGCGGCGAAAGAGCCCCAGGCTCGCGGAGAGATCGTTGGGGCCTACGAAGAGGAGATCCACCCCGTCGACCCGAGCGATGGCCTCCACCGAGTCCAGCGCCGACCGGGTCTCTATCTGCACGCCGACCAGCACGCGCTCGTTCCACGTGGCGAAGTAGTCGGCCAGCGACAGCCCGTAACGGCTGGCTCGGGTCCCCGCGGCGCCCCGCACGCCCTCGGGGGGATAGCGGCACGCCGCCACCACCTGCCGGGCCTCCTCGGGCGAACTGATCAGAGGCACCAGCACGCCCATGGCGCCGCGGTCCAGCGCCTTCTTGATCAGGGCGAGGTCGTTGGCCGCGACCCTCACCAGAGGGGTGACGTCAGTCCCGGCCGCCGCGATGGCCCGGATCATCTCCTCCAGCGTCTGCTCATCGACGGCGGCGTGCTCGGTGTCGATCACCAACCAGTCGGGCCCCAGCAGGGCCAGCGCCTCCGCGACGGTCGGACAACCCAGGGCCAGCCACGTGCCGAAAGTAGGGCGACCGCTACGAAGGCGCTGCTTGAGGGAGTCGGTCATGGCGCGGGCAACTCCCTTCCGTGGTCAACGAAGAAGGGTATGACGCCCGGGGCCGACATCCTCCTCGGAAGGGCCGATGGGGCCGGCTCTACCAGCCGGCCCCGGACCACCATCCCGGCGCGGCCAGGTCCTTGACCGACAGCAGGCCAGGCGGCGCATCCATCACACGGGGGATCGCGTTGGTGACGGCCGCCACCGTGGCCGTGTCGCCGAAGATCCCGCCAGGCACGACCACCTGCAGCGGCGGCTCCCCGGTGATGCGCAGGTGGTCCACGTCGCGGCCGCTGTCCGCGGCCGGGGCGTCCTCCGACTCGGGAGGGTCGAGGGCCATCACGAGGTCCAGGCGCACCCGCTCCCGGTCACCCTCCCATGCCGTCACCGTCTGAAACAGTCCCTGCACCTGGCCCGGGCGGACCGAGAGGTAGGGGGTCTCGATGGGACGGGAGGCGATGAGCGGCCGCACCACGTTGTCGATGCGGTCGACCCTCCAGCGCAGCCCCGCGGCCACCAGGGCGGCCGACTCCGGCAGTCCGATGTGGCCCAATCGGCCCTCGGCGACGAGGCGGTCGAACTCTTCGGGCGTCAGGCCCGACCCGATCTTGCGCTGCAGCGGGCCCCGCCGACGGGAGGCGTCGACCACCCGCCGGGCGTAGACGTGCTCCACCCGGGTGCAGACGCCTGTCACCACCAGAGGGAAGAGATCCATGACGAAGCCGGGGTTGACCCCGGTGCCCAGCACCGTCACGCCAGCCTGCCGTGCGGCGCGGTCCAGGCGCTGGGCCGGCTCGGGGTGATGGTACCAGGGCCAGGCCAGCTCCTCGCACGTGGAGATGACGCTCAGCCCCGCCTCCACCAGGGCCAGGAGCTGGTCCATGACGGACTCCAGGTGCGATCCCGTCGAATGGAGGGCCACGCAGGCCCCGGCCAGGGCACCGGGGTCGAACCGCGGCTGGACCTCGATGCCCACCGGAGGCCGCCCCACCAAGGTCCCCACGTCCTGGCCCGCCTTGTCGGGAGCCGGGTCGACCGCCCCCACCAGTCGCACGCCGGGCATGTCGAGGACCCGGCGGACGATCCCCTGGCCGATGGGGCCAAGGCCGATCTGCACGACGCCGATGCGATGATCGGGATGGAGCGCGTTAGAGCCTGCCATCACGGATCTCCCTTCACGGCCGTCCACTCGTCGTAAAACTCCACCCCTTTTCGGCGCCGGTCCCCGTAACCCTTCGACCCCTGACGAGGCTCTCGAGCCCCGATCAGGGGTGCGTGGTGAAGCCGACGGCGAGGCGTCCGGCCGAGCTCGCCTCCACGTGCCAGTGCGGCTGGTCGTCACCGCCGAAGTCGAGGCCGACACGCCAGGCCCAACCCACCGGGCGCTCACGGCTCTCGATGACGAGCGGCTCCCCCTCGTACGGCGGCTGCCCCGGCGCGGCCACGACGAACCGGTCTTGGAGGTGCCGGGAGCGGGTGGCCCACCAGGCTACGCCCCCGGCCGTGGCCGAGATCCCTCGCCCCAGAGGCCATCGCACCTCCAGCGGGAGCACCACGCCGTGCCAGCGCACCTCCACTTCGTCACACTGCGAGCGGTCGTACGTCGCCCACTCCGACCCACTCGTCTCATCCCGCAGCAGCACCGGAGCCGGCCGGGTCACGTAGCGGGACCACCCTTGATGCTGCACCCAACCGACCCCTCCCGACAGCTCCCCCGCTCCCCAGGCCCCGACCATGCGGACGGCGATGTGCCCCTCGCTCCATCCGCCGCTGGCCGTGCCACCCGCGACCCATTGTTGCGTCACGGCGGCCTGGGTGTGGCGTGTCCACTGCTCGAGAGGCCCGGCCCATGTGCCGTACGCCCCTGCGGCTTCCACGCGGATGGCCCGCCGGGGCTCCCAACGGTGCTCCCACGCGTAGCCCATCGAGAGGCCCCCTCCGGTGCCGTGCCATTGCCGGAGGCCTTCCTCCAACGAGCCGTCCACGATGGTCGCGCTCTCGTAGACGTGCCCCTCCACTCCGATGACCTCGACGTCGCACTGGAGGCGCGGCACCGAGTCGGCTTCGGGCGAGGCCAGGTCCAGTCCGGCTCTCCAACGATGCACGCGCCGGCCTCCCTCCAGGACGGCCGACGACGCAGGCAAGGACGACCAGACCAGGGGGCTCGAGTCGGGGGAGGCAGGCAGGCGTATCACGCTGGCATCGGCCCTGACCCGGACGTGAGGGCGGGCCGGCGACGTCTCCAGGCGGGACGCCTCACGAGGAGACCCTGCATCCGTGGCACCCGCGGCGGAGGCCATGGCGAGGACGGCGATAGTGGAGATTAACAGTGTCTGCAAGCGCTAACACTCCCATCCAGTCTTGGTAAACTCTGCCTCCCTTGGCATCCCTTGCTACTCCGCCGGTCCCTCGGCTCCTGCCGGGTCTCGTCCGACCGGCCGCGGGCATGAAAAGAGGAGGGCCCCGCTGCATGCGAGGCCCTCCTCGCTCACCGCCATCATCGGCCCTGGCCGGTCGGCCGGATCCACTACCCCCGCCTGCGCCAGCGTGTTATCTGGACGTACTGCAAGATCAACCGATCCAATTCATCGTGCAGACCGGGGTCGTCCTCGTAACGGACCCCGCCGTGAGCGTAAAGCTTGTGCCTGAGCTCCTCGATCCGCCTCTTGACCGTCTCCGCTTCGCTCACTTGCGCCTGCGCGCGCTCCTCACCGACCAATCGCCCATCCCCTGCCCTTTCAACGGGCGCGGCGGCAGCCGTTGGAACAAGCCGAGCCGGGCGACGACCGGATGATGACGTCGCGACCTCCAGGTCCATTGGCAGGCGGCCCGCATCCCTCCTCCGTCTCGGTGTATGAGACCCCTGTCAAAGCATCTAGTCGTTAACCTTTCACCGAACGGATTCGGTTTCCTTCGCGACTTCAGCAGGGGACGCCCCCAAACCGGGCGAACCGGGAAAGTGCTGGAAGATTCGTCATGAAACGGCATGAGTCGCTCCTGGTCTGCGTGCTGGGTCTGGCGCTGGCGTCCGTGGGGCTGACGGGATGCCGGAGCCGGGCGGCAGCCCCTGCGGATCTCGCACCGTCGGTCGCCGTCCCGACGGCGAGCCCCGTGGCGGCGGCCCTGGGGGGCACCGCCGCGGGCTGGATCGACGACCTGTCCGCCCTCTACCTCGATCCAGCGGGGCTCGCCGGGCGTCGCTTCGAGGGTAGCGTGGCGACAGCCGTCGCCGCCGGCGCTCCCTACCCTGCCCTTGCCGACCAGCTGGATGCGCTGCGCCGGCTCGTCTCGGCCCCTGATGCGTCGCTCACCGACGCTCGCGCACGGGTCACCACGCTCGGCGGGCTGCTCATGGACGCCTCGGGCCTGGCCTTGCTTGCTGTGGGAGAGGCCGACGTACGGGACGGCTCGGGGGACGCCCGTCTGCTCTCCGCCTTCAGCTTCGGGGCGGGCTACTCCATCGGCCCTCGGTGGCTGTCGGCCCGCTGGCAGGCGGGCACGGCCCTGCGCCTGCTCCAGGCCCACGAGGCTCGCCCGGATCAGGGCAGGAGCTGGGTCGGCAGAGGGTTCGCCATCGATGCGGCCGTACGCGCCACCTGGGCGGAGACGCTGTCGGTCGGCCTGGTCCTGCACGACCTGGCGGGCAGCCTCACCTGGCGCGACCAGGATGGCGCTGTCGCGGGAGCCCGCCAGTGGCTGCTCTCGGGGAGCCGAGCCCGGGTCGGGATCGCCCTCGTCTCCCCCGATCGGCGCACGCGCCTGACGGGCGAGGCGGGCCTCGACGGCGCGTGGGGCATCGGGCTGGAGCAGCGGGTGCTGGGCGACCGGGTGGCGGCTCGGGTCGGCAAGGGGCGTCTGGCCGGCCTGGGTCCGTCCGACACCATGGGGGTGGGCCTGCGGCTGGGGCCGCTGGCGCTCGACGCGGCACTGGTGCTGCCTCAGGGAGACGAGGCGCCTGTGCTGGCGGCGGCCCTTCGCGTCGCCTTCTAGGCCCGGGCGAGCTAGGCCCGGGCGAGGCAGTGCACGCGCCCCTTTCCGGCTCTCTTGGCCTCGTACAGCGCCCGGTCCACCGCCCGCAGCAGCTGCTCCTCGTCCTCCCCGCAGACGGGATAGACCGCGACCCCCGCGCTGGCCGACGTGAAGACCCGCTCCTGCCCCACCAAGAGCGGCGTGCGTGCCACGGCTCCCACGATGCGCTCGGCCACCCGCTCGGCGTCTTCCAGCGGCGTCTCCGGCAGGACCACGACGAACTCGTCGCCCCCGTAGCGGGTGACGATGTCGCCTGCCCGGACATGGGCCCGGATGACGTCGGCCAGCAGCGCCAGGTAACGGTCCCCCACCAGGTGCCCGTAGCGGTCGTTGACCTCCTTGAGGTGGTCCGAGTCCAGCATGATGAGGCTCAACGGCGCCCCTGAGCGGCGCGCCCGCGCGAGCTCCCGAGCCAGCTCCCGGCGAAGCATCCGCGCGTTGCCCAGCCCCGTCATGGAGTCGGTCATGGCCAGCTGCACCGTCTGCTCGTAGAGACGGGCGTTCTCCACGTAGATGGCCGCCTGGCCGGCGATGGTGGCCAGGAGCTCGAAGTCCTCCTGAGTGTAGGCACCCGGCCGGTAGGCCTGGGCCGAGATGGTGCCCACCACCCGTGACTCGAGGATCATGGGCACGATGATGGCCGAGGCCGGCTCCTCGGGGACCCCCACCAGGCGCCGGCCCGGGACCGGGCGGTCCATCTCCTCCGGACGGCGGTTGATGAAGAGCGGCCGTCCCGTGCGCACCACCTCCACCGTGGGGCCTCGGTCGGCCGGCAGCGTGACGGGAGCGTAGCGCTGGCCCTTGTCCACGATGAAGGCGGCGTGCAGCGCCTCCTTCTCGGGCTCGTACAGCGTGATGACGAAGGCCTCCACGGGCATGACCCGCGCGACCTCGCGGAAGATGGTCTCGAACAGGGGCTCCAGCCTCAGCGGCCGCGCCATGGCCCGGCTGATCTCGTGCAGGATGGCCAGGTGACGGGCGCGGCGTTGGTTCTGCGTGTAGGTGACCACGTTGTCCACCGCGGCGTCCCAGTGCTGGGCCAGCCGCTCCACCAACCGCTGCTCCTCGGGGGTTATCCGTCCCTGCCACGGAGCTCGCCGCACTATGAGCCACCCCCAGCCGGGCTCGCCGCCCGCGATCCTCACGCGGCAGGCCACCTCCCGGGGGCTCAACGGCTGACAGACCGGCGGCTGAAGGTCGGGACGGAGGGGCAGCGACGCCATGACCGACGGATCGGGTGGCGGGGCCGTCGCCGGCCAGGTCGCGTATGGCTCCCAGCACCCGGCGTCGGGCCCGGGGACCATCAGGGCCACCTCGTGCACCCCGACGATGGCTGCGACCCGCTCGAGGGCCCGCTCCCCCCACTCGGCGGGCGTCCAGTCGCCGGCCTCCCGCTCGATGAGGTCGTGGAGAGCGAAGAGGCTCTGCTCCTGTTCGCAAACCCGAGCCTGCCGCCGGTTCAGCTCGGAGACCCGCTCCAGCACCGCCGCCTCGGCCGCCAGCGACCGCCCCATGGCCCACGCCACCAGGGCCGTGAGGCACATCCACCATGCCAGCTGGTTGGCGGCCGGGCCGCCATCGCCCCGTACGAGCGCCTGGACGCCTGCCACCGTCAGCCATCCCATCAGGGCTACGACCCACGGAGCGCGGGAAGCCAGGCGCAGGCCCCACCCGAGGCTCCAGGTCAAGATGGCCAGAGGGGTGGCGTGGGGCCACGCGGCCGTGCCCGCCAGGCGGCCCGCCAGCACCACGGCCGCCAGGGTCAGGCCCGCTGCGGTCCACGATGCGCGGCGCTCGAGGGACGAGCAACCGCTTGCGACATCGGGCCTAGGAGAGGCACCCACCCTACGGGCCGCGGCCCACCGTAAGAGGATCGCCCCGGCGTATCCCACCGCCACCGCCAGGGGCGCCCCCGTGGGAAACCATGCCGCGTGCAACAGCGCCACAACGGCGCCCTCGACCGCCACGGCTGCGCCGAACTTCCAGCCCTCTGCCGCCCCCACCGGGCGCCTACGCCCCTCTTATCCGCCTGCCCCCATCACGTCCCCGTCACGGCCGCACGGGGGGCCTCCTCAGACCGACTCCCGTCCCCCGGGCGCCCCCCGGCTGCCCGGGGAGCGACGACGGCTCCCTACGTGGCAGGTACGGGGCCAGGTGCACGCCCACCAGGGCCTCGACGACCCCCACCCGCCCTGTCGACTGAGTATCGGCCAGCACCATCGACGCCGCGGCCGCCAGTCGTGCCATGGGCAGACGCCCGGCCCGGTCCAGCCGAAGCGCGACATAGGCCAGCCGCCCGGCGAGGCGCTGACGCATGGGCCCTTCGTGCAACGCCTCGCTCATGCGCAGGGCGATGCGCTCCATCAGCGCGTGCTGCGTGGCTGGCAACAGCACGAGGCGGATGCTCGACTGACGGCGCGCCTCTTCCAGCATGGGCCCCAGTTCCTCGCGAAGATCCCACCGGACCTCGCCTGTCTCGAGCAGGGAGGCCGAGGCCCGTGCCCACCACTCCACCCTCTGGGCGTCGTCCCCCAGCGCCTCCAGCAGGCTGGGGCTCCAGCACGCCCGGGCCCACCCGTACGGCCCCTCGTCGACCTCGGGCAGGGCCGGCTCCAGTTGGGGCCGCAGCACGACGTACTCCCGGGGCAGCCCGATGCCGCTCTGGCGGGCCAGCGCGACCGCCCCCGCCAGCATCCGGGCACCCCACTCGGGCTCGACGGCCTGCAGGTCTCCGCCAGCCAGGCGCTCCATCTCCTGGGCGGCCTGTCGCCGGGCGACCCGTGTCGCCTCCAGCGCCTCCAGGCCCCGGCCGTCGCTGACCACCGCGCGCAACCACCAGGTCTCCTGGCGCAGCTCCCAGACCATCTCGAGCCTGGCGATGCCCGTCCCCTCGATGGCCGAAAGCAGGCACTGCGACGGCCTCGCGCCGCTCCCACCCCGGTCGGGCGAAGACGCACGGCCGGCCTGGGACGGGCCGGTCTCGGCCGGTGGCTCCACCACGATCCCCCGCGAGCGCAATCTCAGGAGCACTCGGCGAAGCTCCTTGGCCTGGGGCTTGGGCCATGACGCGGACGCCGCGATCATGGCGGCCAGGGTCACCCGGGCCTCCTCGGCGTCGGGGCCCCCTGCCGAAACGACACGCTCGAGATGCTGGAGCTCCTCGACCGTCGGCGCTGTACCGACCGGCCGCCCTGGATCAGCCACCGTCTCTCACCCGTTGCAAGATCTCCGACCGACAGTCCTCCGGGACGTACAGGTTGGCCCCGCTGCGCGGGCGGGTGGCCAGGGCCCGGATCACCTCGCTGACCTTAGAGAGCTCCTTGAGCTCGCCAAACTCGTCCACCGCCAGCAGGGGCGGATGGGTAATGGCAGCGACCCCTTCGGTGTAATAGTCGTAGGGGATGTCCGAGGTCCGGTCCAGCAGGCAGTAATACTCAGGGTTCCACCCGCGGCGGCTGCATACCTGCTTGGCGACGGCCACCCACTCGTCGGGGATGGTCGGCCGGGGCTGGCGAAACAGGGGCTTGGGAAGCCTCCTGTGCAAGAAGCGCGCCGACAAATCGGCCAGGATGGCATCGCGGGCGTACTGCCACCGCTTGAAGGCGTAGAGCACGTCGTGGTCGTCGATGGCCAGGTACGCCTCCAGCGTGCCGTCGCCGTCACGCAAGAAAGGCTCCAGGGACGGCGGCACGTCCGGGCCGGTACCGAGCCCCCCCGTCGCGTACAGCTCCTTGGCACGGCGCCAGATGGCCTGCAGCAGGAGCTCCTGCGCCCGGGTGGTCTTGTGGAAGTAGACCTGCCAGTACATGTAGTGGCGCGCCAGCACGTACTCCTCGGCGGTGGGGATGCCCTTGTAGCTGAAGACGACCTGTCCGTCGACCAGCATCAGCGTGTTGATGAGCCGCTCCAGGTCGAATCGCCCGTATACGGCACCGGTGAAAAGCGCATCGCGAAGGAGGTAGTCCATCCGGTCGACGTCGAGCTGCCCGGCCACCAGGTGGTGCAGCCAGCGCTGGCCATCCGGGAGGTCACCCGTCAGCACCCGCAGCACCGCGCCGGAGAAGCCGGGCTCGTAGGACTCCAGCACCTCGTGCACCTGCGACGGGCCCGAGAGGATGGCCCGGGTCCAGTGCTCGTGTCCCCGGGAGGGGGTGATGACCCGTTCGAGCCCGTGAGAGAACGGGCCATGTCCGATGTCATGGAGCAACGCGGCCGCGCAGGCCAGCCGCTCGAGGCGCTCGTCGACGATGCCGGGATCCCGCTGGCGCAGCCGCCCCAACACCTTGGCCATCACGTGCATGGCGCCCAGGCAGTGGCCGAAGCGGGAGTGCTCGGCTCCGTGGTAGGTGGCCGAGGCGGTGCCGAGCTGCCGGATGCGCCGGAGCCGCTGCAACTCGGGGGTGTCGACGAGCTGGACCAACAGCGGGTCGCGCACCGTGATAAAATCGTGCACCGGATCGCGAAAGATCTTCTCGCGCATCTCCCGGTACGGCCGCCGCCCGGGCGGCCCATCTCCCGGTCTTAGGAGGTCGTGACCATTATACCCCTCCGTGACAACGTCCCCACCCGGCGCTATCCCTACGTCAACAAGCTGCTGGTGGCCGTCAACCTCGCCGTCTTCCTCTACGAGGTGACCCTCGGCCGCGAGGTTGGACTCTTCATCTACCGTTGGGGCCTGGTGCCCGCCCGCCTCTGGGGCTCCGGGGGTGGCCTCGAGATGGGAGTGCTGTGGGCGCTGCCCGACCTTCCACCGGCCTGGCTGACGCTGGTCACATCCATGTTCTTGCATGCGGGCTGGCTCCACGTGGGGAGCAACATGCTCTACCTCTGGATCTTCGGCGACAACGTCGAGGACCGGCTCGGTCACCTGCGCTACCTGGTCTTCTACCTGCTCGGGGGCGTGGGGGCCGGCCTGCTCCAGGCCATCTTCTCCGCCGGGGCGTCGGTGCCCACCATCGGCGCCAGCGGCGCGGTGGCGGCGGTGCTGGGCGCGTACTGGTTGCTCTTCCCATGGGCCAAGGTGAGCGCGCTGGTGCCCATCTTCTTCTTCCTGACCGTTGCGGAGATCCCGGCGGTGATCTTCCTGCTGCTGTGGTTCTTGATCCAGCTGTACAATGGGGCGCTGGCCATCACCGCCTCGCCGACGCTGGTCGGGGGCGTGGCGTGGTGGGCCCACATCGGTGGCTTCGTGATGGGGTTGCTGCTGGTGCGGTGGTGGGGCATCCGTCGCCAGACTCCCGCCTGGTGGTAGGCGGCTGCCGTGGCGCCTCCCCTTGCCACGGGCGGCGCCGACGGCTAGCATAATGTGTCGAGCGCATGACGGTCTGCCGCCTACCCGACGGGGGCAGGCCGCCTTGTTTTGCGACGACCTCGCCCGCAACAGACCGACCATCGAGCGGAGGTGCTGCATGAGCGATGCCGACGTACGAGTATCGGTGTGAGCGGTGCGGGACCTTCGAGGCCTTCCAGGCCATCACCGAGTCGCCCCTCAAGGCGTGCCCCACGTGCGGAGGCCCCGTGGAGCGCCTCATCAGCCGTAACGTCAACATCCTGTTCAAGGGATCCGGCTTCCACGTCACCGACTACCGCAGCAAGTCGTACAAGGAGGCCGCCAAGAAGGAGGAGTCGTCGGTCAGTTCATCCGGCTCCTCGCTCGACGACTGAGGCCGGGCTGGATGGGGCGGGGATCACGCACCAGGCCGGGGCGTGCAGGCTCTCCTGGCCGGCCAGATCCACCGCGGTGACGCCGACGTAGACGGTGCCGCCTGACTGCCAGGGCAGCGCCGTGTCGGTCAGCGTCACCTGCGACGTCCCGGCCGTCACCTCCGCCTCCAGCCGAAGGAAGTCCTCCGGAGGCCGCAGGTAGACGCGGTATCCTGCCACATCGGGGTCGGGAGGTGGCGACCAGGCGATCAGCAGCGCCGCCTCCGAGTGCAGGACCTGACACGTGACGTGGCCGGGCGCCGCCGGGACCCAGTCGATGTCGCCGATGACGATGGCACCGCCGGTCGCCGGCCGCCAGTGCAGGGTGGTCGTCTTGCCGGGCAGCAGGACGATGCCCGCATACTCCTGCGAGTACTCGATACCGCCCCCCTCCTGATAGAGCACCAGCCGCAGGTCGTAGGTACCGGGCGCTCGCTCGCGGTCGAAGCTCCAGACCAGGTCGCGGCCGGGGCGTGAGGCCTTGAGATAGGCGTTAGAGGGCCCTTTGAGGTGTACCCCAGCTGCGGTCACCAGGGCCTCCCGGTCGTACCCGCTCAGGTCGATCTCGGTCCTCAGCAGCGCCGGACGGGCCGACAGCGTCAGCCGCACCGTCGCCGTCTCCCCCGCCGTGACATAGAGGCGGGTCGCCCCGGCGTAGATGGCGTCATCTTCGCCATCCAGGAGCTCGCCGGCGACCTCCCACCGGCCCTCGTAGACCTGATCGAAGACGAAGGTGGCCACCGCCTCGTCTCCCTGGGGCGCCTGCAGGCCCTTCTCCTGCACCATCAAGCGGGAGTCCTTGACCAGACTGACGCGCAGGATGGCCGGCGGGCTCTGTCCGGGCCCGATCTCGAAGGCCGAGGCCGGGACGGCCAGGGAGACGGTGAGTGGGCCCGCGGCTCGCTCGGCGCGCAGCCCCAGGATGCGTGCCGGTGAACAGCCGGCCAGTGCCACGGCCAGCGCCAGCAGGGCAGTTGCGGCGAGCCATCGGGGATGGGGGCGGCTCGCCGGGGCTTTCGTCGGTCGATGCATGCGCGACGCCTCCCGCTCCTCGCGGGAGCCGACGCGGAGGGGGCGGACGACTAGCGCCGACCGGCCCGACTCGAGTATCGGGCCCGGGCATCCGGTTGACAAGCCCCGCTTGCGCCCGTCCCAGACGGCTGGCCCCGAGCTGCGGCCGACCGCTCAGCCGGACGCCTTGCCGTCGAGCCCCAGGGCATCTTTGATGGAGCGCATCGCGTCGATGACGGTCTGGATATGCTCGTCGAGGGGGACGCCCAGCTCCTCGGCGCCCTGGAAGATGTCCTCCCGGTTGACGCCCCGGGCGAAGGCTTTGTCCTTGAACTTCTTCTTGACGGCCTCCACGGTGACCTCGTCCAGATCCCGGCTGGGCCGCACCAGCGCCACCGCCACGATGAAGCCGGTCAGCTCGTCACAGGCGAACAGAGCCCGCGCCATGGGCGTGCGGCGGGGATGGCCGTGGTAGCTGTTGTGGCCCAGGATGGCATCGATCACCTCGGGCGGGTAGCCCCGCCGGCGCAGCTCTTCGACGCCCTTGAGGGGGTGCACATCGATCTGCGGGTAACGCTCGTAGTCGAGGTCGTGGAGCAACCCCGCCAGGGCCCATAGATCCTCGGGCTCGCCGAAGCGGCGGGCATAGGCACGCATGGCGGCCTCCACGGCCAGGGCGTGCTTGAGAAGGTTGGGGTTTTGCGTCCATTCCGTCAAGAGCTGCCAGGCTTGCTCCCGCGTCGGCATCCCCTCGCTGGCCACCGTCATGCCTCCTCGTGCTCGGCCGGCGTCGACGGCCGCTAGTAGGTGATGGAGAGGCCGCCATCCACGAACAGCGTCTGCCCCGTCACGTAGCTACAGGCCGGCGAGGCGAAGAAGAGCACCGCCGCCGCCACCTCCTCGGGTCGTCCCGGCCGCGCCAGCGGGATCCGGCGCTCGCCCACGTAGAAGCGGCGAAAGACCTCGGTCTCGAAGTCGCTCTCGCCCCGGGCGCGCGACATGGCGGTGTCGATGAACCCCGGCGCCACGCCGTTGACCAGGATCCCGTACGGCGCCAGCTCGACGGCCAGGCTGCGGGTCAGTTCGTCGATGGCACCTTTGGCCACATTATAGGCCGACGACCAGCCGACTCCAAACGAGCCGTTGACGGAGGAGACGTTGACGAAGCGTCCGCCGAGTCGGGCCGCTGCCAGCCGCCGCGCCACCGCCCGCGAGCAGTGGACGACCCCGGCCAGGTTGTCCTCGAGCATGCGCCGCCACTCGTCGTAGGGCGTGGCCAGAAACTCGTGGGCCACGAAGGTGCCGGCGTTGTTGACCAGGATCTCGATGGGCCCCAGGGACCGCCACGCCGTCTCGACCGCCGCCTCCACCGCCTCAGGATCCCGCACGTCGGCCACCAGGACCAGCGCCCGGGACCCCACGGCCTCCACCTGCCGGGCCGTCTCCTCCAGCTCGCTGCCCGTGCGCGCCACCAGCGCGCAGTACGCCCCGTGGCGAGCGAGTTCGATGGCCACGGCCCGGCCGATGCCGCGACCGGCGCCGGTCACCATCGCGACCCGGCCGTCCAGCCCCGACGACTCCGCCATGGTTCCTCAGGGCGTCGGATTCGACGCCCGGCGCATGCCGGTGTGCCCCAGCTCCAGTACCCGGAGCATGGCCTCGTGGACGTGCCCGTTGGAGGCGACCACGTCGAGGGTGGGTCGGGAGAAGTCCAAGGGCGCGCCGAAGAAGTCGGTCACCCGGCCCCCCGCCTCCTCGACCAGCAGCACGCCCGCAGCCACGTCCCACGGGTGCAGCCGGTATTCCCAGAAGCCGTCGAACCACCCCTCCGCGACCCAGCACAGGTCCAGCGCCGCCGCTCCCAGGCGGCGTATCCCCTGGGCCCGCCGCGAGAAGTGGTCGAAGTGGTCCAAATTGGTCTCGTCGGTCTCGCGGAGGTTGTAGGCGAAGCCCGTGGCCAGCAGGCTGCGGTCCAGCTCCCGGGTGCCGGAGACGCGCAGCACCCGGCCGTCGCGCCGGGCCCCCGCCCCCCGCCCGGCCACGTAGAGCCGTCCGGTCGCCGGTTCGTAGACCGAGCCGGCAAGCAGCTGCCCCTGTCGCTCCACCGCCACCGAGACGGCGAAGACGGGGAGGCCATGGGCGTAGTTGGTGGTCCCGTCCAGCGGGTCGACCAGCCACCGGTACTCCGACTCGTGTCCCAGCGCGCCCTGCTCCTCGGTCAGCACGGCGTCGTCGGGATAGCGCGACCGGATCACCTCGAGGATGACGGCCTCGGACCGCCGGTCTCCCTCGGTGACCAGGTCCACCGGCCCCTTGAAGCCGACGCCCGCCTCGAGGAACTCCTTCCAGTGATCGTGGAGCAGTCGCCCCGCCCGGACGACCGCCTCCTGCGCCGTCTCCATCAACTCGGCGATGCTGCGGCCTGCCTGCAACGTCGTCACCTCGTCCGTACCGTACGTCTCATGGCTGCCTCGGGACCGGTCCGGTGACCGATGAAGAGACCGGGCAGCCCCTCGAGCGTCGCCGGGAGCCCCCGCCTCCGCCGGGAACTTTACCATAGAGGCAGATCCGTTGGAAGGCGAGCACCTGCCCCACGAGCAGCCCCTCGCTCGCCCCGGGACCGAAGCCCCGGCTCCACCCGGGCCAGCCCGGCCCCTCCGCCTGCCGGTGCGGTGGACTTGCCCATCGTGCGCGACTTTGGTACCGTTTGCCTGGCACCTCGATGGTAGGACTTGCGTCGCAGTCCTATCGTCCTACCTCCCGGGTGCGTGACCTATCAGCATCGTGCAGCGAGGAGGGATCCCGGTGCGCACTCGCGTCGGGTGGATCGGCGCCGTGCTGTTGCTCTTGCTTGCGGCCCCAGCCGCGATGGCGGCCAGTCAGAGCGTCACCATCCATGTCCCCGCCATCAACTTCGTCAACGTGGCCGGTGGCTCCATCGAGTTCGACTTCTCCCAGGCCCACTGGCCCAACGACCCCGAGACCGACGGCCCCCTCTCCGACGTCTCGCAAGTGCTGAGCGACACGACGACGGTCCTCTGGCTGACCAACGCCAGCAAGACCAGCCCCGTCAAGATCACGGTCAACGTCGACAAGGCACCGCCGGAGTGGGTCAACCTCTTCAAGGTCGCGCTGGCGTTCCCCAGCTTGGAGGCCGGCAGCGGCAGCTGCGGCGACATCGTCACGGGCGGAGTGTCGCTCACCACGTCAGCACAGCCCCTGGTCACCGGCATCTACAACAAGGTCTGCATCGCCGAGGCCACCTACTCGGTCGCGGTAGACCTGGACGGTCACGGCACCTACGCCCCCATCGTGACCTGGACTATCGGGCCCTGAGGGACCTGAGGAGGCGAGGCCCAAGGTCGTGACCAAGGCCGGGCTGGTGCTGGCGGCCCTGGCAGCCTGGGGGTTGGCGGCCACGCCGGCCCTGGCGGGTCCGGCGCCCGGCCCCCAGTTGTTTGTCTCCGGCGACTGGACCCTGACCGTCGAGGAGCTGGGGCCCCCAAGTCTGTTGGTCCCGCCTGGGTCACCACCCGTTTGGGAGAGCCCGATGCCCGTCGCTCGGGCTACCATCCGCCGCGCGGGGGGCAAGGCGCAGGGATGGCAGGTCCTGATCCGAAGGGTCGACACCCTGTGGCCCTCCGGTGTGACGCTGGAGGCCTGTCTGACCGATAGCGGGCAGGGGGGCACGGTGCAGACCCCATACTGGTGTGCACAAGGGTCCTTCCTCACGGTAAGCGCCCAGGACCAGCTCTTCTTCTGGGGGTCGGCCAACCCGACCGACATCGGAATCGGCTTGCGCCTCTCGGGGATCTCCGTCGATCTCTCGCCCGGCATCTACATGACTTCGGTGGTGTACACCATTGTGGCGAGTTCCCCGTAGGGCCTGGCTTTGGGTGGTGCTGGCGGCCGCGCTGCTGGCCCCGACCGAGGGTAAGGCCCAGCCCCGTGTCGGCCTCGTGGGCGACCTGGTGCACGCCTACGCCGTCCAGCCCGGCGAGTCGGTCGAGGGGCTGGTGGTGCTGTCCAACGCCGACGACCAGCCTCAGACCGTGCGACTATACCTGCAGGATTACCACACCGACGACCAGGGTCACCCGGTCTACTCCGCTCCAGGGCGCCACGCCCGCTCCAACGCCGAGTGGATCGCTCTCGGCCAGTCGACGGTGACGGTCCCGCCCGGCCAGCATCTGGCCGTCCCCTATACCGTCCGCGTCCCGGCCGACGCCACCCTGGTCGGCACGTACTGGAGCGCGTTGATGGTGGAGCCCGTCGAGGCCGAGGAAGGCTCTGTGGCACCCGACAGGCCCGTGGTGACCATCCGGCACGTCTGGCGCTACGCCATCCACGTCGTCACCGACATCGCCGGCACGGGCGAGGCGCGTCTGGCCTTCGTGCGTCCCCGCCTGCTCGACGATGGCGGCAACCTGGCGCTCCAGGTCGACATGGTCAACGAGGGCGTGCGATGGCTACGGCCGAAGGTCTGGCTGGAGATCTACGACCAGGAGGGCCGCCTGGCAGCGCGCGTGGACGGGGGGCCGGCCCGTCTTTACCCGGGCGAGGTGGTCCGCCAGCGCCTCCGGCTCGGCTCGTTGCCCCCTGGCGCCTACGAGGTCCTCCTCGTCGCCGATGATGGCGATGCCCATGTCTTCGCCGCCCACTACCGGTTCGTCGTGGGCCCCCGCTGAGACACCCCCGTCGGCAAGCCGCAGGCGGGAGCTGACCATGGGACTCTTGCTGGCGGCGTTGCTGGCGGTCACGCTGCCGGTGAGTCGCGGTGCGCTGGCCGCGACCGTGACGGGCGACCTGGCCCCCCAGGGGCCGGTGGTCGTAGCCCGGGCGCTGACGGGCCCCATCACGGCCACGCCAGGCTCGCCGGTCGCACTCCTCGCACGCCTCGGCAACATGGGCTCCGTCCCCCTGGAGCTGGTGCCCTTCGTCGAGATGCCGCCGGGCTGGGAGCTGATAGTGCCCGCTCCCTCCATCGAGCTCGCCTCCCGTGCCTGGCGCACGACGCTGCTGGCCGTGCGGCCCGGGCCGTCCGTACCGGCCGGGTCGTACGAGGTGGCCGTCACGTGGCGAGACGAGGTACGGGGGGCGTCCGCGTCGGTGCGGTTCCGGCTAGCGGTACCGGCCGTCGGGAAGCTGGACGTGGCCGTCCTGGAGTCGCCAGCCTACGTCGTCGCCGAAAACTACGGGATGCGGTTCGTCGTGCGCAACGCCGGCAACCGGCCCGAGCGAGTCCGCGTACAGGTCAGCGACAACCTGGGGTTCAAGGCAAGGGTCCACCCCAATGCGCTGCAGCTCGAGCCCGGAGCGTCGGCGGTCGTCACAATCTCGGTGGAGGTGCCGTCCGCGCTCTCCCGCACCGTCTACCACCGGGTGGTACTGACAGCCACCAGCGAGGGCGACCCCGGGGTGCGGGCAGAGGCCGGGGCGTCGGTGGAGGTGGTCGCGCGTGCCGCTCCGCTAAGGGAGGCCTACCGGTGGTTTCCCCTCGTGGCCAGCTGGACGGGCCATGCGACACCGACCGGCCACAGCCTCGGCTGGAGCCTGGCGGGCAGCGGGCGGGTTGGCCCAACGAGGAGCGGTACGCTGGCCGTAGACGTGTCGACCCAGGGGGCCCGCCTCACCTACCGGCTCGACGGGCTGACCGTGACGGCAGGCCAGCAGCCGTTCTCGCTGTCGCCACTGACCCGCTTCGGCGAGCGAGGCGACGGCATCGAGGTGCGTGTCCAGGATGACCCCTGGGAGGCGGTGCTGCAGGCCGTGGCCGGCCCCGACGGCCTGGGGCTGGGAGGCCGGGTGGCCTACGCCGTGGACGGCGCCCATGACGTCTCGCTCCAGGTCGCCACGCGGCCCGAGACGGGGGATGCGGTCATGTCGGCGGCCGCCCGCTTCACTCCCTGGCAGCGCCTCTACGTGCAAGCCGAGGTGGGCTGCACCGGTCGGCTCATGGCCGGATGCCTCTCTCGCGCCCTACGGGCGGACGCCACGCTCGGCCTGGCCCCCTGGAGCCTGTCGGCTCGCTGGGAAGGCCGCGACCCCGGGTACGCAGGGCGGGCGGCAGGGGGGCACCAGGGCGAGGCCACCGTGGCGGTCGACGTCTCCCCATCGTGGCGCCTCTCGGGCATCGTGCGCCGGTCCCTATCAGGGACGCCGGGCAGCGGCAGCGCAGCCACGGCAGTGAAGCAGTTGCTGAGACTCAGCGGTCGCCCGGACGGCACCACCAGCTTGGGTCTCGAGATCGGGCGCCGCGAGGAAGCCCACGAGGCTACCGAGCTCCGCCAGCGGGTGGGTGAGGCACGACTCTACGCCAGCCACCACCTGGACGGAGGAGCGCTGGTGGTTGAGGAGGTCGGCTATACCCGAGGAGAGGACCTGACCGCCGAAGGGCGCTCGGCCATCTGGGGCTACGGCCTGTCGGCGTACCTGCCCCTCGGCGCTGCCAGCGTGAGCCCCTACCTGCGGGTGGAGCACCCTGTGGAAGGCAACGGCGACCGCCCGTTTCGCCTGTCGGGGGGTGTGGAGTGGCGGTGGCGACTGCCCCGTTTTGTCTCCATCGCCCTGCAGGCAGGGTGGAAGGGCGGGCCGCCGGTGGAGCAAACCGCATCCGTCGATCTGCGCCACCAGCCTCCGACCACGGCCGCGCTCCGGCTCACGCTGCAGGCCTCCCGCACCGCTGACTCCGATTGGTCGTGGGAGCTCAAGGCTGCCTACCAGGCACCGCTGGAGCTGCCGATCGGCAAGCGTCCCGATGTGGGCAGCCTGGAGGGACGTGTGGTCGACGACGCCGGGGCGCCCGTGCCGGGCGTGGTGGTGCGCCTTGGGACCCTCTCGGCCGTCACCGACCGCGACGGCCGCTTCGACTTCCCCGCCGTCAGCCCCGGCGTCTACTACTTGACGATGCGCACCACGCCCGTCGAGGGGGAGGTCTTGAGCCAGCCGGCCACGCCCTGGCGGGTCGAGATCGGGCCGCGCCAGGCGGTGCAGCAGACCTTCCGGCTCGTGAGGCCGGCGGGCGTCCGGGGTCGCGTCGAAGTGGGCCCCGACGGCACGGCTCGGACGCATCCCGGGGACGTCCCCGCGTCCCTGGCCGCCCCTCCGCCCATCTCCATCGCGGGGATGGTCGTCGAGGCCATCGGTCAGTCGGGCACCCGCACGGTGTTGACGGCAGCGGATGGCAGCTTCAGCCTGGAGAGGCTCCTCCCCGGCGTCTACCGCCTGCGCCTGAGGCCTGAAGGGCTGCCTCCCCTCTACGTGACGGAGCCCGCCGAGGTGACCGTCACCCTGTCTGCCGGCGAGCGCCGCGACGTCGTCTTCACCTTGCGGCCCGTCGTGCGGCGGATCGAGGTGTACGAAGGCGGGGAGCTGCTTCCCGAGGCGCCCGCGCCCTAGCAAGCCCCCGGGCCGGACGGCGCCTTGGGGCGCTACGGATGCTGCGGTCCTCGTCCCTCCCACAGGCCTATCGTCGCCGGGAGCCGCACCCCCACGCCCGCCGCCACCGCCCGCTCCAGGAGCCGCCGTGCCAGCGCCACGTCCTCCAGGGCCACCCCTTGGGACTCGAAGAGGGTGATCTCCTCGGGCCCGGCCCGCCCCGGGACCCGGCCAGCCACCACGTCGGCCAGCTCCACCACCCGGTCCCAGGTAAAGCCCGCCCCCTCGGCCCCCACCAGGTCACCGCACTCGAGCCTAGCCTGATCCAGGTCGTCCACCACGACGCGGTCCGCGGCCAGTACCGTGGCGGGCTCGAGCTCCCGCCGCGCGACGTGATTGGAGCCGGCCGCCACGATGCACGTCCCGGGCCCCACGGCGTCGGCCGGCAACACCGGGTCGCGGGCGTTGGTGATGGTCACCACGACGTCGGCCCCCCTGGCCGCCTCGGCCGCCGAGCCGGCCGGCTCCAGCCTCGTCGCTCCCAGCGCCGGCTGCAGCTCGCGGCAGAAGGCCTCGGCCCGCCCGGGCGTCCGGCAGAAGACCCGGATCGTCTCCAGCTCCAGCACCGACGCGATGGCCAGGGCCTGGGTCCGGGCCTGGTAGCCGCAGCCGATGAGGGCGGCCACCCGGCTGTCGGGCCGCGCCATGTAGCGGCACGCGACGCCCGAGGCGGCACCGGTCCGCCACCGCCCCAGCTCGTCGGCCTCGATGGCCGCCAGCGGCTCCCCCGACTCCGAGTCGAAGAGGAAGACCATGAACCGCGCCCCCTGGCGACCCGTCGTATAGGCCTTGAACCCCATCACGCCCCAGGCGGGGATGGCGGCCGGCATCACGTGCAGCCACGCGCGCCCTCCCACCCGCTGGCGAGGCCGACCGTGGGCCTGGCCCTCCGCCTTGAGGCGAAAGGCCGCCTCGACCGCCTCAAGGGCGTCGTCCACGGTGACGAGGCGCGCGACGTCGGCCTCGCTCAGCCAGATCACAGGCGCCCGCCCCGCTCCACCCACTGGCGCATGCGCAGGATGCCCTCGCGCAGTTGCTCGCGTGAGGCGGCATAGGAGATGCGCACGTACTGCTGATCCTCGTCGGGCGCCGGGGTGCCGAAAGCCGTGCGCGCCAGCACCGCCACCCCCGCCTCCTCCAGCAGGCGGGACGCGAACGTGCGCGCGTCGGGCGCTCCCACGAGACGACACGCCTCGGTCACGTTGGGGAAGACGTAGAAGGCCCCTGCCGGCACCCCCACCCGCACCCCCGGCACCTCGTTGAGGAGCCCCACCACGAGGTCCCGGCGAGCGGCAAACTCCGCCACCATCTGCCGCACCGGCTCCTGCGACCCCTCCAGCGCCGCCACGCCGGCCATCTGGGTGAAGGTGGCGGTGCACGACTCCACGTTGGTCACAAGGCGCGCCACCGCCTCAGCGATGGGCACCGGCATGATGCCGTAGCCCAGCCGCCACCCGGTCATGGCGTAGGTCTTGGAGAAGCCGTCGAGGATGACGGTGCGCTCCCGCATGCCGGGCAGGGAGGCGATGCTCGAGAAGGGCCGGTCGAAGACGATGCGGGAGTAGATCTCGTCGGACAGCACCCACAAGTCGTGCTCGATGGCCAGCCGCGCCACCTCCGACAGCACGTCGGGCCCCAGCACGCCCCCCGTCGGGTTGTGAGGAGAGTTGAGGATCAGCAGGCGCGTGCGGTCGGTGATGCGTGCGGCCAGCTCCTCGGGGTCGAAGGCGAAGCCCCGCTCCTCCCGCAGGTAGACCGGCACCGGGACGGCGCCCGCCAGGCGGATGGCCGACTCGTAGATGGGAAAGCCGGGGTTGGGGTAGATCACCTCGTCGCCGGGGTCCACGCAGGCCAGCAGCGTGTAGTAGATGATGGGCTTGGCCCCGGGCGTGACGACCACCTCGTCGGGCGAGAGCGAAAGCCCCCGCATCTGCCCCGCGTGGCGAGCGATCGCCTCCCTGAGCGGCGCGATCCCCGCCGACGGCGAGTAATGGGTGTAGTTGTCCCGGATGGCGGCGATGCCCGCCTGCTTGATGGGCTCGGGCGTATCGAAGTCGGGCTCGCCGATGGCGAAGTTGTACACCTTGCGACCGGCTGCCTCCAGGCGCTTGACCTGCGCGAGCACCTCGAAGGCCGTCTCCGTCCCCACCGCGTTCATCCGCGTCGCCCTTGCCGGCATGGAGGCCCTCCCCTTCAGGTCCGCATGCTCACGCCGCGCCCAGTTCGCCCCGGGCCGGCGCGACTCCTGGGCAGGGATCGGGGTGGGGCCGACAAACCCACTTACCCGACCACGAAGGGGGTGCAGCCGCGGTGGCGACGGCGACCATGCAAGCGGTCCGCTTTCACCGGCACGGGGGTCCCGAGGTGCTGCAGCTGGAGACGGTGCCTGTCCCGGAGCCAGGCCCGGGCCAGGTGCGGATAAGGGTGCGAGCCGTGGCCCTCAACCATCTGGACCTCTGGAACCGCCGAGGCCTGCCGGGGCGCAAGGTGCCGCTGCCGCGCATCCCGGGAGCCGACGTGGCGGGCGAGATCGACGCGACGGGTCCGGGGGTGTCCGACCTCCAACCGGGTGCGAGGGTCATCGTCAACCCCGGCATCAGCTGCGGCCGCTGCCAGGCCTGCCTGGAGGGGCGCGACAACCTCTGCCCGCACTACGAGGTCCTGGGCAACCGCACCGACGGCGGATACGCCCAGTACGTGGTGGTGCCGGCCGCCAACGTCATCGCCATGCCCGGGCGGCTCGACTTCGTGGAGGCGGCCGCGGTCCCGCTCGTCTTCCTGACCGCATGGCACATGCTGGTCACCCTGGCCCGGCTGCAGCCGGGCGAGACGGTGCTGATCTGGGGGGCCGGCAGCGGCGTCGGGTCGGCGGCCATCCAGATCGCCAAGCTCCTGGGCGCGCACGTCATCGCCACGGTGGGCAGCGCCGACAAGGTGGCAAAAGCCCAGCGCCTGGGTGCCGACGTCGTCCTCGACCACAGCCGCCAAGCCGTCGACGAGGAGGTACGCGCCCTGACCGGCCGGCGCGGGGTCGATGTCGTCTTCGAGCACGTGGGTCAGGCCACCTGGGAGAAGAGCCTGAAGAGCCTCGCGCACGGCGGCCGCCTGGTCACCTGCGGCGCCACCACGGGGCACGAGGCGCTCACCGACATCCGCTACGTCTTCGCTCGGCAGCTGCAGATCCTGGGCTCCTACATGGGCAGCAAGGGTGAACTGTTGCGGCTCCTGCCCTTCGTCGAACAGGGCCGGCTCCAGCCGGTGGTGGACCGGGTGCTGCCCCTGGCGGAGGCCGCCGAGGCACACCGCATCGTGGAGGAGCGCCGCCACTTCGGCAAGGTGGTGCTGCAGGTCCCCTGACGGCGGGGGGGCGGCTCCGGAGCCGCCCCCCTCTCAAAGCGGCCAGCGGGACGGCAGCTCCAGCATGCCTGCCTCGCCCGGCGCCACCACTGGGTTGACCAGCCGTCCGATGCGCTCGATCTCGACCTCCACCTGGTCGCCCGGCTGCAGGAAGACCTGGGGCGTGCGGAAGACCCCGACGCCGTGCGGCGTGCCGGTGGCGATGAGGTCGCCGGGCAAGAGCGTGATGCCCCGGGTGATGAAGGCCAGCAGCTCCCGCACCGGGAAGATCATCTCGGCCGTCGTCGAATCCTGGTAGGTGACCCCGTTGACCCGGCAGGCGATGCGCAGGGCCTGGGGATCGGGGATCTCGTCGGCCGTGGCGACCCACGGGCCCACGGGTGCGAAGGTGTCCTGCGACTTGCCCCGTCCCCACTGCCCGTCGCCCTTCTGGAAGTCGCGGGCCGTCACGTCGTTGAACGTGGTGTAGCCGAAGACCGCCTCCAGGGCCGTCTCCGCCGCCAGTCCCTTGCAGCGCCGGCCCACGATGACCGCCAGCTCCGCCTCGAAGTCGACCTGGTTGCTGCCCTCGGGCAGGGCGATGGGGCGACGATGGGCATTGAGGGCGTTGGGCCACTTGGGGAAGAGCACCGGCTGGCGCGGCGGCTCCACGTGCTGCTCCCGGCAGTGATCCCAGTAGTTGAGCCCGATGGCGATCATCTTGGAGGGCACCAGCGGGGGCAACCAGACGATGGAGGGGGCGTCCACTTCGAGGAGTTCGTCGTGCTGGCCGGCGCGGGCGGCCTCCACCAGCCGACGCACCGCCTCCATGGGGCCCGGGTCGCCTGCGGCGAAGGCGTCGACCAGCCGCCTCAGGCTGAGGGGCAGGCCCTCACCGCTCCAGCGCGGCAGACGGGCGGCCCTCGTCACGTCCACCATGTAGCCATCGACTCGCACCACGAGGTGGGCTTCGTCACCGCGAAGGATGGTTGCCAGGTGCACGGGCTCCCGCTCCCCTCACGAGAAGAGATCCCGGTCGGCAGGCCGCACCAGCCTGGCCGCCGTCGCCTCGGCCTCCCCCGCGATCTGGATGGCCTGGCGGGCATCGAAGAAGCCCCGGACCACCACCGCCGGTATCCCCTCGTCTGCCTGACCCATCACCAGCGTGGCAGCCGAGGCCAACTCGTCTGCCACGGCCTCCAGGGTGCTGCGCAGGGTGTAGCCAAACAGATCCTGCCTGCCCACTTCGGAGAGGACCGGCCCCATGCCTGCTATCCCGATGCAGACACCGACGGCCCCCTCCCGGAAAGGGCGGCCGTGGCTGTCCGCGATGATGACGGCAGGGGCCACTCCTGTCTTGCGGTAGAGGTCGTAGCGCAACCGTCGTGCGCTCTCGTCGGGATCTTGCGGGAGCAGCAGGACTGTCTCGCCCTCGCCGCCGGCGTTGGAGCGGTCGATGCCGGCGTTGGCACAGACGAAGCCCAGCCGGTGCCGAGCGATGACGAGCCCGGGGCGCACCCGCACGATGGCCTGCGACTCCCGCAGGATCAGTTCGCAAAGCCGGGGGTCCTTGCCCGACTCGGCCGCCAGCGAACGGGCGGCGGGTGAGGGCTCCACGTCCTCGAGGGCGACCAGCCGCCCCTCGGCTCGGGAGACGATCTTATGGGCGACCACCACCACGTCGCCCTGGCGCAGCTGCAGCCCCTGCTCTCGCAGGGCGCTGGCCACCAGGTCGGCGATGTCGTCGCCCGGCTGGACGACCGGCATGCCCAGCACGGGATAGAGGTGCAGCCCCGTCAAACGCGTAGCACCGCCCCGGTGCTGGCCGAGGTGACCATGCGGGCGTAGCGGGCCAGCCAGCCACGCTGGAAGCGCGGCGCCGGGGGCTGCCAGCGCTCGCGCCGACGCGCCAGCTCCGCGTCGTCGATCAGGACGTCGATGCGGCGGCTGCGCAGGTCGATTCGGATGGGATCGCCGTCCTGGACCAGGGCCAGCGGGCCCCCCTCTGCCGCCTCCGGCGAGACGTGCCCCACGCACAACCCCCGGGTGCCACCCGAGAAGCGCCCGTCGGTCACCAGCGCCACCCGGGTGCCCAGGCCCATCCCCACGATAGCCGAGGTCGGCGCCAGCATCTCCGGCATGCCGGGGCCGCCCCGCGGCCCCTCGTAGCGGATCACCACCACGTGCCCCGCCTTGACCCGGCCCGCCTTGATGCCGTCGATGGCCTCCTGCTCGCTGTCGAAGACGATGGCGGGCCCTTCGTGCCACTCGATGCCGGGCTCCACCGCACCCGTCTTGATGATGGCCCCGTCGGGAGCCAGGTTGCCGAAGAGGACGGCGAGCCCTCCGGTCGGGCTGTAGGCCCTCTCCACCGGGCGGATCACCTCGGCGTCCCGCACCTCGGCTGAGGCGATGATCTCGCCCAGGGAACGGCCCGCGACCGTGGGCCTCTCCAGGTGCAGCACCCCGGGCACCCGCGCCAGCTCCTTGAGGATGGCCGGGACGCCTCCGGCTCGGTGGACGTCCTCGATGTGCCAGTGCGAGGCGGGACTCACCTTGCACAGGTGCGGCACCCGCCGCGCCAGCTCGTCGAGCCGCTCGAGCGGGTAGTCGATGCCGGCCTCGTGGGCCAGCGCGAGGGTGTGGAGCACGGTGTTGGTGCTGCCGCCCATGGCCATGTCCAGGGCGAAGGCGTTGTCGATGGCGTCGGCGTCGACGATGTCCAGGAACTTGAGGTCCTGCTCGATCAGCTCCATGATGCGCCGTCCGGCCTGGCGCGCCAGCTCCTCCCGCTCAGGGCTGAGGGCCAGCGCCGTCCCGTTGCCGGGCAGCGCCACCCCCAGCGCCTCGCAGAGGCAGTTCATGGAGTTGGCCGTAAACATCCCCGAGCACGAGCCGCACCCCGGGCAGGCCGCCGCCTCCAGGCGACGCAGCTCCTCCTCCTTGATGAGCCCCGACTGGACGGCCCCCACGCCCTCGAAGACGGAGATGAGATCCACGGCGCGGCCGTCGAGCCGGCCCGCGGCCATGGGCCCCCCGCTGATGAAGATGGTGGGGATGTTGAGGCGGGCTGCGGCCATCAGCATGCCCGGCACGATCTTGTCGCAGTTGGGGATGCAGATGAGCCCGTCGAACCAGTGCGCCCGCACCATGGTCTCCACGCAGTCGGCGATGAGCTCCCGGCTCGGCAGGGAGTAGCGCATGCCGACGTGCCCCATGGCGATGCCGTCGTCGACCCCGATGGTGTTGAACTCGAACGGCACCCCGCCGGCGGCCCGCACCGCCTCCTTGACGAGCTTGCCGAACTCCTGCAGGTGCGCGTGGCCGGGCACGATGTCGACGTACGAGTTGGCGATGGCGATGAAAGGCTTCTCGAAGTCCCGGTCGGTGAGCCCCACGGCCCGCAACAGGCTGCGATGGGGCGCCCGGTCGATGCCCCGCTTGATGACGTCGCTACGCATGACCTCTACGAGCCCCCTGCCGAGAATTGCGCCAGCGTTCGTCCCGGGGCTCGGGGATTCCTGCCGTCGCCCGACCGGGCAGGCGTCAGTAGACGAACTCCTGGATGAAGTAGAAGGACCAGCGGGCCCCCCGGCCCAGACGGATCCCCGAGAGCAGGGCTTGGGCCTGTTCGCGCTCCTCCTGCGGGGAGAGCGGCTCGATCCCGTCGGCCCGGGCCCTGGCCTCGTACGGCGATCCCGGGGTCACCACCAGCGGCGACAGGTAGAGGCGATCGCCGGGGCCCAGTTCCATGGCGTTGACCGCCTCGACGCTGGCCCGCACGTGCTCCTCGGCGAAGGCCCGCCCTCCTGCCCCGACCAGCAGGATGACACCGACCGCCACCCCCGCCTCCTTGAGGGCCCGCACCGTGGCCAGGGCATCGGCGACGCTCCCGGGCTTCTCCAGCCACCGCACCAGGCGCTCGCTACCCGACTCGAGGCCGATGTAGACGCCTCGCAAGCCGGAGCGCGCCAGCGTCGCCCACTCGGCCGGCTGCTTGCGCCGCCCGGTGAAGGCGTCGAGGAAGGCGTACACCTCGCGCCCCGGCAGCGCCTGCACCGCCACCTCGAGCGCGGCCGCCAGCCGCCGGGTCGGCAGCAGCAACGCGTTGGCGTCGCCGAGGAAGATGGTGTGGCGGCGAGCCAGGCCCGCCCCGAAGAAGGCCCGCACCTCCTCCACGTGCTGGCGGAAGCGGGCGAGCGGGCGTACCTCGAACGGCCGGTCCCGGTAGAAGGTGCAGAAGGTGCAGCGATTGTGCCAGCAGCCCCAGGTGAGCTGGAGCACCACGGACTGGTACTGGTCCGGCGGCAGGATGCCGATGGGCCGGTAGACCTGGCGGAAGCGCCGGGCGTCGGCCTCTAGCGCCTCCCAGTCCATAGCCCGGACGGTCGGGTGGCCCGCCCGGGCGGCATCCTCCACCGTCTCGAGCGCCCGTGCCACCCACTCCCGGGCCTCCTCAGGGGTCAGCCACCGCCGCAGCCGGCGGGAGAGCCCGGCAGCCTGCGGGTCGCGCCGCCGCTCCAGGAAGCGGTTGTCGAGGCCGCGCCGCACCCCCACGCCGTCCAGGTAGGCCTCCACCAGACGCCCCTCCAGGTCGAACGTGAACAGGCGCCGGCTGCCCACGCCGGCCTCGGCCCAGCCGTCCCACAGGCGGCTCCAGGCCCCTTCGGGCAGCACGCGGGCCACGACGCCCCTCACTCCCACGTGTACCGGGGCTCGGCCACCTCGGAGCCGTCGGGTGCACGCTGGATCTCGAAGTCACCGAAGACGGCGGGGGCCTCGGCCTGCAGGATCCGCAGAGCGGCGATGGCGACCCGACGGATCTCAGGATCGGCGTGCACCGAGGCCCGCATGCGGATGAAGTGACGCCACGCGCGGAAGTTGCCCGTCATCACCAGCGCTGTCTCCACGGCGTTGGGCAGGACGGCGCGGGCCGCCTGCCTGGCCATCTTGCGGCGCAGCGACGGGTCGGGCACCTCGGCGTAGCGGGTCCGCAGGCGCTCCACCAGGCGCGTGTAGGCGTCGCGGGCGGCCGCGGCCACCTCCTCGAGGATGCGCTCGGCCTCCTGGTCGCCGGCCAGTCCCGGTGGCAGCACCATCCGGGCGGTGGATTCGTCCACATAGCGCTGGCTCACCTGGCTGTAGCTGAAGTGGCGGTGCCGTACGATCTCGTGGGAGCAGGACCGCGAGATGCCCTCGATGAGCAGGCTCGCGCTGGCGTGCTCCAGGACGCTCAGGTGTCCCTGCGTCAAGAGGTTTTGGATGTACTGGGCGTTGGTGCGCCGGCTCGGGTTGTGAAAGGACCGGTAGCACAGCCGCCCGGCGAACTCCACCAGCTGCTGGGCCGGGTTGTCGGTGTCGGTCTCCCAGTCGATGTGTGCGGGCTTGAAGAAGCGGGTGATGCCGATCAGCGTCACCCGGGGCTCCCGGATCCACCCCTGATCCGGCTGCACGGCTTGCCCCCTCCTGTCCGGCCCCTGCCGGGGGGCCGTCCCCCATGTTAACCCACCGGCGGGCGGCCGAACAGCCTGGGATATAATCGGCGGGGAGCGTGACCGATGGCAATCCAGCAGCAACGACGCGTCACGTCGGGCCCGAAGCGCCTGGCCGTCCTGGGCAGCACCGGCTCGCTGGGGATCCAGGTGCTGGAGCTGTGCGAGCGCTTCGCCGACCGGCTGCAGGTGGTGGCCCTGGCTGCCTCGGGGCGTCGCCAGGAGTTGCTGGCCGAGCAGGTGCAACGCTTCCGGCCACGGCTGGTCGCGGTGGGCGACGGGTCGACCGCCATCGGCGATGCCCTGCGCGAAGCCGCCGGAGCGGCCCGGGTGGTACAGGGCCCGGAGGGTCTTGTGGAGGCAGCCCTCCATCCCGACGTCGACCTGGTGGTCGTGCTGACGGTGGGGATGGCCGGGCTGGCCCCCACCCTGGCCGCCCTCGAGGCCGGGCGGCGCGTGGCGCTTGCCAACAAGGAGGTGCTGGTGGCCGCCGGCGATCTGATGCCGGCAGCCAGGTGGGTGGAGGAGGGCCGCCTGTTGCCGGTCGACTCCGAGCACTCGGCCATCTGGCAGA
The DNA here is from genome assembly GCA_036562495.1 of Limnochordales bacterium. Lineage (GTDB taxonomy): Bacteria > Bacillota > Limnochordia > Limnochordales > Geochordaceae > Geochorda. The sequence continues at coordinate 28,366 of DATCKA010000061.1, forward strand.
GCCTGATGGGAGAGCAGCCCTCCGCCATCCGGCGGCTGTGGCTGACCGCCTCGGGCGGGCCCTTCTGGGGATGGAGCGCCGAGCAGCTGCGTGGCGTCACGCCCGAGCAGGCCCTGGCCCATCCCACCTGGCGCATGGGCCCCCGGGTCACCATCGACTCGGCCACCCTGCTCAACAAGGGCTTCGAGATCATCGAGGCCCACCACCTCTTCGGCGTCCCCTACCCGGCCATCCGAGTGGTGGTGCACCGGCAGAGCGTGGTGCACTCCCTGGTAGAGCTACGGGATGGGTCCATCAAGGCCCAGATGAGCCTGCCCGACATGCGCCTGCCGCTGCTGTTGGCCCTCAGCTACCCGGAGCGTTGGGAGTACCAGGGCCCGGCACCCCTCTTCGAGGGGCACGGACCCGATCGAGGGTCTCTCTCGCTCACCTTCGAGCCGCTGGACGAGGGGACCGAGCCACCCGCCATCCGCCTGGCACGGCAGGCTGCCGGGGCGGGGAGCACCTACCCCACCGTCCTGTCCACGGCGGACGAGGTGGCGGTGGAGGCCTTCCTGTCGGGTCGGCTCGCCTTCGACCGGATCCTGGGCGTCGTGGAGCAGGTGCTCGAGCGCCACGTCCCGCCAGGGCCCCTCACGCTAGAGGCCGTCCACGAGGCTGACGCCTGGGCACGGCGCACGGCTCGTCGGGTCGTGGACGAGATGAGCCAGGCGTAGCGCCCCCAGGAGTGGCTCCAGCCCGCTCGATTGTGAGGCCGGCCATGACTGCGTAAAATGGTAGTCGAGCCTGCCCATGCGCGGGCCTCATCTTCGCTCGAGCGCACATCCGGGAGGGATGGGTTGGCGATGGCCCGACCCTTGCGTGTGGCAGCCGACGCGGGTCTCACGGCCCGCATGATGCTCACGATGGTGCTCTTGGGGGCCGTCTACCTCTTCTTCGTCAGCGTGATGCTGGCGTACGGGGTCGACATCACCTTCATCGCGGTCTTCGTCGGCATCATGCTGCTGGCCCAGTACTACCTCTCCGACAAGCTCGTGCTCTGGTCCACGGGCGCACGGGAGGTAAGCCCATCTGAGGCGCCGGAACTGCACGACATGGTCGGGCGGCTGGCCGCCCTGGCGGACCTGCCCAAGCCACGGGTGGCCATCGTACCCACCGACGTGCCCAACGCCTTCGCGACGGGCCGCAATCCCAACAACGCCGTGGTGGCCGTCACCAGCGGCCTGATGCGCCGCCTGACCAAGCCCGAGATCGAGGCGGTGCTGGCCCACGAGATCACCCACGTCAAAAACCGGGACGTGGCCGTCATCACCATCGCCAGCTTCTTCGCCACGGTGGCGGCCTTCCTGACGCGGCAGCTGATGTGGCTGGGCTACTGGGGGGTCCCGATGGGAGGCGACCGCCGCGATGAGCGGGGAGGCGGCGCCTACGCCTGGGTGATCATCTACCTGGTCTCGCTGGTGGTCTACTTCGTCAGCTACCTGCTCATCCAGGCCCTCTCCCGGTACCGGGAGTACGCGGCGGACCGGGGCGCGGCGTACCTGACCGGGGCGCCTTCCAACCTGGCCTCGGCCCTCATGAAGATCAGCGGCGTCATGGAGCGGATCCCGGCGCAGGATCTGCGCCAGGCCGAGGCGCTCAACGCCTTCTTCATCGTGCCGGCCCTCAAGGGCAGCAGCATCGCCGAGCTCTTCTCGACCCACCCGTCGCTGGAGAAGCGCCTGGCCTACCTGCGCAAGCTGGAGCTCGAGCTGGCCGGGCGCTGAGGCTCGGGAGAGGCGAAGACGAGACGTGGGTCTGAGACAGTGGCTCGATGCCCTCATGGGGCGGCCCCGGCTGATAAAGCCCAAGTCGGACAACCTCTTCGCGCTCTCCACGGCCCGCACGGCCCTCGAGGAGCGGCTGGGCTGGGAGAGCGCCGGCCGGGCCGGGCTCTGTCTCAAGCCCATCGTCACCGCCGACTACGCTCGGGCCCAGCACGAGCTCGCCGACCTGGTGAGGATGGGGGCTGGCGAGACCCGCAGCCGCGTCGAGGTCATCAAGGACAGCTACCAGTACACCTGGGTCCTGGTGGAGGACGACGACTTCGAAGATCTGCTGACCCTGGTCCACATGGCCGCCCAGACCCTGGAGGAGCAGGGCTACGGCACCCAAATCCTGTCGGCGGTCTTCCGGTTTCGCCCGTCCGGGCGCCTGTCGGTGATGGGTGCCGACCTCCCCGAGCGCATCTACCTCATCTACAGCTACAAGCGGGGTCTGTTTTACCCCTTCGTACCGAGGGGCGCCGGCAAGACGTCGTCCGACGGACGCTACGAGAGCGGCGAGTTTCAGGCGGCCGCCCTGCTGTCGCAGGAGCTGCCCACCGAAAAGGATCCGTCTCGCTGGTATCCCCTCTGGGACTGTCCCGTCTGAGGCTGACGCGAGGGGCCGGCGCCCGCCAACCCGGCAGCGCCGGCCCCTCGCGCGCATCCCCGCCACCCTGAGGCGCTCAGGTGACCAGGTTGCGCGGATAATCCTGAAAGAGTCCCCGAGCCTCCTCCAGCGTCGTGTCGGGAGGGGGCAGCACCAGGTCGGACTCCTTGAGCTCGTCGTCCGCCAGCCGCCGTCCTCGGGTGCGGACGATCTCCAGCACGCGCGTCAGTTCCCGGGCAAAGGCGGTCTCGTCCCCCGCCTCGATGGCGTCCAGGAGTGCGTCGTCGGCACTGTCCAGTTCGTCGAGCGCCTGCCCCCGCAACTCGTACTGCCCCTCGGTGGCGATGCGGACGATCATCCCCGGCCCACCTCCTGCTTGAGCCGCTCCAGGTCGGCCTTGACCTGCTCCGATGCCTTGAGCTTGGCCAGCTCGGCCTCGATGCCCGTACCCGTCCCGCCGACGACGGTGCGGTCCTCGAGGACGCCGCTGGCGACCAGCTCGTCGATGGCGGCCGCTCGGGCCCGCATCGCCTCGGTCTTTTGTTGGGCCCGCTCCACGGCCAGCCCTACGTCGGCCAGCTCCTCCGACAGCCCGCTGGCGGCCTCCCCGATGCGTACCTGGGCCTCGGCCGCCGAGTACTGGGCCTTGATGACCTCCTTCTGGGCCCGGAAGGCCTCCACCTTGGCCCGCAGGCGCGCCTCGGCCGTCTCCAGCTTCCTCTGCTCGGCCTCGAGCTCGCTCGCCTGCCGCTCGATGCCCTCCACCTGCTGGAGGATCTCCGCCTTACGCTGCAGGGCGGCGACGGCCAGGTCTTCGCGCCCGGCCGCCAGGGCCTCCTTGGCCTGACCCTCCAGGCGCTGGGCGGTCTCCCGCAGGCGCACGACCTGCAGCTCGAGGCGCTTGCGGGAGGTGGCTACCTCCGCGAGGTTGCGGCGCACCTTCTGGAGCAGCTCCAGCTGGCGCTGGTAGGAGTACTCCAGGGTCTCCCGCGGGTCTTCCCACCGCTCGACCAGCTTGTTCATCTTGGCCTTGAGCACCGTCGTCATGCGCGACAGCACGCCCATGCCGCCACCGTCCTATCCTCGTGGTCTCTCCCGTCCCAAAGGGTATCCCGCCGGGGGCGGTCTGTGCAACGCGCAGCCGGTGCGAGTATGCCCGGCCGGAGCCGGCGCGCGTCGTTCATTAACCGGGTGAAGGATTGACATCACTAACTACCAGCACTAGACTTCTCATGGCAAGGGGGAGTCGATCAGGTGGCCAGGCAGGGACTCCAACTCGACACGGAGTACCGTTACGGGTTCGCCGACCCGGAGCAGTACGTCTTCCGATCCCGCAAGGGGCTCAGCCGGGAAGTGGTCGAGGAGATCTCCGCCATCAAGGGCGAGCCCGACTGGATGCGGCAGTTTCGCCTCAAGGCCCTGGAGATCTTCGAGCGAAAGCCCATGCCGACCTGGGGTGGGGACCTCTCCCATCTCCGGTTCGACGACATCTACTACTACATCCGGCCCACCGACCGAAAGGGCCAGAGCTGGGACGAGGTGCCGGAGACCATCAAGCGCACCTTCGACCGGCTGGGCATCCCCGAGGCCGAGCGAAAGTTCCTGGCCGGGGTGACGGCCCAGTACGAGTCCGAGGTGGTCTACCACAGCATCCGCAAGGAGCTCGAGCGCCAGGGCGTCATCTTCATCGACACCGACACGGCCGTGCGGCAGTACCCCGACCTGGTGCGGGAGTACTTCGGCACGGTGGTGCCGCCGGCTGACAACAAGTTCGCCGCCCTCAACAGCGCGGTCTGGAGTGGGGGCAGCTTCATCTACGTGCCCGAGGGGGTGCGGGTGGAGATCCCGCTGCAGGCCTACTTCCGCATCAACGCCCGCAACATGGGCCAGTTCGAGCGGACCCTCATCATCGCCGAACCGGGCAGCTTCGTGCACTACGTGGAGGGCTGCACCGCCCCTCAGTACACGACCGACTCGCTGCACGCGGCGGTCGTGGAGATCATCGTCAAGCCCGGCGCCCGGGTGCGCTACACCACCATCCAGAACTGGTCTCACAACGTCTACAACCTGGTCACCAAGCGGGCGGCGGTGTATGGCGACGCCACCATGGAGTGGATCGACGGCAACCTGGGCAGCAAGCTGACCATGAAGTACCCGTCGGTCTACCTCATGGAGAAGGGCGCCCGCGGCGAGGTGCTCTCCATCGCGCTGGCCGGCCCCAACCAGCACCAGGACGCCGGCGCCAAGGCGGTGCACCTGGCCCCCTACACGACGTCGACCATCACCAACAAGTCCATCTGCAAGGACGGGGGCCGCACCACCTACCGAGGGCTGGTGCACATCGCACCCGAGGCCTACAAGAGCAAGAGCAAGGTCAACTGCGACGCGCTCATCTTCGATGACCGGTCCAAGACCGACACCATCCCCTACATCGAGGTGCTCAACAGCGACGTCCAGATGGAGCACGAGGCGACCGTCAGCAAGGTGAGCGAGGAGCAACTCTTCTACCTGATGAGCCGGGGCATCCCGGAGCAGCAGGCGACGACCATGATCGTGATGGGCTTCATCGAGCCCTTCGCCCGCCAGCTCCCGATGGAGTACGCGGTGGAGCTCAACCGCCTCATCGAGATGGAGATGGAGGGCTCGGTGGGCTGAGGAGCGGAGGACGGCCGTGGAGGAGGGTCTGACCTTCGTGCTGCCCGTGTCGGAGTTGCCACCGGGCAGCTGTCGCCGGGTGCAGGTCGGGGGCCGGACGCTGGCGCTGTGGCACACGCAGCACGGCATCTACGCCACCGACGACACGTGCACCCACGAGCGCGCCAGCCTCAGCGAGGGAGACTTCGAGCCCGAGGCGGGCCAGGTGGCCTGCCCCAAACACGGGGCCCGCTTCGACGTCCGGTCGGGCAAGGCGCTGACGTTGCCGGCCTACAGGCCCCTGCGCACGTACCCGGTGGAGGTGCGAGACGGCCAGATCGTCGTCCGAGTCCAGGGCTGATGGCCGGCTGGCACGAGCGAGGCGCAACGGGGGGCGGCACTGCCATGGCAGGCCGCCCCTCTCGCGTTAGGTCCGCGCTACCAGAGGAGTTGCCCCGGGCGGACCAGGAATAGACTCCATAGCGGTGGCGCCCCCTGACGAGAGGGGGCGGCGACGAGCAGGAGGCCGTCATGGGACCGACGCGAGCGGCGAACGTGACAGCCGGGTGGGTGGCCCTCCTTCGTGAGCGGATCAAGGGAGCGGTGCTGGTCGACGAGCCCATGTCGGCCCATACCGCCTTCCGCATCGGGGGCCCAGCCGACGTCCTGGTCATCCCCGAGGACCGCGACGACCTGCGATGGGTGCTCGAGGCGTGTGCCACCCACGGGATCCCCTTCCTCGTCATCGGTCGGGGCAGCAACCTCCTGGTGAGCGACGACGGCATCGAGGGTGTCGTCATCAAGATCTCGCGAGGCCTCTCCCGGATTCGTTGGGAGGGCACATCCCTGGAAGCCGAGGCCGGTGCGTCCCTGCCCGCGGTGGCCTGGCAGGCGGCGACGCGGGGCCTGTCGGGGCTGGAGTTTGGGGTCATGATCCCCGGCAGCGTCGGGGGCGCCGTCGTGATGAACGCCGGAGCCCACCAGCACGCCATCGGCGCCGTGGTCCGGCAGGTCGAGTGCCTGGCGGTGACCGGCGAAGTGGTGACGCTGGAGCGGGAGGCGTTGGGCTTCGACTACCGCACCAGCGTCTTGCAGACGCGCCCGGACCTGGTGGTGGTCGGCGCCCGCCTGGAGCTCGAGCCCCGGCCTTCGGAGGCCATCATGGCTCAGATGCAGGCCTACCTGGAGGCCCGGCGGCGCACGCAGCCCCTGGGCGAGCCGGGGGCGGGCAGCATCTTCCGCAACCCGCCCGGCGACTACGCCGGCCGTCTCATCGAGCAGGCCGGGCTCAAGGGATGGCGGCGGGGAGACGTCGAGATCTCCCCGATCCACGCCAACTTCATCGTCAACAAGGGCCATGCCCGCTGCAGCGACGTGCTGGAGGCCATCCGGATGGTGCGCCGGACGGTCCAGGAGCGCTTCGGCGTCCTGTTGCAGCCGGAGGTCAAGGTGATCGGGCGCTTCGCTAGCGACCCCCTGGCGTAGCGGGCAGACGCAACCGGCCGACCTCCTCGAGCAGCCTCGCCTCGGCGCGGCGCTCGAGGAGCCGTGCCTCGGCCCGGGAGCCCATCGCCAGCGCGGTGCCCGCCAGCATCAGGATCGATCCCACCCAAATCCAGTTGACCAGCGGATTGACGTAGATCTCGAAAGCTGCCCGGCGGCCGCCCTCCTCCCAGCCGGCCAGGGCGACGTAGACGTCGCCCTCCAGGCGTCGGTAGACGGCCACTTCCGCGGTGCTGCCGAATTGCGCCATGTTGCCATCGTACACGCGCCTCGCGGGCTCGAGGCTGGCGACGGGCCGGTCGCCGCGGAAGAGCTCCACCCGGGCATAGACCTCCGTCGCGCCTGGCACGCGACGAGAGGCGAGCCCGTCGTACCGGACGGTGTACCCGCCCAGGTACCCCACCTGCCCCACGGCCAGCGAGAGGCTGGTACGGGCCTGGAAGGCGGTCGAGGCCAGGACCGCCACCGCCATCATCGCCACGCCCGCGTGAGCCAACAGCCCACCGAGCCGGCTACGGGCACCGTCACGACCTACCAGGCCGTGCCCCCGTCGCCCCCTCACGTACCGCACCAGCTCGGCCAGCGCCACGGCCCCTGCCACGAAGGCAGCGGCGAAACCCGTCAGCAGCGTGGGTCGGCGGAGCCCCCCGACAGCCAGGAGCGCCACGAAGAGCACGCACCCGCCCCCGATGGGCAGCAGGTGCCGGATCCAGGTGGGCGTACGGCGCTCCCCGTTGCCCTGAGGGCGCCACGGCAGCACCATCCCCACGCCCATCAGCAACAACATCAGCACCCACAGCGGCGCCGACACCCGCTCGAAGTAGGGCGCCTGCAACGTGATGCCCGGTCCGAAGAGGCGGCTCAGGATGGGCACCACCGTGCCGAACAAGATGGCGAAGGCCAGCGAGCTCAGCACGACGTTGGCCGCCACGAAGGCGCCCTCCCGTGAGGCCGGCGAGGTCACGGGCTGCCGGTCCTGGAGCCGGTCCCAGCGCAAAGCCAGCAGCCAGATGGAGAGGGCCGTGACCAGCCCGATCATCACCATGAAGGGAGGGCCCGTCGGCGACTCCGCGAAGGCGTGCACGGAGGCCATGACCCCGCTTCGCGTGAGGAAGGTGCCCACCAGCACCGTGACGAAGACGGCCAGGGCCAGGACAGCGTTCCACCGGCGGAGCGTGCCGTGACGCTCCTGGGCCAGCCCCGAGTGCACCAGGGCCGTAGCCAGGATCCACGGCACGAGGCTGGCGTTCTCGACCGGATCCCATGCCCAGTAGCCGCCCCATCCCAGCTCCTTGTACGCCCACTCGCCGCCCAGCACGATGCCCAGCCCCAGGAAGAGCCAGGCCCCCAGCGCCCAACGCCGGGCGATCCGCATCCAGGCGTCTCCGGTCTCGTCCACCGCCAGGGCGCCCAGGGCGAAGGCGAAGGGCACGGTCATGCCGATGTAGCCCAGGTAGAGGGCGATGGGGTGCAACAGCATCGACGGCGACTGCAGCAGCGGGTTGAGGCCGGCACCGTCGGCAGGAGGCTGCGGCAGCAGCCGAAACGGCGACTCCACGGCGGCCACCAGCACGGCGAAGAAGGTGGCCACGGCCGCCATCGCCGCCGTGGCCGCCGGCCACAGCCGGGGAGCCTCGGGATCGGGCCGCCCGGTCACCACCAGCGCTGCCACGCCGAGCTGGAGCCACAGCCACAGGAGCAAGGAGCCCTCCTGACCGCCCCACCACGCCCCCAGCTTGTAGAGGACCGGCATGGCTCGCGCCGACCGGCTCGCCACGTAGGCGACCCGGAAGTCGTCGGTCAGCAACGCCACCACCAGCACCACGGAGGCGACGGTGGCGAAGCCGAAGGCGGCCACCACCAGCGCCCGACCCACCCGCAACCACGGCGGACGGCGCCTGGCCAGCCCTGCCGCCGACAGGATGGCTGCAAGCGCCGACGCCGCCATCGTGAGCCAGAGCATGCCCTGGCCGATCACCGCGGGATGCACCGTGCTATCCCCTCGTCCTTCCCATGCGCCGGTAGGCCCAGAAGCCGCCCAGGACCAGAGCTGCCAGCGGGGTGCCCCACAACAGGACGTACGCCCCCGTCGCGGGCGGGCGGGCCAGGATCCAGGTGCCGTACAGCTGCACGTAGTGGTCGATGATCTGGCTCTCGTCCTTGCCCTCCTCCAGCATCCGGCGGATCTCCGCCCGCATCTGGGCGGCCACCGTGCTGGAGGACTCCGCGACCGACTGGCCGTCGCAGACGGGACAACTCAGCTCCCTGGCCAGGGCCCATGCTCGGGCCTCCAGGCCTTGATCTTGCGGGATGCCGGTCAGGGCAGAGGCGATGCCCGCCGCCGACGCGACGGCGACGACCAGCACGATCCCCCAGACCCAGGGGTCCTGCCCTGTCCGGTGACGTCGGGCTACGCCCATGTCGCTCGGTCCTCCCCCGCCGTGCTCGTCGGCATCGGCATCATCGACGCCCTGCTCCCGTCCCTCACGGGCCAGCGGTCCCCCGCGGCACCCCGAGCGGCTCCCAGGCGCCTACAGCACCCGGCCCGGCGGGCTCCACGGCCGATCCCAGATAGAGATCCCCATCGAGGGCCAGGGCCGCCAGGCGGCCGTCGGGCAGCGCTGCCAGCGCGACGAGGACGCGGGTGGGCGTGCCCGCGGCGGGAGCGGCCTCGCCACGGGCAGGGTCGTAGCGGTAGACACCCCGGTCGGTGGCCACCATCCACGCCCCGCCCGTCTCCACGACGGCCCACGACGGCCGCGCAAGGCGCGTACGGGAAAAGGGGCCCGACGGCTCCCGGCTCTCCAGGAGCCCGGCCGGCGTCGCCGCGACCAGGCCACCTCCCAGGCGTCCCATCCACGCCGAACCGGCCATCAAGGGAAGCCCGCCGGACGGCAGGGCCTGCCACCGGCCATCGGCGTCGAGGGCGTAGCCCCCCCGGCCGCGGATCCATGCGATGAGCTCATCACCGGCGCCGGCCAGGGATAGCACCGAGCCAGGCGCATCGGGCAGCGCGCGCCACGGACCATCGCCGCTCTCGCGCCTCCACAGCCGGCTGCCCGAGGCCACCACCACGGCCTCCCCCTCGGGCCAGGAGGCGATGGCGTCGAGACTCGCCATCCCGTCGGGCAGGTCGACGACCACCCAGCCCTCCGGACGGTCCAGCCTATCCAGACCGGCCGCCATGAGCCGATGGCGGCCGGCCACCCACAGTCGCGCGCTCGCGACCGCCAGCCCCACCCCGGGCTCGTCTGCCGGCAGGGGCCCGCCGTCTGGGAGCCCCTCGGTGATGGGGCGCCCCATGACCTGGGCGTACGCCTGCTCCATCTGCTCGAAGGTGACGGGCCCAGGCCAGTAGTGACGCGCCACGCCGTCGGGTCCGACGACCCAGCTCTCGGGGTACCCGCGTAGCCGGTAGCGCTCCGATAGGCGACCATCGATGTCGCGCACGATGGGGTACGTCATCTGCATCGCGCGGGCGAACTCCTGCACAATCGGCAGGGGCTCGCGGACGTTGACGCCGATGACGGGCATGCGCTCGCCGAAGCGGCGGTGGAAGGTCTCCAGCGCGGGGATCTCTTCCCGGCACGGATCACACCAGGAGGTCCAGAAATTGATGAAGACGGGACGGCCCGCGAAGGAGGCCAGCGCGACGCGGCCACCCTCCAGATCGGTCAGCTCGAAGGCAGGAGCCGGCTTGCCCACCTCGGCCTGCGAACCCAGGCTGCGACTGTACAAGGCGGCGCCGACCAGGAAGGCCGTGACCACCAGGAGCGCGGCCCCGTTGGCCAGGCGGCGTGCCCCCACTCGGATACCCCCCGAGGGAGTCTATCGGGTCGGCGCCGCCCCTCACAAGAGACGAATGCCCCGTCCCTCAGGGCCCTCCCACCCCCAGCGCCAGGCGCAGGGAGGGTCCGCGAAACCAGCCCGGGAGTCCCTCCAGCGTCGAGCCCCACGGATGCGCCCAGCGGCTGTGCCAGAAGTCCCCCGCCAACAGGTAGCTCGCCGTGGCCTGCAGAGAGGTCGTCGGCCCCAGGCGCCAGAGCAGCCCGACCTCGGGCTGCAGGCTGACCAGACGGCGGGTGAAGCGGTTCATGGTGAACTCGTCGTAACGGGTCGGCGCATCGCCCACCAGGTCCAGCTCCGCCGACACAAGCCCGCCCAGCAGCGCCACGGTGAGGCGCAGGTGCGGCCCCGGCAGCACCTCCCGCACCACGCCGGCCTGGGTGTGGCTCATCTCCAGGCGGCTCAGGCCTGTGGCATCCCGCGCCTCCCATCGGTAGGTGCCGCTGACGAAGGTGAAACCCCAACCCGAGGGCCCCAGCAGCGTCACGCCGTATCCGGAACCCCACCCGTCGCGCGGCAGCGCCGGCACGTCGGTCAGTTGGGCGTTGAGCGCGTCCAGCTCCAGTCGCTGCACGGCCACGTAGCCACTGAAGCCCATCGCGCCCTCGCCCGGCGAGGTCGCCGCGACCGCGGGAGCCACCAAGAGGCTCGCCACCCAGGCGGCTGCCCAGAGGGTCCATCGCGTCGAGAATCGGGGCGGAGTCGATGCGCTCATCGAGGGCTTGCCCCCCTCCGGACGGAGCATATGCTGGGGACGCCATGGCATCGAGGGTCTTGCAACTGCTCGTCAGGAATTCGTGGGTGGCCGACAATCTGCGCAGCCTGGGGCCCGGGAAGATGTACCACCTGGCCTATCGAACCGTGGACATGGCCCCCGACGTCCTCGAGGATATGGCCACGGGCCAGGTCGCTGCCGGCGTACCTGCGGAGGTCGCCCTGCTGGTCGGTGCCGGCGAGGCGATCCCGGTCGCCGACGTGACCATCGAAGGGGTGCACGACTTCGTCAGCTACTGCCGCTTCGACTTCCGCATCCTGCGGCTGCACCCCAGGCCGGCCGAGGTGGGCAGCCCCGGCTTCATGTGTCGATACGTCGAGAAATGAGACCCGACCACCCTGGCCGGCGCGGCCAGGACGTCACCAGGGCGAGTGCGGCAGCCGCCACCACGCCGAGGACGTAGGGCGTCTGCCACCAGGCCGCCGAACCGCCATCGACGCCTGGCACCACCAGCCAGCCCTGACGCACCAGGAGGCCTCCCGCTGCCGGCGAGGCCATCGCCCCCAACGAGAAGGCGATGGAGAAGAGGCTGAAGGCCCGGCCTCGCTGGGAGGATGCGGTCGCCTCGGCCACCATGGCCGCGGCGGCCGGGAAGGTCGTGCCGAAGCCGGTGCCGAAGATGGCCGCCCCGGCCATCCCCCTGGCCCAGAATCGGGCCGGCTCCACGGCGCCGGCCAGCAGCGCCTGCCCCACCATCAGGCCCACGAGGCCCGCCCCTACGATGGTGGGCCGGTCCAGGCGATCGGCGAGGGAGCCTCCCAGCCCCATCCAGAGGCCCGCGACCGCCCCCAACAGCCCCATCAGGGCACCGGCAGCCCCGCTACCGATACCCCCCTGCTGTGCCTGCAGGGGCAGCAGCCATATCAGAAGCCCGAAGGCCGCCTGCGTCACCAAGGCCGCCGCGTAGGCGGTCAGCAGCGGCGGCGTGGCCAGCGCCGCCAGTGGCGCCCGGCCGGACGATGGGGAGCCTCCGTCCCCCGCCCCGGCGGCCTCCGTTTCGGCTACGTCCCCCAGCCGCCATGCCCGCGCCAGGGCCACGACGGTCATGACGCCCAGGATCAGGAAGACCCGATCGGGGCCCGCCCGCTGCGCCAGCACGCCACCTAGAGCGGGAGCCAGTACCGCTGCCAGGGCGATGGCCGCTCCCGTCCGGCCCATGGCGCGGCCCTGCCCGGACCTGCGCCCCCGGTCTCCCACCCAGGCGAAGGCTGCCGGGGTCGCCATCCCCGCCATGAAGCCGTGCAGGGCATGGGCCAGGGCCACCAGTTCGAGGCGCGGCACGGCGTACAGGACGAAGCTACCTGCCGTCCCGGCCAGCCCTGCCCGCACGGGCCATGCCCGGCCCCCGCGGTCGGCCAGCCAGCCCCCGGTGGCGTTGCCCAGGATGTTGGCCGCCGAATAGGCCGCCAGGATGGCACCGGCCGTGGCGGGGTCGGCGCCCAGGCGCACCAGGTACGATGAGAGGAAGGGAAACAGCCCCAGCATGCCGGCGAAGAGGGTGAAAACGGCCAGGTTCAGCTCAGGGGCCCCCTCTCGGTGTCCGGCGCGGCGGCATCCGGTGCATCCGGGCGCTCACCGGCAGGGTCGGGCGACTGTGCGTGCACCGCGTAGCGCAAGAAGAGCTCGTCCTCGTGGAGGTAGGCGCTGACGAGCTCGAGCCGCGGAAAGGGCTCGAGGAGGGTCGGCCCGTCGACGATGGTCCGGTCGTCCTCGCGCCCGGCCACGAAGGGCGCCACCGTCAAGAAGAGCTCGTCCACGCAACCGGCGCGCAAGAAGGCGTGATTGAGCGTCGGCCCCCCCTCGCTCAGCACCACCCGTACCCCGTACTCCTGCGCCAGGCACGCCAGGGCCCACCGTACGTCGAGGCCTCCCTCGGCCTGGGGCCCGATGCGCACATCCGCCACCCGCTCGAGGCGACTCACCGCCTCGGGCGGGGCCTGGGGGCCCAGCAGGATCAGGGGCCTGCGGGGTGGCGCCTCGAAGAGCGCCGACTCCAGGGGGAGATCCCCTGACCCGCTCACCACCACCACCAGGGGGTACGGCGCCAGGCCTTCGCGCACGCGACGCTCGACCGCCCCTGGCGGCAACGAGGGATAGTAGGGCGACTGCCGGACGGTGCCCGCCCCGCGCAACACGGCGTCGACCCGGCTGCGCAACCGCACCATCAGGGTCCGGTCGACGCGGCTGCCGATGGGGCGGGGATGGCGCCCTCGGTCCAGGGTCGTCTTGCCGTCGACGGTGGCCACCATGTTGATGGCCACCCACGGGCGCCCCCGCCCGGCACGCGGCCAGGCGATCTCGTCGTAGATGCTGGTGGGGTCGGCGACGGCCGAGCCCTGCCCCCCCGGCCGCGCGCGGTCCCAGAGGCGCAACAAGGGCGGCCGGCTCCTAACCGTTTCGCTTCGTGTCGCCGGCCAGGATGCGGCGAAGGGGCATGCCGTGGGCGCTGGCTGCCCGCTCCTCCCGCCGCTTCTCCCAGAGGCGGTCGAGTTCCATCGTGATCTGGCTGATGCGCTCGCGGTCCTGGTCCGTGAGATGACCCTTGCACCACAGCGCCAGCCGCTGGGCCGCCAGTTCGTTGATGCGTCTGAGCACCTCGGACGAAGAGTCCATTTCGGCTCCTCGCCTCCCGAGAGGATGAGAGGATAGCCTGCGAAGACGAGCCCGCCACGCAGGACCTCTATAAGAGGAGTATGGCCCGTGGGTCCTACCGGGTCAAGGATCGCCCCGCCCCGTCGAACCGCCCCGCCCGCTCAGTAAGATATCGATGAGGAGGGGGGCCGGCCCGTGAGGCGGCACGCGCACGGAGGCGGTCGTAGCGGCACGCGGAGACCCCGCTGGTTGGCCCCGGTGGCCGCGCTCCTTTGGGCGGTCGTCTGCCCCCTCGCGGTGGCGGCCGAGTCGCCCGAGTCCGGCTCCGAGACCGTCACCCTTTGGGTCCCGGCCCGGGGCGGTTACCTCGCCGCATGGCGAGAGGCCGCGCGACGCGCGGCGGCGGCCCACCCCGACATACTCGTCGCCATCGAGCCCATCTGGGCAGACTACGCCGCACGCCTGACGCTGGCCCTGGCCGAGGGCAGCGCCCCAGACCTCGTGGCCGTGCCCGCCGCTCTGGCCGCGCGGCTGGCCGCCAGGGGGTGGCTGACACCGGTCGACGAGATCGTCCGTCGTCATCCCCCGCCTCCCGCCGCCCTCGTCCCCTTCACCTGGGAGGGACGGCTCTACGCCCTGCCGGGGGTCATGGATCCCGTCGTCCTCTATGTCGACGCCGGAGCCCTCGCCGAGGCCGGGTTGTCGGGGGAGCACCTGTCGACGTGGGCCACGCTTCTCGACGCCGCCCGTCGCGTACAGGCCGTCGGGCGCCTGCCCTGGGCCACCATCGTCAACGGGTGGCCGCCCCTGGCGATGTTCGTCTGGCAGGCCGGTGGCACGCTCCTCGGGCCCTCGGGCCAGCCGTGGGACTCGCCCGACGCAGTGGCCGCCGCGGCCACCTTCTACCATCGATTCGTCGCGGAGGGTCTCAGCCCGTCGGCCCCCTCGAGCTGGGCGGAGCCGGCTGACCTCCCCTTCCGGCGAGGGGAGGCCGCCCTCTTCATGGGATCGCTCTCGGACCCCCTCGAACTGCCTGGCTCGCCATCCCCCTTCCGCCCGGGCGAGACTCCCGTCGGGAGCCGCGTTGCCGGCCGCCAGGTGCAGGTCGTCCCCGTGCCGGCAGGGCCGGCGGGATCGGCGACCTGGCTCTCCCTGGAGGGCGTGGGCATGCCTCGCAAGGCCCGCCCGGCAGCCGGTCGGGCCCTGGCCTATCTCGCCGAAGCGCTGGAGGCGATGGGGTGGCAGCCATCGCTCGCAGGCCGCCCCGCCGCCCGGGCGGTCGCGACCGCGGCGCTGGCCCACGCGAGGGCCATGCCGGCGCACCCGGCGTTCCTCGAATTCGACGCCGTCTGGTGGCAGGACGTGGTGGTGCCGCTGGTGCAGGATCGCGGCCCCGTCGACGTGGAGTCGTTGCTGCAACGGGCCCGACGGCGGCTCGAGCAGGCCCTCCAGTCGATGCCCCGATGAGCCGTCGCGAGAGGCCCCCAGCCCCCGGGGCGCCGGGCCATCGAGCGGCACTCCGGTGGCTTCTTTTCGCGAAGCCTTGACATCATCGCCACAACTGACGTTTACTGTTGCATTTGGGGCCTGGCTCGGCCGGAGCCGGTGCCCCGATCATCGCGTGAAGGACGAGGGATGGCATCATCGGCAAGCACGTCTCGCCGAAGCGGCCCTTCGGCATGCTGGTCACCGACATCGACGGCACCTTGCTGGACGACCGCGGCCACCTGAGCCGGACCAACCGGGAGGCCCTCGGCCGGCTCATCGATAGGGGCGTCCACGTGACGCTGGCCACGGGCAGGACCCTGGCCGCCACTCGGGAGCTGGCCGCCCGCCTCGGCATCCGGTTGCCCCTCATCACCTGCAACGGCAGCCAGGTGGTCGCCCCATCGGGGGCCGTCCTGATGGAGTGGCGGCTCGCTCCCGAGGCGGTCGACGCCGTCGTCGACCTGGCCGGCCGGCTGGGGCTGTGCGGCTTCGCCTACCTCACCGCAGGCGTCGTGCCGGTCGCGGGCGGCGAGCGGCGCGCCGACCACCTGCTGGGGGAGGACCGCGCCCGGCT
The DNA here is from genome assembly GCA_036562495.1 of Limnochordales bacterium. Taxonomy (GTDB): domain Bacteria; phylum Bacillota; class Limnochordia; order Limnochordales; family Geochordaceae; genus Geochorda. Next base: position 44,190 of record DATCKA010000061.1, read on the forward strand.
GCTGGCCCCGGTGAGCCGAACGGGCCCCGACGCCCCGTGGTACGGCGAGGGGGGCGCCATCAAGCTGCTCCTGCTGGGCGAGCCCGCCGCGGCGGACGCCCTGGAGCGGGCCGCGGCGACGGGGCGGCAACCTTTCTCGGCGCTGCGCTCCGGGCCCGACTGCGTCGAGGTGATGCCGCCCGGCGTCTCCAAGGCGACGGGCCTGAGCTTCCTGTCGCGCCGGCTCGGGTTGCCCATGGAGCGTGTCGTGGCCGTGGGCAACGCGGGCAACGACATCCAGATGGTACAGCAGGCCGGCGTCGGCGTGGCGGTTGCGACGGCAGAGCCCCAGCTGCTGGCGCTGGCCGACTACGTCGCCCCTCCTCACTGGGCCGACGGCGTCGCCGACGCGGTCCATCGCTACTTCCCTCACTGAGGCATCGCTTTCATCCCGTGGCACGTGGCTTGTCGCCCCGTCCCTCCCCTCCGAGAAGGAAGCCCTTTCGCGCTAGCGAATGTCGTTACCACTATAAGGGGCTGCCGGACTCCGGTCGCAGCCCTCAACTCGGCACCATTTCGGACAGGAAGGGGTGCAACGGTCTATGCGTCGCAGGTGGATCGCGATGGCTGGCGCCCTCGTGGCCACGCTCCTGGCCGCCGCGGCCGTCTCGGCCGCGGAGATCGTCGTGGGCCTCAACGCCGAGCTGACGGGGCAGATCCCCGTGGTCGGCCAGTCGAGCCTCAACGGGGCCCGGATGGCCGTCGACGAGGTCAACCAGGCAGGCGGCCTGCTGGTCGGCAATCAGCGCTACACCATCCGGCTGCAGGTGGAGGACAACGAGGACAAGGCCCAGTCCGCGGTGGCCGCCGCCCAGAAGCTCTACTACCAGCACGGCGTCATCGCCATGATCGGCCCCAACGCGAGCCGCAACGCCGTCCCGGCGGCCGACATCGCGGAGTCGGCCCGCGCCCCCATGATCTCGCCGTGGTCCACCAACCCCGCCACGACCCGGGACAAGCGCTACGTCTTCCGCGCTGCCTTCACCGATGACTTCCAGGGGCGCGTCGTGGCAGCCTTCGCGCGACAGCACTTCAAGGCGCAGCGGGCGGCCGTCCTGTACGACGTGGCCAGCGAGTACAACAAGGGGATCGCGGAGGTCTTCCGCCAGACCTTCACCCAGCTGGGCGGGCAGGTCGTGGCGTTCGAGACCTATACCACCGGCGACAAGGACTTCCTCTCCCAGTTGACCAAGATCCGGGCGGCCCGGCCTGACATCCTCTTCCTGCCCAACTACTACAGCGAGGTGCCCCTGCAGGTCCAACAGGCGCGCCTCATCGGCCTGACGGTGCCCATCATCGGCTCGGACAGCTGGGGCTTCGCCGATCTGCTGACGCTGGGCGGCTCCGACGTGGAAGGCCTCATGTTCACCACCCACTACGCGCCCGACATCGCCACCCCGGTGGCGCGCCGGTTCATCGAGGCGTATCAAGCGCGTTACGGCAGCGCGCCCGATGATGTGGCCGCGCTCACGTACGACTCGTTCCAGCTGCTGTTCCAGGCGCTCCAGCAGGCCGGACGGGTCGATCGGGAAGCGGTGCGTGACGCCCTGGCCTCCATCGAGCGCTACGAAGGCGTCACCGGCACCATGCAGTTCAAGGGGAGCGGCGATCCCATCAAGAGCGCCGTCGTGATCCGGATCGAGAACGGGCAGTTCAAGTACTTCACCACGGCCAACCCGTGACGGTCACCGGTGCTGGCGGGGCCCCGGAGCTCCCCGGGGCCCTGGCTGCCCGGTAGGCGTCCCAAACACCATGACGAGCGAGGCTTGCGACATTGATCTCGTACCTGTTGCAGCAAGCCATCAACGCCCTGCAGCTCGGGTCGGTCTACGCCCTCATCGCCCTGGGCTACTCCATGGTCTACGGGGTGCTGCGCCTCATCAACTTCGCCCACGGCGACATCTTCATGGTCGGGGCCTTCCTGGGCTTCTTCGCCGCCGCGATCATGCGGTGGCCATTCGTGCCGACGCTGCTGTTTAGCATGCTGGCCACGGCCGCGCTGGGCGTCACCATCGAGCGGGTCGCCTACCGGCCCCTGCGTGACGCCCCCCGGGTCTCCGCCGTCATCACGGCCCTGGGCGTGGGCCTCTTCCTGGAGCACTTCGTGCTGGCCACGGTAGGTGCCCAGCCGCGCCAGATCCCCCGGATGATCCCGGCGCGCTTCTACCCGCTGCCGGGTGACATCGGCTTCTCCTCCAACCAGGCCGTCATCTTCGGCGTGGCCGTGCTGTTGATGCTGATCCTGGACCTCTTCGTCAACCGCACCCTCACCGGCATGGCCATGCGGGCCATCTCGTGGGACATCCGGCACCTGCCCCTGATGGGGGTGCCGGTCAACCGCATCGTCTCCCTCACCTTCGCCATCGGCTCGGCCCTGGCCGCCGCCGGGGGCATCCTGGTGGGGCTGGCCTACCCCATCATCGATCCCTACATGGGCATCCTGGTGGGGTGGAAGGCCTTCGTGGCGGCGGTGGTGGGCGGGATCGGCAGCATCCGGGGGGCCATGGCGGGCGGCTACGTGCTGGCCGCCACCGAGGTCTTCGTAGCGGCCTTCCTGCCGTCTACCTACCGCGACTTCGTGGCCTTCTCATTGCTGCTGACGCTTCTCGTATTCCGACCGACGGGGATGTTCGGACGGGTATGGGCACAGAAGGTTTGAACCGCACCGCCGCGACGGCGCCCGCCGATGCGGCCGCCGTCGCGGGCGCGATGGACGAGGAACGACCTGTGCGACGCCTTCTGCCGTGGCTGGGGACGGCAGCCCTGCTCCTGTTCTTCGCGGCCTTGCTGCCGCGCCTGCCGCTCAACCCCTACCACGTGCAGGTGCTGATGTACGTCGGGATCAACATCATCCTGACGGCCAGCCTCAATCTGGTCAACGGCTACATGGGCGAGTTCTCCGTGGGGCACGCCGGCTTCATGGCGGTGGGCGCCTACGCCTCGGCCACGGTGATGCTATGGCTCTTCCCGAAGGCCCTGTGGCCGGTGCTCTTCCCCGTGGCCCTGCTCATCGGCGGCGTCGCGTCGGCCGTCGTGGGGCTCGTGGTGGCCGTGCCGTCGTTTCGGACGCGCGGCGACTACCTGGCCATCGTCACCCTCGCGCTCAACATGATCGTCAAGAGCGCGATCGAAAACATCGAGGCCGTCGGCGGCCCCCGCGGACTTCCGGGCATCGGACGCCTGACGACGCCGGGGTGGGTCTTCTTTTGGGTGGTGGTGACGCTGGTGGCGCTGCGTCACTTCGTCCACTCCCGATTCGGGCGCGGCGTGGCCACCATCCGGGAGGATGAGCTGGCGGCGGAGTTGGTCGGCATCGACACCCGCCAGGTCAAGCTGCAGGCTTTCCTGCTCTCCGCCTTCTTCGCGGGGGTGGCCGGCGGGTTGTACGCGCACCTGATCCAGTTCATCAACCCCCGCAGCTTCGACATCCTCAAATCGACCGAGATCCTGGTGATGGTCTACCTCGGGGGCGTGGCCAGCCTGGCCGGCAGCGTGGTGGGTGCTACCGTCTACACCGTGCTGCTGGAGGCGTTGCGCTTCCTGGGGCTGTGGAGATGGGTGCTGGCGCCCCTGCTGCTGGTGCTCCTGATGATCGGCCGGCCGCGGGGCCTGCTCGGCTTCCGCGAGGCTGCCCTCTTCGTCCCCGCCTGGGAGCGGGCCATCCGCCGGGCGGCGGCGGGAGCGGGAGCTCGGGCGCCGACCGCGGGCGCAGCGCCGGGGACGAGGGGGTGACGGGGCCGTGGCGCTTCTCGAGGTGAGCGACCTCTCCATCCAGTTCGGCGGGCTCAAGGCCTTGGACGGCTTCACCTTGAGCCTGGAGGAGGGCGAGTTGGTGGGGCTCATCGGCCCCAACGGAGCGGGGAAGACGACGGTCTTCAACCTCATCACCGGCGTCTACCGGCCGAGCCGCGGCGAGATCCGCTTCCGAGGGCGCTCCCTGGTCGGGCTGCGGCCCAACCAGATCGTGCGTCTCGGCATCGCCCGCACGTTCCAAAACATTCGCCTGTTCAAGGGCCTGTCGGTGGTCGACAACGTGAGGGCCGCCCTCTTCTCGCAGACGGGCTACGGCCTGCTCCCGGCCCTCGTCGGCGGCAGCCGAGCGGGGGCCGAGGAGACCCGTGTCTACCAGCGGGCCATGGAGATGCTGCGCCTCTTCCAACTCGAGGAGGTGGCCAACGAGCCGGCGGGCAGCCTGCCCTATGGCGCGCAGCGGCGGCTGGAGATGGCGCGGGCGCTGGCATCGGGGCCTCGGCTGCTCCTGTTGGACGAGCCGGCCGCCGGCATGAACCCCACCGAGGCCGACCGCCTGTTGGAGCTGATCCGCTGGGTGCACCAGCACTTCGGCGTCGCCATCGTGCTCATCGAGCATCAGATGCGGGTCGTCATGCGGCTGTGCCCCCGCATCGTGGTCCTGGACTTCGGGCAGGTCATCGCCCAGGGCCCTCCCGAGGTGGTACGCCAGGATCCCCGCGTGCTGGAGGCCTATCTCGGCAAGGAGGTGGCCGTCACGTGACGGCAGGCGAGGCGTTGCTGGAGGTCCACGATCTGACGGTGCGCTACGGCAACATCGAGGCGCTGCGCGACGTCTCGCTGTGGGTGGACGAGGGCGACGTGGTCGCCCTCATCGGAGCCAACGGCGCCGGAAAGACCACGACCCTGCGCGCCATCTCCGGACTGGTGCGGCCCTTTCGGGGGACCATCCGCTACCGGGGCCAGGACCTGACCCGGCTGAGCCCCGATCGGATAACGGCCATGGGCATCGCGCACGTGCCCGAGGGGCGCGCCATCTTCGCCAACCTATCGGTCCAGGAGAACCTGCTCCTGGCCACCTACGCCCGCCGGGACCGCGCCCGGGTGAGGGAGGACCTGGACTTGGTCTACTCGCTGTTGCCCCGCCTGGCCGAGCGGCGTCGCCAGAACGCCGGCACGCTGTCGGGTGGCGAGCAGCAGATGCTGGCCATCGGGCGGGCCCTGATGAGCCGGGCGCGCGTCATGCTCCTGGACGAACCGTCCATGGGGCTGGCGCCGTTGCTGGTGGCCGAGATCTTCCGCCTGCTGCAGGACATCAACCGCCAGGGCACCACCCTGCTCCTGGTGGAGCAAAACGCCCGCATGGCCTTGCAGATCGCCCGACGGGCCTACGTGCTGGAGGCCGGCCGCATCGTGCTGGCCGGCGCCGCTCACGAGGTGGCCGGCGACCCTGCCGTGCGGGAGGCATATCTGGGCGCGGCCTGATCGTCGGCCTCCAGGCTCTGCAGCCGCCACAGGGTGTAGTAGAGCCCCCGTCGGGCCAGGAGCTCCCGGTGCGTGCCCTGCTCCCGCACCTCGCCCCGGTGCAGCACGATGATACGGTCAGCATGGGCCACCGTGGCCAGGCGATGCGCCACGATGATCAGGGTGCGCTGCCCCGCCATGGACCGGATGGCCTGTTGCACCAGCGCCTCCGTCTCGCTGTCGACGCTGGCGGTGGCCTCGTCGAGGACGAGCACCGGCGGATCCATCGCCGCCGCTCGTGCCAGCGCGATGAGCTGGCGTTGGCCAGCCGAGAGCCCAGCCCCCCGCTCGCTGATGATGTGTCCGTAGCCGCCGGGCAGGGCCTCGATGATGGCATCGGCGCCCACCTGGCGGGCTGCCTGGCGGATCCGCTCCATGTCGAGCTCGTCGAGGGAGGCCGGGGTGTCGGCCTGCCCGTCCATGTGCAGCCCGAATCCGATGTTGTAGGCGATGGTCCCGGAGAAGAGCACCGGCTCCTGGAGCACGATCCCCACCTGGCGACGCAGCCAGTCGGTGGGCACGTCGCGCACGTCCACCCCGTCGAGGAGCACCGCTCCCCGCTGGACGTCGTAGAGCCGGCTCAACAGCGAGACGATGGAGCTCTTGCCGGCGCCGGTCGCTCCCACCAGAGCGATGGTCTCGCCGGGCCGCGCCTCGAAGGAGACGTCCTTGAGCACCCAGTCCTGCCCGTGGTAGGCAAACCAGACCCCCCGCAGCTCCACGTGGCCCCGCGCCCGCGCCGGCACCGGCACCGGCCTGGCCGGCTCGGGGATGGCGGTGCCATCGTCGAGGATCTGGAAGATCCGCTCCGACGACGCCATGGCCGCCTGCAGGACGTTGTACTTCTCCGCCAGGTCACCGATGGGCTGGAACATCTGGCGGACGTAGCTCAAGAAGGCGTACAGCACGCCGTACTCCACCTGGCCGCCGGCCACCCGGACGCCGCCGTACCACAGCACCGCCGCCACCGCGGCATTTCCCAGGAAATCGATCGCCGGTCGAAACGTGGCGAAGACCGACAGCTCGCCCATGCTGGCCCGCAGGTAGGCGCTGTTTTCCTCGTCGAAGCGCTGCATCTGGCGCGCCTCGCGGGAGAAGGCCTTGACCAGCCACATGCCGTTGAGGTTTTCGGCCAGGAAGGCGTTGACCCGTGCCAGGTGCACCCGCACCCGGCGGAAAGCATCCCGGGCACGGGTGCGAAACAGCCACGTCGCCACGCCCACGGGGAGCAGCCAGGCCAGGCTGACCAGGGTGAGCGGCCCGTCCAGGCGGGCCATGGCGACCAGCACGCCGACCAACACGAAGATATCCCGGAAGAGGCTCACCACCACCGAGGTGTACATCTCGGAGAGGGTCTCGGTGTCGTTGGTCAGCCGCGTCACGAGCCGACCTGTCGGGTGGCGGTCGAAGAAGGCCAGCGCGCGGCTCTCCACGTGGCGGAAGAGCTCGCTGCGGATGCGGAAGACGATGGCCTGCCCGGTGCGTTGCATGACGAAGGTCATGGCATAGGCCAGCGCCTGCGAGGCCACCGACAGCCCCAGCAGCATGGCGGCCAGCCGCCACAGCGCCGCCCCGTGTTGCCTCAAGGTGGCAGCCGAGGCGGCGTCGGCGTCCCGCACGGCGCGCACCGCCACCACCAGGTGCTCGTCGATGGCCACCTTGAAGAGATACGGACGCGCCAGGTCCGCTGCCGTCACCAACAGCGACAGGACGATCCCCACCGTGATGGGCAGCCAGTGGGGCCGTGCGTATCGCAGCAACCGGGCCAGGAGCCGCCGGTCCAGGGACCGTGCCAGCGCCTGCTCCTCATGGATGTCAACCGCTAGCGGCATGCCACTCCACCCGTTCCAACCCGTCGCTGCCCGTCGCCTCGGGGGCCGCCAGCTCCGCCTCGAGCCGCTGGCGTTCGTACAGTCGCGCGTACAGCCCGCCGCGACGCAACAGTTCGGCATGGGTCCCTCGTTCGACGACGCGCCCCTCGTCGAGCACCAGGATCTGGTCCGCCTCTCGGACGGCCGAGAGCCGGTGTGTGATGACGATGGCGGTCCGGGTGCGCAGCACGCCCCGCAGGTCCTCCAGGATGGCGCGCTCCGTCTCGGCGTCGACCGCGCTGAGGGCGTCGTCCAGGATCAAGATGGGAGGGTCCTTGACGAGGGCCCTGGCGATGCTCGTGCGCTGCTTCTGGCCGCCCGACAAAGCCACCCCGCGCTCGCCCACCAGGGAGTCGTACCCCTGTGGGAAGCGCATCACGTCTTCGTGGATGTGGGCCAGACGCGCCGCGGCCTCCACCCGTTCCCGCACGTCGTCGCCCTCGTCGTGGGTCGGGTCGAGGCCCATGGCGATGTTGTCCGCGATGCTCACCGAGAAGAGGAAGCCATCCTGGGGCACGTAGCCGATCTGGCGGCGGAGCTCCTCCAGCTTGAGGCTGCGGATGTCGCGGCCATCGTAGAGGATGGTGCCCGCGGGCGGATCGTACAGGCGCAGCAGCAGTTGGGCCAGCGTGCTCTTGCCGGCGCCGGTGCGCCCCACGATCCCCACCACTTGCCCCGGCTCCACGGTGAAGCTCACGTCGCTCAGGGCAGGGCGGGTCGCCCCCGGATAGGTGAAGGTCAGGTGGCGCACCTCGATGCGGCCCGAGAGCCGGCCCGGCGAGACCGCGTCGGGGAGCTCCTCGACGTCGGGCTGCTCGGCCAGCAGGGCCGCCAGGCGCTCCAGCGAGGCGCGGCCGCGCTGGACCATGTTGATGAGCCACCCGATGGAGGTCAGCGGCCAGATCAGCATGCCGAGGTAGCCCGCGAAGGCGACGAAGCGCCCCAGGCTCACCTCTCCCGAGACCACCAGACGCCCGCCCAGGAGCAGGACGATGACGTAGGCGACGCCGACGGCCGCCTCCGTCATGGGCCCCATGACGGCCCAGACCCGCGCCAGCCGCACGTTTCGCTCGACCTGCTCGGCCGCGATGCGCTCGAAGCGAAGCCGCTCCTGCTCCTCTCGGGCCAGGGCCTTGACCACCCGGATGCCGCCGATGTTCTCCTCCACGAACTCCGTCAGGCGGCTGAAGCCCTCCTGCACCTCCCGGAAGCGACGGTGCACCTCCCGCCCGGTGTAGGTAAGCCCCACCGACAGCAGCAACAGAGGGGACGCCGCCGCAAGGGCCAGGCGCAGGTCGGCGGAACTCGCCATCATGGCGACCACCACGGTGGTCATGAACAGGGCGTCGATGCTCAGCACCACGCCCTGGCCGGCCGCCATGCGTACGGCCTGCACGTCGTTGGTCAGGTGGGCCATCAGGTCGCCCACCCGGTGCCGCACGAAGTAACCCGACGACATCCGCTGCAGGTGCGCGAAGAGCCGTCGGCGCAGGTCCGCCTCCAAGAGCCGCGACGCGCCCAGCAGCAGCTGGCGCCACGCCCATCGGCCCAAGCTGATGAGCGCCGCCAGCAAGAGGAGCGTCAGGGCCTGTCGGGCGGCGTAGGCTGCGCTCAACTGGCCGGAGGCGAAGGCATCGGCGACGTCACCCAGGACCCGCGGGATCAAGAGCTGCAGGAGGTCGATGACGAGCAAGACCGCGGCGCCGGCCAGATAGCGCCATCGGTGCCGGCGCACGAAGTCCCTCAGGATGTGAAAGCCGCGCAGGCTCCAACCCTCCTCGAGCCGGCCGCCCCGCTCAGAGCGGAAGGCGTTCCCGCGTTAGTTCTCCGAAGAGCAGGCCGTCTCCTGTGAAAGGGTGCTCGTCGGTGCCGGTCCGCTCGCCCTCCACCAGCAGGACGACCCGCTCCACCGACGGGACCTCCGTCGCGGTGAAGACGATCTGGCGCAGGATGCCTTCGAGGCGCATGGTCCCGGCGGTCTGCTCCAGCTCACGGGAGAAGTCGAGGTAGGCCGTCGACCCCTCGAGCCGCACCCTCAACAGGCGCGTGCCCTCTGGGATCTGGGTGAGGACGTCGGGCGGCTCGCCGCGGTCAGGCTGTGGCCCGCGCAACAGCTCCTGCATCACTCGCTCGAGATGCGCCACGGGCCCCATGTCGGCCGGGATCGGGCGGGTGACGGCCACCAGCTCGACGGCCCCCTGCGCACCGGCCCGGGTGAAGTAGATCCGGGCCGGCACGGTGGCCGCCTCCCCCGATGGCCCCGAGAACCCCGACAGGGAGGCACGCTCCAGGCGAGCCAGGCGCTGGTCCATCTCCTCGATCCGGCGGGCCTGCCGCACGAGCTCCTGGCGAAGGGAGAGATAGCCTGAGAGCAGCAGCCCCAGGCCCACGCCCGAGGCCAGCGCCACGGTCAGCAGGCGGCGGCCCCGGGGCGTCGGCCGGCGCGCGGCCCTCTGGATGTCGGCCATCGACTCGCCTCCTACACCCGCCATTGTACCCTTCGGTCGCCCAGTAGCGGGCAGCGGAGATGTTGGGGGGTGACGCCAGCCCTCTCTCTGGATACAATCGCTAATGGCGTTATAGCTTTCCAGTCCCGGGGGTTAGGGGAAGCGAGGCCATGGCATCGGGCCACGGCATGCTCCGACGGACCGGGAGCGTGGCACGCGGTTCGCATCGGCGCATGCCCTCGTACCAGGCGGCCGCGGCGGTCCTGGCAGCCGGTAGCCTGGCCACTTACGCCGGGCTGACGGCGGCGGGCGGGGGTCCTGACGTGGTCCATGTCTTGCCCGCGGCCGCGCCCATGGCACTCGGTTTCGCGTTCGGCGTCGGCTGGGGGCTCGTGGGAGCCTCGGCGGCCTCGGCCGCCGTCGCGCTGCACCTGGGCTCGGAGATCGGGGGCCGGTGGGCCCACCCCCAATGGTGGCTGCCGACGGTGACGGCCACGGTGCTCTTGTGCGCGCTGGGCGCGACGAGCGGCGCGGTCGCCCGCCTGCGAGACCGCCGCACGCTCGAGCTGCTGCGGCTGGTGCGCGAGCTACGCCGGGCCCGAGCTGTGCTTGCCGCCCTCTACGAGAGCGGCAAGCTGATCACGTCCGAGCTCGAGATGGACCGCCTCATCGACCGGCTGCTGCGCCTGGTGAGCGAGATGTTCGGGTACCCCAACCCGGCCATCCTCTTGCTGGACGAGGAGGAAGGCGTGCTGCGCCTGGCGGGCAGCTACGGCTATCACGTCCCCGAGGGCCTGGTCATCCCCATCTCGCAGGGCCTGACGGGGCTGGTGGCGCGCACCGGGCGCGCCGTGCGGGTCGACGACGTGACCCGTGACGCCCGTTACATCCCCGGCGTCAGCAACGCCCGCAGCGAGATGGCGGTGCCCATCCGCATGAAGGATCGGGTGCTGGGCGTGCTCAACGTCGAGAGCCCCCGCCCGGCGGCCTTCACCGACGAGGACCTGCGGGTGCTGCAGATGGTGGCCGACCAGGCCGCGGTAGCCATCCAAAACGCTCGCCTGATGGGCCTCACGTCGCACCTGGCCGCCACCGACGGGCTGACCGAGCTCTACAACCACCGCCACTTCATCCAGCAGCTCCAGGTGCGTCTGGAGCGGGCCCGGCAGACGGGCCTGCCCCTGTCGCTGGTGCTCATCGATCTCGACGACTTCAAGGCGTTCAACGACCGGTTCGGCCACCTGGTGGGCGACGAGGTGCTGCGGGCGGTGGGCCAACTGGTGCGGCAAAACGTGCGGCGCACCGACCTGGCCGCTCGCTATGGGGGCGAAGAGTTTGCCATCCTGCTCCCCGACACCGACGTCGAGGCCGCGCGGGCCTTCGCGCAACGGCTCCGGGCCGCGCTGCCCACGGTGCACGCCTTCATCCAGCAGCTGACCGAGGGAGGCCCGCCGCTGTCGGCCAGCTTCGGCGTGGCCAGCTACCCGTTGCATGCCCGTGACTGGCGCGAACTGCTCCAGCGGGCCGACGAGGCCTGCTACCAGGCCAAGCGCCAGGGCAAGGACCGGGTGGTGGTCTGGTCGCCGAGCCGGGAGGCCGCCCCTGCCTCGTGAGCCGGTTGCCCCGCCCGACGTTGCGCCGGCGCTCGCCGGCGCCCCGCCGTGCCCCGGCCGGGGGCCGGCGTATGCTGGTCACGGCGCTGCTGCTGACCGTCGCCGCCCTCGCCTGCGCTCGCCTGACGGCCCGGTGGGGGCCCGACGCGGCCGAGCTGGTCCGCCTCGGGCCTCCCGAAGGAGCGGTCCTCCTGACGGACCGGGTCGTCGACGTCATCGACGGTGACACCATCCGCACGGCCCGGTACGGTCGGGTCCGCTACATCGGCATCGACACGCCCGAGCTCGACGACCGTGATCCCGACGTGCGCCGTATGGCCCAGGAGGCCCGTCGAGCCAACGAGCGGCTGGTGGCCGGACGGCAGGTCCAGCTCATGCAGGACGTGCAGAGCCACGACCGCTATGGCCGCCTGCTGGCCTACGTCTGGGTCGACGGGCTCTTCGTCAACGCCTGGCTGGTCCAGCAGGGCTACGCGTCGGTGCTGACCGTGCCGCCCAACGTGCGTTACGCAGCCCAGCTGGTCGAGCTCCAGCGCGACGCCCGCCGCGCGGAGCGGGGGCTGTGGGCGTCGGGCGGCCGTCAGAGCTTGTAGCCGAAGCGCCTCAAGAGGGCCTTGCGCTCCTGGATCTCCTGCTCGCCCTCGACCCCCTTGACGGCGAAGCCGTCGACCACGCCCAGCACGGCGCGCCCCTGGTCGGTCTGTGCCACGACGACCTGCACCGGATTGGCCGTCGCGCAGAAGATCCGGCAGACCTCGGGCACCTGCTTGATGGCGTTGAGGACGTTGATGGGAAAGCCGTCCTCCATGACGATGATGAAGAAGTGGCCCGCCCCCACCCTTTGCGCGTTGGCGATGGCCGTCTGCTCCAGCCGGGCGTCGTTGCCCGAGTGCCGCACCAGGCACGGCCCCGATGCCTCGTTGAAGGCGATGCCGAACCGGATGCGACCGCCGGCGTTGGCCATGGCCTCGTGGAGGTCCTCGACCGTCTTGATGAAGTGGCTCTGGCCCAGGATGACGTTGGCCTCACCGGGCTTCTCGATGGGGACCAGCTCCAGCTGCATCTCCCTCACCGTCCTCGCGCGAAGGGTGCGCGCCGCCGCCGACTCCCGGCAGCGGCGTCACGAGATAGGCTCCCTCGCCATCCCCCAGCCGGGCACAACGCGTCGTGCCCCACCGGTGCCAGAAGGCGGCGACATGGGCGCAGATAAGGGCATCCAGCAGGCTCTCCATCCGCTCCACCGCGGCGGTCGACGTCGCCGGCTCCCCTCCCCCGGGCAGCCACGGCACGCTGTCGAGATCGAGTGGCGGGTCGGCGTCGGCCCGTCGCCGCAGCAAATCCACCAGCCGCTGCAATCCCGCCAGGCGCTCATCCCTGGAGCCCCGCTTGTACGCCAGCGGGGCCGGCAGGTCCGACCACGCGATGAGCGCGGCGTGCGGATAGACTTCGATGATCTGGCATCCCCGGCCTGCCAGCCGCTCCACGAGCCGCTCGCCCCGCAGCCCGCCGTACACCTCTCGCAGCCGGCGGCGGCTGGCCGCATGGACGCCGAGGCGCCGCCCCGCGAACAGGCGCATCAAGGCCCGGTCCACCGCCCGATGGCCCGTCTCGTTGGGCACGGTCAGCGGGGCATCGATGGCGACCACGGTCGGCGGCTCCTCCGTCTGTGCCAGGCAGAAGCTCGCCACGGCATCCAGCTCGACCCGGTAGGCCCACGACTGGACCCGGCCTCGCTCGTCCAACACGACCAGGCCGCTCCCCCGGTGGTCGGTCCAGGCCAGGTCCACCCCGACGTACCGCATCACCCGTCGCGAAGCGCTCCGGCTTGGAGCATCCAGAGCAGCCAGGAGAGCACCCGCGCCTCCATGGGTGGCGTCAGGCGATGCCCCAGGCCGGGATAGAGGACCAACTGCAGCCGCTCCGCCGCCTCGGGTCGCCGAGCGGCCATGGCACGGTAGAAGGCCCGGACCTCTTCGGGGTCGACGACCGGGTCCCGTCCGCCGCCCACCAGCAGGACGGCACAATGCCGCAACCGCTCGGCCCGCTGGTCCAGTTGGCCCGGGTGGAGCAAGGGGGCGCGGGCCGGGTCCACCGGCCGCCCCAGCGCATCGGGCGGGCACCGCACCCCTGCCTCGGCCAGGACGTCGGCCACCGCCGGGGGGATGCGGCGCCATCCGGGCCCGCTCAACACCGCCGCCACCGCCACCGACCGCTCGTGCGCCGTCGCCTGCTCTCCGAGGCTCTCGGCCAGGCGGAGCGCGACCCATCCTCCCGCCGAGACCCCCATCAACCCGATACGACCGGAGTCGACCCCTGGCACGCCCGCCAGCGCGTCCACCACCTGCCGGGCCCGCCGGAGGCCCTCCTCCAGCCAGGCCTCGAGGCGGCCGGCCAGGTCCTCCGGCCCCGCGGCACCAAGAGGATGCGTCCGCTCGAAGGTGGCCGCCACCGCGCCACCAGAGGCCAGCCGATACATGGCCCCATAGAGGGCGCCCGGCTCCTGGAAGAGGCCGGGCAGGAGCAACACGAGGGGCGAGCGGCGCCGAGCAGGCGATGGGCGTGCCACCACCAGCCGCTCGCCGCCGGCCTCGACGGGTCGCAAGGTGACGGCGGGCCCCGCGACCCGCACGCCACCGGCGTCACGACGACGGAGCGTCACCGCGACCCGCCCCCCTGGTCCTGCATGCGCCGGCGCTTCGCCTCGTACATGCGGACGTCGGCGGCCGCGACCAGCTCCGAGGGCCGGGTACCGTCCTCGGGGAAGCCGGCCACGCCCCAGCTGACCCCGGGCAGCGCCAGTCGGGTACCCTGCCAGTCGACGGTGGCCTCGCGGATGGCCCGCTCGAGCCGGGCGATGGCGGTCAGGGCGCCCTGGCGGTCGGTCTGTGGCATGATGATGGCAAACTCATCCCCGCCGTAGCGGGCCACGGTGTCGTAGCGCCGAGCGTTTTCGCGAAGGACGCGGGCCAGCGTCGCCAGCACGGCATCGCCGGCCAGGTGACCGAAGTTGTCGTTGACCTCCTTGAGGCGGTCGACGTCGCCCAGGGCCACCTGCAACCCATGTCCGAAGCGGGCGGCGCGGTCCACCTCGGCCTCGAGCCGCTCGTAGAAGTGACGGTGGTTGTAGAGTTGCGTAAGGCCGTCACGCACGGCCTCGCGGCGCGACTGCTCGTGCATCTGGGCCACCTCGACGGCGACGGCCGCCTGCTGGGCGATGGTGGCCAAGATCTGGACCTCTTCCACGCTGAACGCGTCGAGGCGACTGGAGTCGACGGTGAGCGTCCCGATCACCCGGGAACCGGCTACCATGGGCACGACCACCTCGCTGCGGGTGGTAGGCGGCCCGGGGTGATAGCGGGGCTCCCGGCTGACGTCGGGGACCAGCACCGGCAGGCCGTGCGTCGCAACCCACCCGTTGACGCCCTGCTCCTTGGTGAGCCGGAGCCCCTCGAGCCCGGCGAAGACCCCCGACGCCGCCACCAGCACCAGGTCATCCGACTGGCGGTCCACCAGGAAGAGGGCGCAATCCTTGAAGCCCAGCTCGGTCTGGATGATGCGCAGCACGTGCTGCAGCAGCGACGGCAGGTCGAGGATGTCGGGGAGGGCCTGGGCCAGTCGGTAGAGGGCCGCCAGCTGCTTGGTGTGAGCCGACGTGATGCGCCCCGCCTGGCGATCCGAGGGCGGCGGCACGACCCGGGCGCCCTCCAGGGCGGGCCACTCGCCGCTCGTCGCCTCCTGGGTCTCGTGCACCGGCTCCGCCGCTGGCACGACTCCCTCAGCTGGCGCCGCGGCCTCGCCGCCCTCCTGTATCCAACCCCGCAACTGAAAGACGTAGGCCGCTCCCGCCGCCTCGTCCTCGGCCAGCGCCTGCGCGAGCGCCTCTACCACCCGCGGGTGGAACTGGGTGCCGGCGCAGCGTCGGAGCTCTGCCATGGCCTCCTCCAGGGGGGAGGCCTTGCGGTATGGACGCCCCGTGGTCATGGTGTCGAAGGCGTCGGCCACCGAGATGATGGCAGCTCCCAGCGGGATCGCCTCCCCCTTGAGGCCGTCGGGGTAACCCCGCCCCGAGTACCACTCGTGATGATGCCGCACCAGCGGCACCAGCTCGGCCAGGGCCGGGTTGGCCCCGACGATCCGGGCCCCCAGCTCGGCGTGGGCCATCATCACCGCTCGCTCTGCCGGATCCAGGGGCCCGGGCTTGCGCAGCACGGAGTCGGCGACGCCGATCTTGCCGACGTCATGGAGCAAGGCCGCCAGCTCCACCCGCTCGACCCACTCCGGTGACATGCCGAGTACCTCGGCGATGCGCCGGCTGTAGAAGGCCACCCGCTGGCTATGGCCACGAGCCGAAGGGTCCCTCGCATCGATGGCTGCTACCAGGGATCGGATGCTCGAGAGGTAGAGCTCGCGTCCCTCCGAGGCCAGCGTCGCCCTGTCGCACGCCGCCGAGGCCATCTGGGCCAACAGCCCCGCCAGTCGGCCCCTCATGGCCTGCCGAAGCCCGCGGCCCGGTCGCACGCTCGCCACCAGGACGCCGATGAGGCGCGGCCCGCGCCCTACCATGGGGACACCGATCAGTCGCCGTCCCGGCCACGAGGTGGGCCCATCCCCCGCGAGATCCTCGCCGCGGGCACCCACCGACACGGGCAACTCGATCGGGCGCGACTGCCTCAGGGCCTCGGCCAGGCGGCCGCCGTCGACCCCTTGCAACCAACGACGCACGGCCTCCGGCGAGACGCCCGAGCACGCCGCCACATCCCAGCGATCCTCCCGAGCGTCGAACGTGAGGACGGCCGCCGCCTGCGCGTGCAGGACGCCGACGGCCGCGTCGGCTGTGAGGCGGAGGACCGCCGCGGCATCGCAGGCGGCCGCGGCCTGCTGGCCGTACTGGGTCAGGCGATCCAGGCTGCGGGCCAGGCGCGGCTCGACGCCGGCCGGATGGTGCCCAAAGGCTGAAGCGCCCCTCCCGATGGACCGCGTCGCCACGGATCTCCCTTTCCAGCGCGCAGGAAGCCCTTACCGGATTAGGCAAGGGCCCTGGGAAATCCTTCCCTTTCGTGCACCGCGGGAGGGGAGCTCAACGGCACTGCAACGGATTGCCGGTCAGGACGCGGTAGGCATCGATGAGCGGGCACTCCGGGGTGCTCTCGTCTCCACAGCGCAGGCACAGCGCCTCGACCACCCCGGGGTCGTTGAGGCCCGCCGCTACGAAGGCCCGCAGGGAGCGCTCCAGCATCTCCTGCTCCTCCGGGGTCATGCGGCTGAGGATCATCTCGAAGACCTGGGTGCGCCGGCGACGGATGGCCTCCACCGCCTGCTGGCCGGCCTCCGTCAGCGATATCTCCACCGAGCGCCGGTCGTCGGGTCGGTCGCGCCGCATGACGAGCCCCTTGCGCACCAGCCGGTCCACCAGCTTGGTGATGGCCGGCGGGCTCATGTGCAACCCCTCGGCCAGCTCGGCGGCCGAGCAGGCGCCGTGGCGCTGCAGGTACTTGAGACACTCCAGTTGGGAGACGGTGATGTCCGATCCGGCATCGGAGAGCGTCCGGGTGGTGACGACGTCGAAGACGAGCTCCACGAAGAAGTCAGCCAGCATCTCCAACTGGAGGGGCCGTTGCGGCTCGAGGGTCAATCGCCACATGGACTCTGGCGACCCTTTCCCTAATGTTAACCTGGTTAAAGGCTAACATCCGGTCTGGCCTCGTGTCAAGGCGGCCCCTAGGACTATAATGGGAAGATGACGGTAGGAGGGAGTCGGCCGTGGCCAGACAGTCACCTTCGTCGCGCACCTCTTCGTCCAGCTTGCCGCTCGGCTACGTGCTGGGCGTCGTAGCGGCGCTGAGCCTGCTGGGATTCCTG
>DATCKA010000063.1:0-20856 GCA_036562495.1 Limnochordales bacterium
TCCCGGGCACGATGGAGCACCGAGACGACATCCTGCAGCGCCGAGTCGGTGGCGGTCAGCCACCCGATGGCAGCCTGGGCGTTCTTGAGGTATTGCTCGTTTTCGAGCACGAATGCCCTCAGCCGCGTCGCCGTGGCCGCGCCCGCCGGGTCGTCGGAGGGGACCATGACCCGTTTGCCCGACGAGAGGTGAGTCTGGAGGCGATCCAGCCGGGCGTAGTTTCGATGAAGGTTGATCAGGACGTTGTCAACGATCTGCCGGCTGCTGATCCTCAAGAGCCTTTCCCCTCTCCGGCGGTACCGGGATCCCCGGGGACGGCGGCCTCAAGGCCTCGTCCAGCCGCTCCAGGTCGCCACCTGCGGCCAGGGCGGCCTTGCGGTTCTCCTCCTGGATCTCCCGGTAGACCTCCTCGCGGTGCACCGGGATGTGACGCGGGGCGTCGATGCCCAGCTTCACCTGCTCGCCCCGCACCTCGACGACGATGATGCGGATCTCGTCGCCGATCATGATGCTCTCGTCGACCCTCCTGGTCAGCACCAGCACCGGGCGTCCCTCCTTGGACGGCGTCTTGTCACGGGCGGTACGTATCGACTATCGGCCCACCAGCCCCGTCCGGTTGATTAGGGTGTCCAGTACCTCGTCCATCGCGGTCATGGCACGAGCGGCCGCACCGTAGGCGTGCTCGAATCGGATGAGATCGGCCATCTCCTCGTCCAGCGAGACGCCGGAGATGGATTGCCGCAGCCCCTCGAGGTGGTCCAGCACCAATTGCTGGTTGTCTGCCATCGTCTGGGCCTGCTGGGTCTGCACCCCGATGCGTCCCACCAGGGAGGCGAAGTAGTCGGGGAGCGTGACGCCACCGAGATCCACCCGTGTGGTACTGTCGTAGCGCACCGTCTTGAGCACGTCGGCAAGCGCCAGGGCATGGCTCCCGTCGCCAGGGACGAACGTTGGGTCCTTGGCGGCTGCGATCCGGTCCGGGTTGGCCATGATGCTCGGCCGTATCGCGAGGTCGTCGGCAGCCCATCCGTCCATATCGGCGTCAATACGGAAGAATCCGCGGCCGTTCTTACCGTCCAGCCCGTAGCCGTCCCGGTGAACAGCGTTGAACTCCTGCGCCAGTGCCCGCACCCAGTCGTCGAGCGCCTTCATCAACTCCGGGATCGCACCGATCACGGGGGGAGTGTCGTTGAGATCGATGGTGCCGCGCAGGTCGAGGATGGCAGCGATCTCCCCGCCACTGAACCTCACCTCTGGACCGGCCGCATCCTCCCAATGCACACGCCGGTCGGCACCCTGGCCATCCATCACCAGGCGATGGGCGATCTCGCCGTCCACCAGCGTCAGCCCACCGATGCTGACGGCCACCTGCTCGCCGCTCCGAGCCGTCACCTGGACCGCGGCCAGGGCCGCCATCTCCTCCAGGATGGCGTCGCGGCGATCCAGCAGGTCGTTGGGCCGCTGGCCCGAGGCCACCACCTGGGCGATCTGCCGATTGAGCCGGGCCAGGTCGGCGGCCAGGGCGTTGAGTCGGTCGACTTTGAGGCCCAACGAGGTATCGAGATCGAGCCGAAGCGCCTCCAGCTGCCGGAAGACGGTACCCACCGCCTCAGCCAGCAGCTTGCCGCGCTGCACCACAACCTCGCGGACCGCCATGCTGTCGGGCGTCACGCTCAGGTCCTGGAGGGCCTGCCAGAACTGATCCAGCGCGACCCGGATCCCCTGGTCGGTGGGCTCGTTGAAGATGCGCTCGATCTGCTCGAAGGTGTCCCGCTGTACCCGCCAGTAGCTGCTCAGCTGGCCCTGCGAGCGGATCCTCCCGTCGAGATACGCGTCTCGCACCCGCTCGATGGCCTGGACCCAGACTCCCGTACCGACCTGGCCGGCCACGCCGGCCGGGGCCGTGCCGGGCGGCGCGTAGGGCGCCGTCGCCACCATCTCGGCTCGCTGGCGGGAGTAGGCCGGATCGTTGGCGTTGGCGATGTTGTGAGAGGCCACGTCCATCGCCCGCTGCTGCGCGAAAAGCGCCCGACGGGTCAGCTCGATGCCGAAGAACGTGCTGCGCATGGCCATCAGACCCTCCGGTCCACCGCAGCCGCCGCCACGTGGCCGACGGCGTCTCGCCGGCCGCCGCCCGCGGCGGCGTGGGGCGAGTAGAGGCCGACCGGCTCGTGGCCCGCGCCGGTCAGCAAATCGAGCAGGGCGAGCACCGTCTGGTGGGCGTGCTGCAGCAGCATGCGGTTTTGCTCGTGCAGGACCCACCAGGACCGCACGCCGTCACGCAGTGCGTCCGGCACGGCCGGCATCGCCGCCAGCTGGTCGGCCAGCCGCCGGGCCAGCTCGGCCTCCTCCCGAGCCAGCTCCGGCAGGCCCGCGACGTCGTTACGCCTCACGGCCTGCTGGATGGCCCCGGCCACCTGCCGCAGCCGCTCCACGGTCGCCACGGCCTCGTGCTGGTGCTCCACCCGTCGCTCCCCCTCCGTCAGGGCTGCGTCCGCCTCAGGGCGGCCACCAAGCGCCGCGCGATGGCCTCGGACGCCGGCCGGTACCGCCCCTCGGCGATAGCCCGACGCAGCGACGCTACCAGTTCCTCCCGCACGTCGGGCGACTCGAGGATGCGGCGCCGCAATGCCAGCATGCGCTGCGCCTCGGGCGACAGCGACACGCGATCCGAGGACTCCTCCGGCTCCGCCCGCCTGAGCTGGCGAGCCTGCCCGATGGGCACCACCGGCACCGTGCGCCCTACGGGCGATACATCCTTGGGCGGCTCCATCGGCCGCCATCACCTCCGCGGGTGTGGTCCAAGAGGCCCACACCTATACTCGGCCGCACGCTCCGACGCCTTGAGACGACGAGGCCTCAGCCGAAGCGGCGCTTCACGTCGTCGCGGGTGTGCACCCGGGGCTTCTTCGAGCCTGCGGCCCAGTCGGAGGGCGGTGGCTCCGCCTGCGCCATGCCTGCGTCGGGGCGGGCCGCCTTGCTCAGCTCCCGCGCCAGTTGCTCCGCACAGGCCGGACAGAAGCGCCCGCGGTCGATGGGCGTCCCGCAGCGCTGGCAGTACAGCTCCTCTCCCAGCTGCTCTGCGGTGAGGCTCAACCGTCCCACTCGTACCCACCGGTGGATCTGGGACACCGCCACACCCGTCTGGGCGCTCACCTCGGCGACCGTCGCCCCCGGACGGCGAGCGAGGTAGGCCCTCACCCGGTCGAACTCCGCCTGCTCCTCGCCGGCGCAGATGGGGCAGATCTCGTCGAAGCCGGTGAAGAGCCGGCCGCAGCGCGCGCAGTTCTTGACGCCCATCCCGTCGCCCCCTCGGCTCACTCCGTTCCCCCGGATGCCAGGTCGACGTCGGTGACGCCGACGGCGGCAACCAGCCCAAAGACCTCCTTCGCACCCGCGCGAAGCAGCGCGCGGGTCGCCTCGTCCATGGTCGCCCCCGTGGTGTAGACGTCGTCGACCACGGCGAGGGTGAGTCCGCGCACCACCTCCGGCTGCCAGGCCACGAACGCGCCCCGCAACGCCCGCCGGCGCTGCCGGGCCGTGCGCAGGCTCTGGGGCCCGGCCCCGCGCCCCCGACGCGTCCTGACCAGCGCCTCCAGCAGGGGTACGCCGGTCTCCTCCGCTATCACCATCGCCAGATCGCGCGCCTGATTGAAGCCCCGCCGGGCCAGGCGCTCGGCCGACACGGGCACGGGCACCAGGGCGTGCACCCTGCTCGGCAGACCGGCCCGCCAGGCCACCTCCGCCATCGCCACGCCCAACGGCCGCGCCAGCTCGCGCCTCCGGTCGAACTTGAACCGCCACACCAGCTCCCTCCACAGGCCGTCGTAGACGGCGGCACCATGAGACGAGACGAACGCCACCGGGCGGGCCCGGCAGTCGGCGCAGCACGTGACGCCGGTCAACCGGAGCGGCTTGCCGCAGCGAGCACACGTCGGAGGGCGCACCCACGCGATGCGCCCCAGGCAGCCGACGCACAGACCCACCCGGCGCTCCCGCGCACGCACCAGTGTGCGCCCGCAGTGCAGGCACGCCTCCTCCGACCACTCCAGGAGCCAGCGCATGGCGGCCCGCCAGCGGCTCAGCATGGAGAGATTTCCTCGAGACCGAAGGGGTGGGACCAGGAGGAATTCGACGCGCTTCGACGAAATCGGAGCTTCGTGTCGAGCGCCCGACAGGACGTCGCAATGGAGCGGTTAGTTCGGGGTACCTGACGGCAGTTTACGTTTGAACTGGTTGCAGTGTACAAACACGCATCGACGATCCACTCATCGCTCGCATGGCTCGTCGCAGCTTCGTACCAGGCATTCGAGTTGAATCGCGCTACCCGATGTGGCCGTTCGGGCGCTCGCGCCCTCTCCCGCCTCAAGCTTCTCGCCAGATCGCGGTGCTGAGGTAGCGCGTGCCGTCGTCGGGCAGCACCGTCACCACGACGCCTTCCCGCAACCGGGAGGCGACGCGCAGGGCCGCCACCACGTTGGCACCTCCCGAGCCCCCTGCCAGGATGCCCTCTTCGCGAGCCAGCCGCCGGACCATCGCGTACGCCTCGTCGGTACTCACGTAAAGCCTGTCGTCCAGCCACGAGGGGTCGAAGAGGGCCGGCGGCTCCACGGCGGCCATGTTCTTCAGACCCTCGAGGCCGTGCAACGCCTCGGCCGGCTCCACGCCGATGACCTGGATGGCGGGGTCGCGCCCCTTGAGGTAGCTGCCCGTGCCCATCAGCGTGCCGCTGGTGCCGACCCCCGCGACGAAATGCGTGACGCGGCCTGCCGTCTGTTGCCAGATCTCGGGGCCGGTCGTCTGCCGGTGCGCTCGCACGTTGGCCGGGTTGCTGTACTGGTCGGCCCACCAGTACCGGTCGGGGTGCCGTCTCGCCAGGGCCTCTGCGTGATGGCGGGCTCCCTCGGTCCCTTCGAGGGGATCGGTCACGATGACCTCGGCCCCGTAGGCCCGCAGGATCCGGTGCCGCTCCACGCTCGCGTTGGAGGGCACGCACAGCGTCACCCCGATGCCGAGCGCGGCCCCGATCATGGCGTAGGCGATGCCCGTGTTGCCCGACGTGGCGTCCAGCAGGCGTCTGCCCGGCAGCAGCCCTCGCTCGATGGCATCGGCGACGATGAAGAGCGCCGCCCGATCCTTCACCGAGCCGCCCGGGTTGAAGCCCTCGGCCTTCACCCAGACCTCCACCGGTCCCTGCGGCGGCCAGAGGCGCTGCAAGCGGATGAGAGGCGTCATCCCGATGCGTCCCAGGAGCGGATGCTCGGCGAAGGGGCGGGAGGTCCCGAGCTCGACCGTGTCGTCTCTCACGATTCCCCTGCTCCCAAACGTGGCAAACCGTGCGCATTATACCATGTCACGCCTCTCCTGCCCGCCTCCGCCGGCAGGGCTATCCTCGTCCGACGCGGCCGTCGAGGGCGGGGCCGCCTCCGGGCGCAGCAGGCCTTCCGCGGCGGCACGGCGGTTCATCGCCTCGATGGCTGCGACGGCGCGCCGCATGGCGCGACTGGCCGTGGCCGCCGCGAACAGCACCCGCCCGTCGGGCCGTTGGGCGCTGCGCCCCGCCCGGCCTGCCATCTGCACGAGCGTCGCCTCGTCGAAGACCGTCGGATGGTCTGCGAAGAGCACCAGCACGTCGAGCCCGGCGAAGGTGACGCCCCGTTCGAGCAGGGTGGTGCTGACCAGCACCCCGTCTTGCGAGGCGGCAAACCACCCCAGGGTCCGGTCCCTGCGGGGGTGGGCGGCGTGGCAGACCATGACGCCCAGGCCGCGGGCCACCCCCTCGGCCAGGGCTACCGTGGGGCAGAAGACCAGCACTCGCGTCCGGGCGCGACGCGCCGCGAGCCACGTCCTGACGAAGGCGGGCACCCGGTCCGGATCGTCAGGAGCCTGCTCCCAGCGACGCATGGCAGGGTCCAGGTGTAGCTGCGGGACGGGCAGCGGATGGCCGTGGTGCCGAGCGGGCACGTGGATGACCGGCCAACCCGCCTGGCGCGCCGCGGCCAGCCGTCCCTCGCCCGGCGTCGCCGACATCACGACCTGAAACCCGTCGGGGTGCGCAGCCCGCTCCACCGCGAGCTCGAGCATGTCGGATCCCGCGTAGGGGAAGGCGTCGAACTCGTCCAGCACCACCAGGCTGAAGGCCCGGTACCATCGCAGCGCCTGATGGGTGGTGGCCACCACCAGGGGCGACGCTCCTGCTCCCCAGCCGCCGGCATGAGCCGCCTCCGCCGCGCCCCGGTCGTCGGGGCCACGCCCCATCAGCAGGGTGACCGCTTGCCCTCCGAAGGCGCGGCGGGCCCGCTCCGCCAGCTCCGCCGCGATGGCGCGGCGCGGCACGGCCATCAACACCCGCCCGCCCATGCCGAGTGCGACCTCGACCGCCCCGAAGGCGACCTCCGTCTTGCCCGCTCCGGTCACCGCCCAGACCACGCAGCCGCCGGGTGCTCCGCTGGTGCCGGCAGCGGCCGACGCTGGGCCTCCCGTCCGGCTCCGCAGGTGGGCGGCCACCTCGCGCCGCAACGCATCCGACGCCCGACGCTGCGCCGCCGAGAGGGAGCGGACGAGATCGGGATCCAGCCGCCACGCCGTCGTGTCGGCGGCCGGCGCATCCTGCCCGGTGACCAGCAGCGACCCGCCCATGGCATAGAGCGGCTCGCAGCCCCTCGCCACCCCCATCGCGGCGCACCGGCTGCAACGCGGACAGAAGGGGCTGCCGCAGTGTCCGCAGGGCTCCGGGTAGATGGAGCGGCGGCCTCCGCACCGCTGACACCGCGCCCCGCTCTCGTCGACCTCCACGCCCGCCAATCGCTCGGCCGCCCCTGCAGCCACCAGCGCCTCCGCCGCCATCAGCACACCGTCGGGGTCGGCCCCCGGCCGCCCCAGGGCTCGCACCAGCTCGGTCCCGAGCAGCATTCGCCCCTCCAGGACCCTGCGCACGTCGTCGGCTGCCCCCTGGGCCAGGGCGCGCACCACCGCGGCCAACCGGCCAGCCTCGCACCAGGCCACCCCGCGTGGCTCGAGCCCCATCCGGGCGAGCCCCTCCTCCACCCTCCGGGCCACGCGCCGCCGCGCGAGCCCCGCTCCCAGCCGCTGCAAGGCTCCCCAGCGCACCGACTCCAGACTGGATTGCACCCAGCGGGCGGCGTAGAGGGGCAAGGGCACGAGCCCGCGCCGGAGCTCCTGCGGTAGCACGACGAAGGGGATGACGGCCGCCCGGGCACCGGCGGGCGTCCACTCGGCCAGGACGGTGTAGCGCACGACCAGCCTCCCATCGGAGCGGAGGCGGACGGCCGTGGAGGGGGTTTAGTTACACTATACACCCGATCGCGTGCGCACCCAAGCCGCGACCCCAGGGCTCAGACACGCTCGGGGACCACCCGGCCCGGCCGGGACGGAGAGAGGAGGTCTCGCACCTCGTGGCGCGCTCTCACGCAGAGGCTCGCGGGACGGCCTCCTGGGCCTGGCGGAGCTTGAGGACGTGGCCGGCCGGCACGAAGCCCCGCACCACCACGTTGGCGTAGATGCTGGCATGGGGGCCGATGAGCGCGCCGGGGCTGGTCACCGCGTTGCAGCCGGTGGCCGCGCCGTCGCCCACGATGGCGCCCAGCTTGCGCATCCCCGTCCTCAGCACCTGGCCGTCGGGGCCTCGCACGGTCACCTCGGTCCCGTCGTTCTTGAGGTTGGAGAGCTTGGTGCCCGCCCCGAGGTTGCAGTGGCGGCCCAGGATCGAGTCGCCGACGTAATTGAAATGGGGTGCCTGAGCGCCGTCCAGCAGGATGGAGCCCTTCACCTCGGTGCAGTGGCCGACGACGCAACCCGCTCCGATGAGCACGTACTCACGCACGTAGGCCCCCTGGCGGATGACGGTGCCGGGGCCGATGATGGCCGGCCCCTTGATCATCGCCCCGGGCTCCACCACGCAGCCCTCGCCCAGCTGGACCCGCTCCCCCACGTAGGCGCCCGGCATGATGGTCCCCGCCAGGATCGGCTGCACGTGCTCGTCGATGTAGCGAGGGAGGCCCCGCAACACCTCCCAGACTCGCTCGACGCCTTCGAAGAGGCTCCGGTGAGGGAAGCCCGTCAGGTCGAAGAAGTACTCAGCCGACCACCACTCGGCCATGCCCGACCCGTCCGCCTCCGTCAGCGCCCGGCCCGTCGGGTAAGGGCGGGCAACGTCCGCAACGAGACCGCCTGCCCCGTCTCGCCGGACTCGAGGACCGCCATCGCCACCTGCAGCGCGGCCACCGCCTCGGCGCCTCCCACCAGCACGTCCTGGTCCAGCCGCACCGCCTGCACGAAGGCGGCCAGCTCATCCTCCACCATATCGTTACGCTGGTAGACGACGGGCTCCGCGGCGTCGCGCCCCAACAGCCACAAGTAGCCCAGGTTGCCGGGGTCGACGCCGTTGGCGTGGGGCACGCTGTCGAAGATCTTGACCCCGTCGCCCACGACGCGGATGGGATCCATCCCCGGCTCCGGCCGCGGCCGCATGATGAGGGCGCCCTCGGGCCCCAGCACCTCGTGGAGCTCGTCCACCCGCACCTTGGGGGGGAGCCCCCAGCTCCACATCAGGTGGAGCTCGTCGCCCGAGACGAACCGCACGGCGACGATGCCCGTGTCGGGTGCCGTGCGGCCGGCGCGCATGATGCTGGTCGAGGCCCGGACGCTGTCCACCTCGCCGAAGACGAATCGCCCGAAGTCGTACCAGTGGATGGTCGCGTCCACGAAGGGGCCGCCGCCCCCATCCCGCTCGAAGAACCACGAATGCGGCGCCCCTGAAGTGCCCGTGGCATGCCGCCACACCACCGGGCGGCCCAGTCGGCCCTCGCGTATCACCTCGGCGGCCGCCAGCCAGCCGTTGTCGAAGCGCCGGCAGAAGCCGACCTGGAGCTTGACCCCCGCCCGCTCGCAAGCCTCCACGGCCTCGACGGCGTCCTCCACCCTCAGGGCCAGGGGCTTCTCGCAAAAGACGTGGTGGCCGCTCTCGGCCGCCGTCATCACCGCGTCACGATGGAGGTAGGTGGGCAGGCAGACGTCGACCGCGTCGATGCCCGGCCATGCCGCGGCCTCCCGGAAGTCTGTCGTGTAGGCGGGGATCCCGAACTTGTCGGCGGTCGCACGGGCCCGGGCCTCGTCGATGTCGGCTACGACGACGACCTCGACCCCCGGAAGTCGCTGGAGGGCCTCCAGGTGGCGCCATCCGAACCGGCCACAACCCAAGAGTGCGAAGCGAACGGGTGCCACCAAGTCCCGCATCACCTAGTTTCTCCTTGACGTCGATCCTCGGACACCTGGCACGACGGCCGTCCATCCCGGTTATCGGATGGCCCGAGGCGAAAAATGACCACCTTGCTGCCTCTCCCGGGTGTGCGCAGTTCGCTAACTTGGCACACGATCCTTCCTGGATCTCCCCGATGCTAAGGTCCGTCACGCTCCCCGGGGCCATGCAGATCACGAGGCGATGCGAGCCGCCAGTCCGGAGTGGCGGGCCGCGACCGACGCGTTGCGTACATAGGCTCCCACGGCGCGTCGATCTCCTACCAGCACCACCAGGCGGCGGCCACGGGTCAGGGCGGTGTAGAGGAGGTTGCGGGTCATGAGGGCGGGCATGGTCCACACCACGGGCATCACGACACAGGCAAATTCGTTGCCCTGGCTCTTGTGCACCGTGATGGCATAGGCCAGTTGCAACTGCCAGATCCGCTCGTCGTCGTACTCCACGACACGACCGTCTTCAAACTGCACGTGCACCAGCCGCTGCTCCGGCCAGACCGCGACGACCCGCCCGATCTCGCCGTTGAAGACCCCCGTCTCCTCGTCGGAGGCCCCGCCCCCCACCAGACGCGCCTGGTAGTCGTTGCGGGTCTGCATCACCCGGTCACCCACCCGCAGCAGGCGCTGACCGATGCGGAGCTCCGGACGGTCAGGATTCGGGGGATTGAGGGCCTCCTGCAGCCGGGCGTTGAGCGCGTCGGTGCCGGCTGGGCCGCGATGCGTGGCGGCCAGCACCTGGATGTCCTTGTAGGGGTCCAGGCCGTAGCGACGCGGGAGCGTCACGGCCACCAGCCGCTGGATGACCTCGGCGGCGCGGTTGGCGTCCGGCTCGTCGATGAACCGGAGGTTGTCCTCCTCCGAGATGCCCGCCTCGTCCCGCACCCGCGCGGCCCCGCGGGACGATGCCGCAGGGCCCGTGCCGCTGGCCATCGGACGGGACGGCAGGATTCCCTGTCCCGCCAGGATGCGGTGCGCCCCGACCACGATGCGGCTCTTCGCAGCCTGGCGGAAGATGTGGGTCAGGCGCACCACCGCCACCCGACCCGACGCGATGAGGTCCCGCAGCACCTGACCGGGCCCCACCGAGGGCAGCTGGTCCACGTCGCCCACCAGGACCAGCCGCGCCCCTGGCCGCAGCGCGCCGAAGAGGTGGCAGGCCAGCGGCAGATCCAGCATCGACGCCTCGTCGACGATGACGAGGTCCGCGTCCAGGGGATGCTGGGGCCCCCGAGCGAACGTGCCACCGCCTCCTGATGCCCCGGGCCGCACCTCCAGGAGTCGGTGCAGCGTCCGGGGAGCGGGGATGCCGGCACCACCCGGGCCGTCCAGCACTCCCCCGATGGCCTCCTGCAGGCGCTGGGCCGCCCGGCCGGTCGGTGCGGCCAGCGCGAGGCGCACCCCCGAGCGGTGGGCCAGGTGCACGATGAACCTCACCAGGGTAGTCTTGCCCGTGCCGGGGCCGCCCGTGATGACCAGCAGGCCCCTCTGCAGGGCCTCCCGCACGGCCTCGCGCTGCTCGGGAGCCAGGCGAGTGCCCAATAGCTGCTCTGCCTCGCTCAGCTGCTGCTCCAAGCTCCCCGGCAACCACGGCTGCCCCGCCTGGTCGGCCAGCCGCCGCACGGCCCGTGCCAGCTCCATCTCGTAGCGATGCAGGACGGCGTGGTAGACGGCGTCGCCGGCCTCCACGACGACGCTGCCGCGCTGTGCCAGCGCCTCCACGCCCGCATCCAGGGCGGCATCGTCCACCGTGATGCCCTGCCCCCTGCCCGAGGCCAGCAGCGCTCGTGCTCGCTCGTACAGGGCCGGCCGCGGCAGGAAGACATGACCCTCGTCGACGGCCTCCTTGAGCGCCTGCCATAGCGCCGCCTCGATGCGTCGAGGCGAATCGACCCCGATGCCGGAGCGAGCCGCAACGTCGTCGGCCCGGCGAAAGCCGAAGCCGTCCACCTCGAAGGCCAGCTCGTAGGGGTTGGCCCGCAACACCTCGACGGTGCGACTGCCGTACCGCTGGTAGATGCGCCGTGCCATACCGGGGCCCAGCCCCAGCCCAAACAAGAACGCCAGGGCCTCCTGAGCCGCCCGGTGCACCTGGAGCTGCGCTGCGATGGCACGGGCCTTGCGCGGTCCGATGCCCGGGATGGCGGCGAGCCGCTCCGGTTGGTGGGCGATGACATCCAGGGCCTGTTCGCCGAAGGCCTCCACCAGCCGGCGGGCAGTCGCGGGGCCGACGCCCTTGATGACGCCCGAGGCCAGGAGCCGCTCGACGCCCTCCCGGGTCGAGGGTGTGACCGGGCGATAGGCGTCGGCCTCGAACTGCCTGCCGTAGGTCGGATGGCTCGTCCAGCGGCCGACGACCCGTATCTCCTCACCGACCGAGGGCGGCGGGGTCAGCTGGCCGACCACGGTGACCGATCCCTCGCCGCCGCCTTGTTGGAGCCGTAGCACCGTATAGTGGTTGTCAGGGTTGTGGAACGTGACCCGGCGCACCACGCCCTGCAGCACCTCGGTCGGGGAAAGGGCGCCTGCCTGGTCGGTCGTGCTCATGGCTCCATTGTACCGAAAAGAGGAGCGGCGCCCCAACGGCGCCGCTTACTCGGGCGACGCGATGCCGGCTCGGATGGCCATCACCACGACCCACGTCCGGTCCGCGCTGCCGACCTTGCGGTAGATGTTGCTGACGTGATTCTTGACGGTGTGTTCGCTGATGAACAGCTTTCGGGCGATCTCCTGGTTGGTGAGGCCCCGGGCCATCAGCTGCAGGACCTCCCGTTCCCGGGCCGTCAGGGCGGCGAACGGGTCAGGCTGCTCCTGACGGTCGTGCTGGCGATAAGAGATGGCGCTCCCCTCCTCCGGTGCCGTCTTGCCCAACCCGCCCCGGATTCCGGCGGCGGAGCCATGCTATGCACCGGGGACGAGAGCGGACACGCCGGCTAGGACGCGACGACGCCGCCTCGCCTCGACGGCGGGCGGCGTCTCGCAAACGTAGAAGCGGCGGGCCGGGCATCCGGGGGTTGGGGGTTTTATTCAATTAAAGCGTGCCGCCCCGGCCAGCCGCTTGCTACCCAGCCGATCCTCGGCGGAGGGATCCGCCTCGGTCTGCCGTCAGCGTACCAGGCTTGCCTGCATTTTTCTATCCAACTGAGGTCTCATTTTTGCGGAAATCGCCCGTGGGGCGTCGGTCCTGGTTCCCTCCCCGCTCACGGCACCAGGCCCGACCGGATGGCCCAAACGGCGGCCTGGGTACGATCGTTGAGGCGCAGCTTGCGCAAGATGCTGGTCACATGGTTCTTGACCGTCTTCTCGCTCACCACCAGCGTCTGCGCGATCTGGCGGTTGGTGCGCCCGTAAGCGATCAGGGCCAGCACCTCCCGCTCCCGAGAAGTCAGGTGTGGCCAGGCCCCGGCCTGCGAGGGCGCCGTCGGCGCGGGCTCGCCGGCCGCAGGTACCGTCGGGTGCTCGGGCGGCGCCACCGCTGCGGCCGCCACCTCGCGGGCCGCGTCGGTCGGTACCTGCTCCCGTATGGCCTTGACCAGGCTGCCGACCAGGCTGGGAGGGATGTAGACCTGGCCGGCGGCCACGCGGCGGACGGCGTCGATCAGGTCCGCCGGCGCCTCGTCCTTCAACACGTAGCCCCAGGCACCCGCGCGCGCCATGGCCACCACGTACTGGTCATCGGTGTGGATGGTGAGCGCGACGACGCGAGCCGACGGGACCTTGGTCCGCAGGACCCGGGTCGCCTCCACCCCGTTGAGCCGGGGCATGGTGATGTCCATGAGCACGACCTGGGGCTGCGTCGCCTGGCTCATCTCCACCGCCTCGACTCCGTCCGAGGCCTCGCCGACCACCTGCAGGTCCGGCTCCAGCTCGAGGATGCGCCGCAAGCCGGCCCTCACCATGGCGTGATCGTCGACGATCAGGACCCGGATGGGCGAAGACTTGGACGACGACTCCGGCATGACCAAGGACTCCTTTCCCGTCGTGGACCATGACCTCGCGCGCGGCTCACATCACGACGCCCGCGTCGCGCCCGGCCGCTGCTCGGCCGCCCACTCCGCCAGGGGAAAACGGGCCGATACCCGGGTGCCCATGCCCGGCGCGGACTGGATGGAAAACCGGCCGCCGAAGAGCTTGACCCGCTCCTCCATGCTGATGAGGCCGATGGAGCCCCGCTCCCGCGCCCGTCGATAGGCCTCCTCCGGCTCGAAGCCGCGTCCATCGTCCTTGACCGTCACTTGCAAGAACCCGTCGCCGATCTCGAGATGGACCGCGATCCGGGAGGGGGCTCCGTGACGCCGGGCGTTGGCCACCGCCTCCTGCACCACGCGGAAGGCCGCGACCTCCAGTGGCGGATCGAACCGCCGCTCCGCTCCGTGCACCACCACCTCGACCGGAGGCCCGCCGAGGGCGGAGATGTAGTCGGCGTAGCGCCGGACGGCGGAGATGAGGCCGAGCTCGTCCAGCACCATGGGCCTCAGGTCGAAGATGACGTGCCGCAGCTCCGCCAGGGTCTCCTTGACCAGGGTGCGCAGCCTGGCTATCTGCCGGCGCACGGAGTCGGTGCCCGTCTCGAGCATGCGCTCCGAGAGCTCGAGCTCCACGGCGATGCTGGCCAGGCCCTGGGCGGTGCTGTCGTGGAGCTCACGAGCGAGGCGCCGCCGCTCCTCCTCCTGGGCCGCGATGACCCGGCGGCCGACCTCGTAGCGCGCCTGCCATTCGGAGACCGAGCGTGCGACGCCTGAGTAGTTGCCCGCCAGCGCATCCTCGGCGGCCCGCATGTTGGCCTCGACGCCCTGCGCCCTCTCCAACAGCTCCGCCAGACACGCCACCGTGCGCTCGAGTTCGTTGCGCCTCTCCCGCAAGAACCGCTCCCGCTCCCGGGCTTCCCCCAACAGGATCTGGAGCCGCTCGGCCTCCTCGTAGGCCCGGCGGACGTCGTCCTCGCCGTAGCGCTGATAGTCGCGACTGACACGAAACAGGTCGTAGCGTGCGACCCGGCTCTTCGCCTCTAGCTCGTCGACCTCCTCGATGCACTTCAAAGCCTGCTGCTTGACCTGCTCCAGTGAGTTGCGGGCCCGCTCGTACTCGGCCTCGAGCCGCTCCACCAGGCCCGCGATCTGCTGACGCCCCTCTCGGAGGGCGTCGAGGGTCGAACGCAGGATCCGCTCGATCTCTCCGGCATCCGGAACCGGCGGCAGACTGTCCGTCAGCGCCACCCCCGTGCCCCGCTATTCGTGGGGCGGGCCATGCTCCCTGCCGGATAGACGGAAAGACGCCGGGGCCATTACGGCTCCCGGCGCCTTTCCGGTGGGGTTTGGGGGGTTGTGCTCATAGGATGCGCGTCGGGTCGACGCTTATACATGCCCCCGTCGCATCTTCGTGCGAGATGGACCGTCAGTGGCCACCGCGCGCCTCCTCCACGGCCCTGCCGCATGCGCAACCCCGCTCGGCGGGCAGCGCCGGGATCAGCTCCCACAACAGCTTGCGCAAGCGGTCCAGGTTACTGTTGAAGACCCGCAACACCTCCTGGTGGGTGACCGGGCGCACCTCGGGATGACCCTCCAGGCCGGCGTCGTAGTCGGTGATGAGGGAGACGTTGAGGTAGCACATGCCGAGCTCCCGAGCCAGGATGACCTCGGGGTACTGGGTCATGTTGATGACGTGCCACCCTCGCTCCCGAAACTCCCGGCTCTCGGCCCGGGTGGAGAACCGCGGCCCCTGCACCACCACCACCGTCCCCGTCGGGCGGTAGTCGATGCCGAGCCGCTGGCAGGTCCGGGCGGCCACCTCCCGCATCTCAGGGCAGTACGGGTCGGCCGCGCTGATGTGGGTGGTGATGGGTCCGTCGAAGAAGGTGTCCGCCCGGCCCCACGTGCGATTGACGAACTGGTCGCACAGGACGAAGGTGCCCGGCGGGATGTCCGGCTGGAGGCTGCCGGCCGCGCACGGCCCGATGACGCGTGTGACGCCCAGGGCCTTCATGGCCCAGAGGTTGGCCCGGTAGTTGATGCGGTGGGGCGGCAAGCGGTGATCCTTGCCGTGACGGGGAAGGAACGCCACCCGCCGGCCCGCGATGGTGAGAAGTGCCACCTTGTCGCTGGGAGGGCCATAGGGGGTCTCGATCCACAGCTCCTCGACGTCTTCGGCGATGCTGTAGAAGCCGGAGCCGCCGAAGATGCCCACGTCCGCCCGAGCCTCTGTCATGCGGCGAACCCCTCTCCAAGCGTTAACTTGCCCCGGGAAGGAGCCCACGGGTAGAATGGTTTTGCGCCCGTCGGGCAGCGCCCCTCCTCGCCGAGATGGCGTCCGCGGGCGCCGGTCGTTGAGCGAAGGGGGCAGAGCCAGTGGCCGACGGCTCGTTCCGGCACGTGTTTCGTGATGAGGAGCACCACCGGGAGGAGTTCCTCGACCGCCAGCTGGAGGTGGGTTGGGAGGACGACCCGGCCGACCGGGCGCTGGAGCCGGAGCGGTCCGCATCCCTCGACTCGCTGGGCGAGGCGGGCGACGAGGCCGGCCGCGGCCTGCGTCCGTGGCGCCGTCAGCTGACCGCCTCGTCGGGCCGGCGCAGCCCGGCCAGGGCCGTCTCCGTCATACGGCGCAACCGCATCGGCTCATAGAGGAAAGCCGGATACTCCCGATACAGCGAGGCCTGCCTCTCGGCGTCAGCCTGCACGGCCTGCCGGAGGCGGGCCTCGAGCGTCTCCCGCACGGGCCCCAGGAGAGCATAGAGCCGCTCGTTGACCGCCTCGATCTGCCGGGTCAGCTCACGACGTGGCGCTCCCGGCTGCTGGATCTCGGTCACCAGTCGCCGCTTCTCCTCGGCGAGCCGAAGGGCTTCCCCTCCGACGGCTCCATCGTCTGCCAGCATCCCCACGAAGCGCTGCGGGTTGAATCGGAGGTCCCGGAGCTGTCGGCGCAGGGCCACCGCATCGACCTCCGGTGAGCCGACGCTCAACCCCAGCGGAAGCGAGGCCGAGGCGACGGCGTAGCGGGGAGGGCGCACGCCGAAGAAGCGCTCCGCCACCCGATCCGTCACGCGGTCGTAGCGCGCCCCTCCGATGCCGTGGACGAAGAGGTCGGCCACCAGCAGCCGCACGAACAGCGTCAGCGCCACGGCCCTCGGGCGGATGGCCAGGCCCTCCTGCTCCAGGGCATCTGCCAGCTGGGCGGGCGACCCGGCAGGAAGCCGCGTGACAGGGCCATCCGCCGTCGACAGCAGCACCCCGTCCCCCTGGCGCTCGACGTGCAGCGCCCGCCGCCGGACGCCCGGCGTCAACAGCCAGAATGGCAGCTCCACCCGGCCGCCCTGCACCGCGAGGTCGGGGAAGGGGTTGGCCCGGGAGCGGATCCGGTGCCGGCGTCGGTACTCGGCCAGGGTCTCGTTGTAGACGGCGGCGAAGCGGGCCGCCGAGAGGGCGATGTGGGCGAAGAAGAGGCGGAAGGGTCGGGTGCTGGCCAGTTCGTCCATGGGTACTTCCAGGTAACAGGCGCCGTCACCCAGCGCCTGCGCCTCCCACCGATGGCGCAACGCGGTCAGCCACTCCGCCAGGTGTCTGGCCTGGCCCAGCACGGGCTCGGCCACCACCGCCTGCAGGTCGGCCAGGCGCTCGACGAGGGGTGCTCCCTCCGGCCCCAGGCTCTCCAGCGCCGCCGCGGCCTGTCGGCAGAAGGCCTCCCACCGCTCGGCTCCGGGCGGGGGCACCTGGGAGAAGGGCCGCCCGTACCCTACCGAGCAGAGCGCGACCCGCTCGATCGATAGACGCCCGCCGCGCCGCGACGGGAAGGACGCGCTGACCTCGGCGGCGGTGTCATAGTCGACCACCACGTTGATCCCGACCGAGCCGGGGTACCGCGCGGCTAGGTCGGCGACCAGCAGGTTCTTGACCAGGATGCCGGGGTGAGCCAGGAGCGGCTGGTGCCCGGTCACCAGCAGGTGACGGGGCGTCCAGGCAGGCCCTTCCCACAGGGCGAAGCGTCGCGCGAAGGCACGACCGATGGCCACCGCTGCCTCCCGCGCGGCCCGTCGGAGTTGGGCCGCAGGCTCCCCTCCGATCTCGAAGGCGAGCAGGTTGGCGTCGTCGTCGAACTGCCGGACCTGGGCGGCCAGGGACGCCCCCTGCGGGGCCACCAGCACCTGGCCCGGCTCCGGTACCCTCCAGTCCGGCTCCCTCGCGGCCGCGATGCACTCTGCCTCCGTCAACGCGCCATACCCCCGCAACCTCCACGCTCCGGCTGCCCCGCACCTCACCAGAGGAGTCGAGTGAGGTCGGCTACTCCGATGGGCTCTCGCGAGAGCAGGGGCTCACCGTACGAGACCCCTATCAGCTGACCGTAGTACCGATCCCGGCTCTCCACCCGTTCGGGCACGTCGCGGCCCGCCGGGTTGGCCTCGAACTGGCTGCGATACGCCCGGATGGCGGCCCTCTTGCGCTCGTAGGCGCCCGATACGTCCACCACGACGGCCACCGGCGGGTGGAGCCTGAGGTGGGACGCCAAGAAGTAGAGGGTGCGCGGCACCAGGTAGGGCTCGCCCGGCAGGTCCGTCTTGGTCAGCTTGCCGTAGAAGCGCCCCGCGTCGGCCAGCGCCGAGGCGGCCCAGTGGTCGGGGTGCGCGTCCTCCCAGTAGTGCGCCAGCAGGAGCCGGGGCCGCAGCAGCCGCAAGACGGCCGCCACCAGCCGGCGATGCTCGACCGTGTCGAAGAGGTATCGGTTGGGAAGGCGGAGGGTCAGCCGTGCGGCCAGCCCCAGCTCCCGGGCCGCCTCGTGGCTCTCTTGCCGACGGGTCTCCGGCGTCCCGTAGGGCGTCGGCTCGCCGTCGGTGAGATCGACGACGGCCACCCGTACTCCCCGCCGGGCCAGATCGGCCAGCATGCCGCCGACGGCCAGCTCGACGTCATCGGGATGGGCTCCCACGGCCAGCACGTCGACCGGGACGTCGAGCCCGGTGCCGTACCGGCTGACGATGGCCTGCTCCAGCCAGGATGCGCCTTCCATCGGCTGACGACTCACCCCTCGCAGGCGGCCGCGCCCAGCGCGCGCTCTCGCCGGCACGCCTCCCCGCGCAGGGCCCGCCGCAGCACCTCCTCGTAGTAGCGGCGTCGCGTGGCCGGCTCGTCCAGCCCTCCTCCGAAGCGGCGCTCGAAGTTGACCTTGTAGATGAGGGGGACGGGAATCTCCACGACGCTCAAGCCGTGCCGCCAGGCCTCGATCCATACCTCCAGCGGCATCCCGTACCCCGGCTCGGTCAGGTGCAGCCGCTTGAGGGCCTCCACCTGATAGCCCTTGAAGCCGCAGAAGGCGTCGGTGATCCCGAACCCCGTCAGCTCGTTGATACGGGCCGTCAGTTCACGGTTGATGGCGAGCCGGTCGAGCGGGGGGCTCCCCTCCCCCTGCAGGGGCGCCAGGTAGCGGCTGCCCGAGACGATGTCCCACCCCTCGTCGAGCCGCTCGAAGAACGCCGGGATCCACTCGGGCTGGTGCTGCTCGTCGCAGTCGATGGTGACCACCTGACGGTAGCCATGTCGGATGGCCCACGCGAAGGCGTCCGTCAGGGCCCGGCCGTAGCCGAGGTTGACGGGATGTCGCAGCACCCGTACCGCGTCCAGTCGTGCCAGGATGCCCGGTGTGCCGTCAGTGGAGCCGTCGTCCACCACCAGCACGTCCGCCCCAGCCGCCGTCTCCAGGACGCGCCGCAGCACCCGCTCCGCCGAACGCTCTTCGTTGAAGACAGGGATGGCGATCAGCCTATCCGCCACGACCTCCCGCACGCCCCCACCCATCGACGGTCCGCTGCAGGTCACGGGATATTGTAGCGACCCCCCTGCGGCGCCGTCCACCACCCCGACAGCCGCACCACCCAGCCGGGCCGCCTGGGTAGGGCCAGCTCCGTGGACGGGTCGGCCTCCAGCCCCCAGGTGGCGGCCCGCCAGCCCAGCTCCAGGATGCCGCCAGTCGCCCCGGGCACCACGACGAAGATGCCCGCGACGCCGGTGCCGCCCCTGGCCACGTCGACGGAGGACGGCGGGCCGCCGGCCAGGGGAACCGCCCGGATCGCGAAGCCTTCCGCCTCGGCAAAGAGCCCCAACGGCCCGGCGACGACGCGACGCGCCCCCATCGCCGCCTGCACGGTGTCGAGGCGGGTGTGTCGCTCCGGCGCCAGCACACCTCGCCATCCCAGACGTGCGTAGAGGCCCGTCGTGCCTTGGGGCTCCGCCCGGTGGTCCTCTCCGAGGTCCTTCCACCCCGAGAGCCGGGCCTCGCTCTGCCGATCGCCCAGGCGAACCTCCCCGGTGACTGCCAGGGGGCCTCCTTGCCACGCGCCCGTCAACGTCAGCGTCTCCCCGGGCTCCTCCTCTCCCCAGCGGAGGGCCGCCGAGAGGCGGAGGTGGTCCTGAGGCCGCGACTGGCGTGGACGCACAGACGCCTCGGCCTCCCAGCAGCCCGGCTTCCATCTCAACCGGGCACCGCCGTGCGGCGCCTCCCAGGCGATGCTCGCCTCCTCCCATCTCAGGGTGCCGCGGGCCGCGGCGGCCTGGCTGGACAGTCTCAACGGCCCACCCGGCCTTACCTCGCCGCGCAGGGAGAGCCGGGCCGCGTCGTCCGCCGGTACCACCGACGCCCTCAGGGCCGCGAAGCGCCCGCCGGACCAGGACCCCTCGAGCGACGCCCAGCTCTCCCAGGGAGCCCCCGCGGCCAGGTGCCCGCCGAGGGCCCAGAGGTCGAGCCCCGCCGCTGCCTTCAGGGGCCCTACCTGAAGGGAGGGCACCGTCAAGCCCGCCGTGACGTAGGGAGTCGCCCTCGACTGGACGGCCGAAGGCGCAGGGCCCTCCGCCTCGACCACCCCTCCGATGCGCAGTGAGGCCAGCACCGCCCCCTCGGCGTCCGATCCCGCCCCGGCCGCATGTCGCCCAGGCAGCCCTGCCTCCAGGCGGGCGTAGACGTCCGTCGCGCGCCCCAGCCTCGCACCCAGGCCCCAGCCTCGCGCCACCGCATGGTCGAGGCGAGTGCGCCACTCCAGATCCCAGCGATCCTGGTCGGGGAGAGCCGGCCCATCCGACGGGCCCTCGCCCAGGCGGCCCGTCATCTCCGCTGGGATCCGCCGCACCCGCAGGCTCGTCCACCCATCACCCGCCGCGACCCCCCAGGCGCCCTCGCCGGCTCCCTGCACCAGCTCGGCGCTCAGGCGCCACTCGCCCACGCGCCGCTCCCAGCCCGCCCCCCAAATGGAGGGTGCGGCCGGCTCCCGTCGCGCCCCGGCCCAGACCAGGCCGTCCTCGAGGGCGGCACGGGCGACCGCGAGCCATTCCCCGCCGGACTGGCCCTCGGCCGTCTCGTCGTCCCGCAGGGCGATGAGGGCCAGATCCCCTCGCTCCCAGCGCCACGCGAGGCCGTGCGTCGGCCACGGCGGGCGGGGGCCCAGACTAAGCCGCTCGAGGGGAGGGCTCTCGCCCGATGGCAGCCGACCCCCGTCATCCCCCACCGCCCGCCGCAACCCCAGCGCGTCGAGGTCGCCAGCAGCCAGGAGGTGGGCACCGAGCCGGAGTTCGGCATGGCCGAGCCTCACGCCGTCGGCCGCGACCGCGCCGG
>DATCKA010000072.1:0-74056 GCA_036562495.1 Limnochordales bacterium
CAACAACCGGCGCCAATGTTCCCGGTGGCCATGGCGGAGGGGTCCCACCCGTTCCCATGCCGAACACGGAAGTGAAAACCTCCAGCGCCTAGGGTACTGTGCGGGCGACCGCACGGGAGAGAGGGTCGCTGCCGGGACATCCTTCTACGACGTCCCCGGTTCGCCTCGAGGGCGGACTGGGGACGCTTCGTTTAAGGCAGGCGCCGACGCAGCTCGGCCACGAAGCGGTCGGGATCCTCGGGGGTCAGCCCCAGGCGACCGTGGGGGCCAGCGTCGACCAGGACGAGGTGTTGGTCGATCCGCCCGGCGTACAGGCGCACCCGGCCCACCCCTTGCAGCGAGAAGGTCCCGAGGTGGAGTCCCGAGATGGCGGTGCCGACGATGCGCCGCAGGCGCGGGCGGCCCTCGACCCGCTCGACGGAGCGGATATCCGCGTAGGGGATGGTCCGGGGCTCTCCCCAAACGATGGTGAGCCCGTCGGGGTCCAGGCGGTACTCCATGCGAGCGGCTCGAGCTGCCGTCACGAGCATGAAGCCTACCAGGAACAGCAAGGCCAGCGCGATGAACCCGATGAGGGCATACAACTCCCAGGTCTCGACCCGGTATGGCTTGAAGGTCACCATGACCCTCCCCTTCGCCCGACGGCACCCGGCGCGGGCGGCCTGTTCCGGGGACCAGTGTAGCAGCGCCGCGCGCTCAGGGGAGACGCCCGTGTCTGCGTGGAACCTTGCCGCCGGGAGGGATCGCCGAGATGCGGCTGGCATGGCTGGTGCCCGACGCGCCGGACAGCCTCGAGTCCTTTCGTCGGTTCGGACGGAGCCTCACCCACGTGAGCCCCACCTGGCTGCGCCTGGACGCCGAGGCACGGCTCGAGGCACGCTGGCAACCCGAGGTGGTCGCGCTCTGCCAGGAGTACGGGGTCGCCCTGGTGCCGCTGGTGGTCAACGAGGGCTTCAAGGCCGAGGTCGCCGGCGCCATCCTGGGTGACCCGACACGGCGGCGGCGCGCGGTCGACGAGCTGGTGCGCTTCGCCGACCGGCCCGAGGTGGCAGGGATCAACCTGGACTTCGAGGGGCCCTTCGGGCGATGGCGCCACGCATACTCCGAGTTCGTCCGGGAGCTGGCCGACCGCCTGCACGGGCTGGGCAAGGAGGTCTCCGTCGACGTGGTCTGTCAGACGCGGCCCCCTCAGCCCGTCGAAACCCTGCAGGAGAGCTCGGATCCCGCGTCGGCCGAATGGGTCGCCGCGTGGGCGGAGCCCTACGACTATCGGGCCCTGGGCGAGGCTGTGGACCAGCTCATCCTGATGGGCTACGACTTCCATGCGCGAGTCTCGGAGCCCGGGCCGGTGGGCCCGTTGTGGTGGCTGCAACGGGTGCTGACCTACACGCTCTCGGTGACGGATCCCTCCAAGGTGGTGCTGGGACTACCCTTCTACGGGCGCCGATGGATCTCGACCGGGCCCATGACCGAAGCCGACTGGACGCCCCGGGAGCCCCGATCCTACGAGATGCCGCGTGCCGCCCGGGACGTCGGTTTCGAGCCGGCCGAGGGGCTCTCGTTCGCGCAGGCGACCCGGGAGATGGCCCAGGCCACGCGCAGCGGCCGACACCCCGAGGAGGCTTCGCCGTGGGGGGCGTATCGCCACGCCGATGGCCGGCTGGTCGTGGTGCATTACGACGACGCCGAGAGCCTGGCGACCAAGCTCGCCCTGGTCCGCCGACACGGGTTGGCCGGTTGCGCCTTCTGGAGACTGGGGCAGGAGGACCCCGCCATCTGGGAACGGCTTTGACGGAGGGAACCGGGCCCTCCTCGGCCTAGGGCTGCCACCGATGGCCCACAGGCCAGCGCCCCGGCACGCCGACCGGCAGCCGGCCATCGGCCGGCGTCCGCCCGGCCAGCACCTCGGCCAGGGCCTGCAGCGAGACCGCGGTGGTGCCGTAGGTGGCCAGCAGGGCCGGGCCGTCGGGGATTTGCCCCAGATCGTACGGCTCCCGTAGCGCCACCACGATGGTGGGGCGGCCGAGGCGGCGCTGCCAGGCCACTCGAGCCAGGTGGATCTGGCCGGCATAGCGTTGGTCCCAGGCGCGGTAGGTGCCGACCACCACCGCGTCCCAGCCATCGACGTCCTGCAGCAGGCGCTCCGCCTCCGTGGCCTGGATGGCCAGCGGGTAGGTGCGCTCCTCCACCTGGAAGCCCACCTTCGCCAGGGCGGCACCCAGGCCGGTGGTGTGAGCGCCCCGATCCTCGACTCCCGTCAGGTCCTGGATGCGGGGCACGACGACCAGGAGCCGCCGGCCCTCGCCCAGCGGGACGAAACCGTTGGGATCGGCGACTCGGGTGACGGAGCGGCGCGCCGCCTCCAGGGCGGCGGAGCGCGCTTCGGGCGAGCCGACCCGTTGCGGGACGGCGGCGACGTCGACACGGGGATCGCCGTCGAGCAGCCCGACGCGCTCCTTGGCCGCCATCACCCGGCTGACGGCCTCGTCGAGTCGGGTCGCCGGGATCTCGCCGGA
Source organism: Limnochordales bacterium (assembly GCA_036562495.1). Classification (GTDB taxonomy): domain Bacteria; phylum Bacillota; class Limnochordia; order Limnochordales; family Geochordaceae; genus Geochorda. The sequence goes on from DATCKA010000072.1 coordinate 2,517, forward strand.
GCGCGCCGCCTCCACCAGGCGCCGCGCGACCCGGATGGCGAGCGTCCAGTCCTGAGGCCAGCCCACCAGCACGACGTCGGCCCCCGCCTGCACCGCCCTGACGGCGGCATCCTCGATGCCGAAGCGCTTGGCGATGGCCCCCATCTCGATGGCGTCGGTCACCAGCAGCCCCTCGAACCCCATCGTCTCGCGCAGGAGATCGGTCAGCACCCGGGGCGACAGCGTGGCGGGAAGGCCGGGGGTCGGGTCCACGGCCGGAAACGTGACGTGGGCGGTCATGATGGAGGCCACGCCGGCCTGTATGGCCGCCTCGAAGGGAACGAGCTCGACCTCGCGCAGGCGCTCCATCGGATGCGGCACTGTGGGCAGATCGATATGGGAGTCTACCGCCGTGTCGCCATGGCCGGGAAAGTGTTTGGCGGTGGCCAGGACCCCGCCGTCCTGGAGCCCACGGATCATGGCGACCCCCAGGGCCGCGACCCGGTGGGGCGACTCGCCGAAGGAGCGCACGCCGATGACGGGGTTGGCCGGGTTGTTGTTGACGTCGAGGGCGGGGGCATAGTTCTGGTGGATCCCGACGGCCCGCAGCTCCCGTGCGGTCCACAGTCCGGCCCGGTAGGCCAGCGTCTCGGAATCCGCCGCCCCGAGTGCCATATTCCCGGGAAATACCGTCGCCCCCCGCGTCAGCCGGGCGACCAGGCCGCCCTCCTGGTCGACGCTCACCAGCAGGGGCACCCGGGCACCCGACGAGAGCGCCATCTCCTGGAGCGCGTTGGTCAGCCGCGCGACCTGGACGGGGTCCACGACGTTGCGGGCGAAGAGGATGACCCCGCCCACGTGGTACCGCCGGATCAGCTCCTCCACCTCGGGCCCCGGCTCGACGCCCGGAAAGCCGACGTGGAGGATCTGGCCGACCTTTTGCTCGATGGTCATCGACGCCACCCACTCCCTGACCCGTGGCGAAAACTTGCCGATAGCGGGGCCTGCCGTCGCCGGCTCGTGGACGGTCGCCGGGACCCGGCCGAGCGCGAGGCCGAGCACGACAGCCGCCAGGCCCACCACTCCCAGCCGGGCAGCGAGCCCGCGGCTGCCTGGCATGGTCACAGGCTCTCACCACGCACGAGGCGGTCTCGTCGCAACTCGACGAAGAACTTGTAACGGTCGCCTCGGTAGAGGGAGCGCACGAACTCGACGGGCTCGCCTGTCGCGTCGTACGTGGTGCGCTCCATCAAGAGCAACGGACTGCCGGGCTCCACGCCCAACAGGCGCGCCTCGCTCTCTCCCGCCAGGACCGGCTCCAGGGTCTGGTGGGCGCGCGCGAGGTCGATCCCGAGCTCGCCCTGCAGGTACTCGTAGAGCGACCCCTCGACCACCCGCCTCCGTGGCACCGACGGCACCCGCGCGATGGGGAGGTGGCTGGTCTCGAGGGCCATGGGGATGCCGTCGGCGAGGCGCAGGCGCCGGATGACGAGGACCCGCCGGTCCCCATCGAGGCCCAGCGCCTTCTCCACCTTGGGTGGCGCCTCCTGGACCTCCATGTCCAGAAGGCGAGCACCCGGGCGCATGCCGCGGCGCCGCATGTCTTCGCTGAAGCTGGTCAGCGAGACCAGGCCCTGCTCGATCTTGCGCTCCGCGACGAAGGTGCCCCGCCCCTGCCGCCGCACCAGCACCGACTCCTGCACCAGCTCGACCAGGGCCTGGCGCACGGTCATGCGGGAGATCCCCAGATGCTGGGCCAGCTGCCGCTCCGAGGGGATGCGCTGCCCGTGGCGGATCTCGCCGCGCTCGATGAGGTCCAGCAATGCCCGCTTCAACTGGACGTAGAGGGGCGCGCTCCCGCGAGCGCCCGGGGTCCAGCGCAACGCGTCGAGCACGGGGTCTCGACGGCTCACCGTGGTCGGCATCGTGCCCACGCCCCACCTCTCCCTGCCCCGGCGGAGGGGATCCCGCCTCCGGGAGCGCGACGGTCTGGACCACCGTCTCGGTCTCGTATTCCGGGGCCTTCCGAACGAATCCTTCACCCGCCCGGATCCGGAGCCGTCACCAGGAGCCCCCCGGGGGCTCGACGAAGGCTCTGTCCATGGCCTTCGAGTACTGGACCTCCGCCTGCTTCGTCTGCGGGCGAGAAAACGAGGGAGGCCTAAAGGCCCGGGTTGTGGCGGGCGAGCTGGGCGGCCTCGTGCAGGCGACGCTGCCGTCCACGCTCGTGGGGCTCCCGGGCATCGGCCACGGCGGGGCCGTGGTAGCCCTGCTCGACGAGGCCATGTGGTACGCCGTCTACGGGCAGGCTGGCATGGTGTCGGTGACGGCTCACCTGGAGGTGCGCTTCGTCCGACCGGCGCCGCCGCAGGTGCCGCTGGTGGCGGTGGCGCGTCTGGCCCCGGGCCGTGGGGCACCGGAGGGCGACGACTCGCAGGGAAGGGTCGGGGCCAGACGAATAGGACGGGCCGTGGCCCGCCTGCTGGACGGCTCGGGGCGGCTCATCGCAGCTGCCCGCGGCCGCTTCGTGGAGGTGAGCCCGTCGACGATCCCCGTGCACCGTGTGCTCTCTCATCGTGGTCTGATGCCCGACATGCTGGCGGAGCTGTTGCGGTGGCCAGGCGTCGGGGCTTTCTTGAAGGGTGGCGACTGACATGAGCCTGCAAGGCAAGGTCGCGCTCGTGCTGGGCGTGGCCAACCATAGGAGCATCGCATGGAGCATCGCCAAGGCCCTGGCGCAGGAGGGGGCGCGCCTGGCCCTCACCTACCAAAACGAGCGCCTGCGGCCCAACGTCGAGGAGCTGGCGTCCACCATCGGCGCGGCCACGTTCGCGTGCGACGTGAGCTCGGACCAGGACATCGCGTCGCTGATGGATTGGGTCGGCCGGGAGCTGGCAGGCCTCGACATCCTGGTGCACAGCGTGGCCTACGCCCCGCGGGAGGGGCTCGAGGGCCGATTCGTCGACACGCCCCGGGAGGCCTTCAAGATCGCCCTCGACGTCAGCTGCTACTCGCTGGTGGCCCTCTGCCGAGCCGCCGAGCCCCTGATGAAGGCCCGGGGCGGGGGCAGCGTGCTCACCCTGACCTACTACGGCTCCGAGAAGGTGATGCCGGGCTATAACCTGATGGGCGTGGCCAAGGCTGCGCTGGAGTCTTCGGTCCGATACCTGGCCTACGAGCTGGGCGCTTCGGGCATCCGGGTCAACGCCATCTCCGCGGGCCCCATCAACACCCTGGCGGCGCGGGGCGTCTCGGGCTTCACCGAGATGCGCCGCATGCACGCCGAGCGGGCCCCCCTGCGGCGCAACATCGAGGTGGACGAGGTCGGGCGGACCGCTGCCTTCCTCTTGGGGCCGGGCGCCAGCGGGATCACCGGCGAGGTGATCTACGTGGACGCCGGCTACCACATCATGGGCGTCTGAGGACTGGCCCCCGCTTGCGAGTCCGGGTGGGCGCGGCTATAATGAGGGCCGCGGGCCCGCCCGGGCTCGCGAAAGCCGCTGCAAGCGGCGGTTGGTGGCGTTCCTCGGTAGCTCAATGGTAGAGCGCCCGGCTGTTAACCGGGGGGTTGCAGGTTCGAATCCTGCCCGAGGAGCCATCCCTCCCAGCCCCACGCAACTTCCCGTCCTTACGAGCTCTTTCCCGACCATGTCCGGTGGCGTCGGCGCGTGTAGCATCCCCCTTCGCCGCGCATGCTTGCGGGTGAGGCCGTGAACCACAAGGCGTCGAGAGAGGGGAGCGACGAGACCGGCATGGATGCTGACCTCGCCTGGCAGGAGTGGAAGCGATGGCTGTCGCAGGCCGTCTCGGCCGGACGGGAGGCGGGCCTCGGCAGCCGGGAGCTGGTCGACTACGCCGAGCGCATCGGGGATTTCCTGGCCCGACACGTCGATCCGGCCAACCCCCAGCAGCGCGTGCTCAAGGAGCTGTGGAGCGTCGCCGACCAGGGGGAGCAGCGGGCCATCGCCGCAGCCCTGGTCAAGCTCGTGGGGCAGGCGGGCGACGCCGGGGGTGGATACGAGCGCGACCGGGGCCGGGGCTTCAACTTGAGTTGAACCGGCAAGGCCGCGCCACCGGTGGCGGCAGGCCGGCCTCGTTTGAACGGCCGGTCCGGCATCCCCTATAATCGGGAGCCGGGGGTGCGGCGGCGTGATCCAACTGGTCCAGGTCGGTAAGCGCTTCGGCCAGCGATGGGCCGTCCAGGACCTCACCTGCTCCGTGGAGCCAGGGGAGGTCCTCGGCTTTTTGGGGCCCAACGGGGCCGGCAAGAGCACCACCATGCGCATCGTCACCGGCTACATGCCCCCTACGACCGGGAGCGTCCGGGTGGCCGGCGTCGACGCCCTGGACGATCCCGTCCGCCTCAAGAGCCGTGTCGGCTACCTTCCCGAGACCCCGCCCATCTACGGCGAGATGACGGTCCGGGGGTACCTCCTCTTCGTGGCCGAGATGCGACGGGTGCCGCGTCACCGCCGTCGCCGTCACGTCGACGAGGTCATGGAGCGGACCGGCATCGCCGACGTGGCGGACCGGCTGGCGGGCCGTCTCTCCCGGGGCTACAAGCAACGGGTGGGCATGGCGGCTGCCCTGGTGGGAGAGCCGCCCGTGCTCGTGCTGGACGAGCCCACCGCGGGGATGGACCCTCGCCAGATCATCGAGATGCGCCAGCTCATCCGGAGCCTGGCGGGACGACACACCATCCTGCTCAGCTCCCACATCCTGCCCGAGGTGGCCAGCACGTGCCATCGGGTCCTGATCATCAACAAGGGCCGCCTGGTGGCGCAGGACACGCCCGACAACCTGTCCGCCCGGTTGGGCGGTCGGCGCCAGCTGAGGCTGGAGGTACGGGGTAGCCGTCAGGCCCTGGAGGCCGCGCTGGCTGAGGTGTCGGGCATCGCAGGGATCCGGTGGCCGAGCGAGCCGGGGCACGAGGGGACGACGGTGGCCGAGCTCGATCTGGACCCCGTCGCGACCGACGGCCAGGCGGCGGGGGACGTCCGGGAGGCCATCTTCTTCGCGCTGGCGAGCCGCGGCTTGCCCATCCTGGAGATGCGCAGCCTCGACCGCAGCCTCGAAGACGTCTTCCTGGAGCTCGTCACCCACGAGGATCTGGAGTCGGCCGCCAAGGCCTGACGGGGGAAGGAGGAGGCCCGATGGCCGTCTTCGCCATCTTCAAGCGCGAGCTCAAGAGCTACCTGGTCTCGCCGCTGGCCTACGCGGCAGGGGTCGTCTTCCTTGCCATCTCCGGCTACTTCTTCTCGGTCATCTTGTTGGCGACGCGCGTCGCCGACCTGCGGCCGTACTTCCTCAACCTGGGCGTCATCTTGCTCTTGGTGACGCCGCTGTTGACGATGCGCTCCCTGGCCGAGGAGCGCCAGAGCCACACCGACGAGCTGCTCATGACGCTCCCCGCCACGGCGGCCCAGATCGTGGTGGGAAAGTATCTGGCCGTCCTGGCCCTCTACGCGGGGATGCTCGCGCTGACGGCCGTGTACCCCGCGTTGCTGTACTGGCTCTCCGACCCCCCCGCCGGGCCCATCGTCTCGTCCTACGTGGGCGCGCTGCTGCTGGGGGGCACCTTCCTGGCGGTGGGCGTCTTCACCTCGTCGCTGACCGACAGCCAGATGGTCGCGGGCCTGCTTTGCTTCGGCCTGATCCTGCTGATGTGGGTCATCAACTGGCTGGCCTTCGCGATGACGGGGCCCATCGCCGACGCGGCGCGCCAACTGGCCGTCTTCGAGCGCTTCGACGACTTCACCAAGGGGCTCATCGACTCGACGCACGTGCTCTTCTACGTGAGTGCCATCGCCATCTTGCTCTTCTTGAGCGTGCGGAGCCTGGAGCGGCGGACGTGGATGTGAGGGGGGCGCGCGATGCACGATTCCGAGCGCATCGACACGGTCCAGCGGCTGACGCGAGCGGGTGCCCGCCTGCGGCTGGCGCGTGGGGCCAACGCCATGCTCTTCACCTTGTTTGTGGTGGGCATCGTCGTCCTCCTCAACGTCATGCTGGCCCAGCGTCCGCTTCGGCTCGATCTGTCCCCTGACAAGCGCTTCCAGCTCGCACCGCAGAGCCGCCAGGCCCTCCAGCGCCTGGAGCAGCCGGTCACCCTCTACGCCTTCGCCTTCGAGGGGACGGAGGAGGCCGAGCGCCTGGGCGATCTGTTGCGGGAGTATCGCCTGGCGTCGGACCTGGTACGAGTGCGGATGGTGGACCCGGAGCGCGAGCCGACCCTGGCCCAGAAGTACGAGGTGCGGGCCGCGGGCACGGTCGTCGTGGAGATGGGGAGCCACTACCGCAAGATCGAGCCGTACAACCTCTTCACCTCCTCGCTCTACGGCGGCGGGATGGAGTTTAGAGGAGAGCAGGCGGTGACCCGGGCCCTGCTGGAGCTGAGCGGCCTGGGCGGTAGCGTGGTCTACTTCCTGGAGGGGCACGGCGAGGGCAGCCCCTATGACGACTACTCTGAGCTGCGCAGCTACCTCGAGGGGGAGGGCTTCACGGTCAAGACCCTCAACCTCGCGCTGACCAACTCGGTGCCCGACGATGCACGGGTCGTGGTGGTGGCCGGACCTCGCACGGACCTGGCCGCCCGGGAGCGGGAGATGCTGGAGGCATGGGTGCAGGAGCGCGGCGGGCGGCTGGCGCTCTGGCTCGACCCGTTGCCCAACCAGCAGCTTCCCCAGATCGATGGGCTGCTGGCCACCCTGGGGGTCGAGCGCGTGCCGGGGGTGGTCGTGGACCCGGGCCGCGCCCTCTTCGGGGACGCGCTGAGTCCCGTGCCGGAGTTGCGGTGGCACGACGTGACGAGCCCCCTCATCCAGGCCAACGTGGGCGTCGTGTTGCCGGGTGCTCAGGCCCTGCGCGCGGCATCGGTCGACCGGGCGACGGCCCTCATGGTCAGCACGGACCGGGCCTGGGCCGAGCGCGACGTGACCGGTCAGCGCTGGCAACGTGACGAGGAGGACGTGGCGGGCCCCCTCGACCTGGCCCTGGCCATCCAGCGCGAGGAGCCCGTGGCGCCCGCCAGCGCCTCATCCGGGGCGTCGGAGGAGGCCCCGGACGAGCCGTCCGATGAGCCGTCGGGAGGCCAGACGACCCGGGTCCCGGTCGCCGTCGTGGTGGGCAACTCCACCTTTGCCCGCAACGGCTCCTTCGCCTTTCAGGGCAACCGGGACTTCGCGGCCAACCTGATCACGTGGCTGGCGGGGCAGAGCGAGATGGTCACCATCCGCCCCAAGACCAGCCCGATGCCCACCGTGCTCCTGACGGCCCGCCAGGCACGGGGCATCTTCTACGGCACCACCTTGGGCATGCCGCTGGCGGTGCTGGTGGCCGGCGTGCTGGTCTGGTGGCGGAGGCGAGGCCTATGAGACGCTCGGCCTGGACCCTGGCCGCCGGCGCCATCTTCGCCGGGCTGCTGGCGATCTGGGCGGTCTGGATGCGACCGGCCGGCTCCCAGCAGGCGCTGGGCACGACCGTCCTCGAGGTGGAGCCCGCCGACGTGCAGGCGCTGGTGGTGGAGCAGCGCGACGGCGTCACGCTGGAGATCCATAGAGACGGCGACGGCTGGCGGATCGAGCGGCCGCGGCAGGTACCGGCCAGTTCGTCGGCTGTCGAATCGCTGTTGCAGGCCCTGGCGCCCCTCGAGGCGCGCCGCGTCATCGCATCCGGGCAGGCCGACGGGGAGGGTGGCGACGGCCAAGTGGATCCGGCCGCCTTCGGGCTCGCTCCTCCTCGGGCGGTGTTGACGCTGACGATGGCCGACGGGTCGACCCGTCGCCTGCGGGTCGGCGACCAGACCCCGGTCTCTCAGGGCCTGCCCGCCTACTACGCTCAGGACGAGCGCGGAAGCGCCATCTACACCATCGATGCCTTCGTCGCCGAGCGGATCACGGGCTCCTGGGAGAGCTTCCGCGAGCGTCGGTTGGTGCCGTTGGAGGTCGACGACGTCCGGCGGGTGCGGATCCGGCGGGACGGCGTGACGCTGGAGGCCCGGCGCGACCCCCAGGCCCCGGTGGCCGAGAGGCGGTGGCGGCTGACGGCTCCCTTGGAGGCGCCCGGAGATACGCAGGCCATCGAAAGCGTGTTGCGAGATCTCGAGTTCGCCCGGATCAGTCGCTTCGTCGACGACGAGCCGTCGGCGGACTCGCTGGCTCGCTGGGGACTCGCCTCGCCTCGAGCGGTCATCGAGGTGGAGTACGTGACGTCGGACGACGGCGAGACCACCGCGACGGCTGTCGTGATGGTGGGCAACGAGGCCGATGAGGGCGGTCGCTACGTCAAGCTCGCCGGTAGTCCCTCCGTGTACACCCTGCCCCAGTCGGACCTGCGGGCCGCCTTGGAGGCGGATGCCGATGCCTGGGTCCGGCACCGGGTGCTGGGGCTGGCCCGGTCGGAGATCCAGCGGATCTCCATCGGCATGGAGGGTCGCCCGGGCCCGTACACGCTGGAGCGAGACCACCAGGGATGGAAACTGATGCCCCAGGGCCAGACGCTGGAGACGAGCGAGGTCGAGTCGTGGCTGGACTCGCTGTGGCGGCTGCAGGCCCAGGGCGTCGCCGCGGTGGGGAGGGGGGCCCAACCTCCCCAGAGAAGTACGGGAAACCAGGCCACGCTCATCGAGCTGATGGTCGCGGGCCATGACGGCGTCCCCGTGACCCGCCTGGTGATCCCGGTGCCCTTGCAGGCGGCGGCCGGGGACGAGGGCGGTGTGGCCCTGCGAAAGGTATACGTGGAGCAGGCCCAGGATCGACTGGTCTACGAGGTCGCAGACGACGCGCTGAGGGGAATCGAGGGCGTCATCGCAAAATGGATGGCACCCGAGCAGGGAGCCGGCTCGTCGCCCTCCGCCAGTCGCTGAGCAAGGTCGTCCTGCCGTTGCGGGCCGTGCCCGCATGGCGGGACCTGCAGCCGGCGGAGGTACTGATGCTGACGGCCACCTACGGGCAGGGACACATCCAGGCCGCCCGAGCCCTGGCGGAGGCCATGGCGGCGGTGCGTCCCGGCATCCGGACGGCCAGCATCGACTTCTTCGACCTGATCAACCCGGTCTTCAATGCCGCCACTCGCCTCGCCTACATCTACTCGGTGCGCAAGGCGCCGGTGCTGTGGCGGGAGTTTTACGAGCGCACGGCGCGCATCGATCCCGACTCCTTCCTGCAGCAGCGGCTGTACCACCTGGGAGAGTCGGCGCTGCGCCGCACCATCGAGGCGACACAGGCCCGAGTCGTGGTCTCCACGCACCCGACGCCGGGCGGCGTGGTGGCGGAGCTCCATCGCGACGGCAAGCTGTGGCCCGAGCCCGCGTTGACGGTGACGGTCATCACCGACTACGTGCTCCACAGCCAGTGGGTGCATCCCTCGACGGGCCTCTACCTGGCGTCGTGCCAGGACGTCGCCGACGAGCTGATCGAGCGGGGCATCCCGGCCAGCCGGATCGAGGTGACGGGCATCCCCATCCGGTCCGGGTTTAGGACGCCCGTCGAGCGGGAGGCGGCTCGAGCCCGTTGGGGTCTGGATGCGGAGCGGCCCGTCGTGGTGATGCTGATCGGGGCTCACGGGATGATGCGGGGCGCGGTCGAGGCGTGCCGCCGGCTGGCGCGGCTGGCGGAGCCGCTCCAGTTGGTGGTCGTGGCCGGCTTCGACCGCCACCTGCAGGCCACCCTGGAGGCAGAGCTGGCCGGCTCCCCGCACCCGGTGCAGGTGCTGGGCTTCGTCGAAGACGTGCCGGCGCTGATGGCGGCCAGTGACGTGCTGGTGACCAAGGCGGGCGGGCTGACGGTGTCGGAGGCCCTGGCCATGGGCACGTGCACCGTCGTCTACTCGCCCATCCCCGGCCAGGAGGAGGGCAACGCGGCATACCTGCGACGACACGATGCCGCGGAGGTGGCAGGTTCGCCCACGGAGCTGGCCTCGATCGTCGAGGAGCTGCTGCGGACACCCGAGCGCCGGCGCCAGCTGGCGGAGCGGGCCCGCCGGTTGGGCCGACCCGATGCCGCCATGAAGGCGGCCTCGCTGATCCTGGAGCGCGGCCTGCCGTGAGTGGTGCCGGTCTCCTGATGGGCGTGGCGGGCGCCTGGACGGCGCTGGCCGCCTTGTCGTACACCGTGGGCGCCGACGTCTGGTATCGCGGGCTGGGGCACGGCGTCATCCGGGAGGGGCCGGGGGACGGAGAGCAGCTCGCGCTCACCTTCGACGACGGGCCCGACCCCGTCTGGACGGAGCGCATCGCCTCCGTCCTGGAGGAGTTCGGGGCTCGGGGCACCTTCTTCGTGCTGGCGTCGAGCGCCCGCCGCCATCCCGCCGTGTTGCGCCGCTTGCTGGACGGTGGCCACGAGGTCGCCCTGCATGGGTACGACCACCGTCCGCTGTGGCTGACGGGGCCCCGTGAGAGCTGCCGGCGACTCCTGGAGGCCGTCGCCGTGCTGGAGGGCATCCTGGACGGCCAGCGGCCGCGCTATTACCGTCCCCCGTGGGGGCACTTCAACCTGGCGGCGGCCCGCTGCGCCCGGGAGTTGGGGTTGCGGCTGGTGCTGTGGTCGCACGCCCCTCCCGACTGGCGAGCGAGGACGACTCCTGGAGCGCTGGTCCGGCACCTGCGAGAGGCTCTGCGGCCCGGCGCCATCGTGGACCTGCACGACGCCGGCCCCCGCGACCGTCCCCGTGCGCTGGCAGAGGCGCTACCCGAGGCGCTGGCGTTCGGCCAGAGCCGGGGGCTGCGATTCGTCACCCTCTCCCATCTCTTGCACGACGATGGCGAGACGCCGCAGCACCGGGCCGACCGCACCCGGCCAGGGGAGGCCACCCGCCCGTGAGCCGGCCGACCCACGCGCCCGCTCGGAGGGTGCGGAGCCGATGGCGGCGCCTGGTGGCGTGGCTTTGGTCCGGGTGGGAGTGGGCTTTCAGCAAGCTCTTTCGGCTCTACCAGGTGCCGGGGGCTGGCGACGGGGTGCTGCGCTTCGGCTTCCGCCGGTGGCGGGGCCCGGCCGTCCGGCTCGGAGACGGCACCGTGGTACGGCGGGGCGACTGGGTGGCCGAGGTGCACATCGTCAGCCCACAGGTGCTGGCCCGAGGGGACGTGGCCGGCACGTCCCTGACGCGGCTGGTCTTCGTCCTCAGTGCGCAGATGCGCTCGGCGCTGCAGGCTCTGGCACGTGAGATCGAGTCGGGCCGCCTGAAGGTGCCTATCGTCGCCCTGTACGGCAAGACGCTGCTCCACCGGGGGGCGGCGAGGCTGGGCTTCGAGGTGCACGATCTGCCTGCCGGGCTCGGCTCGCGGCTGCTGGCGGCCTACGAGCGCTGGCTGGTGGCACTGTACCACCCGCTGGCCCCCGGTGCGGGGGCGATGGGGGAGCGGGTCAAGATGGTCTGGCTCTCCACGGGGGCCTTGCTTCGGCGCTTCGGCGAGGCAGCGCCGACCATGGGCGCACGAGCCGGGGCGCAAGTGGAGGGGCCTGCGTGGTATACTGCGCCAGGCGATCCAGGGGAGGGCGCACAGACGTGATCACCCTGACGGCAGAGGCGGCGACCCAGTTGCGGAGGCTCCTGGCGGAGAAGAACCGGCCGGGGCTCTTCTTGCGGCTCTTCGTCCAGCCCGGGGGCTGCCGGGGCTTCTCGTACGGCATGGCATTCGACGACCAGATGCGAGACGACGACGTGGTCGTCGAGCACGAGGGCGTGCGCATCGCGGTGGACCCGTTGAGCGCCAGGCTGCTGGAGGGCGCCAGGGTCGACTACACCGATGCGCTGATGGGCGGCGGCTTCACCATCACCAACCCCAACGCCGTCTCCACCTGTGGCTGCGGCCGCTCGTTCAAGACCCGCGGGGCCCGGGGCGAGCCCCAGTCCTGCTGTCACTGAAGGGCCTATCCAAGCCGACACCGAGCGCCACGCGTCGGGACAATCCTCGACGACCCCCCATGTATACAGGAGGCGGCCCTTTCGCTGCTAGCGAAGCGGTGTTATAATGCATCGGAACGTTGAAGGGATGGAAACTGCCTCAACACACGTACCCGGGGGGAGTGCCCGTGTCGGCAACGGAGCTGACGCTGAAGCTGGCCGGTGAGGCTGGCCAAGGCGTCGAGTCGAGTGGAGCGGGCTTCGCCCGGGCGCTGCACCGCGCCGGGCTGCACGTCTTCACCTGGTCCGACTACATGTCCCGCATCCGCGGGGGCCACAACTCCTTTGCCATCCGAGTCAGCGCGAAGGGGCCCGTGGCGGCTCCGACGGACCGCGTACACCTGCTGGTGGCCTTCGACGAGGCCAGTGTCGACGCACACCTTTCCGAGATGGAGCCGGGTGGCGTCTTCCTGTTGGACGAGCCCCTGGCCAAGCTGGCGCCCAAGGTGGAGTCCGGCGGTGTCCAGGCGCTGATCGCACCCTTCACCCGCGTCGCCGAGGAGGCGGGCGGCAACAAGGTGATGGCCAACACCGCGGCGCTCGGCATGGTCGCGGCCCTCATCGGCGTCGGGCTCGAGACCATCGAACAGGTGATCCAGGAGAACTTCGGGCGTCGCAAGGGCTCGGGCGTGGCCGAGGCCAACTTGAAGGTCGCCCATGCCGGCTACGCCTTCGCCAAGGAGAACTGGCAGGGGCGGTTCCGCTGGCCCCTCCCGCCGACCCGGGTCGACGGACGCCGCGCGATCCTCATCAACGGCAACCAGGCGTTGGGTCTGGGAGCGCTGGCGGCGGGCTGCCGCTTCATCGCTGCCTACCCCATGACGCCGGCGTCGTCGATCTACGAGTGGCTGACGGCCCAGGCCAACCGTTACGGAGTCGTCTCCAAGCAAGCCGAGGATGAGATCGCAGCCATCGCCATGGCCATCGGGGCCGGCTATGCGGGCGTCCGAGCCATGACGGCCACGTCCGGCGGCGGCTTCTCGCTGATGGTGGAGGCGCTGGGCCTGGCCGGCATGGCGGAGGTGCCCGTGGTGGTGATGCTGGCCCAGCGGCCCGGCCCCTCGACGGGCATGCCGACCCGCACGGGCCAGGGCGATCTCCTCTTCTCGATGCACGCCTCCCACGGCGAGTTCCCGCGGATCATCCTGGCGCCGGGCTCGCAGGAGGAGTGCTTCGAGGCGAGCGTACGGGCCTTCAACCTGGCCGAGCGCTATCAGTGCCCGGTCATCGTGCTGACCGACGGCTTCTTGGCCAACAGCTTCAAGACCTCGCCCGAGGCCAGCTTCGACATCACCGGCGTGGTCATCGATCGCGGCGAGTGGCTGTCGGCCGAGGAGCTCAAGTCGCTCGAAGGGCCCTACGCCCGCTACAAGCTGACGCCGTCGGGCATCTCGCCTCGCGCCCTGGTGGGACTCCCCGGCGCGGTGCAGATGGCCTGCTCCGACGAGCACACCGAGCTGGGGCACTTCGAGGACGAAGATGCCGACAACCGAATCGCCCAGCAGTCCAAGCGGATGCGCAAGCTGGAGGCGGCCCGGGCCGAGATGCGGCCGCCGGAGCGCTACGGCCCCGAGGATGCCGAGATGACCCTGGTGGGCTGGGGGTCGTCCAAGGGCGCGCTGTACGAGGCCGTCGACCGCCTGCTGGCGGAGGGCGTCTCGGCCAACGCGCTGCACTTCGTCGACATCTATCCGTTCCCCCAGGCGGCCGTGCAGGCCATCGAGGCGGTGCGCTACATGGTCGTCGTGGAAGGCAACTACACGGGGCAGTTCGCCCGGCTGCTGCGCGCAGAGACAGGGCGCAAGGCCGACGAGATCATCACTCGCGACGACGGGCGCCCCATCACGCCTGGCTACATCCTGTCTCGCTTGGAGAGGGTGGCCGTCCATGCTGGACGCGAAGCTGTATAACAGCCCGGTCCGCCCGACCTGGTGCCCGGGCTGCGGCGACTACGGCATCCTCAATGCGGTGAAGCAGGCTCTGGCCGAGCTGGAGATCTACCCGCACGAGGTGGTCTTCGTCTCGGGCATCGGTTGCGGCAGCAAGCTGCCGGACTACATTCACGCCAACGGCTTCACCACGTTGCACGGGCGGGCGTTGCCGGTGGCGCAGGGCATCAAGCTGGCCAACCCCAAGCTGCACGTCATCGCCATCACCGGAGACGGCGACGGCTACGGCATCGGCGGCAACCACTTCCTGCACGCGCTGCGCCGCAACCCCAACATCACCCACATCGTCGAGAACAACATGGTCTACGGCCTCACCAAGGGGCAGACGGCACCGACGTCGCAGCGTGGATTCGTCAGCAGCACGACGCCGGACGGCTCCATCGAGAAGGCCGTCAACCCCCTCGCCCTGGCCATCGCCGGCGGCGCGACCTTCGTGGCTCGTGGCTTCTCGGGCAACCCCAAGCACCTGGCCAAGCTCATCGCCCGGGCCATCCGACACGAGGGATACGCCCTGGTCGACGTGCTCCAGCCGTGCGTCATCTTCAACCGCATCAACACCTACGATTGGTATCGTGACCGGGTCTACCTGCTCGACGACGACCCGTCGTACGACCCGTCCAACTACGACGCGGCCTGGCAGAAGGCGCACGAATGGGGCGACCGCATCCCGCTAGGGGTCATCTACGAGGTGAAGGGCGAGCCGTCGTACGAGGCGCAGGTGCCGGCGCTCAAGGATGGGCCCATCGCCACACAGGAGCTGCGACCCATGAGCCCGGAGCAGGCGGAGAGCCTGCTGGCGCAGTTCCGCTAGACGAGTCCCACGTCCCCCAACACCGGCACGAACGGGGTCGGCCTCCCGAGGGCCGGCCCCGTTCGCGTCCGTGGGCATAACGCCGGGCCCGTCTCCATAGCCATGACCCAGAGGTCGTCCAGCCCCACGGAGGGGAGGGGCCACTTGCGCCCGCGGGGGTGCCTGAGGCTAAGGGCGGCCATCGTCGCCACCGTGCTGGCGGTAGAGGCATGGACGGCCACGGCGGCCGGAGCGGCGACGGGTCGGGCAGCGACCGGGTCGATCGTGGGAGTCTGCGCCGAGGAGGAGACCCTGGGCGCGCCGGGTCGCTCCGATCCGCCCGACGCCGTGCGGGAACTGCAGCTGGGGCTGCGCCTGTTGGGACGACTTGCTCCCCCCATCACCGGCATCTATGACGAGCGGACCCGGGAGGCGGTTCGACGCTTCCAGGCAGAGCAGGGGCTGGTGCCGGACGGGGTGGTGGGACCCCGGACGTGGGAGGCGCTGGCCAAGGCCTACGAGCAGGAGGTCGCCGGACTGGCCACGATGCAACGGACGCCGCCAGGGTCTGCGACCGGCGCCCGACGGCTGCCCTCCCACCCGGAACGGCAGCCGGGCGGCTACTGGATCGTCGTGGACACGACGGTCATGGAGCTGACGCTCTACCGGGGCGACCAGGTCGTACATCGCTGGCCGGTCGCGGTGGGCAAGCCGTCCACCGTCACCCCCGTGGGCGAGTGGCGGGTCGTCCGCAAGGACCGCGACTGGGGCGGCGGCTTCGGCACGCGCTGGCTGGGCCTCGACGTCCCCTGGGGGATGTACGGCATCCACGGCACCAACAAGCCCTGGTCCATCGGCACCCGGGCCAGCGGCGGCTGCATCCGCATGTTCAACGACCACGTCGAGCGGCTCTGGGACATGGTCTCCGAGGGGACGCCGGTCACCATCGTGGGGGTGCTGCCCGAGGCCACGTGGGACAGCCCCATCCCGGCGGGTGCCTCGGGCTGGAACGTCCCCATCCTGCAATGGGCCCTGCGCGGCCAGGGGTTCGACGCCGGGAGGGCCGATGGCAGGATGGGCCCCCAGACCATGCAGGCCATCGCGGAGGCCGAGCGCCAGTGGGCGCTGCCGCCCGTGGCGGCGGCGACGCCGGATCTGTTTAGAGCCCTGGGTCTGAAGAGGTAGGTGGGTAGTGGCGTGACGCGCCGACGCATGCGGTGGTGGCTCGTGCTCGTGGCCGCCGTTTTGCTGGGCGGGGGCATCGGCATGCTGTACGAGCCGCTCCTGGAGGCTCTCCCCCTGCCCCGATGGCCCTGGTGGGGTCCCCGGGTCCAGGTGGGCGAACGCGAGTTTCGCCCCGACGTGCGGGTCCGCCCCGACGTGACCCTCGAGCTCCAGGTATGGGACGTGGACCAGCCCGCGCTGCTGGAGGCCGGTCGATGGCAACAGGTCCTGACCGAGGGGCTCGAAGCCTTCCGGGCACGCTACCCCAACGTCACGGCGCAGGTGAGGGTGTTGTCCTGGACGGAGTACCCGGATGCCGTGACCGAGGCGCTGCAGATGGGGGACCTTCCCGACGTGCTGGGCACCCCCGATGCCGTCTACTTCCTCGACGCGCGCTGGCAGGTGCCCCTGCGCCGGTACATGGAGCCCCGGCTCCCCCAGGTGCGCTCCATGGCCATGATGCCTGGCGCCTGGGATCTCGTCAGCCGGGATGACGAGTGGTGGGGCGTGCCGCGGTGGGTGGAGTGGCACGGCTGGCTCAAGAGGGCGGGCACGGCCCAGCCGCGGGTCTGGCTGCACTCGGGCCATCCTCTCACCTGGCGTTACCTTGCGATGACCCTTACGCCACCATCTCCGGGGCCGGTCTGGCAGCGCCAACGGCTCGAAGCCGCCGCCGCCTGGGTAGCCGCTGCGCCGGTCAGCGGAGGGAGGGCCCAGGGCGGCATCCCCCTGCAGCGATCGGACCTGAGCTTGCTCGAGCCCCTGTACACCGGAGAGGCCGACGCCGTGGGGCCGGTCAGCGGAAGACTCCTGCGGCGGCTGGGCGCGTGGCCGTACCCGGCGTCGGCGACGCCCCAGGCTGGCCTGGTCGCCGCTCCGGTCGACGCAGAGGAAGCGAGCCGGCTCCCCGGGCCCCTGTTGAGCGCCAGCGGATATCTGGTGCTGGCCCGCCCTGGCGCCGACGACGTGCGGGTGCAAGTGGCCTTCGAGCTGGCGTGGCACCTGGCCCGCTGGACCGCCTGGGCCCTGAGCGGGTTTGAGGCCGTGGTCCCCGTCTGGAACCCCCAGTGGCAGGAGCCCCCTTCGCGTCGGCAGCTTCGGGATGCACCGCCTCCGGAATACGTCCCCTGGTGGCACGGCCTCGCGCTCCCCCCGGGCGTCGACGTGCTGCTGCAGACGCCGCCCGTATCCGAGGGCTCTCCCACATCCAGCACGAGGGCCTCGGGCGACGCACCGCCTCTGTTGTCGTCGGGCCCGGCCGTATGGGGCGCCAGGCCGTGGGAGGAGGCGCTCCACGAGATGCACGCCGTCCGGGAGGCGGCGGCTCGGCTCGCATCCGGACGGATAGGGCTGGCAGACTTCCTGGGGCAGGCCACGTCCGACTCGACGGCCCCGTCACATGCCCCATGAGGCCCCCGTGCCGGCTCGGCCCTGGCCGTCAGGCGGGGGCCGGCGACGGCCGACCGCGACGCACGAGGGCTCGCCCCCGTGGGGTGAGGCGCCAGCTCACGGCAGCACCTGACGTCCACGACACGTCCGTCGTGGCCAGGGGGCACGCGGTGGTCACCGGGCAGCGGCGGCAGACCGGCTCGCCCGGCGACACAGCAGGGCAAGCCTGGCCCCGGGGCGCGGGCGCTATCAGCCCCAGCGCGGCCAGCTGGCGCAGCATCAGGCGCAACTGCTGGGGGTCCACCCGAAGCCGGCCGGCGAGGTCCGTCGCGCTGCCGGCGCGCCCGGAGGCCACCTCCTCGAGGAGGCGGGCCAGGGGTCTCTCGCTCATGCCGCCCACAGGTGCAGGGCCCCCCAATGGACGCCCCACGCCAGCACGCCCGCCAGGAGAAGCGAGTATCCGACCGCGACGAGCGTCCACCTGGTCGAGCCCGTCTCCTGGTAGATGGTGACGGCCGTAGCCAGGCAGGGCGTGTAGAAGGTGTAGAAGACGAGGTACGAAAGCGCCTGCGGCACAGTCAGGGCGGCACGCAGAGCGGCGCCCAGACCCTGCTCGGAGCCTGAGGCGTACAACACCGCCATGGCGGGCAGCGAGGCTTCCTTGGCGAGGAAGCCGGGGAACAGGGAGACGATCAGCCGCCAGTCGAAGCCCAGCGGACGCCCGAGGGGCTCCAGCAGGTGCCCCAGCCCGGCGGCGAGGCTCGACTCGACCGACCCCGACGGAAAGTAGGCGATGGCCCACACCACCGCGGTCATGGGGGCGATGACGGTGACCGCTCGCTGCAGGAAGTGGGCCGTCTGGTGCCACGCGTAGAGCGCCACGTTGCGCATCCTCGGGAGGCGGTAGGGGGGCAGCTCGATGAGGAAGGGCTCCTCGTCTCCGCGCAGCGCGGTGCGGGAGAGCAGCCATGCGACCAGGAGCACCAGCGCCAGACCCAGGCCGTAGAGCCCCACCATCACCCAAGCCGCGCCGCCTCCCGGGAAGAAGACTCCGGCCATGAAGCCGATGACCACCAGGCGAGCGGAGCAGATGACCAGCGGCGAGACCAGGACGCTGATCAGGCGCGAGGTCGTCGACGAGGCGGTGCGCGCCGCCATGACGGCCGGCACGTTGCAGCCGTAGCCGATGAAGAGCCCGATGCCGGCCTTGCCCTGCAGTCCGAAGCGGCTCAGCAACCGGTCCAGCACGAAGGCGGCCCGGGCGAAGTAGCCCGAGTCCTCCAGCAGCCCCAGGAACAGGAAGAAGGCGGCGATGAGCGGGGCAAACAGGGCCACCGTGGCGACGCCGGCCATCAGCCCGTCGGTGAGCAGCGCCACCGCCCAGGGCGCCACCCGATCTCCCAGGACGCCCGTGACGGAGCCCGACAGCCAGGCGAAGAACCCGTCCAGCCAATCCTGCACGGGGCCCGCGGCCCGAAAGGCCGCCCATATCCCGGCCGCCAGCGTGGCTGCGGTCAGCGGCGGGCCGACCACGGGATGGGTGACGATCAGGTCGACCCGGTCGGCCAGGCTCGCATGCATCCCTCTCGGCGGCCGGTCGGCGACCCTCTCGCGTAGCGCCTCCCGCACCACGGATGCGACCCAGGCGTAGCGGGCGTCCGCCACCCTCACCGGGCCATCGGGCGCGGCGGCCTCTACCGCCCGAAGCAGGTGCTCCCGCTCCGTCTCGGACAAGATGGCCTCGATCTCCCGGATGGCCTCGGGGTCTTGCTGGATTAGGGCCAGAGCCAGCCGACGCCCCGCGCCCGGCCGGTCGGAGGGGATCCGGCCGGCCAGGCTCGCCACCAGCTCCTCCAGGGTCGGGTCGGGGTAGACCGGGGGAGGCGGTGCCTGTAGCCCGTCGGCGATGGCCGACGCCAGCGTGCGGCGCAGCACGTCCAGCCCCTCGCCCGTGGCCCCTACGACCGGCACTGCCGGCACGCCCAGTCGACGAGCGAGGGCGTCGACGTCGACCTCCACCCCTCGGGCTCGAGCCATGTCGCCCATGGTCAGAGCCACGACCATGGGGATGCCGAGCTCCAGGAGCTGGGAGGTCAGGTAGAGGTTGCGCTCCAGGTGCAGCACGTCGACCACGTTGACGATGAGGTCGGGCTTCTCTTGCAGGAGGAACTGGCGGGTGACGGACTCCTCCAGGGTGTAGGACTCCAGGCTGTAGCTGCCGGGCAGGTCGACCACCACAGCAGTGCGGCCGGCCAGCTCCAGCAACCCCTCCCGGCGCTCCACGGTCTTGCCGGGCCAGTTGCCGACCCGCTGGTGGAGGCCGGTCAGGGCGTTGAAGAGGCTGCTCTTGCCGACGTTGGGGTTACCGACCAGCGCCACTACCACGGGACGCTGCTCGGTGTCGACCGGAGGGGCTTGCGTCGTTACATGGCAGCCCATCGGGGACGACCCCATCCCTGTGACCGGACGGCCGCCCCCGGCTCAGGGGTGCGCACACCGGGTGTCGGTACGGGGGTCGTCGCGGGGGCGCTCACCCGCTCGACCCAGACGCGCTCGGCCATCCGACGTCCGAGCGCCAGTCGGCTGCCCCTGACGGCGATGACGGCAGACCCTCCGATGGCCTGGATTACGGAGAGGGGGGTGCCGGGTACCAGCCCCAGGGCCAGGGCCCGAGCCCGAAGACCGCGTCCGCCTGCCAGGTGGCGCAGGACCCCTACCTCGCCCCGCTGCAGCTCGGAGAGCGGCACCCACTGCGGGGGCGAAGAGTGCCGGCCCGGCCGGGCGCATGGCGGTGCCTCCGAAGCGCAGCCCATGGACAGCGGGCGCAAGTAGGAGTTATTATTACTAACCATTCTCTCCTTCGCCACCGGCATGAGACTGACAATCGCTCTCACCCCAAGACTACGCAGAGCCTGTCCAACCGTCAAGGGTACGCCAGTCAGGCCGCCCCGGGGACATTCGTCACTCCTGGTGGACGATAGCGTCGCTTTACAATGGAGCCGGAGCGGCCAGGGATAGACTCAGGTCTCCATGGAGCCCAAGTCGGGTCTCCGCCGGATGGGACGGAGCGGGGGGGAGCGGTAGACTCCACCGCGGTGACATGACCACCAGCACGGGGGGCAACGGTGGTGAAGGATCGCACGCGCACAGGAGGGTGGGCGCGTTCGGCCGGGGTCGTCCTTCTCCTGGCTCTGGCCCTGGTGGGGGTAAGGGGAGCGGGGGACGCCGCGGCTGAGGGCGATGCCCCGGAGGAGGCGGCGCCGGCAGCCGTCTCGCCTTTCGACATCTTGGACGAGGCGAGCCAGGCGTGCCTGAGCTGCCACGAGATGGAGGGGATGTCCGTCATCTTCGCGGACGGGGTCGAGGTGGACGTGCGGGTCGACCCGGAGGTCTTCGCCAGCTCGGTCCACGCCCAGGCAGGCCTGGGCTGTCAGACCTGTCACGTCGGGTACGACGAGTATCCCCACCCCGAGGTGACGCAGACGCGGTCGAAGTGGGTGCTGGAGCAGCAGCAGGTGTGCGCCTGGTGTCACTCGGCAGGCGACGACTTCAACCTCGGGGTGCACGGGCGCGCCTTGAGCCTGGGCGATCCCGACGTACCCAACTGCACGACCTGCCACGGCGACGCGCATGCCATCCAGCCGGTCTCGACGCCGTCTTTCAGAGCCGGCATCGTGGACACGTGCGCCTCCTGCCACGCCGACGACGAGCTGATGACGGCCCACGGCGTCAGGACGGGCACGGTCCCGAGTTACCTGGCGGAGTTTCACGGGCTGACCGCCTCCCTCCTCAAGGAGAAGGGCGAAAACATCCCCGTCGCGGTTTGCTCCGACTGCCACGGGGCCCACGCCATCCTGCCGGCCGACGATCCGAGATCCAGCGTCTACGTCACCAACCTGCCTGCCACGTGTCGCAAGTGCCACCCGGACGCCACCGACGCCTTCGCGACGGCATGGAGCATGCACGACAACCCCGAGCGACACCCGCTGGTGGGCGGCATCGCGTGGTTCTACCGGATCGTCACGGGCATCTCGGTGCTGGGCTTCTTGGGCTACATCGCCCTGGAACGGGCCCACCAGCGCCGGGAGCACACACGGAGGGGGGCTTGAGCCGCCGTGCGGGCGAGTGTTGCGCAGCGGACGGCTAGCCAAGCGGGCACCGGTGTGGGCCGGGCGGAGCCACAGGCGTACGTCCAGCGCTTCACCCGGTGGCAGGTGGTGCAGCACGCCGTCCTGATGGTGAGCTTCACCGGGCTGGCAGTGACGGGCATCCCGCAGAAGTACGCCCAGCTTGCCATCAGTCGCTGGTTCATCGATGCGATGGGCGGGATCGAGCGAGTCCGCGAGATCCACCACGTGATGGCCTGGGTCCTGCTGGGGCTGGGCGTCGTGCATGCCCTGGAGATGGTGGCGAGAGCCACCCGCTACGGTCTGCGATCGCAGATGTGGCCGAGCATCCAGGACGTGCGGGACCTGGTGCACCAACTACGCTACTTCATGGGCCTCGAGAGCGAGGAGCCCCGCTTCGGCCGGTACTCCTTCAAGGAGAAGTTCGAGTACTGGGCCGTGGTCTGGGGCACGGCCGTGATGGGGCTGACGGGGCTGATCCTGCTCTATCCGGAGACGGCCACCCGATACCTACCCGGCGTCGCCGTCCCGGCCGCCAGGGCCGCCCACGGGGGCGAGGCGGTGCTGGCCGTGGTGGCCATCCTCATCTGGCACATGTACAACGCCCACCTGCGTCCCGAGGTCTTCCCCATGGATCCGGTCATCTTCACCGGCCGCATGCCCAGGGAGCGAGCTCTGCGGGAGCACCCGCTGGAGTTCGAGCCCCCGGCCCGGGCATCGGACCAGACCTCGGCAACGGGGGCGCCCTTGACGTCGCCCGGAAGGGGAGGGGGCCCTTCTACCCCCTAGAGACCGTCGCCGAGAGAGGGGGTGTCATCGCAATGCGGGCACGTTGGATGATCGGGCTGCTGGTCATGGGGCTGGCAGTGGCCTCGGTTGTCGCCGCCGGCGCGGCGCAACAGGCGACCCTGCCCCAGATCCCCGGCATCACGGCCGAGGACACCCATCCCAACGGGTGCAACGACTGTCACCGCAAGGTGAGCCCGGATCGGGACTACAGCCTGGCCACCGAGATCGCCAACATGGTCAAGGAGGGCCGGCACCCGCGGGTCTCCGATCGGATGCTCCAGGATCTGCCCAAGCAGTGCATCAACTGCCACAAGCCTGACAGCAAGTATCCGTTCGGGGAGCTCATGCACAAGGCGCACCTGGTGGGCGGTGCCGACAATCACTTCATCACCAACTACCAGGGCCAGTGCATGAACTGCCATGCCATGGATCCCAAGACCGGCAAGATCACGGTGAAGGGTCTCTGAGGGGGCGGGGGCGCCCCCTCGCCCTTCCCTCCGGGAGAGGTCGAGGAGAGCGATGCGACAGGGGACATCCCGATGGCGCCTCTGGTTGGGGGCCCTGCTGGTGGTGGGCGCGACGGCCTACCTGATGGGCACGGCCTTCCAGGGGGCGACGACCTACTATCTGTCGGCCGACGAGGCCCTGGCGAGGGCGGCCGACAGGCGGGAGCCGCTCTCCGTGAGGGTGCACGGGAGCGTCACGCCGGGGACGCTGCGGTTCGACGCGAGCGAGACCACCCTCCGCTTCGTGCTGGGGCCTGGCGAGACGGGCGCGTCCGAGGCCTCCGCCCGAGCCGCCGTCGCGACGGGGCCCTCCGGCTCGCGGGCGCGTGCCATCGACGTGGTCTACCGGGGCGCCCCGCCCGACAACCTCCAGGAGGGGAGCCCCGTCATCGTCGAGGGGCGACTGTGGGCCGACGGGCGGCTCGAGGCGACGCAGATCCTGGTCCAGTGTCCGTCGCGCTACGAGGCCGAGCGTTGAACAGTCGGCCGATCGACGAGCGGCAAGAGAGGGGGTGTCTGGCGTGAGCGCTCCGGACAGGGCTGCCTCCGAGGGGCCCATCCGCGTGGTGGTGGCGGACGACCACACCATCGTCCGCGAGGGCCTGGTCATGATCCTGCGCGCCGCACCCGACATCGAGGTGGTGGGCGAGGCGTCCGACGGCGAGCAGGCCATCGCCATGGTGCAGCAGCTGCAGCCCCACGTGGTGGTGATGGACATCTCCATGCCCGGCACGTCGGGGCTCGAGGCCATCCGTCGGATACGGCGAGACTGGCCGCAGGTCAAGGTGCTGGCACTGACCATCCATGAGTCCGAGGACTACATCCTGCATGTACTGCGGGCCGGCGTGCATGGGTACGTCGTCAAGCGCGCCGCGGGCCAGGAGCTCTTGAGCGCCATCCGGGCGGTGATGAGGGGTGAGTCGTACCTGCACCCCGCCATCGTCCAGGTGGTCCTGAGCGACTACCTGCACCGGCTCGAGCACGGGCAGGAGGCGCCCCTGCTCACCGAGCGGGAGCGGGAGATCGTGCGGCTCATCGCCGAGGGCTACAAAAACCGCGAGATCGCCCAGCGCCTCAACATCAGCCTCAAGACGGTGGAGACGCACCGCGCCAACATCATGCAAAAGCTCAACATCAACGACCGGGTCCAGCTGGTGCGCTTCGCGATCCGTACCCGCCTGATCGAACCCTGAGTCGGGATAGGGTCTTGTGCCCGGACGAGATCAGGTCCGGGCCCTCCTTTTGGTACCGCCCCCATCCGATGGTGTCTCCCCGTAGCCCGGCGCGACCCTCTAGGTGGGGGCGATGCCGCATGCTGCGGGAGAGCGTCCACGGAGTCTCCGGTGAGCCCGAGGCCCTGTCGCGAGGGTCGGGCGGCTTCATTCCACGCTGGCTCCTGATCGCACCCCTCGTCGCCACCGGCGCCCTATCGATGGTGACGGGCTGGATGTTTCGCCCCCGGGGTCTGGCCGTGGGGAGCTACGGGTTGCTCCTGGCGACGGTCGCGGCCGTCGTCGTCTGGCGCCGGATGGGCCGGGAGGGATGGCGGTGAGTCAGGCGGTCTGGATGTGGGCCAGCTGGGGGCTCGTGGCGGCGTACGGGGCCTGGACGGCGTGGCGCGAGATCTGGCCACAGGTGGCTGGGCTCTTGCAGCGCGCCGTGGCGAGCAGCGCCTTCGGCTCGTCGAGAGGGGCGGGGGCGCGGGGCCTGCTGCTGAGCGCTGCCGGCTGGCTGGTAGGGTGGGTCGTGCTCTGCACGCTGTGGGCGGCCCTCCTGTTGTGGAGCAGCCAGCTCGTCTGGTCCGGGGCTCCGCTGGCACGTGTTCTTTTCGGCTGAGCGCCCCCGGCCGACGCGGTGACCTCCTCCTACAAGCACAAAAACCTCGTCATGGATCTCCTTTCCTGAAAAAAGCTACGTCCTCCACCCCCAAGCCAGGAAGGTATTCACGGCACGCGCAGGAATAACCCAGTACCCGGGGAGGGGTACCGGGCTCGCGCGGGGGTGACGCACGTTGCATGCTCACGATCGGCTGTGGGGCGTCTTGTCGCATCGGGCAGTGCCCGCACACGCTTGTTGGTTTTGCGCGGGTCCGCAGCACTTCGCGGCCGTGGTGGCGCCGCTGGCGTCGGCGGCGCTGAGGGCCGGGCGGTCCGTGCGCGTCCTGGGGCCTCCCGACTTCGTCGAGGCCTTGCGTGCCGACCGTCGTCTTCCCCCAGAGCGTCGTCTCGCCATCACGGAGCTCGATGGCCGGCACGACCACTCCTCGCGAGCACGGTACGTCCTCGACGGCGTGCCGCCGGGGGCCCTGGTCGTGCATGCGATCGCCTCGGACGAGGCGGCAGGCTTACCCGGCCCAGACGAGCTCGATCGCCTGGACCACCTGGAGACCCTCCTCGGCCGCCTCACCCTCGCGGGGCTCGTCGTGAGCCTGTGCGTCTACGACCTGTCGGCCGTCTGCCGCTGGCAGGCCGACGTCCTGGCCCAGCGACACCACTCCCACGTGCTGGCCGCCGGCCGGCTGCTGCCTATCATCGAAGCGCTAGGGCAGCCAGTCGAGAGCCCTCCTCCAGCGCTTGCCGATTGAGTGGCAGCAGGTGCTGGTGGCGCGGGTGGACGACCGTCGGCAGCGCCCTTTGCAGCGATTCGAGCGAGACGGCCCCCGTGGCGGCGGCAAGGGCCCCCAGGGCCACCATGTTGGCCACCGCAGGGGCGCCATGGGCCGACGCCCACTCGCTCGCGGGCACCATGAGCACCCGGATGTCGGTGCGCCGCGGTGGGACCGGTATCAACGAGACGTTGGCCACCAGCACGCCGCCGGGGACCACCGTCGACTCGAAGCGCTCGAGTGACGGCCCGTTGAGGACGATGAGGCCGGTGGGCCGGGTGACGACGGGCGATGCCACGGGCTCGTCGGCGATGACCACCGAGCAGTGGGCCGTACCACCCCGCATCTCGGGGCCGTAGGAAGGCGCCCACGACACCTCCCGGCCCTCGTCCATGGCGGCCTGGGCCAGCAGCACGCCCGCCAGCATCACGCCCTGGCCCCCGAAGCCCGCGATCAGGATCTGGTGCTCCACCTACGCCGCCCCCCGTACGTCCTTGAATTCGCCCAGCGGATAGTGGGGGATCATCCGCTCCTCGATCCAGCGCAAGGCCTCCCGAGGAGGGAGCCCCCAGTTGACCGGGCAGCTCGAGAGCAGCTCGACCATCGAGAACCCAAGCCCCTGGAGCTGCACCTCGAACGCCTTGCGGATGGCCCGCTTGGCCCGCCCGACGTGCAGAGGGTCGTGCAGCGACATGCGTGCCACGTACGCCGTGCCGTCCAGGGTGGCCAGGATCTCGCTCATCCGGATGGGATGGCCGGCCCGCTCGGCCATGCGGCCTGCGGGGGTCGTGGTGGTGGCCTGACCGACCAGGGTGGTGGGGGCCATCTGCCCGCCGGTCATGCCATAGATGGCGTTGTTGATGAAGATGACCGTGATGCGCTCGCCACGGGCGGCGGCGTGCACGATCTCGGCCGTGCCGATGGCGGCCAGGTCGCCGTCTCCCTGATAGGTGAAGACCACCGCATCAGGGTGCACGCGCTTGATGCCGGTGGCCACGGCTGGCGCACGGCCGTGGGCTGCCTGCTGGAAGTCGCATCGGAAGTACTCGAAGGCGAAGACGGAGCAGCCCACCGATGCGACCCCGATGGTGCGCTCCAGGATGCCCAGCTCGTCGATGACCTCGGCCACCAGGCGGTGAGCCAGCCCGTGCGTGCAACCGGGACAGTAGTGGAAGGGCTTGTCGCTCAAGGCCCGAGGCCGGGCGGCCACCACACGGGCACGGGACTCGCTCGAGACCTCCACGGTGCGTGCCATGGGGAGCCTCACCCTCTCGTCTGGCCTGCGGCCGACGTCGGCGCCGCTAGCTGATGCCACACGGACTCCAGGTACCGGACGATCTCGTCGGGTTCGGGCAGCATCCCCCCGGTGCGCCCGTAGAAGAAGACGGGCCTGCGTCCCTCGACCGCCAGCCGCACGTCCTCCACCATCTGACCCAGGCTCAGCTCGACGGTGACGAACGCCACGGCCCGATCCATCAGGGCGTCGAAGGTCGCCCGGGGGTAGGGCCAAAGGGTGATGGGCCGCACCAACCCGACCGGGATGCCGGCCCGGCGGGCCGCCCTCATGGCCGCTCGGGCGATGCGGGCGGCGGTGCCGTAGGCGACCAGGAAAAGACGGGACTGGCCGTCGGGATCCTCCACCACAGCTCGCTGCTCGGCCTGCTCGATGGCCCGGTGCTTCTGCTGGAGGCGCAGGTTGTGGGCCTCGAGCTCGGCGGGGTCGAGGTAGAAGGAGCTGATGACGTTGGGTGGCCGCCCCCGAGCCCCGGTGGTGGCCCACGGGCGGCGCGGCGGCTCGACGGGCCGCTCGGGCGGAAGCACGACAGGCTCCATCATCTGCCCGAGCAGGCCGTCGCCGACCACCATGACCGGGATGCGATACCGCTCGGCCAGCTCGAAGGCGTCGACCATGGAGTCGGCCAGCTCTTGCACGGAGGCGGGCGCCAGGACGATGAGGCGGTAGTCACCATGTCCCCCGCCTCGGGTCGCCTGGAAGTAGTCGGCCTGAGACGGGTGAATCCCGCCCAGCCCCGGGCCTCCCCGCATCATGTTGACGATGACGCAGGGCAGCTCGGCGCCGGCGATGTAGGAGATGCCCTCCTGCTTGAGGCTGATGCCGGGACTCGACGACGAGGTCATGACGCGGCCGCCGGCGCCCGCCGCGCCGTAGACCATGTTGATGGCGGCCACCTCGCTCTCGGCCTGCAGGAAGACGCCCCCCACCTCGGGCAGGCGGCGCGCCATGTACTCGGGCAGCTCGGACTGGGGGGTGATGGGGTATCCGAAGAAGTAGCGGCATCCGGCCCGGATGGCCGCCTCTCCCATCGCCTCCAGCCCCTTCATCAACACACGCCGGCCGTTGCTGCTGGGCGAAGTCACCGGCCACTCCCCCCTTCGACACGGGCAGACCCGGCGTCGAGACTATCCCGCCACCGGGGTCGCCGGACGCAACACGGTGATGGAGATGGCAGCCTCGGGGCACATGCGGGCGCAGTGCGCGCATCCGGTACAGGCCTCGGCTCGCGCGACGACCGCGGGCCGGTAGCCAGCGGCGTTGAAATCGCGGTCGGAAAGGGCTAGGACATCGGCGGGGCAAAAGGAGATGCACAGCTCGCAGCCCTTACAGCGGTCGCGATCGATGGTGACGGTAACCGCTTTCAATATCGACACCTCCTTCGGTCCCCTTCCAACCAAAAGTACCTCGTCGAAGCCTGCCGAACCTGCCGCGCCGGTTGACACACCCTACCCCCGTCGCTATCATTTGAGCAAAAGTGAATCCGGCGGCAGACCTGGTATCCAGAGTGGCGGAGGGACTGGCCCGATGAAGCCCGGCAACCGGCGACGCGCCGTGCGTCGCAGTGGTGCCAACTCCTGCCGGCGATAGCCCGGAGAGATACGAGGTCCCGAGGCTGGGCGCGCATGACCTCTTCCGGGTGGAAGAGGTCTTTTTTTGCACCGCAACCGACGCCGAGGGACCGGGACGTGGCGGGTGGACATGCGAGCCGAGATCGTGCGAAACGAGGCGACCTGGGCGGCCCCCATCCCGGTCGAAGGGCGGGATGGCGCTACCCCGCATCCCGAGGGCGTGGCGCCCACGGTGAGGCTGGAGGGGTTGTGCAAGACCTTCCGGCAAGGAGGGCGGGAGGTCGTCGCGCTGCGCGACGTCTCCCTGGAGGTGTGGCCCGGCGAGTCCTTCGGCATCATCGGGCTCTCGGGGGCGGGCAAGAGCACCCTGGTGCGCTGCATCAACCTCCTGGAGCGCCCGGATCGCGGGCGCGTCTGGGTCGACGGGGTCGAGTTGACCGCCCTGGGGGCCGGACGGCTGCGGGAGGCCCGACGGCGCATCGGGATGGTCTTTCAACACTTCAATTTGCTCCACTCCCGCACCGTCTTCGGCAACGTGGCCTTTCCACTGGAGATCGCCGGGGTCCCCCGGGCGCGCATCCGGGCCAGGGTGATGGAGCTCCTGGACCTGGTGGGGCTGGCGGATCGGGCCCATGCGTACCCCTCGCAGCTGAGCGGCGGTCAGCGTCAGCGGGTGGGGATCGCCCGTGCCCTGGCACCGGAGCCCCGGGTGCTGCTGTGCGACGAGCCCACCTCCGCGCTGGACGCCGAGACCACGTCGCAGATCCTGGCGCTGCTGCGACGCATCAACCGTGAGCTCGGCATCACCATGCTCATCATCACCCACGAGCTGACGGTGGTGCAGGCCATCTGCGACCGGGTAGCGGTGATGGCCGAGGGAAGGGTCGAGGAGGTGGGCGACACCATCTCGGTCCTGACACGGCCCCGTTCGGCCGCTGCCCGGCGACTGGTCGGCGCACCCGCGGCACGGGCACTGGCCCACCTGGTCGGGGGGGCCGACGGTGCCACGGCGCCGCCCGGGCGTCTGTTTCGTCTGGCCTTCCTGGGGCCGGTGGCCGAGCGGCCCGTCATCTCCGAGGTGGTACGGGCCTTCGACGTGACCATCAACATCGTCCACGGCAACGTGGACCGCATCGGGCGCACGCCCTTCGGCACCCTGGTGGTGGCCATCGATGGGGAGCCCCACCAGGTGGAGGCTGCCGTGGAGACCATGCGCTCGTGGGGCGTCGAGGTGGTGGCGTGGGAATGAGCACGCAGCTCTTGTGGCGGGCGACGCTGGAGACCCTCTACATGACAGGCGTGGCGACCCTGCTGGCACACCTGGTGGGCATCCCGATGGGGGTGCTCCTGGTGGTGACGGATCGAGGCCACGTGCTGGAGCGGCGGTGGCTTCACGAGGTGCTGGCCGCCGTGGTCAACATCGGGCGCTCCGTGCCCTTCATCATCCTGCTGGTCGCCATCATCCCCTTCACGCGGTGGGTGGTGGGCACCTCCATCGGGACCAGCGCCGCCATGGTGCCGCTGACCGTGGCGGCCATCCCGTTCGTGGCTCGATTGGTGGAGACGGCGCTGCGGGAGGTCGATCCCGGCGTGGTGGAGGCCGCGCTCTCCATGGGCGCCACCCCGTGGCAGATCGTCACGCGGGTCCTGCTGCCCGAGGCGCTGCCCTCCCTGGCCTTGGGGGCCGCCATCACCGCCGTCAGCGTGCTGGGATACTCGGCGATGGCCGGAGCCGTGGGAGGGGGTGGGCTCGGGGATCTGGCGGTCCGCTACGGCTACCAGCGGTTTCGCACGGACGTCATGATCCAGACCGTCGTGCTGCTGGTGATCCTCGTTCAAGCCATCCAGGCCGCGGGCGACGCAGCTGCCCGTCGGCTTCGCCACTAGACTCGAGGAGTCCGTCAGGAAAAGGGGGGCGTCCTTCGTAAGATGTATCAGGACAAGCTGACCTCGGCCGGCCCCGCCCGGCGATGGGTGCTGGGCCTGGCAGCGGTGCTGCTGCTGGCGGTGGGGCTGGGCAGCATCGTGGCGGACGTGCAGGCCGCAGGGCCGGCAGTGGTGCGCATCGGGGCCACCCCGGTACCTCACGCCGAGGTGCTGGAGTTCATCAAGCCGCTGCTGGCGCAGGAGGGCATCGAGCTGCGCATCATCGAGTTTACCGACTACGTGCGTCCCAATCTGGCCCTGGCCGACGGGGAGCTGGAGGCCAACTACTTCCAGCACATCCCCTACTTGGAGACCTTCTCCAGGGATCACCGGCTGGATCTGACGTACATCGCCCGTGTGCACATCGAGCCCATGGGCCTCTACTCGCAAAAGGTGCGCAGCGTGGAGGCCCTTCGGCAGGGGGCCGTCGTGGCCATCCCCAACGACCCGACCAACGCCGGGCGCGCGCTGCAGCTGCTGCAGCAGGCCGGTCTGGTGGAGCTCAAGCCCGGCCTGGGCCTGTCGGCCACGGTCCTCGACATCGTGCGCAATCCCAAGGGGCTGGTGATCCGGGAGCTGGAGGCGGCCCAGCTGCCGCGGGTCCTGCCCGACGTCGACGCCGCGGTCATCAACGGCAACTACGCCCTGGAGGCGGGCCTGCGGCCCATCTCCGACGCGATCGTGCTGGAGGACGTCCAGCAGCCCTACGTCAGCCCGCTGGCCAACGTCCTGGCGGTGCGCAGCCGTGACAAGGACAACCCGGTGCTGAAGAAGGTGGCCGAGGTCCTCACCTCCGAGGCGGTGCGACAATTCCTGCTGGACCGCTACAAGGGGGCTGTCCTGCCGGCCTTCTGAGCGGCTACGGGAGGATGCCGTCAGGAGGTCGTCAGGGGCGTTTGCGTGAAGCCGATGCGACGGAGCCAAGAAGACCGGCACCAGGGGACGGCCAACGGGGCCGTCCCCCTGGCGCGCCTCCTGCGGGCGATCCCCAATCTGCTCGATCTGCCGCCCGGCCACGCCGACGCGGACGGCTGGATCCGCGGGCTGACCGCGGACTCGAGGGCCGTAAGACCTGGTGACTGCTTCGTAGCCGTCCGGGGCACGCGCGTCGACGGTCACGCCTACGTCGAGGAGGCCATCCGCCGGGGGGCGGCTGCCGTCGTGGTGGACAGGCCGGAGGTGTCGCGACGTCTCGCGCTGCTGGAGCCCCGCCTGCCCGTCGCGCTGGTGGCCGATAGCCGTCTGGCGCTGGCGTGGATGGCTGCGGCGTGGTACCACCACCCGTCCGACGCGCTCCATGTCGTGGGGGTGACCGGCACGGTGGGCAAGACGTCCACCGCCCTGTTCGCCCGGCAGCTGCTCGAGGCCGCCGGCATCCCCACGGGAGCCGTGGGGACCCTGGGCATCTTCACGGGCAGGGGATGGCGGCCCTCCCAACTGACCACTCCCGATCCGGTCACGCTGCAGGCGGCCCTTCGGACCATGGTGGACGAGGGATTGGTCGCCGCCACGCTCGAGGTGTCGTCGCACGCGCTGCTGCAGCACCGTGCGGCCTCGGTACGGCTTCGCACGGGCGTGCTGACGGAGCTGGCGCCCCACGAGCACCTCGACGTCCATCCTACCTTCGAAGCCTACCTCGAGGCCAAGGCGCGGCTTCTCGAGCTGCTGGATCGGGAGGCCATGCTGATCTACCACGCCGGCAACCCGCACACGCGCGCGCTGGCCGAGCGGTGGCCGGCGTCCCAGCGGATCGGCTACGGACTGTCGGGCGAGGGCGCCGCCCTCGGGGCCGGGCCAGCGCAGGGGGAGAGCGCCCGCGTCGTGGGCCGGATCCGTAGGCTCGACCTCTCGGGCGTCTCGCTGGAGCTGCACGTCACCCTCGATGGTCGACCCCTGCCGACGATGTCGGTCCTCCTTCCCCTGCTGGGGCCGCATGCCGCGCTGGCTGCCGTGGGGGCGACCGCGGTCGCGCTGGGGATGGGGGTCGCACCCGACTCCCTGCGTCGTGGACTCGAGGCCCTGCGCCCGCTGCGGCGACGGACGGAAGTGCTGGTACGCGAGCCCTTCGTCGTCATCGACGACACGGCGGCTCACCCGGCCAGCCTCGAGCGCCTGCTGGGCACGCTGGCCGCCTGCGACGCCCGGGGCATCGTCCTGCTGATGGGCATCCGGGGAAGCCGGGGCGTGGAGATCAACCTCCGCAACGGGCAGGTCGTGGCGGCCTGGTCGCACCGCCTGCCCATCGAGGCCATCGTCGTCACGGACGCCGAGGAGGCGGTGGGGCCCAAGGACCGGGTCCTCCCCGAGGAGCGGCGAGCCGTCCTCTCGGCCCTGGCGTCGGCCCGTGTCCCTGCGCTGCACCTGGCGAGCCTCGAGCAGGCTGTGGTGGCCGCGCTCGAGCGGGTCCGGCCGGGCGGGGTGCTGGTGATGACGGGCACCCAGGCGCTGGATGGGGCCGCCTCCTTGTTGTCGCGCTGGTTGGGGCGAGAGTTGGAGTCGAGCAAGCAGGAGGTCTAGTCCAGACGCGTCGACCCGCGCAGGATATTGGCCGTGCGCGCGTAATCCCGAGTTAGGCCCTGTGGCCGCCGGGTTCTCCGGCATGCGGCACCTCATCGGAGCATCACACGCATGACGACACGTCGTAAAGGGACCCCCTTGCAGCGCCTGTTGCATGCCCTGTGGAGGGTGGGTGCTGCCCGCGACGTCGACGCCATCTGCCGACAGCTCACCCGAGAGACCTCCGCTTTGACCGCCGCTGACGGAGTGGCCGTCTACCTGTGGTCCGCCGACGACGGCGTCGTGTGCGCACACGCCCGGGGCGTGGCGTCGGGCTCCGACCGGGCCCTGCGTCGTTGGATGCGCAAGATGACCGCGGGGGCAAGAGGACGTGCGCCACGACCGCGCATCCTGTCGGACGCCACGACCCAGGAGCGTTGGCCCGATCTGGCCGAGGCCGCGAGGCGAGAGGGGTGGCGGGCCGTTGCCGTCTTTCCGCTCCTCTTGGAGCGCCGGATCATCGGGATGCTGGTCCTCCTCCATCGCTCCGCCCGCCCCTATCGGCCGGACGAGCGCCAGGTACTGGAGGTCATCGCCCATCATGCGGCGCTGGCCCTCTCCAGTGCCCTGCTGGTCGAGCAGAGCCGCCACCGCGCCGACGAACTGCAGCGGATGTACGACCGCCTGCAGGAGGCGTACCGCCACCTCCAGGCCTTCCACGACGTCGGCATAGAGCTGGTGGCCAGCCTCGACGTCCACCGGGTGTTGCAGACCGTCGCACGCTACGCCGCCGAGCTGACCGGCTCCGACGCGGGCGGGGTCTTCGAGTACGACCCGGCAGACGGCACCCTGCGGGTGAGCGCGGGTCACCGGGCCTCGCGGGCGTTCGAAGAGGGGATCCGCCAGGCGCGGGTCACCCTCGGCCA
The DNA here is from genome assembly GCA_036562495.1 of Limnochordales bacterium. Taxonomy (GTDB): domain Bacteria; phylum Bacillota; class Limnochordia; order Limnochordales; family Geochordaceae; genus Geochorda. Next base: position 35,989 of record DATCKA010000072.1, read on the forward strand.
GGGGGCCATCGGCCAGGCGGCTCTGGGCGGTCGTCCTGTGCAGATCCCCGACATCGAGGCGGAGCCGGACTATCCCTTCCACCCGCTGGTGCGGGCCGAGGGATTCCGAGCCATCCTGGCGGTGCCGATGCTGGCGCGGGAGGAGCTGCTGGGAGGGCTCGTGGTGTGGCGACGCACGCCGGGATCCTTCTCCCCCGAGCAGGTCCAGCTCCTCGAGGGGCTGGCGCGGCAGTCCGCCGTCGCCATCCGCAACGCCCGGCTCTACGCTGCCCTGGAAAAGGCCTACGACGACACGCTGGAGGCGCTGACGGCCGCGCTCGACGTGCGCGATCGCGACACCGAGGGCCACTCGCGCCGGGTGGCCTCGCTTGCCCTGGCCATCGGTCGCGAGTTGGGGCTTCCGCCGGAGCAGTTGCAGGCGCTGTATCGGGGCGGCCTGCTGCACGACATCGGCAAGATCGGCATCCCCGACCGCATCCTGCACAAGCCCGGCCCGCTCGACGAGGAGGAGTGGGCCGTCATGCGCCGCCATCCGAGCCTCGGCTTCAAGGTGCTGGACGGCATCGAGTTCTTGATGGCCGGCAGCGAGGTGGTGCTCTACCACCACGAGCGCTACGACGGCAAGGGCTACCCCATGGGGTTGCGGGGCGAGGCCATCCCCCTCGTCGCCCGGGTCTTCGCGGTGGCCGACGCCTATGACGCCATGACGTCGCCGCGGCCGTACCGCGCCCCCCTGGACTCACGCTCGGCCATCGAGGAGATCGTGCGAAACGCCGGCAGCCAGTTCGATCCGAAGGTGGTCCGGGCCTTCTTGCGGGTGGTGGAAGCGCCCGGCTCGGGCTCCAACGGCACGCACCCGGTCAGCACTCCGGCCCCGTGAAGCTCGTCGTCACCGGCCGAGCCGAGGCGGGTCGGTCCAGGAGCCGGGCGAGGTCCTCCAGGTCGACGGCCCAACCCCCGCCGCTCGCCGGCTCCCCACCGCGGGGCACCAGCCGGACCTCGAAACTGTGCCGAAAGCCGGCGCCGGGGTCTGGCCAGGCGTAGTAGACGACAGCCTGGATGCGGGCTCGGGGCGACTCTCCCGGTCGCGAGGCCCCGATGGCCTCGACGCGCTCACCGACGACATAGCGGATCTCCTCCAGCAGGCGACCCACGAGCGTAGCGTCGCCGCCGGCGCTGGCCAGTGCCAGGCCCGCCTCGTCGTCCTCGTTGATGGCGGCCAGGGCCCAGGTGACGAGTTGGTCGGGGGGTAGCTCCGCCATGCGTTGGGCCAGCCGTCCTGCAGCCTGCCAGACCATGAGCTGGTGAGAGGGGTCCACCCGCCGGCTCGCATGCACCTGGCTCTCCAGGAAGTGCAGGCAGAAGTGGCCGGGGAAGTCGTTGTCCTCGACCACTCCGCCGCCATGAGGCATCCCGTTGATGGAGGCCGCGATGCGTCGCCCCGCGATGACCGCCACCACGGGCCGTCGTCGCCAGCTCCACTCGCCGGCATACAGTGCCCGCAATACGGCCATGTCATGGCGAGTGGCGGGCTCCACGTCTGCATGGAGGTAGCCGCCGTAGCGGCGTACCGTCAGACGGACGCCGGTCCGCAGGTCCTCCAGGACGGCCACGGAGTCCCAGGAGAAGAGCGGGTCCACGCTGGTCCATGGCACGAGCTCGCCGAAGACGCCCGTAGCCAGGAGTTGCACGGCCTCGGCCGCGGCTGCCCGTGCGTCGGACTTAGCCGCGACCCTTGCTCGACGGGTGGGATCCCACAGCCCGCCATCGGTCAGCACCCAAAGCTCCCGGCTGGCCTGGCCCACGGCCTCGATGCGGAGCCGCCACAGCGGCCAGACGAAGGGCGGTCGGTCGGCGGTCACCGTGCCGGCGCCGAGCCCGGCAGCGGCCAGGGGCTCCCAGAGCCGGCGCTCGGTCAGCACCAGCCGGCGCTCCCACTGCCTCCAGGGGGCCTCCACGACGACCTGCCCCTCGACCCGGTGCTGCCAGGCACCCCAGCCGGCCCACGCAAATAGCGAGGCCATCGACGCCAACGTCGCGGTCGCGACCGACCTCTGCCACCGCCAGCGAGGGACGAGACGCGGCCGGACGGGCCGGCCCGCCATCGGTCACTCCCCCCGATTCCATGGGGGATGTATGGCGAGCGCGGCCCGTCCGATGCCCTTAACGTTGCCGCTACCAGACGCGCAGCCCCGGCACCGGGTTGAACCGGGTCACCAGGTCCAGCACGGTGGGGACGTAGCCCAGCGCGGCCAGCACCACTGCGACCTCCACCCACAGCCGCCACCGCTCGAACCAGAAGGGCGCGTGCTCCGGCCCCGACACGGCCTCGGCCTCGGGCACCTCCACCTGCGCGGGCTCTCGGGAGAAGAACAGGGTGGCCACGATCTGCACCAGGTACAGGTAGAGGCTGACCGCCAGGATCGCGCCGCCGACCCCTACCAGGATGGAGGGGAGGGCCCAGTCGGGGCGCAACTCAGCGTAGCTCGCGGCGCCCAGCATGGTCCGCCGGGGGGCGCCCAGCAGACCCAGCCAGTGCATGCCCCGTCCGAAGATGAGCATCCCGATGAACCACGTCCAGGCCTGTGCCAGCGCCACCTTGGGGCTCCAAAGGCGTCGTCCCGTCAGGTAGGGGATGAGCCAGTAGGAGATGCCCATGAAGGTGAGGGTGACCCCCGAGCCCACCGTCAGGTGGAAGTGGCCCGGCACCCAGGCGGTGTTGTGGACCATCAGGTTGAGGTTGTAGGAGGCGTTGATGAGGCCGCTGATGCCACCCAGCGCGAAGAGGAGCATCGCGAACAGCTGTGCGGCCACCGACGGATCCCGCCAAGGAAGCCGGAAGAACCAGTCGAACCACCCCCGGGCTCCCCGGGCCCGGCCGGCGTTTTCGAGGGAGGCCAACAGCGTGAAGGCCGTCATGGCGCTGGGGAAGAAGACGGCGAACGTGAGGGCCGCATGCACGAGCTTCCATCCCTGGCCGATGCCCGGATCGGTGAACTGATGGTGGATCCCGACCGGGATGGACAAGGGGATGAACAGCAGCAGGGCCAGCCGGGCCAGCGGATCGCTGAAGAGCTTGCCGCCGGCCTGCTTGGGCACCATGCTGTACCAGGACACGTAGGCCGGCAAGAGCCAGAAGTAGACGATGGGGTGCCCCGTGAACCAGAAGAAGGCCCGGGCCAGCAGCGGATCGGTCCCCTCCACCGCCCCTAAAGACATGGGGATCAGCATGAACAGGGCCTCGATGGCCAACCCGATGCTCGCCAGATCCCACATCACGAAGGTGACCAGCGCGCCGAAGGCGCCCAGCGGGGTCCTCTCCGTGGGATGCTCACGGCGCCACTGTCGCCACGTCAAGAAGATGTTGGCCGAGACCAGCCACGTGCCCACGACCACCAGGGTGAGCCCGATGTAGTACGCCGGGTGACCCTTGAGGGGTGGGTAGGAGGTGAAGAGCACGGTGGCCTGGTTCGTCAGCATGGCCCACCCGGCCAGCACGACTCCTCCGGTCATCAGGCCGAAGGCGAGCCAGCCCAAGGGCAGGCTGTACAACGGTCGCCTCAGCGTGGCCGAGGTGACGAACGTCAGGAAGCCGCAGATGAAGAACGTCGTCCAGACCAGGACGTTGAGCACGCCGTGCAGGCTGAGGCCCTGGTAGTAAGAGGCCAGGAAGGGGACGTAGCGGTACAGGTCGATCCCCATGTGCTCGAGGGCCTGCAACGGCCCCATCGAGGCCCCCAGCGCCAGAGCCGCCACCGCGACGTAGAGGTGCCAGCTCACCAGCCGACGTTGGGCCAGGCTCATCGTCACCATGTCCATCCCCTCACTCGACGATGATGCGGCCGTACATGTTGTGGTGGTTGATGCCGCAGTACTCATGGCAGACGAAGAGGTAGGTGCCCGGGCGGGTAAACGTGTGAGTCACCTTCGCGACCTGGCCCGGGATGACCATGGTGTTGACCGGGGTGTCGACGATGCGAAAGCCATGGATGACGTCCCGGCTGGTCAGGGTGAAGGTCACCGTGGAGCCGGCGGGCACCCGGATCTCGTTGGGCGAGTAGCCCCAGATGAAGGCGACCAGGGTCGCCTCGTAGCGGCCGGGCCCCAACTCGCGCAGGCCGGGCCGATCGAACGGAGGGGTGCGGGCCAGGGCCCGAGGGTCGACCTGCCCGTCGATGCCCGGCACCTGGATGCCGGCCCCCAACACGGAGCCCAACACCGCCACGAACAAGACGGCCAGCGTCACCGCCGTCAGGATCATCCAGCGCCGCTCGTAACGGTCGATCTGCACGGGAGGGCCTCCTCTCAGGGCATCGCGTGCGCGGCGCGCAGCAGCGAGAAGTACATGTAGCCCCAGGCGGCCGCGATGAGGACCAGGTAGAGCAGCGTGGCCGCCATGGCCCCTCGTGGGGGCGCATGGGCCTCCGCCTCGGCGACGCCATGAGCCTGCGGGACGTCGCGGACCTCCGATACCTGTGCAGGCACCGTGCTGGCGGGGTGCCCTGTCTGGTGGACGGCCATCTCGTCAATCGCCTCCTCTTGCGCGAGGTCGTCGGGTCACCGCACCGGATAGCAGGCAAACCAGTGGGCCGCCGCGTAAGCGAGCCGCACCGCGCCCTGGGCTGCCGCCTCCCGCCGGAGCAGGTCCAGGTCCGCCATCAGGGTGGCCACGTCCAGCTCCGGGCCCCGGTACACCGCCCGGATCTCGCCGGCCGCGTCGACCAGCACGTAGCGGCTGTCGTAGGTGCGGGGCGGTGTCTCGTAGTAGACGCCGAAGCCGGTGCCGACCACCAGCTTGACGGCCAGCCCCGCCCCGGTCAGGAGGATCCAGCGCTTCGGGTCGGCTCCGAGCCGCTCGGCCCAAGCCTTGAGGCGCTCCGGGGTGTCGCGATCCGGATCGACCGTGATGGTGACCAGCAGCGGGGAGGGGGAGGGCGGATCGGGCGACCCTTGCGACAACCGGTCTTGCAGGGCCAGCAGGTGACGGGCCATGACGCTGCCCACCCGGTCGTCGGGAGATGTGGTGAGGAAACTATAGAGCACGGGACGCCCCCACAGGTGCTCGTGGGTCACGGCCCGGCCCTCGGCGTCGACGAGCCGGAAGACGGGGGCGGGGCCCAGGCGGGGGAGCACCTTGACGGGTTTCAAGATGGCGAAGCCGAGGACCCCCAGGAGGACCACGAGAAGGCCGGCCAAGGCCCACCGGCGGGCCCATCGCAGCCTGCCTGCCACCGGAGTCGTAATGCCTCTCATTACAGCTTCATTGAACTCCGGTGGCGACCCGGCGCCAATGACTCAACCGGTTGATATGGGGTCACTCATGGGTGTGACCCGGGGCATTACGTTCGTCGATTACTTTTGTCCCTGCAGGGGCGGCTCGGCCAGGTGGCCCTGTCGCCAGGCCTTGGTGGCGGCCTCGGCGCGGTTGCGGGCCTGGAGCTTGTCGAGCGCGTGGCGCAGATGGGTCTTGACCGTGTGCACCGAGAGATGGAGCCGCTCGGCGATCTCCCGGTTGGTCAACCCCTCGCTGGCCAGCCGAAGCACCTCGATCTCGCGCTCCGTCAGCGCAGACGGCTCCTGCGGGGCCGTGTCGGCACGGACCATCTCCTGCAACAGTCGCGTGGCCAGAGAGGGCGAGAGCACCGCCTCGCCGCGATGCACCTGACGGATGGCCTCCAGGAGCTCCTCCTCGTGGACGTTCTTGAGCAGGTAGCCCCGGGCGCCGGCCTTGATGGCCCCGAAGAGGTCCTCGTCTCGCTCGGAAATGGTCAGCATCACGACCCGGACGTCGGGCACGACCTCCCGCACGGCCCGGGTCGCGGCCACGCCGTCCATGCCGGGCATCTTGATGTCCATCAGGATGACGTCGGGACGCTGCAGCCGCGCCTGCTCGACCGCCTCCTGCCCGTCGGCGGCGACCCCGACCACCTCGATGTCGGCGTGGCTGGCCAGGATGCGCCGCAGCCCTTCGCGAAAGAGCCGGTGATCATCGACGATCAGGACCCGAATGGGAGGCATCGGAGGGTGCACCTCCTCGGACCGGGCTCGTGACGGCGGCCGGCTCTTGGCACGGGGCGGCCGGGCACGGCACGGGCAGCCGCAGCATCACACGGGTGCCCCGGCCAGGTCCTGTCGCGATGGTGAGCCGCGCTCCGATCGCCTGCGCGCGCTCGCGCATGGCGACCAGGCCGTGATGCCCGGGGGCCTGGGTGCTGGCCGGGTGGAAGCCCTTACCGTCGTCGGCCACGCTCAGCTCCAGGTGGCCGGGATCGGCCCGGACCTGCACCTCGACCCGGGTCGCCTGACTGTGCTTGCGGACGTTGGCCAGCGCCTCCTGCACGATGCGCAGGAGCTGCAGGTGCACGGCCGGGGGCACCTCCGGCACGGAGCCCCGGACCTCCAGATGGGCGGCGATGGGGGTGCGCTGGCGGAAGGTCTCGACGATGCGACGCAGGGAGGCTTCCAGCCCTCCACCCTCGTCCGTGCTCGCCCGGAGGTCCTCGATGGCCTCCCGCACGTCGAGGTACGCCTCCCTCAGGACCTCCGCCATCTGCCGTAGCTCCTCGGAGGCCTGGTCCGTGTCGCCACTCTGGATGAGCCGCAGGGCGTGGCTGGCCTGCAGCCCCAGGTAGCCCAGCGTCTGGGCCAGGGTGTCGTGCATCTCGCGGGAGAGGCGATAGCGCTCCTCCAGCACCGCGGTCTCCCGGAGGCGGTGGTAGAGCTGGGCGTTGCGCACGGCCAGGGCCAGTTGCGCACCCAGCGCCTCCAGCATCTCGGCATGGTGCAGGGCCAACTGCCCATCGTGCGTGGATCCCACGATGGCCACCCCCAGCACCTCGCCCTCCGCCTCCAGCGGCACGGCCGCGACGGAGCGGAGGCCGTGGCGGCCTCGCATCCGGGGGATGATGACCGGACGGCGGCGCTCCTGCGCCAGCCGGGCCAGGTCGAGCGCCAGGGCTGCAGCGGGACCGGCCATGTCGCCCAGGTGACGCTGCACCTCCACCTCCCAGGTGGGCGGGTCGCCACGGCGCAGCAGCACGGCACCGACCTCAGCGCCCCACCCCTCCAGGAGGATGGCCAGGGCCCGGTCCAGCAGGCCGTGCAGGTCATCGGGTGCACGACCGAGCTCTCGCCCGGCGTAGACCGCGGCCGACAGGCGGGCACGCAGCCGTGCCCTGTCCAATGCCGGGGCCACCTCGGCAGCCAGGACGTCGAGCAGGTGCATCCGGTCGGGTCGAGGAGGCTCGCCCGCCTGCAGATAGGTGGCCAGCACCCCGACCCTGTCTTCTCCGATCGAGAAGGGCAGGCATACCACCGAGCCGATGCCCTCCCGCGCGGCGAGAGGGCCGAGGCCGGTCAGCATGGGGCAGCCCGTATTGAGATTGGCCGTCAGAGGCTGGCAGGCCCTGCAAGCCTCCGCGACGAGCCCGCCCTCGACCACCCGACGCAGCCGGGCGGTGGCAGCGTCGCTGAGGTTCCATGTCACCTCGAGGCTCGGCCGCCCCGTCTCCGGGTCGAAGGAGACCGCGGCCGTGCCGCGCGCCCCGACGAGCTCGACGGGCACTCGAGCGGCCAGGGTCAGGACCTCTTGCACGTCGAGCGCGCTGGCGGCTCGCTTGCCGAATTCGTGCAGCACCACCAGCCTGCGCTGCTGCTCCTTGAGGTCCGCGTAAGCCCGACGCAGCTCCTCCTCTGCCCGCTCGCGCTCGGCCAGCGCATCCAGCAGGCGTCGCAAGCCCAGCCAGGCCACGACGACGCCGGTGGTGGCGTATGCGGCGAGCTGAGCCAGGCCGTGCCACTCGGGGGAGAGATGGCGGAGGACCACATTGAGCCACGCCTGGTGCAGGGCAGCCAGGCCGATCACCGCCAGGGGCAGCCCCCACAGGATCTCCCGCTCGTAGCGGGCGATAGAGCGCCTGCCCCTCATGGCGTCAGCGTCCGCCGGCAGGTCCCCGGGAGCCGGGCTCGACGATGGCGAGCACCTCCCGCAGGTCCCGAATGACCAGGTCGGGCGCGGGCCCGTCGTAGGGAGCGAAGTCGCCGGATGGCGTCGGCCGCGGCCGTCGATCATCAGGGCGCTCGACCAGCACCGCGCCCATGCCGACAGCTTTGGCTCCGGCCACGTCGGCGTGGGGGTTGTCCCCCACGTACCAGGCCTCGTCTGGCGACACTCCCAGCTGGGACAGGGCCACGTCGAACAGCACGCGGTGGGGTTTGACCAGGCCTACCTCGGAGGAGAGCACGACGGACTCGAACGGACGCAGCAGCCCCAACATGTCCAGGTGCTCCCGGATGATGGGGCCGCTGATCCAGATGTTGGAGATCAGACCGAGCCGCACGCCTGCGGCCGACAGCTGCGCCAGCACCTCGCCCACCTCGGGGAAGACCTGCCGGATGGCGAGGCGAGGCGCGGCCCAGGCCCGCTCGAGCCCGTTGAGCGCTGCCTCGGAGACGTCGATGCCCACGCGATGCAGCGTCGAGCGCAACACGTCGAGCGCCCGCATCTCCAGGAGTCGGTGCGCCGTCCGGGCGTGCCAGTCGCGGACCGCCTCCTCGAAGGCCTCCAACAGGCGCTCGTGGGATGGCAGAGGGGCACTCAGCTGGGTGCCGTCGGCCAGGGGACGCGCCAGCGCGTCGCGCAGGGCGCCGATGCTGGCCCGGTCCACCTCCTCCCACGAGGGGACGGGAAAACCCAGCAGGGTGTCTCCGACGTCGAATAGGATCGCGCGGGTGCGTCGCATGAAGGGCCCCTGGCCCATTATAAGGGCCGGCACGCCGCCTTGCAGGGAACAGCGAGGCTTGGCCGACCGGCCCGAGCACCTGGCCGGTGCTGGGGCGCTGGCCGTCATCCAGCAGGCGCGGGCTTGACGAGCGGCGTATCAGGCGGGCGCGGGCCGGTTGGATCTCTCCCGGCCCGCGCCAGGGTCCGGGAGGGGATGACGCGACGCCCGTGGGCGCGGCAATGGAGCCACCGGCCAGGTCCCGGAGCGTGGGGCGAGCCGGCGCGGAGGGCCCACTAGCTGCCCGCATCCAGCAACTGGTCGGCGCCGATCCGGTCCGGGTGCGCGGCTTCGTCCTCTTGTGGGCGACCACCCTGGCCCTGATGGGCGCCTGGGGCTGGACCATGCCCCTGGTGGCCATCTACCTCCACGAAGCGGGCCTGAGCGTCGGCCTCATCGGCACGACGCAGGCCATCACGGGGTTGCTCACCTTCCTCTCCCAGGCGCCCGTAGGACATCTGTCGGACCGTCCGGGCTGGCGTCGTCCCTTGATGGTCGTAGCGATCGCGGTGACGGCGGCCCTGCACGGGACCATCGCCCTCACCCGACAGCCGCTTCTCCTCGTCGCTGCGGTGGTCATGGCGGGCGTGGCCGCCGCCGCCTACGTGACGATGATGTTCGCCAGCGCCAGCAGCCTGGCCCGGCCCGAGGCGTCGGGCAGGGCCTTCAGCACCTATCGGGTCAGCGGCTCCATCGGGTGGGTGCTCACCTCGCTCTCCTTGGGGTGGGTGCTGGGCAGCATCGGGGTGCAGGGCGCCTTCGTGCTATCGGCCCTGATGCATGCCCTGGCCGGGATCGTGCTGTGGCGAGGGCTTCCCGACATGGAGGGAGGGCCGGGTGCCAGGGGAGTGCGAAGGGTGGGCGTCGGACCGGCTGAGGGACAGCCGGCAGCCCTGCCCGGACCCGCGGACGTGCTGCGCATGGCCGACGTGACCCTCTTCTTGCTGGGGATCGCGCTGGTGACGCTGGCCATGCACATGGGGGCCCTCTACTTCCCGCTCTACACTCGATCGGAGCTGGGCGCCTCCGACGCCCTCTTCGGCGTGCTCATGGCCGCGCCGGCTGCCCTGGAGGTACCCTTCATGCTCTGGCTGGGACGGGCGTCGGACCGGCGGGGCGTCCACGGGCTGCTGGCGGCCGGAGCCGCGGTCGGTGCGGCCCGTTGGGCACTGGTCACGCTGGCGCCCGGACCGCTGCACCTGTTGCCGTTGCAGGCCCTGCAGGCCTTCGCCTTCTCCACCATGGAGGTGTTGGGCGTCAGCTTCGTGGCGCGGCGCCTCGATCCGGCCATCCGGGGCACCGCCGTGGGGCTACTGGTCTCGTTTCAAGGTCTGGGGCGCGTCGTCGCCCCCATGACGGGTGGCATGCTGGGCGAGCTGTGGGGCCTTCGCACCGTATTCGGGCTGGCCGCGATGGCGTCGGCGGCAGGAGCGGCCCTCTTCGTGGCCTCCGCGGCGGTGCGGCGCGGGCGCCCCGGTCAGCCGGTCGGGATGCCCGGCTGAGGGCCTTACTGGCCACCTTCGGCAGGTCGCCAGCGCAAGAGCCGCAAAGCGTTGAAGGCGACGGCGACGGTGCTGGCCTCGTGGATGGCCACGACCGGCCCGATGCCGGCGTGGCCCGACACGGCCGCCACGGCCAGGAGTACCATGACCCCGACCGCGACCAGGTGGTTTTGCAGGACGACCCGGCCGAGGGCTCTGCCCAGCCCCACGGCCTGAGGGATCAGCCGCAGGTTGTCGCCCAGCAGCGCAGCCGGCGCGGCCTCCAGCGCGGTGTCGGAGCCGGCCGCCCCCATGGCGATCCCGACCCTGGCCGCGGCAAGGGCCGGTGCGTCGTTGACGCCGTCGCCCACCATGGCCGTCGGCCCGTGGCGCCGCTCGAGCGTCCGGATGGCCTCGACCTTGTCGGCAGGTAGCAGCGAGGCCAGCGCCGAGTCGGCCCCCACCTGCCGGGCCACCAGCTCCACCGTCTCTGGCCGGTCGCCGCTGACGACGGCCACGTGCCGGACCCCCAGCCGGCGAAGGTCCCGGATCGCCTCCGGCGCCTCGGGTCGCACGGGGTCGGCCACGCCGATGACGCCCACCAGCCGGCCATCCACCGAGACGAAGAGGTCGGTCTCTCCCGGCCGGGAGGCGGGAGCGCGGTCGTCCGTCGCCATGGCCTGCCCTGCCGTGGCACCGGTGGCAAAGGCGAGGCTGCCGACCCGTACGCGCTGCCCACGGATGAGCGCCTCGACTCCCTGACCGGGGACGTCCCGAACGGCATGAGCCTCGAGGAGCATCAGGCCCCGAGCCTCGGCAGCTCGCACCACCGCCCGCGCCAGCGGGTGGGTCGATGCAGCCTCGGCCGAGGCCGCCAGCGCCAGTATGCCGTCGGGCTCCGTCAGGTCGGCCCCGTCCAGCGGCTGGATCCGGCGCACCTCGGGCCGCCCCAGGGTCAGCGTCCCGGTCTTGTCGAACGCCACGGCCCGCACCCGGCCCAGGTCCTCGAGATGGGCGCTGCCCTTGACGACCAGCCCCAACCGGGCGGCACGGGCCACGGCGGCCACTCCCGCCACCGGAGCCCCTACGGCCAGAGCGCAGGGCGAGGCCGCGACCAACAGCGCCATGGCCCGATAGAGCGACTCGTGCCAACCGAGCCACCCCATGAGCGGGGGGAATGTCGCGACCGCTGCAGCACCGGCCAGCACCACCGGCACGAGGATCGAGGCGATGCGGGCGGCGAGCCGCTCAGCGGGGGAGGCATGGAAGCGAGCCGCCTCCACCAGCCGTGCCATGCGGGCAAGCGTCGACTCCGAGGAGAGCCGGGACACCTCGACCTCCAGCACGCCGCTGCCGTTGACGGTGCCCGCGAAGACGGGGCTCCCCGGTGCCTTCTCGACGGGCTCGCTCTCGCCCGTGATGGCCGACTGGTCCACGGCCGAGCGTCCCTCTAGGACCGTCCCGTCCACGGGGATCCGCTCCCCGGGTCGGATACGCACCCGATCGCCACGCCGCAGCGCCTCGACCGGCACCTCCTGCACGGCGCCTCCCTCGACGCGGCTTGCCGTCCGCGGCGTCAACGCGCCCAGCGTCCGGATGGCCGACCGGGCGCGTCCCTCGGCCAGGTGCTCCAGGCTATGGGCGAGGCCGAAGAGGACCAGCAGCACGGCCCCCTCCTCCAGCGCCCCGATGAAGACCGAGCCGACAGCGGCCAGCAGCATCAGCACGTGGACGTCGAGGCGCTGACGCCAGGACCGGCGCGCCAGCTCCCGCAGGATGGGCCAGCCGGCCATGCCGTACGACGTCGCCCACAGGGCCGTCGCCGACGCAGGCGCGGTGGGTAGCAGTCGCTCCACCAGCCAGGCGGCCGCGGCAGCGAGGGCCGCGCCCAGGGCTTGGGCCATGGCGGGATGCTCACGTCCCCACCGGAGCAGCCGGGCGCCCTCGTCCACCCGGTAGCCCATGGCCCCGAGCCGTCGGCGAATGGTACGCCGGCTGACCCTCGAGGGGTCGTACTCGATGGCGACGGAGCGGGCATCATAGTCCACCATGACGGTGCCGATGCCGTCGAGCCGGGCCATGACGTGCTCGACGGCGCGTGCGCACTCGGGACAGTCCATCCCCTCGACCTGCAGGCGCTCGTGGCGGAATCGGCGCAGGATGCGACTCGCGTGGCTGCGCGCGAGGGCCGCCACGTCCGTTCGCGTGAGGCGAGCGCCGTCGAACCGCACCGACAGGGTGGGCGCCTCGCCTTCGAGCTCCAGCTCTACCCGCTGGATCCCCGGGCTGCGACGAAGCGCCTCGGCCAGGCGCTCCCCGCAGGCATCCCGCGCCGGGACCCCTGGGAGAAGCTCGCCTAGAGGGAGCTGGAGCCTCGCCGACGCGGGCGATGGAGGCGACGACGCGGCTCCGACGGCGGACGGGGCGGGCGTGGTTTTCATGCGGCACCCCCCGGCCAGTCGTGGCGCACGTGCTCCAACGCCTGTCGCAACAGGGCGTCGACGTGCCCGTCATCGAGCCGGTAGTAGACGTGCCGCCCCTCGCGGCGGTAGGCCACCACCCGCGAGACTCGCAGCATCCGCAGATGGTGGGAGACAGCCGGCTGCGACATCTGCATCGACTCGGCGATGCGATGCACGCACTGCTCCCCGTCGGCCAGCATCGAGAGGATGCGCAACCGGGTCGGGTCGGCCAGCACCTTGAAGAGTTCGGCGGCGCGGGTCGCCGTCTCGCCGTCGACGGGCGTCAGCTCTCGACGCTCGTGCAGGATGGCGTTGGTTTCCAGGATGACGATCACCCACAAACATATAAGCAGGTGTTTATCTATCGGCAGGATAGACCTTCTCGCCCGAAGCGTCAAGCCCGTCCCTCGGCGGCCAGTACGATGTGCTAGACTGCACGTGACACCGCGGGCCGCCGTCGGCGGACCGCGGACTCGGTGGGCGAGGAGCGTGAGAGTACGGTGCAGGCTCGGCGTGGCGCGGCACTCGCGAGCTCCGTGCCGGTGGGGCTGGCGCAGGCCGTGGCCGTGTTTTCCTTGCTCGTCGTGGTGGTGGGTGGGGTCGTGCGGGTGACGGGCTCGGGTCTCGGCTGCCCCGACTGGCCCCTTTGCTACGGCAGCGTCGTGCCGCCGGTGGGCGGGGCGGCGCTGGTGGAGTTCTCGCACCGGGTGGTGGCCGGGCTCTTCATGCTCGGCGTCTACTGGCTGGCCTGGCGCACCCGTGCGGGCCGGGCCGGGGCGCCCGCGGCGGGCTCACCCGGAGCTGCGCGCATCGCCCTGTCGCGCCTGACGGCCGCGACGGCGGTGCTGGTCACCATCCAGGCCCTGCTGGGCGGGGCCAACGTCCTGACGGAGCTCGCACCCAGCGTGGGCGGCGCGCACCTGATCCTGGCCACCGTGGTGGTGGGGCTGACGGCGGCAGCGGTGGTGCTGGCCCGGGCGACGGCGCGTGAGGGGAGCGGGAGGGTGCCCGTGGCGCGGGCGTCCGTGAGCCGTGCCCTGGCGGCCACGGCAGCCGTGTTGGCCATGGCTGTCGTGGGGATCGGGGCCTACGTCCGTGCCCTGGGCGCGTCGCTGGCGTGCACGGATTGGCCGTTGTGCGGCGGGTCGGTGCTGCCGCCGTCCGGGTGGCCCTTCTGGCTGCAGTGGAGCCACCGGGTGGCGGCGCTGGCGCTCGGCATGGCTATCGTCGCAGGGACGCTGCGCAGCCGGGGCGCGGCGGCGTGGTGGTCCGCGGGCCTGCTTTACGTCATCCAGGTAGGGCTAGGCGCCGTGGCGGTCGTGTGGCAGCTCCCAGCCGCCGTGCGAGTGGCGCACCTCGGTGTCGCCACCCTGCTGGTCGCGCTGCTCTCGGCGGAGGCGGCCCGGTGCTGGCTTGCCGAGGACCATCGAGCGCAGTTGGGCGCGGTTCGCGCGTCGAGAGCCCACCCGGGCCTCGCCTCGGGTGCATGAAGGCAACGGAGGGTTGAACGATGCAACGGCGAGCGATCAAGACCGACCGGGCGCCCGCTGCCATCGGTCCGTACTCCCAGGCGGTGCGCTGCGGCAACCTCGTCTTCGTCTCGGGCCAACTGGGGCTCGACCCGGCGACCGGCCAGCTGGCCGAGACGGTGGAGGGTCAGGTGCGCCAGGCCCTGGCCAATCTCCGGGCGATCCTGGAGGAGGCAGGGGCCAGCCTGGACAGCGTGGTCAAGACGACCCTCTTCTTGCGATCCATGGACGACTTCGCGCTGGTCAACCGCGTCTACGCGGAGTTCTTCTCCGAACCGGCGCCGGCTCGCTCCACCGTGGAGGTGGCCGCCTTGCCCCGGGGCGCCGCCTTCGAGGTGGAGGCCATCGCCGTGGTGAGCGACTGAGGACGCTCGGCGTCCTTGAAGAACCACCAGAACAGCCCCGTGGCGGCCACGTAGCAGAGCGTGGTCAGGGTGAAGGCGGGCTCGAAGCCCCCGCGCACCTGGAGAAACCCGCTCACCAGCGGACCCAGGCCTCCACGGCCAAGGCTGCCCAGCATGGTCTCCAGGCTGGAGAGGATGGCCCGCCGGTGGGGAGCCACCAGCTCCAGGGCGAAGGCCATGGAGACGGGCCCGCCCATGTTCATGAGGGCGGAGCGGGCGTAGTAGGCGATGGTGGCCCACCTCAGGTCGTACGAGAAGGTGAGCATCAGCAGAAACGGGATGGAGGCCAGCTGGGTCGCCACCACGGTGCGCACCTTGCCGATGCGGCGGGCCATCAGCGGCGTCACCAGCGAGGCGATGGCGTTGAAGATGGACGTGAAGGCGAAGATGACGCCGATCTGACCGGGCTCGAGGCCGAACCGCAGCCGGAAGAAGATCTGGAAGAACGTCACCATGACGCCGGCGCCGAAGCCGATGAGGGCGGCGGGCAACAGGATGCGGGCGAACAGCCCCACCTCGTGGCGGTCCAGGACCCATCCCGGGCGGGCGACTCCCGAGGGGGTGGCAGTGGCCCCCTTCCCAGCCGAGGATTCGGGAGGCAGCCGCAAAAGCGGCACGACCGCCAGTGCCGAGAGCAGTCCGGCCGCCAGCATGCCGGCCCGCAGCGGGCCGGTCGCCATGGGGTCCGTCGCCAGCACGGCGGCGAAGCGTTGGGGGATCTGGCCGGCCAGGAGGCTGCCCACGAACCCGGCCGCGGTCATCAGGGCGAAGTTGACCGATAGCAGCTCCATCCGGTTGGCCTCGTCGCTCTGGGATGCCAGGTAGGGCGTCCCGATCACCCAGGTCAGCGTGCCCCCGACGCCTGACAGCGCCGCCCAGGCGAGGAGCGCACTTCGGGTGGTGGCCAGCGCGACGCCGATCCCGGCCGCGGCCGTGAGAGTCGCTCCCACCAGCAGGAAGATGCGGTAGCCGTACCGGTCCGCCAGGCTGCCCACGGGCAGCCCCAGCACCATGGTCACGGCGGCCGGCAGGGCGTTGACGAGCCCCATGAAGTCCTGGCGGTACCCCAGGCTGTAGAGGTAGAGGTTGAGCAGGAGCGCCACCATGCTCCAGGCCACGGAGCCCAGCATGGTGTGCCACAGGTACAGCCGAGCGCCCGGGGAGAAGGATCGGAAGGCTCGCCAGTAGTCCGTCAGCCCGCGGTTCACCCCGACGCATTCGACGGGGGCCGGGGTGTTCCTTCCGCCGCTGGCGTGCAAGCAGGTGAGCGGGGCTCGCACGGCGTAGTCATCGGTGGCCTGCAGCCTAGCCGTCTCGCCTCCCTCAGACCGGTCGGCCTCCCGCACGTGGCAGGAGGCTGACGGTACCCATGACCGACCTGGACCGTTACCCGCCCGAGGTACGTCTCCTGGCTGAGATGGTCCGGCTGGGCGACTCGGCGCGCCAACTGCTGGCGCGGGCGCATCTGCTCGCTGCGACCGGCCGAGATGCGCCCCGTCGAGAGGCGTCGGGGCCGGACGAGAGCGACCCCACCCCGCCGGCGGCGCACGTACTCGTCTCGTACTGGGCTGGCCGCCCGCCCCTGGCGAGCCTTCAGCGCTACGGGGAGACCGTCGATGCGGGCTGCGCCCAGGGCCGGTGGGAGCTGCTGGCGCTGGCCGTGCTGCTGGGCGCGCCGGTGCCCCGGGACGCGGCCGAGGCCACCTTCTGCCAGCTGCGCGCCCAGGGGCTCCTGGACCTTCGCATGGCCGCCCGGGCGTCGCCGGAGTGGGCGGAGGCGGTGGAGGCGGTCATGACCCGGTGCTACAAGGGAAGGGTCGACCGTGGGCTCCAGCGTCGCCGCCTCGCTGCCGCAGCGCAGGTGGTGCAGACGCGGTGGGAGGGGGACCTCGACCGCGTATGGGATGCAGCCGACCGTGACCCGGGGCGGACCGTCGCCATGCTGCGGGAGGCCATCGGGGGCATCGACCGCATGGCGGCGTGGCTCGTGCGCGAGATGGGCAGGCTGGGGGCCTGGCCGGGAGCCCATCGTCACGCCGCGGCCTTCTTCGCCGACCCCTTCCTGCGTGAGGCGGCCGCCAAGTTGGGGTTCGTGACACCCGATGAGGCGAGCGGCTCCAGGACGAGGCTGGAGAGAAGGCTTCGGGACGTGGTCAGCCGGCACTTCGCGGGGGACAGCACGGTGCTGTCGAGCCACGGGCGCGCCTTCTGCCACGCCCGCAATCCTGCGGTCTGCTTGAGCCGCTGTCCGGTCAGCCGGTATTGTAGGGCGTGGAATGCCGGGCACAAACAGGACACCGGCGAAGAGGCCGGAGGGAGGTCGACAGGTTCGTAGCGAACCTGCGGAAGGCGTCACCGCCTTTGGCGGCGAGGCTCCTCCGCCGGCCTCCACTAAGGAGGCGGGTCGAGCCCGACCGGCATTCGCCGGTGTCCGGTTGCTATTGTGACCCCATGGGGCGAAGTTAATCACGAGAAGTGAAGCCTCCCGATGGCAAGATGGTGGAAGGACTGGTCGTCGCATGCCGGCGCTGGCAGTGGTAGGGACGCAGTGGGGTGACGAGGGCAAGGGCAAGATCGTCGGCTACCTGGCAGGGCGGGCCGACGTGGTGGCCCGCTTTGGCGGGGGCGCCAACGCCGGCCACACGGTGGTCAAGGACGGTCAGGAGTACAAGCTCCACCAGCTGCCGTCGGGCGTGCTCTTCGAGGGCTGCACGGCCGTCGTCGGCAACGGCGCGGTCGTGGACCCGCCGCGTCTGCTCGAGGAGCTGGCCGAGCTCGAGCGGCGGGGCGCGCCGACTGGCCGGCTGCTCTTGAGCGAGCGGGCACACGTCGTCATGCCCTACCACCATCTGCTCGACCGACTGGAAGAGCAGGCCAGGGGGGCCGGCTCCATCGGGACGACGGGGCTCGGCATCGGGCCGGTCTACACCGACAAGGCGAGCCGCGACGGTGTGCGCCTGGGAGACCTGCTGGACCGGGATGGCCTCGCTCGCCGGCTGCGGGAGGTCCTCCCCCGCAAGAACCGGCTGCTCCAACGGCTCTACGACCAGGCTCCCCTGGATGTCGACGAGTTGGTCGAGCGATACGCCGGCTACGGGGAGGCGTTGCGCCCCTTCATCACGGACACCGGCCGCTTCGTGCGCCAGGCGCTCCGCGATGGCCGACGGGTGCTCCTCGAGGCCGCTCAGGGCACGCTGCTGGACGTCGACTTCGGCACCTACCCGTATGTCACGTCGTCGGGCACCACCGCCGCCGCCGCCCCTCAGGGCCTGGGCATCCCCCCGTGGACCGTGCGGGGAGCCATCGGCGTCATGAAGGCCTACGCCACTAGGGTCGGGCACGGGCCCTTCCCCACCGAGCAGCGCAACGAGGTCGGCGATTACCTGCGGGAGCGGGGAAGGGAGTACGGCACCACCACGGGTCGCCCCCGGCGCTGCGGCTGGCTCGACCTGGTCATCGTCCGCTGGGCGGCGGAGGTGGGGGGCCTGACAGGGCTGGCGGTCACCCTCCTTGACGTCTTGAGCGGGCTGCCCGAGGTGCGCATCGGGGTCGCCTACCGCACCCGCAACGGTGAGCGACTCGAGGAGCTACCCGCCCGGCTCGACCAGCTCGAGGCGTGCCAGGTCGAGTACGAGACGCTGCCGGGATGGGAGGAAGACCTCTCGGGCTGCCGTCGCTGGGAGGAGCTGCCCGCCAACGCCCGTCGCTACCTGGAGCGCATCGAAGCGCTCACGGGGCTGCCCGTGCAGCTCGTCTCGGTGGGGCGTGCCCAGGAGCAGACCATCGAGAGGACGGACCCCTTCGCTGGCCTCTGAGGGCATCGACCCCCCAGCGGCCTAGTCAGGCCCGCTGGACGGTGCGCTGGAGCAGCGGTGATTCCGGCGGAGAACAGGTCGACGCCCGGGTCTACGAGCGGGAGATCTTCGAACTGCTCGCCGAGTAGGGTCCGGCCGGGCTCCGGTCGGCTTTCAGCAGCCAGGCCCTGCGAAAGCGGCTGGGGGCATAGCCCGTCGGGTCCGGATCGGACGACCTGCCTTACTGTCGGGCCTAGTAGGGACTTGAATCTCCATTCGAGAACGCTTTCATTGGCCATCCAGCCGGTCAGGGAGGAGATGGCTATGTTTCCGTGGGACAGGGTCTTTCACATCCTCGTCCAGTACGGAGCGGGCCGCTCCCTTCGGGTCATCCGCCACGAGGACATTTCCCTGAAGCTGGCTCGCAGCAACAAGCCTGAGGACTTCCAGCGGCTCGTCGCCGTCCAGTTCGCGTGGATCTGGGAGGACACGCTGTGGCCGGCTGTCCTCGTGATCCTGCTCTTCATCGGCTACCTGCCCTACCACGCCTACTTCGTCCGGGGCTTCGTCGCCCGCATCCTCCCCTTCTTCGAAGGCTGGCCCGACATGCTGCTCTACGTGGTTGGGGCCATCTACGTCTTTTTCGCCGTCTCCCAAGCCATGTACCGGCGTGCGGAAGCCCTGGCTCACCGTTGGGTTGCCAGGGCCCGCCAACAATCGTCCCGGTGAGGGAGGCATGCGGGCTCGCCGTGGCCTCATCGCCTACCGGCTGGCGGCCCAACAGGAGGTCAGCGGGTGAAGTCGGGCGTTCCCTTCTGCCTGCGGTCTCCAAGGACGAATAGGCGAGGATCGGCCGGCAGGTATCGCTGCCGAGCTGCTGGCGAGTCCAGGGTGGCCGAGGTAGCCGCGCAGCTCCGGGCCGCGGCAACGAGCGCCAACATCGACGAGCGGCGAGCGTGGGAGCGGGCCCTGTCGCCCCGTTAAGCGCCGAGCTGGTAGCGCCAACGGGATTCGAACCCGTGTTTCCGCCTTGAAAGGGCGGCGTCCTAGGCCGGGCTAGACGATGGCGCCACCTCGCGCACAGGCCCCGATCAGGGCCGGTGCTATGATATCGGGCCGAGCAGGACGTGTCAAACCGAACGCGCCGGGCTCAGGCTCGGGCCGCGGCCTGGCTCGGCTGCCTGAGGAGCAATGCCTGGCGGAGCCTCCACGCGCTCAGGGTCAGCACGACGGCCAGGGCCGCACAACCGACGTAGACTGCCCGAAAGCCCCAGGCCTGCGCGACCAGGCCGGCTCCAGCCGCCCCCAGCGTCATGGCCAGGGCTTCGACGCCGTCCAGGGCGCCCATCCCGCCGCCTCGCTCACCCGCACCGGTCAGAGCGCTCGCCGTCCACGTGGCACCTGCCCGCACCAGCGGGTAGAGAGGGATGACGAAGGCCACGGCGGCCGCCAGGGCCGTCCGAGCCCCGGCCATCGCCGCGAACATCGGGATGTAGAGCCCGGCGCCCGCCAGGATGAGGTCGCCGGCGGGGAAACGACGTCCTCCGGTGCTCAGCCACGCATACGCCACCAGCCCCAGGCCGGTGGCCAGGGCCACGGCCGTGCCGTAAAGCGCCTCGCTGCCTCCCAGGGTGCCGACCAGGTATAGGCCGAAGACGGTGAAGCTGGCCTCGCCGGCCAGATTGGCCAGAGCGAAGACCGTCAACAGCAACACCAGCGTGCCGTTGGCGTAAAGCCGCCGCCACTCGCCTCCAAGCTCGGCGACGTGACGGGCCAGGCCTCGGCCGAGGCGGTCGGTGGCCGGAAGCCCCGAGACGTTGGGCACCCTCCAGGCGACCCACATCAGGTCGCCCAAGAGGACTCCGGCCGCTACCAGGAGCAGGGCGCGAGGCGAGGCTCCCAGCCACTGGCGCACCGCTATCGCCACGCTTCCGAGGACCCACCCCCAGGACTCCAGCTGCAGCCACCAGGCCAGCGCCCGGTCGGCCGTAGCCAGGGGGCCCGGATGCAGGGAGACCAGCGCCTTGCCCGCCGGCGACAGGCCCCCGTAGAAGGCTGCCGCCATGCTCACCACCAGCATGGCTTCGAGGCCTGTCGACACCCACAGAAGGCCCAGGCATGCCCCGACATAGCCCAACAGGCCGGCCAGGAGCACCAGCTTGAGCCGTCCTGTCACATCGGCCATGGTCCCCCAGAAATTGGAGGAGACGAACCGGACCATGGCCGGCACGGCTGTGACCAGGCTCAGCTGGAAGATGCTCTGCTCGCCGGAGGTGTAGAGGTAAAGCGGGACGTACCCGAAGATGATCATGTCCGCGAAGGTGCGCGCGATGCTGGCTGCCAGCACCGGATAGACGAACATCGACCCGGTCACCCTGCCTGTGCTCGACGAGCCAGAGACAGCGCCTCGGCCAGCTCGCCCAGGTCGCGGATGCGAGGCGCGTCACAGCCCCGATACAGTCCCGTGGGATCGATGACGACGGCCTGGATGCCAGCCGCCCTGGCTCCGACCACGTCGACGGAGCAGATGTCGCCGACGTGCAGCGCCTCATCGGGCGATGCGCCCGCCCGCTCGAGGGCGAGGCGGAAGATGGCGGGGTCCGGCTTCTCCACCCCCACGAGGGCGGAGTCGAGGACGAAGTCGAGGTGCTCCCGCAGCCCTGCCTCCGACAGGAACTGCTCCACCCGGCCGTCTGCGTTGGAGACGACGCCCAGCACCAGCCCCAGGGACCGCAGGGCTCGGAGCGCCTCGACGGTACCGGGGCGCACCACCCACCAGAGCCGTCCCTCCCGGTCCGCCTCGGCGATGCGAGCCAGCACCGTCTCACGCGGCTCCGGCGCTACCCCGGCCGCCTCCAGCGCCGCGCCGAACAGCCCACCCGGCGGCCGCGGCGCCTGCCCCCGCATGAACCGGTCCCAGGCCTCCGTGGCTACCGCATTGGCCTGTTGGAGCCGCTCGACGCTGACCGGGGCTCCGGCCTCGGCGCACCATGCGGCGATGCGGACCCAGTCGGGAAAGATGAGCGTGTTGCCGGCATCCAACAGCAGCGCCCGCAGGCGAGGGGCCAGGCGGGCGCACAGCGCGTGCAGATCGTAGTCGAGCATGGCTCTACCATACCTTGAGAGGTGCCGAAAGTCCAGCCGTCCAAAGGGCGACGAGGCCGGGGTGGGGCCGGCCCCCGGTGGCCCAAACCGAACCCCGGGGACCGGCCGGTGAAGTTGGCGGAAGCCAGCCTAGAGCCGCGCGCCGCGGCCTTCGGCTCGGGCCGTCTCGATGCGACGCAGCGCGAGCTCGTCGGCCGCCCGGTGGGTGGGCACATTGCGCGAGCGGGAGAGCTCGATGACCTCCAGCACGCGATCGTAGATGCGCTCCACCTTGGCCCGTGCCCGTTCGGCGCTGTAGCCGCCCGGGCCGAGCTCCTCGGCCACGTTGATGACCCCGCCGCCGTTGATGACGTAGTCGGGCGCGTAGAGCACGCCCCGCTCATGGAGCAGGTCGCCGTGTCGAGGCTCGGCCAGCTGGTTGTTGGCCGAGCCGGCCACGATGGGAGCCTTGAGTCGGGCGATGGTCTCGTCGTTGAGGACGGCGCCGAGGGCGCAGGGGGAGAAGACGTCACACTCCACGTCGAAGATGGCGTCAGGCTCGACGGCCCGGACACCCAGTTCGTCGACGGCTCGTCGCACCTTGTCGGGGCGGATGTCGGTGACGACGACCTCGGCCCCGGCCTGGACCAGGTGGCGCGCGAGGTGGAAGCCGACGCTGCCCACGCCCTGGATGGCGACCCTCCGGCCTTCCAGCTGGGGGGAGCCCCAAAGCGCTTGCGCGCACGCCTGTATCCCGCGGAATACCCCCAGCGCCGTGAAGGGGGAGGGGTCCCCGCTGGTTTCGGGAAGCCCTGCTACGTAAGCGGTTGCATTGCGAATCAGGCGCATGTCGTCCGAGGTCGTGCCGACGTCCTCGGCCGTGATGTAGCGCCCGCCCAGCCGGTCGACAGCCTCGCCGATGGCCGCCAGGAGCTCGGGAGTCTTGTCGCGTGTCGGGTCGGCCAGGACCACCGCCTTGCCGCCACCGAGGGGGAGACCGTGGATGGAGTTCTTGAGGGTCATGGCTCGCGAGAGCCTCAGGACGTCGGTGAGCGCCTCCTCCTCCGAGGCGTAGGACCAGATCCGGCAGCCCCCCAACGCCGGCCCCAGCGTCGTGTCGTGGATCGCGATGATCATCCGAAGGCCCCGGCGCGCGTCGCTCGCGAAGACCACCTGCTCATGGCTTCCGTGACGCGCCACCGCTTCGAAGACGCCCATCGGCCCCATCACGTCCTTCCATCGGTTGTCGGGCTCGACGTCCGACCCGTCGGTCACCGTGCACGGCCATGTACGGTGTATGCACGGTCCGCCACCGACTCCATTCGAGGCAGGGGAGCGACTTCCTGGCGGTCGCTCGAGGCCCGGGTGGGTCCGGCTCTGCCCCTCAACAGACCTGTAACGCCGCGTTTACCCCTTCGTAACCGAATCCCGCCAAAATGTGAATGAATTCACCACCGGCGTCAGCCGGACAGGGGATGGGGCGCGGGATGTCGCCCGTGATTCGCGACGGGCTGTGGAGGCTGGCCCTGCTCGTCGGCCTCTACCTGGTGCTGATGCTGCTTCGCAGCGTCGGGCTCGTGACGGGCCGTTGACCTCCGAGTTGCCAGGGTGAGCGCCCTCGGCCGGAGGCGGGATCGACTGCCGCTCGCTGTCACCCCCTTGTTAGGGATCCGCTTTGTTACCTTTCTTTAACGGTCCTCCCCCTTTACAGGTCACATGGGTGGCGTTATATATAGGTGGCACCCGGGACAAAAACTGGACGGCCGGGACATGGTACGTCCCGCATCCGCCGCCAGCCCGGGACGCTCAAGTCGAGTCACCACCCATACGGAAAGGAGGAGGCAAGCATGGTGTGCCGGGACTGCGGTGCGCACAACTACTCGGGGAGCCTTTACTGCAAGAAGTGCGGGGCCGACCTCAACCGCAAGCCTGTCGAGACGCCCGTCACGCGCAAGGGCCTGCTCCAGCTGCTCCTGTCGGCCCTGCGCTGAGCGGCCGGCACTGGGATGTGGCTTGTATCCGACGCCCTCCGAGCGGCACCTGCCTTGACACCCGGCCCGGCGGCGACTAGAGTAAGAGACGCCGGGCCGCCAGTGCCGGCAGGGTTGGCGTGGGCAGGTAGCTCAGCTGGTTAGAGCGCCACGCTCACATCGTGGAGGCCAGGGGTTCGAGTCCCTTCCTGCCCACCATCCCTCTCTCCCCGCAGCGCATGCCCCTGGATGCGCGGGGGTGACCCAGCGAGCCCATTGCTTCGTCGTCGTTCTCCCTCTTTTTTCGTGCCGCCCATCGTCGCGTGAGGGGCCACCCGCGCGCCTCTGCCCGGCATGAGTCTGACCGCCCGATAGATGCGCCCGGGCCGAGTCGCTGTCCGCAGGACCGCTTCTCCTACCGTCGAAGGCAAGTAGTAATCGGTCGCATTGGCAGAGCTTTGGGCGGCCAAACGCCCGGCCCGCCCATGCGGCGGCGGGAGGGAAGCGGATGCAGAAGCGCAAGGCCTTCGGATGGTACAGGCGATGGGTGGGCGTCGTCGCGCTGGCCGGGATCCTGGTCGGTTCGCTGGCGGCGGGGGCATGGGCGGGCGCGGCCGGCCGTACGCTCCAGCTGAGCATCGTGACCGGAGGCACGGGTGGCGTCTACTACGTGCTCGGGGGCGGCCTCGCCAACCTGCTGACCCGGCGCGTGCCGGGCGTCAACGCCGTGGCCGAGGTGACGTCCGCCTCGGTCGACAACATCCTGCTCGTGGCCAGCAAGGAGGCGGAGATCGCCTTCAGCCTGTCCGACACCGCCTACCTGGCGGCGCAGGGGATGGGGCCCTTCGCTCCGTCCGGGCCGGTACCCATTCGAGTCCTCACCATGATCTACCAAAACTACAACCACCTGGTGGCGAGGGCCGGCTCGGGCATCCGGTCGGTCGCGGACCTGCGCGGCAAGCGGGTCAGCACGGGCGCTCCGGGCAGTGGCACCGAGGTGACCGCCCTTCGCATCCTGCGGGCTTACGGCCTCGATCCCGACCGGGACGTACGGCGTGACTTCCTCGGGGTGGCCGAGTCAGCCGATGCCCTGCGGGATGGGCGCATCGACGCCTTCTTCTGGTCCGGGGGCTACCCGACGGGAGCGGTGATGGACCTGGCCAGCACCCCTGGCTTCGACGTCTACGTCGTGCCCATGGGCGAGATCGTGCCCAAGCTGATCGAAGAGCACGGGCCTTTCTACGCCGTCGCCACCTTCCCGGCGGGTGCCTACAACGGCGACGTCCGGGAGGCCACGACGACGGTGGGGGTCCCCAACGTCCTGCTGGTGCACGCGGACATGGACGAGCAGCTGGCCTACGAGATCGTCAAGGCCATCTTCGAGCACAAGGACGAGCTCGTGGCCATCCACCCCTCGGCGGCGGAGATCACGCTGGAGGACGGCCCCACCTCGCGGATCGCGCCGTACCACCCGGGAGCCATCCGCTATTTCCAGGAACAGGGGACGTGGGGACGCTGAGGCCGGGCGGGCTGGCGCTCGCGTTGGGAGGGCTGGTGTGGGCGACCGTCGTCCGCCTGGCGGCCACCCCGGTCCCGGTGATGGCCTTGTGGGAGGGACGCCCCCAGCGCGGGCGTCCTTCCGTCGCCATCGTCCTACAGGACGGCGCAACGGTTGCCCTGGCTTATCGGCACTCCGTCTGGGGCGTGGTGGTAGCCGAGTGGTTGGAGGCCACCCGAGAGGGGTGGCGACTCGTGGGCGTCGAGGGTCCGACCCCCGACATCGAGGCCTACTACCACATCCCGGGGGCCCGCATGACCCGGGTGGGGGAGCGGTACCGGCTCGACGTCGACATGCCCGTCGAGATGCCGATCATCACCGTCCAGGCGACCGAGGTCGGTGACCGCACGCTGGTGGTGGGGGCACGCTGCCTTCCCCTTTCCCGTATCGGCCGGACCGTCACCATCGGTCGGCTCCGCGTGCCCCTAGGCCAGTGGGTGAGGACGGTAGACCGAGCCGACCGGATGCCGTGGGGCCGCTGCCCTCCCGACATGAGATGGGTGGCACGGAGCGCGTGAGCTGCCGAAGCGGTCGACCCAGCGAGGAGGGAACGGCGATGCAGTCAACGGGGCGAGACCAGCCGGGTCCGGTGCAGGAGCCAGGTCCCATCGATCACGAGGCCATCCTGGAGCGCTACGAAGGTGCGACACGTCGCCCTACGGGCATCGCCGAGCGGGCGGTCGGCCTGCTGGCGGCGGCCATGTCGGCCTATCACCTCTGGGCAGCACTGGCCTACCTGCCCGCGCACCAGATGCGCGCCGTCCACCTCGGCTTCGGCCTCACGCTCATCTTCTTGCTCTATCCGGCGACCTCCCGCGGGACCCGCCATCGCATCCCCTGGCACGACGTGCTGCTGGCCCTGGTCGCCGTGGCCAGCATGGCGTACATCGTGCTCAACTACCGCGAGGTCGCCTACCGGATCGTGCGCCCGACGCCCACGGACCTGGCCTGGGGAACCATCACGGTCCTGCTGGTGCTGGAGGCCTCCCGCCGTACCAGCGGGTTGGCCCTGCCGCTCGTGGGCATCGCCGCCATCGCCTACGCCTTCCTGGGCCCGTACCTGCCTGGGCTGTGGCAGCACCGGGGATACGGCTTCAACCGGCTGATGGGGCAGCTCTACCTCTCGTTGGAAGGCATCTTCGGCGTGCCGCTGGGGGTCTCGGCCACGTTCATCGTGCTCTTCACGCTGTACGGGGCGGTGCTGGACGCCTCGGGCGCCGGGCGATTCTTCGTGGACCTGGCCCGCTCGGCGGCCGGGGGCCGACGCTCCGGCGCGGCGCGGAGCGTGGTGCTGGCCTCGTTCTTGCTGGGAGGCCCGTCGGGCAGCGGGGTCGCCACGGCCGTGACGGTGGGAGCTGTGGCATGGCCCTTGCTGCGCCGGGCGGGATACACGCCCGAGACAGCGGGGGCGGTGCTGGCGGCCGGCGGCATCGGCGCGGTCATCTCGCCGCCCATCCTGGGGGCGGCGTCCTTCCTCATCGCCGAGATCCTGCAGATCAGCTATCTCGAGGTGCTGAAGTTCGCCGTCGTCCCCACGCTCTTGTACTACCTGTCCATCATGGTGATGATCGAGATCGACGCCCGCAGGCTCGGCGTCCAGGCGGTGGAGACGGCGGCGAGGCCGCTACGGGAGCTGCTGCTGCGGCAGGGCTACCACCTCTCGTCGCTGGTCGTCATCGTCGTCTTCCTGATGATGGGCTTCACCGCCACCTACGCCGTCATCTGGTCCATCGCCGTGGCCTTCGTGCTCAGCTTCCTCTCGCGGGAGAGCTGGCTGACGCCGGCGCGGCTGTACCGGGCGCTGCAGGAGGGGGCCCGGTCGGTCCTGACGGTGGTGGCGACCACCGCCGTCGCGGGCATCCTGGTCGGCGTGGTCAACCTGACGGGGCTGGGCCTCAAGTTCGCCAGCATCATCGTAGGGCTGGCGGGCGGCAACCTCATCCTGACCCTGGTGCTGGCGGCCCTGATCCTGTTGGTGCTCGGGCTGGCCCTGCCCATCACGGCCTCGTACATCGTCGGCGCCGTGACCGTGGCGCCGGCGCTGGTGCAGGCCGGCGTGCCGGAGCCTGCGGCCCACATGTTCATCTTCTACTACTCCATCCTGTCGGAGGTGTCGCCGCCCACGGCTCTGTCGTGCTTCGCCGTCTCGGCCATCACCGGCGGCAATCCGTTCAAGACGATGTGGAAGACGTGGCGCTACACGCTTCCGGCGTTCCTGGTGCCCTTCATGTTTGCCCTCGATCCGCGGGGGATGGCTCTATTGCTGGAGGGGTCGGCCGTGGATGTGGGGCTGGCCCTCCTGACGGCGGTGCTGGGGGTGGGGGCGCTGGCGGCCGGCGCGGGCGGCTGGGCACTTGCCGACACGGCCTGGTACGAGCGGCTAGCCTTCGTGACCGCGGGGCTGCTGCTGACCTACCCGGCCCCCTGGGCCGATGCGGCCGGGCTGGCGCTGGGGCTCGCAGCCCTGGGCGTCCAGCGCTGGCGGCTCGTCCTGGCGGGCCGCGAGGCCCCGGGCTACACGGCTGGCAGGTAAGCGGATGTGACGACCAAGCGGTTGGACCCTCGCCCCATCCTCCTGCTCTCGCTGGGGCACCTGGTGGCCGACCTCTACCAGGGGGCGGTGCCCGCCCTGTTGCCGCTGTGGAAGCAAGCCTTCGCGCTGCCGTACGCGGCCACGGGCGCCATCATGCTCGCCCTGCAGGTCTGCTCGTCGGTGGTGCAGCCGCTGTTTGGGCTCCTGGACGACCGGGCGCGGCAGCGCTACTGGCTGCCCACGGCCGCGGCGCTGGCCGGCCTCGGCATGGCGGTCGCCGTGCTGGCCCCGAGCTACTCGCTGGTGCTGGCCGGGGTCGTCGTGGGCGGCCTGGGCGTGGCCCTGTACCACCCCGAAGCGTCTCGGCGGGCACACGACCACGCCGGCGCCCGTCGGGCCACGGCGATGTCGTGGTTTTCGGTCGGGGGCAACCTGGGCATCGGCCTGGGGCCGCTGGTGGTCGCCGCCCTGCTCACGCATGGCGTGACGGCGCTGGCCTCGGGGATGGCCGCCATCGGGCTGGCGGCCGCATGGCTGTTGCGAGCGCAGGGCCCGAGGCTGCTGGCTCGGGGCCCTCATGACGCCGGGAGCCCGGCCTCACCATCCGCGCAGGCGGCGAGGGATCGCCGGGACACCGGCGCCGGTCCCGGCGTGGACCGGTGGGGCGCCCTGTGGCTGTTGAGCAGCGTCGTCGTGGTGCGCTCGTGGGTGCACGCGGGCGCGCAGTCGTTCGTGCCGCTGCTGCTGACCGAGCGGGGGCTGCCCACCCCACAGGTCCAGACGCTGCTGGCGGTCTTCTTGCTGGCGGGCGCGGCCGGCACGCTGGTCGGCGGGCCCCTGGCGGACCTGGTGGGCCGCAAGCCGGTGATGGCGGGTGCGATGGCGTTGTCGGTGCCGCTGGTCTGGCTCATCGGCCGGGTCGATGCCGCGGCCCTGCCGCTGGTGCTGGCCGCGGCCGGCTTCACGTTGGTCAGCACCTTCTCCGTCTCGGTGGTGCTGGCCCAGGAGCTCCTCCCGAGCCGGGTGGGGACCGCCTCGGGCATCGTCCTCGGGGCTTCGGTCGGCACGGGGGGCATCGGCGTGGCCCTGCTGGGGTGGCTGGCCGATGCCCGGGGATTGCCCGCGGCCATGCAGGCGATGGGCTGGCTGCCGCTGGTGGGGCTGGCGCTGACGTTGGGCCTGCCGTCGGAGCGGCGAGGAGCGGCGCTGCGAGGAGGCGCCCCCTCCACCCGCGAGGCGGGCGCCCCCCGCTGATGGCCGACCCCCGCTCAGACCGGCCAGCGCTCCATCCGCCAGCCCATCTCCCAAAACATCCACTCGTATCGGCTGGCGGTGACGAAGTGACGGGCGGCAGCGACCCTCTGGGCGGGCGTCAGCTCCTCGGCGATGCGGTCCGTGAGCTGCAGCACCTCCCGCACCACACGGCCGAACTCCTCGCCCCCGTACGTCTCGATCCACCGCCGGTAGAGGGGATCGGGCGAGCCGCGGGCGGCCAGGCGGGTGCCCACCTCCTGGTAGATCCAGTAACAGGGCAGCACCGCGCCCACCAACTCGTGAAAGGGCTCGGCGTAGGCGACCCGGAGCAGGTAGCTGGTGTAGGCAAGGTTGGTGGGCGTCACGGGCGTCGAGCGTACCTGCTCCTCCGTCAGGCCGAAGTCGCAGAAGAAGCTCTCGTGCAGCCGACGCTCGACCTCGATGGCCCCGGCGGCATGGTGGCAGAACATGACGATGGCCTGCTCCTGCGGGGCCTTGGCCGCGGCTAGCGCCAGCGCCCGGGCGAAGTCGCGCAAATAGAGGGCGTCCTGGATGACGTAGAAGCGGAAGGCCTCCTTGGGAAGGCTCCCATCGGTCAACCCCTGGATGAACGGATGGGCCAGGATGGCCTCGAGGATGGCGGCGATCCCGCCCCACAGCTCCTCGGTGAAGCTCTTCGAGCGCGGCGACAGGGTGTCGCTCATGAGCCCACCCCCTTGGATGGCCCGTCTGCGCGGGCGCTCCCCGGGTCTTGCGGCCGGCCCACCGCCCTATGCGAGCGCTGAAGGTCGGCCATGACACCGGTGCGAGCGAGGGTTGCGATCAAGGCGTATGCGATGAGGGCTCCGGCTCCGCTCGAGAGCAGGAAGGGGCCGACGTAGAAGAGCGGGGCCGAGGGGTGCCCCATCACCCAGACGACGACGGGCCACGCCGCCAGGCCTCCCAGGATGCCCGTGCCCGTCACCTCGCCCACCACGGCCCACCCGGTGCGCCCGGTCAGGCGGTAGAGGGCCCCTGCCAGGAAGGCGCCGATCATCCCGCCCGGGAAGGCCAGAAGCGTGCCGGTGCCCAGGATGTTGCGCAGCAGTCCGGCGACGAAGGCGATCATGGTGGCCGGCACCGGGCCCAGCAGCACCCCGGCCAGCACGTTGATGGCGTGCTGCACCGGGAAGGCCTTGGCCACCCCGACGGGAATCCACACGAGATGGGACGCCAGCGTCGCAACGGCGGCCAGCAGGCCGGCCACGGCCAGCTCCCTCGGGCCCAGGCGCACCGGGTGCCACCGGGCATGGACCAGCCACGTGGCGGCGACCAGTACGCCCAGGGCTCCTGCGACGAACCCCCAGGACGTCACGGTCGGTCCCCCTTCCGATGAGGCCAGGGGGCCGCAGCGTGCCCCGAGGGCCATGCGGCAGGGGCATCGGACCCGATCGCAGCGCCCCACCAAGCAAGAGGCGCTGCCCGGAGCGGGCAGCGCCTCGCGGACTCGCTCGACTCCAGGCCACGGTCCCTTCGCTGGCATGACCCAGGGCAGGTTCGAAGGGTTGGGGCGTCCGCCCCTCTCAGCCCGCCGGTCCCGTCACCGCCTCCGCCTGCGGCGGGGCGTCAACGTCCCGGGGGCACCCCTCGTGGCCACCTGGCTCGGTGAATCTGTCGGCCCCAACCTATCACAGGCACCCTCGTCCGGCAAGGTCGCCAGGCCTCGCCGCCCGGTTGCCCGCACCCCCGCCGGGGTGTAGCATGGCGGGCGAGGTGAGCGACTTGCAGGCCGTGCTCTTCGACATGGATGGCGTGCTGGTCATCAGCAACCCTCTGCACTTCCGGGCCTGGCAAGACTTCGGCCGGCAGATCGGGCTCGTCGTGACGGAGGAGATGTTCTACCGGGAGTTCTCCGGGCGCAAGAACGAGGAGGCCTTGGAGGCGCTCTTCCCGGGCCGCTTCACCGCCGAGGAGCGGGCCGAGCTGTCTCGCCGCAAGGAGGCCCTCTTCCGGGAGCGTTACGTGCCGCTGCTGCTGCCCGTGCCGGGGGTGCGGGAGTTGGTCGCAGACCTCAACCGGCACGCCGTGCCTCTGGCGCTGGCCACCTCGGGCCCTCCGGAGAACGTGCAGGCCATCCTGCGGCACCTGAAGCTGGAGGGCGCCTTCGACGTCGTCGTCACCGGACAGGACGTCACGGCCGCCAAGCCCGATCCGGCCATCTTCCGGATCGCGGCCGAGCGGCTCGGCGTCCCCTGCGAGCAGGCGCTGGTGATCGAGGACTCGATAGCGGGTGTGCAGGCCGCCTGTGCCGCCGGGGCGGTCTGCCTGGGCGTCTCCACCAGTGAGCCCCCCTCCCGTCTGGAGGAGGTGGGGGCCGTCCACGTGGTGGCAGACTTTCTCGGGATGAAGACCGATACGCTGAGAGCCATCTACCATGAGGCCCGGGACCGGCTGCTGCCCGATCGGCCCACGCAGACGGGCCCGTCCTGAAGAACGGTCCGGCCCGGGACGCATCGACGAGCGAAAAAAGGGGCGTCCCCCACACGGGGGACGCCCCTCTCACGTCAGCCCTCGGAAGAGCCGATCCTGCCAGGCGCCGGGCTCACGGCACCCGCTTGATGCGCCCCTCGATGCGGGCGCTCACCGGCTGCGGCAGCTGCTGCAGGTACTCCACCAGGGCGTCCAGGTCGACGGGGCCGACGACTCGCTCCGTGCCCTCGCGAAGCACGGTGAAGTTGTCGCCGCCTTCCGCCAGGAAGCTGTTGACCACGACCCGGTAGCGCCCGTCAGGCCGGACGGGCGTGCCGTCCTCGAGGAAGATCTCCTCGGGGTCGACCCGATCCCCCACCGGCCGGTCGGCATGCCACGTGTAGCGCAGGCCGGAGATCTGCAGCATGCGAGGCGACGGCTGGTCGATCCACTGCTGCTCGAGCAGCCGCTCGATCTGCTCGCCTGTCAGCGTCATGGCCACGAGATAGTTGTTGAAGGGCTGCACCGTGTACAGCTCGCCCCAGGTCACCTCGCCCGCATCCAGCTCGGCGCGGATGCCACCCGGGTTCATGAAGGCGATGGGGACTCCCATCCGCCAGCGCTGGGCGTCCGCGATGAGGTTGCCGAGCGGCGACTCGCCGGCCTCGTTTTGCTGGCGTACCAGCCGATCGGCCGCGATGGCGATGACCTGCTGGACCCGCGGAGCGACCTGCTGGGCGTAGCGCTCCACCATCCCCTGGATGACCGGATCGGGTACGATGCCGGGGGCATCGGCCACGGTATCCACGATCTCGGCCCGCTTGGCGATGACGTCCTTGTAGGTGCGGTCGATGACCAGGTCGACGTCGGCGAAGGCCGTGCCGCTCGAGCAGGCCTGGGTCACCAGCTTGCTGCCCACCATGCCCTGGTAGCACTGATGCGAGTGAGCCGACAGCACCACGTCGACCTCGTCGTCGATGCCGAAGACCAGGGGCACGATGGCGCCGCTCACCTGGCCGTCACGGCTGCCCGTGCCGCCCTCGTGGACGAGGACGATGATGGTCTCGACTCCCTGCCGCTTGAGCTCCTGGACGTATCGGTTGATCGTCTCGACCTCGTCCAGGAAGGCCAGGCCCTGCACTCCGCTGGCCGTCACGATGGTGGGAGTCACCTTGGTGACGACGCCGATGAAGCCGATGGGGACGCCCTGCACCCACCGGATGGCGTACGGGGGCAGCACGGGCTCCTGCGTGTCGGCCCAGACGACGTTGGCCGCCAGGTACTGGACGCGCGTCCCGTCATAGCACCCCGTGGCGGGGTGGCAGCCTCCGTACTGCAGCCTCAAGAGCTCGTGGATGCCTTCGTCGAACTCGTGGTTGCCCACCGTCCCGTACTCGAAGCCCATGGCCTCCAACAGGGTCAGGGTGGGCTCGTCCTGCAGGAGTGCCGAGATGGGAGGGCTGGCGCCGACGACGTCGCCGACGTGCACTTTGATGGTAACCGCGCCGACCTCCTCTCGAGCCTGCTGGGCTCGAGCCTCGAGGTAGGCTGCCAGGACGGCGGCGCCCCCCATGGGCTGGCCCGAGACCATGCGGCTCTCGAGCTGGCCGTGGAAGTCATTGATGGCAAGGATCTGCACGTGCAGCGGCTCCTGGGCCAGGGCGACCCCTGGAGGCACAGCGAGGGCCAACGACGCCAACAGCCACGACGCGACGAGGACCGCCCATCCGCGGACGGCGGTGCGGCCGGTGAAGCCCCGAAGCGACAAGTCCCTCACCCATCCCACGCGCGAACCGCGGGCAGACGCCCGCCCGCAGCTGGCTCTCTTTCGTTGTCGAGCGAATGCCCTTCTTCGAGGGGGTGGGACGACCTTCCTGCCCATCCAGGGGGCGGTGCCAGGGGACGCTAGTAGGAGCGAAGCTCGTTGCCGGAGAGCAGCCTCCGGATGTTGGACTGGTGGCGCCAGACGATGATGAGCACCATCAGAGCCCCTCCGACCGCCACCGGCCAGTCGTGATACGCCAGCCACAGCCAGACCGGGGCGGTGGATGCGCTGATGAGAGACCCCAGCGACACGTAGCGAGTCGTGAGCACGATGCAGGCCCAGATGGCGACCAGCGCCAGGGCCGTCGGCACCGAGATGACGGCCATGGCCCCAAAGCCGGTGGCGACGCCCTTGCCGCCCGAGAAGCGCAGGAAGACCGGCCACGAGTGCCCGATGACGGCCAACAGCCCTCCGGCCACCGCTCCCTGCACCCCGAACAGTCGCAACCCGATCCAGGCGGCCAGGGCACCCTTGGCCACGTCGCCGACGAGCACCAGCGCCCCGGCGCGGGTGCCCATCACGCGGGTCACGTTGGTGGCGCCCACGTTGCCGCTACCGTAGCGTCGGATGTCGAGCCGGCCCAGCCATCGTGCGACGCTGTATCCTACCGGTACCGAACCGGCCAGGTACGCTACCGCCAATACGAGGCCCCATCGCAGGGCCGCCTCCCATCCTGGTGTCAAACCCGCTACCAATGCTCCAAGCCTCCAGGGACAGTCTAGCACAACCGGGGGGTGGCCGGCGGCGGCAACCGCCGTCAGCCAGCCCGGACCTCCTGACGCATGAAGGCGATGTAGGCGACCATGAAGCAGATCAGCATCGCGGCGGTCAGGGCCGTCAGATGGGGCCAGATGAGCAGCAGGCTCTGGCCCAGGGGGAGCGGCGCTCCCGGCACCGCGCCGATGACCTGCTCCAGGAGCAGCGGGCCCAGGGACCGCACCTGCGGGTTGAGGAGCGTCTCCAC
This sequence comes from Limnochordales bacterium, assembly GCA_036562495.1. Lineage (GTDB taxonomy): Bacteria > Bacillota > Limnochordia > Limnochordales > Geochordaceae > Geochorda. Next base: position 70,075 of record DATCKA010000072.1, read on the forward strand.
AGCCTCGCTGTACAGCAGTGTGGGCGAGAGGCGGTTGAGGGCCAGGTTCCATCGGGCGTTGCGGAGCACCTGCATGGCGTCCTGCGAGTCGGTGACCGGTGCCACCGCGTCCGCCACCAGCCCGAAGAGCAGGCCCGCGAAGATGCTGAAGAAGAGCCACGTCGCCAGGCTGGCCAGCGCCGAGGCGACTGTCTGACGGAGCAACGTGGAGAAGAGGATCGCGAGACTCAACCAGAAGCCGATGTAGACGACGGTGACGGCCAGGAAGGCGACCAGTCTCAGGAACTCCTCGAGCGTCGGCGGCACGCCCGTCAGGACCAGGCCGAGCCCACCCACCAGGCCTCCCAGGGCGAAGACCATGATGGCCAGCGCGGCCAGCCCCGCCAGGAACTTGCCGTTGATGATGGCGTCTCGGTAGATGGGCTGGCTGACCAGCCGGCTCAGGGTGCCCCGGACCCGTTCGCCGTTGATGGCGTCGAAGGCCAGGGCGATGCCCAAGAGCGGCCCCAAGAACTCGACGAAGAAGGTGAAGGGCGGAAGCGAACTCCCGCCCGTGGTGAACAGGCGCAGGAAGACGAAGGGATCGCTCTGGGAGGCCTGCGTCAGGGTGTCCCGCAGGGTGCGGGCGCCCACGTAGATGGCCGCCAGCCCGGCCACCACCACGAGGCCGACCAGGATGACGAACCGATGCCCGCTGAGATGGTCGGCCAGTTCCTTGCGGAAGACCGCTCCGAGCCCCGCGGGCCGACGAAGCAGGCGCCCGATGACCGTCTCACGCCGCACCGCTGGCGACGGAGCGGGGATCGCGCTGGCCATCCTGCATCCCCCCCTGGAAGTAGAGGCGGTAGATGTCGTCGAGCCCGTAGGTGTGCAACCGCAGATGCAGAAGCGACAGGCCGTGCGTCACCAGCGTGCGCGCCACCTCCGCCCGCACGTCCTGCCGGCAGCTCAAGACGAGTCCGTCGGCGTAAGCTGTCACGTCGAGCACCCCATCGATGGCGCGCACCAGGTGCTCGGCCCGTGACTGCTCGCCAGCGCCGACCCCTACCTCGACGACCAGAGGGGCGGCGCCTGCGAGCTGCCGGGCGAGGCTCTCGACCGGCCCCTGGGCGATGAGCCGACCGCCAACGAAGATGCCGACGCGGTGGCAGATCCGCTGCACCTGGTGAAGCAGGTGAGAGGAGAGCAGCACCGTCACCCGCTCCTCCTGCGACAGGCGGGCGATGAGCTGCAGCACCTCGTCGACCCCCTTGGGGTCGATGCCCAGGGTGGGCTCGTCCAGGATGATGATGCGGGGGCGCTTCACCAGGACGTCGGCCAGTCCCAGGCGCTGGCGCATGCCCCTGGAGTACTCCCGCACCCGGCGGTCCGCCGCCGAGGCCAATCCGACCGCCTCCAGCAGCGACGCGATGTGGGCGCGGGCCTCGCGCTCGTCGATGCCGTTGAGACGGGCCGTGTAGAGGAGGTTTTCAAACCCGGTCAGGTCGTCGTAGAAGCCGACGTTCTCCGGGAGATAACCGACCTGACGCTTGACCTCCAGGGGCTCTCGCAGGGGGTCGTGGCCCAGCACGCGGGCCGTCCCGGCCGTCGGCTCCGTCAGGCCCAGCAGCATCAGGATGGTCGTGGTCTTGCCGGCTCCGTTGGGCCCCAGCAGTCCGAAGATCTCACCCTCGTGCACCGTCAGATCGAGGCCGTCCACCACCGTGCGCTGGCCGTAGCGCTTGGTGAGCCCTCTCGCCTCGATGACCGCGTGCGCCTGGGGCTGCTCCAAGGCCGGTCACCTCCTCACGGTCGTCGCCAGCGCGGGCTCAGCGGCGCCCGTAGACCCTGAAGGTGGTGAACAGCCCGGCCACGACCACGGCCACGATGCCGACCCCGATCCATCCCCACAGCGTCGGCGTCTTGACGGCGACCCGCAGCGTGGTCTCGGCGGAGGCCTGCGCGGCCATCGCGCGTACCGTCACGGCGTAGTCGCCAGCGATGGCCCGCCCGTCCGGCCGCAGCGTGGCGGTGATCTCGCGGAACTCGCCGGCCGGCAGCACGTCGATCCGGTCGGGATCGAAGGTCATCCGCCAGTTGAGGGGCGTGCTGGCGGAGAACGTGATGCCGTGGAGATCCGCGCTACCCGTGTTGTCCAGTCGTAGCGTGATCGTGCTGTCCCGCCCGGCGACCGCCTCCGCGTTGAGCCGGCCGGTCGGCGTCGTCAGGAGCATCTCATAGGTGCCCGTGATGACCGTGGTGAGCTGCAGTGTCGCCTCCGCCCCCACCGCAGAGGCCCGCAGCAGCACCGGGTAGTCGCCCGCGGGGATCCGGTTGGGAGGCGTGACGCGCACCTCGAGGCTCTGCGTGGCTCCGGCCTTGACGCCGATGCTGGCCACCTGGCGGCTCTCGAAGCGCGGCGATATCTCGACGCGCCACCCCTCCGGGGCCCTTGCGTCGAGCTGGAAGGTCTGGTCCTCACCGCTGCGGTTGATCAGCTGCACGGGGAACTCGAACCGCGCGCCGGCCGGCCCCCTGAGCTGCGGGTAGTCGGTCGTGAGCTCCACGGGCTTCTCCACAGCCCGCTCGCTCACCCGGAGACTGAGGCGGAGTCGGGATGAGCCGGCCGCCAGCACGACGGGATAGTCGCTCGGCCGGGCGTCACGCGGGATCCTGACCTGCAGGTCGAGGTAGACGGTGCCGGGGCGGCTCTCCTCGCGCGGCGGGACATAGGCTTGATGCACACGGGTGCCTCGCCCTCGGAAGTAGACGTCCCACCCCTGGGGCGCCTCCAGCACCTGGAGATCCACTACCTGGCCCGCGTCGCCGTAGTTGGCGAGCGTCAGGGAGATCGTCTGGGTGGCACCCGGCTCGACCGCCATGCCGGGGAAGTCGCTGGTGAGCACCACTGACGGCGCGGCGGCCCTGACCGGTAAGACAGCGAGAGCGAGGAGCACGGCCAGGGCGGACATCAGCCGCAATCCGAGCCGAAGCGAGCGAACGGTGGCGACATCCATCGTGTATCCCCCCAAAGATCCACGGCGGTTGTCGCTCTGTCTCGGATCTTACTCGCTCGCCCCGCCTTGTCCACCGCCGCTCGACCTGCCCCTCAGCGGCGCAGGCCGAGGATGCGGAAGAGGTCCGGGGTGGCCGCCTCGACCGGGGGCAGGTTCAGCACCCGCTGGGCCTCCTGGATGGCCGCGAGGGTCGCCGGACCCATCCGGGCATCGGCCCTTCCGGGGTCGAAGCCGTGGCGCCGCAGGGCCCACTGCAGCAACGGCACGGCGAAGTCGACGGCTCCGGACGGCAGGGGCGCCTCCCAGCTCACCCAGGGCAGGATGCCGACGATGGTGACCGGCGTGCCCACCGTCACCATCTCGAAGAGCCGCTCGACGTCGGCGTTGTACATCCGGATGCACCCGGCGCTGGCCTGGGTCCCTATGCTCCACGGACGGTTGGTGCCGTGAATGCCGTAGCTGCCGAAGGGGATGTCGAGACCCATCCACCGGGTACCGAAGACCCCGTCGGCGTAGCCCTTGTTGACGATGCGCCATTCCCCGACCGGGGTCATGGTGAGGGGCTTGCCCACGGCGACGGGCCACCGCTCCTGGACCCGGCCGTCTCGGTAGAGCGTCAACACCAGCCGGCTCGTGTCCACGACGATCCAGGGGCCGCCGCCACGCGCGTCGGGGTGGAGGGGGAGCTGATCCGGCTGGGGCGCGGCGATGGCTGCCTGGTGCTGGCTGTCGATGAGGCTCTCGGCCCCCTCCTGGAAGACCCGGGCGATGGCCTGCAGGGTCGTGGCGTCGGCCACCCCGGTTACCGGCAACCCGTACCGACGCTGGAAGAGTCGCACCGCCTCACGGGTGTGCGGGTCGTAGCGGCCGTCCAGCGGATGGGGGAAGAGAGCGAGCAGGCGCAGGCCGAGCTGAAGCTCCCGGACGGCTTCGGGGTCGTCGCGCTGGCCGGGGACGCCCAGGGAGGCGATCTCGCCGCAGAGGGG
>DATCKA010000074.1:0-54679 GCA_036562495.1 Limnochordales bacterium
CATCAACGGAGTGCGTCCGGCCGCTGTCACCTCCTGGTAAACTGACATGCTTGCGATTTGTGTCGTAAAGCTCTGACGGGCGGTTTACGGTCCGACGGTCGCATCTCCTGCTGGTCCAACGAATGGAGACTGTATACATGAGCTCCAGCGGCCCGACCGGCGTTAGGCCGGCCGGGCCGCTGGCTCGCGCGTGCAAGAGTATCCAGCGGTGGGAGGACGACGGTCAGGCGCGGCCCGCGGCTGTCGACGAGGGGGCGTGAGCTGCCGCGCGCACCCGAGAGGTGGAGGCGCGCACCAACCCCGCGTAGAGCAAGACGGCCCCTAGCAGCTCACCGACGTACAGCCCGGGCAGGCCGAAGCGGCTCAGCGTGCCCCCGATGGCGGGCGCCAGGCCGCCGGCGGCGATGAGCACGTTGCCGATCATCCGATCACGGGATCCGCCGCGCCGGGCAAACTGCCAGGCCGAGTAGGCGGCGCCGCCCACCAGCAGCGCGGTGCCGTAGATGTTGAAGAAGGGCGTCAGCACCCGGACGCCTGGCGAGACGATGACCCGGCCCGTCAGCTCCACTCCCTGGGCTGCGGCTGGGTCCAGCACCGCCGTCATGACCCGCCACGCAGCGAAGACCGACCCTGCCAGGAGCAACACGGTCAGAAGATTGGCCACCCGGCGGTTGAGCAGCAGGTAGGCGGTACCCTGCCCCAGGTAGGCGGCCACCAGCACCGCCCCGCTAAGGTACCAGAGCCGGAAGCCCAGGTCCGTGAAGCCGAAGATGGCGCGATGCACCTCGGCCCAGGCGCCGACCGCGTACATGACCAGGCCGATGCCCCAGAATAGGTGCTGCGGCGCCTGGCGCTCCCGGTAGCGCCGCAGCACCAGGACGGCCAGCACGCTGCTCGTCAGCCCGGCGGCCGCCGGCACCAGTGCGTGCAGCCATAACGCCATGCCCTGCCCACCCCTCTCGCTTGCGTCCTTGTGCGATGCTCAGAGCTGGCCGTCGCCGGACTTGAAGTCGTGCACCATGTTTTGCCGCACGGCGTAGGCGGCCGCCTCTGCCCGGTTGGCCAGGCCCAGCTTGCTGAGGATCATGGAGACGTAGTTGCGCACCGTCTTCTCGCTCAAGAAGAGGGTCTCGGCGATCTCCCGGTTGGTCTTGCCCTGGGCGATGAGCGCGAGGATGCGGCGCTCCTGGATGTTGAGCTTCTCGTGGGGAGGCTGCTCGTCGGCGCTCATCATGCGCACGCGCTCGAGGAGCTTGCCCGTCACCGAGGGGTCCAGGAGCGACTCGCCTCGTGCCACGGTGTGGATGGCGTCCACCAGCTCCGTCGAGCCCACCTGCTTGAGGACGTAGCCGCTGGCCCCTGCCATGACGGCGCCGAAGACGGCCTCGTCATCGGGGTACGAGGTGAGCATGATCACCTTGACCTCGGGATGGCGCTCCCGGATGCGCCGGCAGGCATCCACCCCGTTGACCTCGGGCATGCGGATGTCCATGACGACCACGTCGGGGAGCAGGCGATCCACCATCTCGATGGCGGCTGCCCCCGAGGAGGCCTCGCCCACCACCTGAAACTCCGGGTAGCGCTCCAACAGCGAGCGCAGCCCGATCCGCACCACCTCGTGGTCGTCGGCGATGAGGATCCTGACCACCTTGGACCCCTCGGAGCGCTGGGGCCCGCTCCCCGCCTGTGTCGTGGTCATCCGCTCTCCATTCCTCTCTTGCCGAAGCTCGCTTCGCCCGCGGCGGCGGTGGCGCCGGCCGCGAAGCGATGGGGTTCAGGCGCCGATGCTGTGGCCCGGGCCCGCCCCCGGCACGCTCGTCAACGCGGCGCGCCCGGCCTGGCGTGGCCCGGCGGGCGGCGTCGGCAGCGGCACCCTCACGATGACCGTGGTGCCCTCGCCGGGCCGGCTGTCGATATCCAGATCGCCGCCCAGGATGGCGGCGCGCTTCTTCATGTTGGAAAGGCCCCATCCGCCCGCCTGCTCGCCCGTCGACGGGTCGAAGCCCCGCCCGTCGTCCTGGACGTAGAGCACGAGCTCGCCCTCGTCGCCCGGGTGCACTCCCACCTGGATCCGCTTGGGCTGGCCGTGGCGCGCGGCGTTGCTGACCGCCTCCTTGACGATCTGGGAGAGCTCATTGGCGGCGGCCGGGCTGAGCGCCTGCTCGTCGATGGCCCCCATCTCCAGCGAGATGGGTAGGTGATAGACCCGAGAGGCCTCGTTGACCACCGCGCGCAGCTTCTGTGCCAGGGTCAGCGCTGTCTCGCCGGGCAGGCGCAGGTCCATGATGTAGCCCCGGACGTCCTGGATGATCTCGTTGACCCGTGACACCATGTCGGTCAGCGCAGCCCTGACTTGAGCCGAGGAGCCCCGGTCCAGCTGGTACACCGTGTTTTCGAGGCCGAGCCCCAGGGCGTACAGAGACTGGATGACGCCGTCGTGGAGCTCCCGGGCGATGCGGTCCCGCTCCTCGAGGATGGTCCGCATGCGCCGCACCTCTTCGAGGCGCTGGGCCGCCTCGATGTCGAAGACCTCCATCCAGCGGATCATGAAGACGGCCATCCCCAGCCCGGCCAGCGCACGCACCACCTCGACCGGCACCCCGGTCCACTGAAAGAAGCGGCCGGCATTGAGGGCCGTCGAGGGGAAGAAGCCTGCCGCGGGCACGATGACGCCCGCCGCCACCCCGTAGGCGCCGAAGGCGAGAATGGCCCATCGCAAGGGGCGCACCAGGTGCGCGCTGTTTTGCTGGCGCAGCACGTCGATCTGGGTGGACAGGGCCGCGCCCGCCAGCACCGCGCCGGGCAGCGCCAGGAGGTAGCGAGACCACGCGTCGCTCACCACGAGCCAGCGCTCGTAGGTGGGGGGCAGAGCCAGCACCGGGTAGAGGAAGAAGCTGACCGCCCACGCGGCCGTCACCAGCACCGGCAGCGCCCGCATCCACCCCAGGCGGGGCCAGCGATCCGCCAGCACCTGCGCGCCGAAGGCGATGAGGAAGGCGAAGGTGAGCGTGTTGAGCAGCGCATGCAGGGCCTGCAGGGTGACGATGATGGCCTGCGGCGTGTAGCTGCGCTGGATGGGGATGAAGACCTCGCCCCAACTGGCCAGGGCCTGCAGGATGCCGAACGTGCCCAAGAGCGGCAGGTGTCGGGCCACGGGCAGACGGCTCGGGTGGCGAGAGTAGAGCGCGATGCTCAGCCCCATGGCGAAGAAGGCCAGCCCGTAGGCGAACTGGACCACCATCATGTTGGCCTGGAAGAACTCCACCAGGGCTTGCTTGATTGCCATCGTCGCGCTCGCGGCCTCGCCCTTTCCTCCCGGGACGTCCCGGCTCCCGGCGGGGCCCGTGTCCCGGACCTTTGCCCCAACTCGCAGACAGTTGGCACCATTGAAACAACGGTGCCTCGAACATTGTACCACAGGTCAGGGCAATGCCGGCAAAGGCGCCTCAGCGCCGGCGGGTGGGGCGAGTGCGAGGCGGGGAGGGAGGGGCGACGGCCGGCCCGTGGGGGGCGCCCCCGGCTGCGGCCACCTCGTGGCGGCCGTCGGTACCGGTCGGGAGCGCCATGCCCGCGGCCACCGCGGGCAGCTCCGGGCGGCTGACGCTCCGGCGCACCGGGGTGGGCCCCTCGCCGGGCAGATAGCGCACCTCCCCCGTGAGGGAGGCATCCATGGCCGCCAGGAAGTTGCGATAGACCTGCTGCAGCTCGTGGATGATCCCAAACGGCCCGAGCTGCCACCACTCGCGGGGCGTGAAGTAGGCCGACACCTCCGCCTCCGAACCGAAGCGCCCGAACCACTGGATCAGGTGGAGGTTGTCGGATTGCAAGAGCCACATCGCCAGGTCGATGATGCCGGGATCCCGGGTGAGCAGGGCCTTGTGGTAGACGTGGTGCATCAACTGAAAGATGGCCTGTTGTGCAGGATTTCCCAGGAAAAACTCGACGCCCCCCTCGCCGGCCCACGTGGTGGGGAAGGCGGGGAGGGGCAGGTGATGACTGCGAGGGCCCAGTTGCTCGATGGCCTCGCTGGCCAGGAGCGGCCGGACGCCCCGCCGCTGAAGCTCCCCCGGCAGCGCCCGCATGAACTCGAAGATCCCCGTCTCCTTCCAGTGATGCTCGCCGAAGGTTTCGAAGTCCCAGCCGATGGTGACCAGGTCGCCCTCGGCCTCCGCGAGCCACCGCGCGTACGTGTCGGCGAAGAGCGGCCACAGCGCCCATGACCGGTTGGAGAACCGGTAGCCCACGTCGTCGCTGAGGCGGTAGTGGCGGGTGAGCAGGTAGAGGTCCTTGGTGTAGTGGTACAGGTACGACGGCTGGCGCCAGCCCATCACCCACGGGCGCCCGTCCATGAAGGCCCCCCGGAAGCCCGCGCGCACCAGCGCGAAGTAGATGTCGTTGGACATGAACATCTCGGTGGTGTCGGTCACCACGGGCGCGCGCCGCAGGCCGAAGAGCCTCCGCACGTAGTCGGCCGCCTGCCGCATCCGCCGCCAGAAGGCGTCGATGTCGACGTAGAAGAGGAAGCTGTGGTAGGGCTCGACGTTGATGAGTTCGACGTTGGGGTGCTGGACCAGCCGTCGAAAGCGTGCCAGCAGGTCCTCGTCCCACATCTCCGCCTGGCGAAGGAAGGAGATGGAGAAGCCGATGCAGACCTTGAGGCCCCGGTCGGCCAGCTCCAGGAAGAGGTCCGACGCGGGCCGATAGCACGTGCGCGCCACCTTCTCGAAATAGCGGCGGTTCATCCGCTCATCGAAGAGGCAGCGCTCGATGTCACGCGGCACCGCTCCCCGGGGGATGGGCTGCGCGGGCAGCTTGAGCCGACGGGGCTGGTGGACCACCGTGTAGATGACCAGGTGCTCGGCCACGCTACCAGGCCTCCTCCGCCGCAGCCGCCGCCTCTCTCGCCCGGCCGGGTCCTTCGGCCTCGACGGCCGGTGCGGGCGGCCAGCGCACCCCCTGCAGCTGCGCGGCGAAGTCGAGCTTGTCGAGCATCCCCTCGATGACCCGGGGCCAGACGAAGCGGGCGGCCGTCTCCTGGCCGTTGCGGCGCAGGCGCTCGCCGAGGCCGGGGTCGTCCTGCAGCCGTGCCACGCCGTGGGCGATCTCCCGGGCATCGTCGGTCTCGATGACCATCGCGTTGTGGTAGGCGATGGCGTAGTCCTCTCCCGTGGACCCCGTCACGGCCACCCCGCCGGCCCCCATCACCTCGAGCCCCACCAGGCCGAAGGGCTCGATGCCGCTGTTGGCCAGGACCGCGTCCGCCGCCCGGTACAGCGCTCGCAGCAGGCCGTCCGGGACGAAGAACTTCAAGTTGAAGACATCTACCGTCGGGTGGGAGGCCAGGACGTCCGCCAGGCGCGTCGCGGTCATCTCGCCCTCGGCGTGTACCGGCATGACCGACAGCCCCAGGGCCTGGGCTCGTCCGAGCACCTCGTACTCGTGGGGCTCGATGCCGCCCCGCATCACCAGGCGCGGCGCCCGCCCCATGGCCTTGAGTTGGGCCACCGCCTCGAGGGCCATCAGCCAGCGCTTGTCGGGGTCGAAGCGACCCACCTTGACCAGCAACAGACGGCCACCCCCCGACTCGAGGCCGCGGCGCAGGGCCGACACCTGCCGGGGGTTGACGGGGGCCAGCGCCTCGGGGGCGATGCCGTTGGGGATGACCAGGGGATTGACCCCTCGCCCCCACATGACGTGCTTCATGTACCGGCTGACGGTGGTCAGCGTCGTGACGTAGCCGAGGCGTCCCCAGTTGATGCGTTCGAAGCCCATGGTGTTGTTGGCGTTCCACAACAGCAGGGCATGATGGCGCAGGCCCGCCATCCAGAGCCGGTCGCTCACCTCGCAGATGGTGTGGGCCGTGTGCCACTCCTCGGCCAGCACCACGAGGACGCGGCCGGAGCGTACCGCCGGTGGGGCCAGCCGGTCGGCCACGAAGTCGGGCACGGTCTCGTTGAAGTCGTACAGCTTCTCGTTTTCGCCCTCGTACACGCCCTGGGGGTAGTACCGGCTGATCCACTGGCACCAGCGGTAGAGCCGCAGCAGGCCCCCCTCCTGCTCCTCGTACCCTGGCCGCTCGGGGCTGCCGACGAAGATGAGGTGCGTACGGTACCCGAGGCGGGCCAGCGACTGGGCCAGCTGGCTCACCCGCACCCCCAGCCCTCCGGCCCGGCTGTACGGGTCCGGGCCCTCGAAGGATAGGAGCACGAACTCGGTGCGCTCCGGCGACAGTCGGGTCGTCTGGCCGTTGGCCGGCCGGCTATCCGTCAGGCTCACCGCGCCCGTCAGGCCCCCTTCTTTTGCAGCTCGCGGATGCGATCGGCGTACCGTCCGATGAGCTCGTTCGCGTCCGTGGGGCTCTTGCCCTCGGCGATGAGGTGGAAGAGAGGCTCGGAAGCATCGGGGAGGGCGAGCACCCATCCACGCTCGTGAAACATCTTGATCCCGTCGATGTACTCCGCCTCACGGGCCGACACGGCCTCCCGCGCCAGCAGGCGCATCACCCGACCCTTCTGCTCCCAGGGGCATTCGATGGCCTGCCGCTCCACGTAGAAGGCCGGCACCTGGGCCACCAGCTCCGACAGGCGATGGCCCTCGGCCAGCGCGACGAGCACCCTGCCCAGGGCCGCCACCGCGTCCTGGGCGAGGTGAAACTCAGGGAAGATGAATCCACCTCGGGTATCGCCTGCCACCACCATAGTGTCCCGGTGGGCGGCGGCGAGATGCATCAGGGCACGCGCCTCGTGCCTGGTGCGCAGCACCTGGGCGCCGTGCTGGCGGGCGATCTGGTCGATGACGCTCGGCGCGCTGACAGGCACCCCGACCAGGCCGCCCGAACGGCCCCTCAGCGCCACCATCGTGATGAGCGCCAGCAGTCGCTCGTCCTGGATCCCCTGACCCTGTTCGTCGACCAGGTAGAGGCGCTCGCCGTCGTCATCGATGAGGGCCCCTGCGTCGGCGCCCAGCATGGCCACGGCCCGGCCCAGCTCCTCCAGGAGCCTCGCCCGCTCCTCCCGGCTGCGGGGGGCCCGGGCGGGGTCCGGATAGGGGTGCAGCGCCACGATCTCGAGGTCCAGCCGCGCCAGCAGGCTCGGCAGGACCGTGGAGAGGCGCCCGTGGGCGTAGTCGACCACCAGCTTGAGCCGCCGGCCGGCGATGCGGGCCGGGTCGATGAAGGCGAAAAGGGCGTCCATGTAGCCCTCCAGGACCCGGGAGGGAAAGTCGAGCGTGCCCACCTCGTCGGCCGGGGTGCGGCGAAACTCCTCCCGGAAGAAGAGCGACTCGATGCGCCGCTCGACAGGCCGCCCCACGTTGATGCCCCGATGGTCCAGGAACTCGATGAGGGTGCAGGCGGGGTCCCGGCTGTCGACGCGCACGTGCACCCCGCCGGCGCATCCCAGCGCCGGGATGGCCCGGCGGGCGATGGTGACGGGCATGGAGCGAAGATCCCGGACATGGGCGCCGACGGTCAGCAACCCGGCGATGAGCGAGCGCAGGATCATCCGGGAGGCCGGATGGTCGTCGCGGCTGGCGGTGACGGTGGCCCCCTTGCCCAGATGGGTGCCGAAGGCGGCGCCCAGGCGCACGGCGAACTCCGGGGTGATCTCGACGTTGGTGAGGCCGCTGACGCCCCGCTCCTTGAAGAGGGACTCCTGCCACGACGAGCCCCAGATGAGGCTCATCGTGACCCGGGCTCCCGCCTCCACCACCTTGTTGGGCCAGAGCTTGACGTTGGGCGCCACCTGGGCGCCGTGCCGCAACACGCAGCGGTCGCCGATGACGGCGCCCTCCCCCACCACGCAGCCCCGGTCCACCGTCACCTGCTGGCACAGGATGGCGCCGGAGACGTGGGCGCCCCGGCCGATGTAGCCGTTGCTCCAGACGATGGAGCGCTCGACCGTGGCCTGCTCTTCGACGATGGTGTTGGCGCCCAGCACGGTGTAGCCCAGGATCCGAGCGCCCGGCCCGATGCGGCAGCCGTCGCCGATGATGGCAGGGCCCCGCACCTCTGCCGTGGGATCGATGAGGACGTCCCGGCCGATGCGCACGTCGTCGGCCTGGCGTCGCCCGGGCAGCTCGATGTCGACCAGACCCTGCAGCACCTGCTCGTGGGCCTGCCGGTAAGCTCCGATGTGGCCGATGTCGCACCAGTAGCCCGACGCGACGTAGCCGTAGATGGGCGCCCGCTTCTTGAGCAGGGCGGGGAAGACGTCCTGGCTGAAGTCGACCGGGCGGGAGGCCTCCACCGACTTGAGCACCTCGGGCTCCAGCACGTAGATGCCCGAGTTGATGGTGTCGGAGAAGACCTCCCCCCAGCTCGGCTTCTCCAGGAAGCGGCGGATGCGGCCCTCGTCATCGGTTACCACGATGCCGTACTCGAGGGGATTTGGGACCCGGGTGAGCACGATCGTGGCCAGCGCGCCCCGCTGTCGGTGGAAGGCCACCGCCGCCGAGAGATCGATGTCGGTCAGGGCGTCGCCGCTGATGACGATGAAGGGCTCCTGCCCCACGAACTCCTCGCACCGCTTGACGCTGCCGGCGGTGCCCATGGGCGTCTCCTCGACGGAGTAGCTCAGCCTCACGCCCCACTCCGTGCCGTCGCCGAAGTGGCTGCGGATGTCGTCCCCCAGGTAGTAGAGGGTGGCACGGATATCCAGCACCTGATGCCGTCGGAGCAGCACCAGGATGTGGTGGAGCACGGGCTGGTTGACCACCGGCACCATCGGCTTCGGTCGCTGCACCGTCAGGGGACGGAGCCGCGTCCCTTCTCCTCCGGCCATGACGATGGCCTTCAAAGAGCGAGCTCCCCCTTCTCGGCGAGAGACGAGCGACGGGCGCGTCGGGTGCGGCGAAGGTAGGACAGGCGATTCTGAGTGCTATCCTACCACCTCGTCCGATGGAGGTTCAATCCGCCTGATGATCAAAACCGTGCTTCAAATCACGCCATTTTTCGAAACCATGCTCCCATTTTCATCATGATCCGTCGACCCGACGGCCCTTCAGCCGCGGATCCGGGCCAGCGCCTGCTCGTCCAGCGCCCGCACGACGGCCGTCACCAGTTGGGCCGCCGCCTCGAAGTCGCCCAGGTCGATGATGCTGGAGCCGGTGTGGATGTAGCGCGACGGCACCCCGATGACCAGCGAGGGCACGCCGCGGCGCCAGATGTGGAAGCGCCCCGCATCCGTGCCGCCGCCGGGCATCACGTCGAACTGGTAGGGGATCCCCTCGCGCTCGGCCACCTCGATGACGAAGTCGCGTAGCCGCCGGTGAGGGACCATCGACGCGTCGTACAGGGTGATGGCCGGCCCCTTGCCCAGCTTGGCCTGGGCATCCTCGACCCGCACGCCCGGGGTGTCGCCGGCGATGCAGACCTCCAGGGCGAAGGCCACGTCAGGCTCGGCTGCCTCGACCACCGTCGCCGCCCCGCGCAACCCCACCTCCTCCTGCACCGTGCCGGCCGCGATGAGGGTGTTGGGGTGCCCCGACTCGGCCACCCGGCGCAGCACCTCGACGGCCAGGGCGCAGCCGACGCGATCGTCGAAGGCCTTGGCCATGGCGCGCCGCCCGCCGGCGAGCCGCGTAAAGGGACCATACGGCACCACCGGATCGCCCGGCCGGATGCCCAGGGCTTCGACCTCGGCGCGGCTCGCAGCGCCGATATCGATGAACATCTCCTTGCGCTCGACGACCTTCTTGCGGTCGTCAGGGGAGAGGATGTGCGGGGGCTTGCTGCCGATGACGCCAGGCACGGGGCCGTTTCGCCCCATCACCACCACCCGCTGGGCCAGCATAACCTGTTCCCACCAGCCGCCCAGCGTCTGAAAGCGGATGAACCCCTCGTCGGTGATGGAGCTGACGAGGAAGCCGATCTCATCGAGGTGTCCGGCCACCAGCACACGAGGCCGCGCCGAGCTGCCCTGGCGCACCGCGATGACGCTGCCGAGGTTGTCGGTGCTCACCTCGGCGTAGGGGCGAAGGTGGCGTTGCATGGTCTCGCGCACGGGGTCCTCGAAGCCGGGCACGCCCAGGCTCTCGGTCAACTCCTGCAGAAGCTCGATGGTCCGCTCGGGGATGATGCGCTCCGTCACGCCTGACCGCTCTCCTCTCCGGTCTTGGCCGTCTCGACGCATCCGGCCGCCTCCGGCGCGGAGCGTCGGTGCCTGCCGTGGTGCCGTCACGTCTTCTCCAGCCCCGTTGGGGATGCCTGCCCTGGACGTGGCAGGAGCATCCTGTACGATTCCCGAAAACCCGGCCTGGTTCGAGGCTTCCCGAGCGGGCAGACTCCTGGTGTGTGCACCCCGGACCGCGGGCGATCGCGAGACTGCGGACGAGAGGCGATGGCCATCGTGCGTGTCGACGCCGTCGAACGGCTGGCCACGTTGCTTTCGGCAGGTCGGGTCCAGCACGAGCCTGGCGCGGCTGGCGCGCTGACACGATGGGGCCGAGGCCGCCGGCTCTACGTGCGCCTCGCGTGGTCCGGCGAGCGACCGCCCCGTCGCCTGTGGCTGGCCTGGGACGACGGCACGTTGCGCCGCAGGCCGGCCGTGATGGTAGCCGGGGATCGGGGGCGCTGGGAGTATCTAGCTTGTATCGAGCCCGTGCGGGGCATGGTCGCCTACCAGGCCGAGGCCGAGCTCCAAGGCCCCGACGGGTCCCGGGCCGATCTTCCGGTCTTCTACGGGCCCGACACCGCGGACGGGCCATCGGTCAGCCGCACGGCGGCGGGATGGTGGCGGGTCGACATCGATGCCCTGCCGCCCTTCGAGGTGCCCACCTGGACCCGGGGCGCCGTCTTCTATCAGATCTTTCCTGACCGGTTCTTCGATGCGGATCCCGCCAACAATCCCCCCGGCACCGAACCATGGGGAGGGGAGCCGACCTTCTACAACTTCTTCGGGGGTGACCTGGAGGGCATCCGCCGGCGGCTCGACTACCTGCAGGCCCTCGGCGTCGGTGCCATCTACCTCAATCCCATCCACCAGGCACCGTCCAATCACCGCTACGACGCATCGGACTACCTCAAGGTCGACCCCGCCCTGGGCGGATGGGACGACTTTCGCCGGCTGGTGGAGGAGGCCCACCGGCGACGGATCCGCGTCATCCTCGACGCAGTCTTCAACCACACCGGCGAGACGTTTTGGGCCTTCCAGGATGTGGTGCGCAGAGGGCCGGAGTCGCCGTACTACGCGTGGTATCACGTCCGCGAGTGGCCCATTCGGCGTGACCCCCCGAGTTACGAGTGCTGGTGGGGGTTGCCGCACCTGCCCAAGCTCAACACGACCCACCCCGAGGTGCGGTCGTACCTGTTCGACGTGACGCGAGCCTGGATGGAGGCCGGCATCGACGGCTGGCGGCTCGACGTCCCCAACGAGCTGGAGCCCGGCTTCTGGGAGGAGTGGCGCAGGCTCGTCAAGTCCCTCAACGCCGACGCCTACATCGTCGGCGAGATCTGGCACGACGCCGACGAGTGGCTGCGAGGCGACCGCTTCGATGCGGTGATGAACTACCCCCTGCGCGACGCACTCGTCGACTTCTTCGTGCACCGCAGCATCCGAGCTGCCGCACTCAGGGAGCGCCTCGAGGGGCAGTTGCGTCGCTACCCGCCCCCCGCCGTCCACAACCTGATGAACCTGCTGGGCAGCCATGACACCGAGCGCATCGCCACGGTGGCGGGCGGGGATCGGCGGGCGACCGAGGCGATGATGCTGGTGGCGATGACCTGGCCGGGGATCCCGACCGTCTACTACGGCGACGAGGTGGGCATGAGCGGGGGCAAGGATCCCGAGTGCCGGCGGTGCTTCCCGTGGGACGAGCGGCGGCAAGACCTGCGGCGATGGCGTTGGGTGCGGCGGCTGGCGCATCTGCGGCGAGCCGTGCCGGCGCTGGCGGGTGGTGAGCCGGTGACGGTCGAGTGCGCCGCGGACGACGTGGTGGCCTTCGGCCGGCTCGACGCCTGGCAGACGGGCGAGGCCGCCGTGGTGGTGGTCGGACGCAACGAGTCACCTCTGCGTCTGGAGCTGGATATCGGTGATCCGCTGGCCGAGGTGGCCTGCCGTGACCCGAGGTGGCCGGGCGAGTGGGTCGATCTGGTCGGGTGGGGGACGGTGACGGGCGAGCGGAGGCTCACGGTGGATCTGGCGCCGTGGGGCCGGATGATCCTGGTGCCGCGCTGGACGCTTGGACGTTGACGTGGCGGGCCGGTGGGGCCCGCCCGTGCCATGGATGGGGAAGGGTGGGTACTGGTGGGCCGACTCTTCGGGACCGACGGAGTACGAGGCGTCGCCAACCTCGAGCTTTCGCCGCTGCTGGCCTATCGACTGGGGCGCGCCACCGGGGCGCTGGTGATGGGATGGGGCGACGGGGAGGCCCGCCTGGAGCGGGGGCACGTGGCCGGCTCGGCTCCTCGGGATGAGAGGCATCCACGCCCCTTCGTGCTGGTGGCCACCGACACCCGCGTCTCGAGCGGGATGCTGGAGGCGGCGGTGACGGCCGGACTCTCCTCGGCCGGGGTCGACGTGGTGCGCCTGGGGGTGCTGCCCACGCCGGCCCTCAGCTGGCTGGTGCCCCACGCGGGAGCGGCCGCCGGGATCATGATCTCGGCGTCGCACAACCCCGTGGAGGACAACGGGATCAAGATCGTGGGGGCCGACGGCTACAAGCTCCCCGACCGGGTCGAGGCCGTGCTGGAGCGCACCGTCGAGGAGATGGACGGCCAGGATCGGCTGCCGCGGCCCGTCGGGCTGGCGGTGGGTCGGGTCCGCTACGAGCCCCACTGGCAGGAGGCCTACCTCTCCTACCTGATCGACCTGGTGGGCACCACCTTCGAGGGCTGGAGGGTGGTGGTCGACTGCGCCAACGGGGCGGCGCACCGGTTGGCTCCCGAGCTCCTTCGGCGCCTGGGCGCCGATGTGGTGGCCATCAACACGGGAGACTCCGGTGAGGACATCAACGTGGGCTGCGGCTCCACCCATCCCGAGCGGGCCGCCGAGGTGGTGCGCCAGACGGGGGCCCGGGTGGGGCTGACCTTCGACGGGGACGCCGACCGATGCATCGCCATCGACGAGCAGGGGCAGGTCGTCGACGGCGACCAGATCCTGGCCATCTGCGCGCTGGAGCGCCTGCGCCAGGGCACCCTGCCCGGAGGTGCCGTGGCCGTCACCGTCTACTCCAACGGCGGGTTGCGGGAGGCGCTGCGCAAGGCCGGTGGCGACGTCGTCGTCACCCCGCCGGGCGACCGCCACGTGCTGGAGGCCATGCTTCAGCGGGGCCTGGTGCTGGGGGGCGAGCAGTCGGGTCACGTCATCTTCCTGGAGCATGCCCGGACGGGCGACGGGATCCTGACGGGACTCATGCTGCTCGCGACCATGCAGCGCTCGGGGTGGCCGCTCTCCCGGCTGGCGGCCCAGATGCCGCGCTATCCGCAGGTGCTCCTCGCCGCCCGCGTGGCCAGCAAGGAGTCGCTGTTGGAGCAGCCCGAGGTGCGCCAGGTCATCGAGGCGGCCCAGCGTGCGCTGGGAGAGTCGGGCCGCATCCTGGTGCGCCCATCGGGCACCGAGCCGGTGGTGCGGGTCATGGTGGAGGGCCCCGACCGGCAGCGGGTGGAGCAACTCGCCCATGAGGTGGTGGAGGTGCTGGAGCGGGTGAGTCGAACGATGGCCCAGCGTTCCGAGGGGGTGGTGACCGGGCAGGTCGAGGCCTAGCGTGTCGTCTCGGGTCGCGGCGTCTCAAGACAACGGCCCGCACGGCGACGCGCCAACCGGCGAGACGGACGGGCGCCTGAGCGAGCGGCCCCCTTCGGGCCGCCGAGACACGACGAGCGCCAGGGCTTGCAGGTGACAGCCTGCAAGTTGACGAGGCGGGGGATCTCGGATCATCGGCGGGTGACCCCCGGCCGGCCACGGTCGTCAGGAGGCTGCCAAAGACCGGGAGCGATCCCGGGGACAAAAGGCCTCCGGGTGGCCAGGTGCCCCACGAGGTGTCGAGGTGCGACGTCACCGGAGCGCCGCGCGCGTCGCCGCGGGGTGACGAGAGGGGTACCTGAGGCCAATGTGTGGCATCGTCGGCTACGTCGGGAGCCGACCGGCCCTGCCCGTGCTGCTGGGCGGGCTGCGGCGGCTGGAGTACCGTGGGTACGACTCCGCGGGTGTGGCGGTGGTCAACCACCGCCTGGAGGTGCTCAAGACGGCCGGGCGCGTCGAGCGTCTGGCCCGGATGGCCGATCCCTCGCGGCTGACGGGTGAGCTGGGCATCGGGCATACCCGTTGGGCCACCCACGGCGCCGTCAGCGACCGCAACGCCCATCCCCACGTCGACTGCACCGGGCGCCTCGCCGTCGTGCACAACGGCATCATCGACAACCACGCGGAGCTGCGCCGCGAGCTGGAGGCCAGGGGACACCGCTTCGTCTCCGACACCGACACGGAGGTCGTCGCGCACCTGCTCGAGGAGCTGGACCAGGGCGACCTGGTCGCCGCCCTGAGAGAGGCCACCCGGCGGCTGCGCGGGTCGTGGGCCCTGGCGGTGGTCAGCGCCCGCCAGCCCGGCGTCCTGGCCGTGGCTCGACAAGACAGCCCCCTGGTCATCGGCCTCGGCGATGGCCAGCAGGTGGTGGGCTCGGACGTCACGGCCGTGCTCGACCTTACCCGCCGGGTCCTCTACCTGCGAGACGGCGAGGTGGCCTGCCTGACGGCCGAGGGCGTGACCGTGTGGGACGCCGATGGCCGCCGGGTCGAGCGGGCGCCGACCGAGGTGCCCTGGGAGGCGACCGCCGTCGAGCTCGGCCCGTACGAGCACTTCATGGCCAAGGAGATCTTCGAACAGCCCCAGGCGGTGCGGCAGGCCCTGGCCGGACGGGTGGAGCCGGGCAGCGGGCGGGTGGACCTGCGCGAGACGGGGCTCGACCCCGCGACCTTTCAGAGCTTCCAGCGTTACGTCATCGTGGCCTGCGGCACGGCCTGGCACGCCGGGCTGGTGGGGCGGCACCTGTTGCAACGCGCCACTGGCCGGCCCGTCTCGGTGGAGCTCGCCTCGGAGTTTCGCTACGGCGATCCGCTGGTGGACTCCAGCACGCTGACGGTGGCCATCAGCCAGTCGGGAGAGACGGCCGACACCCTGGCAGCGGTGCGAGAGGCGAGACGCCGAGGCTCTCCCGTCCTGGCCATCGTCAACGTGGAGGGCAGCTCCCTGGCACGGGAGGCCGACTGGGTCCTCTACACCCGTGCCGGGCCGGAGGTGGCGGTGGCCTCCACCAAGGCGTACCTCACCCAGGTCGTCGCGCTGCACCTGCTGGCGGCCTGGGCCGCTCCCAGGGGGGAGGACACCGGGCTTTCGCTGCTCCAGCTGCCGTCGCGTATCGAGGCGACCCTGGGGCTCGACCCGGTCGTGCAGGAGGTGGCCCGGGAGCTGGCGGGGTCGGAGCACCTCTTCTACATCGGCCGCGGGCTCGACTACGCGGTGGCCCTGGAGGCGGCGCTCAAGATCAAGGAGATCTCGTACATCCACGCCGAGGCATACGCGGCGGGCGAGTTGAAGCACGGCACGCTGGCCCTCATCGAGCCGGGCCGGTGGGTGGTGGCTCTGGCCACCCAGCGCTCGCTTTCGGCCAAGACGGCCGGCAACGTGGCAGAGGTGAGCGCCCGGGGCGCACGGGTGGTGATGGTGGGGCCTGGCACCTCGCCTGCCCGCTCGGAGCTGGAGCCGCTGGCCGACCGCTACCTGCCCCTGCCCGAGGCGCCCGAGCCCCTGCTGCCCATGCTGGCGGTGGTGCCCATGCAACTGCTGGCCTATCACGCCGCGCGGGCGCGAGGCTGTGACGTGGATCGGCCGCGCAACCTGGCCAAGAGCGTGACGGTGGAGTGAGCCCCGGCCGGATTCCCCCGGAGCCGCCGCGGATTTGATAAAACAGGGGTGACGAGCAAAGGCCGAGGGGGGACGGCTGCTCTTGGGCTGTCGAACGGGGCCCGCCGAGGTGGTCGGGGTAGGCGTCGACGTGGTCGAGCTCGACCGCATCGGCCGCGCCTACGCCCGGCACGGGGCCCGCTTCCTGGAGCGCCTGTACGCGGCCGACGAGGTGGCCTACTGCACCGCCAAGCGTCCTCACGCCGCCGTCGCCTGCCTGGCGGCCCGCTTCGCCGCCAAGGAGGCGGTCATGAAGGCCCTGGGGACGGGGCGCATCGGGGTGGGGTTTAGCGAGATCGCGGTGGTCCATCGACGAGGCGGCCGCCCCGGCGTCCGCCTCGTCGGCCGTGCGGCCCGAGTGGCCGAGCGGCTCGGGGTGGACGAGATCTGCCTCTCCATCAGTCACGGCCGTGACGTGGCGGTAGCCGTGGCCATCGCCATCAGCCGGCGACCGGGGGGACCCGCATCGCCATGATCAAGGTCGTGGCCCGGCATGCCATGCAGGCCATCGATCGGCAGGCGGCGGCGGAGTACGGCGTGCCGACCCTGCTGCTGATGGAAAATGCGGGGGCCGCGGTGGCGCGACGGGCGGCCGCGCTCCTGGGAGGACGGCTCGAGGGACGGCGCATCGTCGTCGTCGCCGGTCCCGGCAACAACGGAGGCGACGGGCTGGTGGCGGCCCGACGCCTGGCGGCCGCGGGGGCCCGGGTGCGGGTCGTGATGGCCGTGGACGGGGGGCCGGAGCAGCCCAGGCTCTCGGAGGATGCCGCCGTCCAGTACCGCCTGGCGCGCGCCTTCGACCTGCAGTGGAGCTGGGTCGACGAGGAGCCACCGGAGGCCGGGGTGCGTCTCCTGGGGGATGCGGACCTGGTCGTGGACGCGGTGCTGGGCACCGGCAGCCGGGGGGCTCCCCGGGGCAAGGCGTCGCGGGTCATCGAGTGGATGGCGCAGGCCGGCCGTCCCACGCTGGCCGTCGACATCCCCTCGGGCGTCGACGCCGACACGGGCCAGGTGCCGGGTCCGGCCGTCCGCTGCGTCGAGACCGTCACCTTCGGGGCGCCCAAGCCGGGACTGTTGACATTTCCCGGCGCGGCCTTCGCCGGGCGGATCTGGGTGGCCGAGATCGGATTTCCGCCGGCCCTCATCCAGGGGGCCCCGGCCGTAGCCTTCGTACTGGACGCCGCGACGGCCCGCGCCTGGCTGCCCGACCGCCCCCTCGACGCACACAAGGGCCGCTTCGGTCACGTGCTGGTGGTGGCGGGCAGCCGGGGGATGATCGGCGCGGGCGCCCTGGCGGCACGTGCGGCGCTCGTGGCAGGGGCAGGCCTGGTGACCTGGGCGGTGCCCGCCTCGCTGCAGGACGTGGCGGCGGGCCTGGTGCCGGAGGCGCTGACGGCGGCCCTGCCGGACGCGGGCGGGGGCTGCCTGGCCAGGGAGGCCGACGAGGCCATCCTGGGCCTGTTGGCCAGCCGCGACGTGCTCCTGGTCGGGCCGGGCCTCGGGACCCACCCCGAGACGGCCCGTGCCGTGCGCGCCGTGGTGCGGGCGTGGGATGGCCCCATGGTGGTCGACGCAGATGGCATCAACATCCTGGCCGCCGTCGACGGCCAGGGACGAGCGTCCGACCCGGCCGGTCCCGACGAAGGCCGGGCGGTGGCCGGCCCGTGGGGAGCGAGCCGGACGGTGCCGGCGGTGCTGACGCCCCATCCGGGCGAGATGGCGCGCCTGTTGGGCTGGAGCGTGGCCCAGGTACAGGACGACCGCCTGGCGGCAGCAGGTGAGGCTGCCCGACGGCTGCAGGCCGTCGTGGCGCTCAAAGGGGCTCGCACCGTCATCGCGACGCCCGCGGGTGACCGATGGATCAACCCCACCGCCTCGCCTGCCCTGGCCACCGGCGGCTCCGGAGACGTGCTGGCCGGGATGGTCGCCGGCCTGATGGCCCAGGGGGCCGAGCCTTCCCGGGCAGCGGCCTGTGCTTGTTTCGTGCACGGGCTGGCGGCCTATCTGGCAGCTGGCGGGGGAGAGGTCGGCATCACCGCCACGGACCTGGCACGCGCGGTGGGCGAGGCCCTGCGCGCCCTCAGGCGGGGCGACCCGATGCCCCCCGAGATGGAGCCGGTCGTGCCTCTGCCGCTGTGATGGCGCGCTCGATGTAGGGAGCCGCCAGACAGGCGGCTACCGCCTTGGCCAGGTCCGCCGCGACGAAGGGGCCCGCCCCCAGGGCCAGGGCTCGCATCCACGAGAGCCCCATGACCGCGGCCAGTTGGGTGACGCCCAGCGCGTAGATGATGACCACCCCCGCCGCGCAGGCGATGGCTGCTCGCGCCGCAGCCGGCAGGCGCCGGTGGCCGGGATGGCCCATGCGAAACAGGGCGCTCGAGACGGGTGCCGCCAGCACGAACCCCCACAGGTACCCGCCCGTCGGGCCGACCAGCTGGTGGGCGCCCGCGCCGAAGCCGGCGAAGACCGGCAACCCTGCCGCGCCGAGGGCCAGGTAGGCGAGCTGGCTGAGGGTAGCCGCCCCCGGTGGCAGCGCCAGCGCGGCGAGCAAGACGCCCAGCACCTGGAGGGTGACAGGCACGGGCGTGAAGGGCAGGGGGATGGCCACCTGCGCGAGGGCCGCGGTCAGCGCGGCGGCCATGGCTGCCCGGTTGAGGGTGGCGAAGGAGACGGTCGACACAGCTTCAACCCCCTTGCGAAGCTCCGGAGATGGCGGCCTCCTGGCCGGTGGACGAGCGCAGCGAGACGTCACCGGCCACCAGCTCCAGCGTCCGCCCCGACGGATCTCGGACCACGAGGGCGCCGCTGTCGTCCACGCCCACCAGGTGGCCCTCGATGATGGTCGAGCCGGTCTCGACCCGCACGAGACGCCCCCGCCAGGCCAGCCGCTGCTCGACGGCACGCGTCACCTCGGTGCAGGCCGGCTGCGGGTCCGCCTGCAGCCGGGCGAGGAGTGCCTCCAGCTCCCGGACGACACGGGCGATCAGGGCCGGCCGGTCCACTCTGTGGCCCAGCTCCGAGAGGCTCACAGGGGGCAGGGTGCCCAGGGGCCAGGTGTCGTCCGGGCGGGCGGCTACGTTGATGCCGATGCCGATGACCGCCCAGCGGATGGCCTCCTGATCGGCGGAGACCTCCGTCAGCACCCCGCACAGCTTGCGATCGTCCACCAGGACGTCGTTGGGCCACTTGATGGCAGCCCGGAGTCCGTGGAGCGCCTCGACGGCCCGGGCCACGGCCAGCGCGGAGGCCAGGGCGATGACGGGAGCGTAACGGGGGTGGCAGCGGGGACGTGCCACCACGGAGAGATAGATGCCGCCCGGTGGGGAGTGCCATGCCCGCCCGCGCCGCCCGCGCCCCGAAGTCTGACGATCGGCGATGACCAGGGTACCGGCCGGGACCCCGCGTCGCTCGGCCAGATCCCTGGCCACGTCGTTGGTGGACGAGACGGAGGGGTAGAAGTAGATGGGCCGAGCGGTGTCGTCGGGCTCTCCCAGGCGCAGCGCCACCTCCCAGGGCAGCGGCAGGTCGGGGACGGAGACGAGCCGATAGCCGCGGTGGGGCACGGCCTCGATACCGTAGCCGTACTGGCGCAACCGGTCCAGGAGCTTCCATACGGCGGCCCGCGTGACGCCCAGTTCGCCGGCCAGGTGCTCGCCCGAGTGATACGCACCGTCGTCGAGCAGGCGCCGAAGGATCTGCAGGCGGGGCAGCAGCGGGATGGCCTCGTCCAAGGAGACCGACCGTCCGTCCACAAATGGTATTCGAAGGCAGTCTAAGGTGGGAGGCCGCCATTGTCAACCCATCCGAGAGAGTCGGTTGACGTTTCACGCGACGCAGGGGTCACTGGGCCCGTCGACAGACCTCGTCGGGCCTGGGTCGAGGTGGACCTGGGGGTGGTCGCGGCCAACACGCGCCGCCTGGTCCAGCTGGCCCGCCCCGCCCGGCTCATGGCAGTGGTCAAGGCCGACGGGTACGGCCACGGGGCTCGTGCGGTGGCGAGGGCGGCGCTGGATGCAGGGGCGGAGGCCCTGGGCGTGGCCACGACGCCGGAGGGAGTGGCCCTGCGAGCCGCCGGGATCCGGGCGCCCATCCTGGTGCTGGGGATCGAGGGTGCCGCGGAGCCCCTCGAAGCGCTCGTCGCAGCCGACCTGACCGCCACGGTGACGACCCGGGCCTTCGCCCAACGGCTGGCCGACGAGGCGGCTCGCCAGCAGCGCCGGGTGCGGGTGCACCTCAAGGTGGAGACCGGCATGGGACGGCTCGGAGTCCTCCCCGAGGAGGCGCCCGCACTGGCGCGGTGGATCGCCTCCGTGTCGTCCCTCGAGCTGGAGGGCGTCTACTCGCACCTCGCCACGGCTGACGAGGAGGATCCCTCGTACCTGCGAGAGCAGGCCTACCGGTTTCGGGCGGCATGCGAAGCCATCGAGGCGGCGGGGGTCGCAGTGCCGGTGCGCCACCTCGCCAACACGGCCGGGCTACTGGCCGCCCCCGAGCTCCGCTATGACATGGTGCGAGTCGGGCTGGGGCTGTACGGCTACTACCCGGCTGACCACCTGCGGGGGCGGGTCGCTCTGCGACCGGCGCTGCGCGTGATGGCGGCGGTGGCCGAGGTGAGGCGGCTGCCGGCGGGCAGCGGCATCAGCTACGGCCGCACCCACGTGCTGACCCGGCCATCGACGGTGGCGACGCTGCCGATCGGCTACGCCGACGGCCTGACCCGCCGGCTCTCCAACCGGGCCCGGGCCTCGTGGGAGGGGCGGGTCTACCCGGTGGTGGGCCGCATCTGCATGGACCAGTGCATGGTCGAGACGGGCGACGACAGCCCACCGGTCGGTGCCGTCATGTGCCTGCTGGGGCCGGGGGATCACGGCGAGACGACGGTCGAGGAGGCCGCTCGGCTGACCGGGAGCATCCCCTACGAGATCGTCACGCAGCTGGGGCCCCGTCTCCCACGGGTCTACGTGGGGGCCTAGGCCTGGCGCCTCGGCTTGTGAGAGGGCGCCGGGGCGGGATAAGATGGGACCGCCACCGATGACAGGATACCGCCTCCGCAGGGCGGGGGCGGGAGAGGGGGACCGGTGGTGCCGGGAGTGGATCCCTCGGTACCCGTCTACCCGATCGGTGTGGTCCAAAGGCTCACCGGACTGTCAGCCCGCCAGATCCGCTACTACGAGAAGGAGGGGCTCCTCGCCCCCAGCCGCAGCCGCGGCAACCGCCGGCTCTACTCGGTCGCCGACGTCGAGCGGCTGCGGCGCATCAAGGCGCTGCTGCAGGAGGGCCTCAACCTCGAGGGGATCCGGTCCTATCTGGCTTCGAGCGAGAGGCCGCAGGCTCCCGCTCCGTCCGCGGCCTCGACGCCGGTGCGCGGCCCCGCCGAGGCTGGGGTGACCACGGCTGCGGCCCGCGCTTCGCTCGTGGCCCATCCCGAGCACCCGCTCGATCCGGCCATCTTCCGGCAGGCCCGGGGACGTCGGCTCTCCTCGCTCTTCCCGGTCGATCAGCAGGCGGAGCTGATACGCTGGCTCGAAGAAGCGCGTCAGCAATCCAAGATCATCTCCGCAACTTGATGTCACATCGATAGCAGGATGATGTCGGGCGACGGCGTACCGACCCCGGTAACGTGACGCCGACCGGTGTGGACGCTGGCTGCCATCCTCGCGGTCGAGCGGCTGGCCCGGGCGGTAGGGGTCGCCGTGAGAGGGCGGTGCGCCGGCAGATGCAAGAGGATGCCATCGAGCGACTGATCCGCCGCGCCCAGGAGGATCGGATCGACTTCGTGCGCCTGCAGTTCACCGACATCCTGGGCATCGTCAAGAACGTGGCCATCCCCGTCCGGCAGCTGGAGCGGGCGCTGCGACAGGGCATCCAATTCGACGGCTCCTCCATCGAGGGCTTCGCCCGCATCGAGGAGTCCGACATGATCCTGCGACCCGACCCCTCCACCTACTGCCTCTTCCCCGGCATGAGGCCCGAGGACCGTACGGCCCGGCTCATCTGCGACGTCTACCGGCCCGACGGACGGCCCTTCGAGGGCGACCCCCGCTGGGTGCTGCGGCGCGTGCTGCAAGAGGCGGCCGAGATGGGCTTCCGCGTCATGCTGGGGCCTGAGTGCGAGTTCTTCCTCTTCAAGCGGGACGCCGACGGGCGTCCGACGGTGCAGACCCAGGACGAAGCCGGCTACTTCGACCTGGGGCCCATCGACTTGGGGGAGGACGCCCGCCGGGAGATCGTGCTCGCCCTGGAGTCGATGGGTTTCGAGGTGGAGGCGAGCCACCACGAGGTGGCGCCGGGCCAGCACGAGATCGACTTCCGCTACGACGACGCCCTGGTGGCGGCGGACCGGGTCGCGACGCTCAAGGTGGTCACGCGTACCATCGCGGCCCGTCACGGGCTGCACGCCACCTTCATGCCCAAGCCCATCTACGGCATCGCCGGCAACGGCATGCACACGCACATCTCCCTCATGGCCGGCGATACCAACGCCTTCTTCGACCCGTCGGGCCCCTACCAGCTCTCCGCCACGGCCCTGCACTTCATCGCCGGCCTGCTGCACCACGCCCGGGGCTTCACGGCGGTCACCAACCCCCTGGTCAACTCGTACAAGCGCCTGGTGCCGGGCTACGAGGCGCCCGTCTACGTCTCGTGGTCCGCCCAAAACCGCAGCGCGCTGGTGCGGGTGCCGGCCGCCCGGGGGGCCGCGACGCGGGTCGAGCTCCGGTCGCCGGATCCCTCGGCCAACCCGTACCTGGCCTTCGCCGTCGTCATCGCGGCCGGTCTCGACGGCATCCGACGGGCCCTGACCCCTCCCGAGTCGCAGGACGCCAACGTCTACCGGATGACCCCCGAGGAGCGCCAGCGGGCGGGCATCGAGAGCCTCCCCGGCTCCCTGGAGGAGGCGCTGGAGGAGCTGGTGCGGGACGAGGTCGTCGTACGCACGCTGGGCCCCCACGTCTTCGCCCGGTTCGTCGAGGCCAAGCGCATCGAGTGGGACGTCTACCGCACCCAGGTGCACCGGTGGGAGGTCGAGCAGTACCTGGGCACGTTTTGAGTTGTGTCGCCGTGGCGGGCGTGTATGATAGGGCTAAAGCATCGACATCGGCGTCCGAAACTCGGCATCCCCCGCAGCGCTCGCTGCGGCCGGGGGATGGGGTGACGGTCGCGGGGAGGGTGGGCAGGTCGCGCCGCCGGCGGCGGCAGCGGGCATCATGGAGCAGGACGAGCCCGTCACGCTGGACAGGGCCGCGCACCCGAGTGCACGGGCCCTCTCATCGCCATTGCTGGATGACGTCCAGGAGGTCCTCATCAGCGAGCAGCGCATCGCCGAGCGCGTCCAGGCGCTGGGAAAGCAGATCTCGGCCGACTACCAGGGTCGGGAGCCGGTGCTGATCGGCATCCTCAAGGGGGCCGTGCTCTTCCTCTCCGATCTCTTCCGGGCCCTGACCATCCATGCGTCGGTCGACTTCATGGCCATCTCCAGCTACGGCGCCGGGACCCAGTCCAGCGGGGTGGTCCGCATCCTCAAGGATCTCGATCACCCCATCGCCGGACGCGACGTCATCATCGTCGAGGACATCGTCGACACCGGCCTGACCATCCGCTACCTCCTCGACAACCTGCGTTCGCGTCGGCCGGCCAGCCTCAAGGTCTGTGTCCTGCTGGACAAGCGGGAGCGCCGCCAGGTCCCCGTCGAGCTGGACTACGTCGGCTTCGAGGTACCCGATCGGTTCGTGGTGGGCTACGGGTTGGACTACGCCGAGCGTTACCGCAACTTGCCTTTCATCGGCGTGCTCCGGCCCGAGGTGATCCGCAACCAGGGCGGGCGCTGATGAGCGGGCCCCCCGTCTTCCCCGAGGTCGTCACCGTCGATCCGGCGGGCCTGCCCGGCGCGGAGCCGGTGCTGGTGCTCGACCTGGGATCCCAGTACACCCTGCTCATCGCCCGCCGTATCCGCGAGCTCGGCGTCTACTGCGAGGTGGTGCCCGGCGACCTGCCGGCCCCGGCGATCCTCGCACGGCGGCCTCGAGCGCTGGTGCTCTCGGGTGGGCCTTCGAGCGTCTACGCCCCGGGCGCGCCCGGAGTGGATCCCGCCCTGTGGTCAGCCGGGGTGCCCATCCTGGGCATCTGCTACGGCATGCAGCTGATGGCGCAGGCGCTGGGAGGGCAGGTGCGGCGGGGCGACCGTCAGGAGTACGGGCGCAGCGAGCTGGAGCTGACGGGCGTGCCCGGCGAGCTCCCGAGCGGTCGCCTCTTCGACGGGGTCGGTCGACCGGGCGAGCGGCTGGTCTGCTGGATGAGCCACGGCGACATCGTGGTGGAGCCGCCGCCCGGGTTTCGAGCGGTGGCACGCACGGCCCTCTCGCCCGTGGCGGCCATGGAGCACGAGGAGCGCCCTCTCTTCGGGGTGCAGTTCCATCCGGAGGTAGCCCACACGCCCTTCGGGACCGCCTTGCTCCGCCACTTCCTCTACGACCTGGCCGGGGTGTCGGGAGGATGGGACCTTCGCGACTTCAGCCGGCGGGCCGTCGACGCGCTGCGCGAGCAGCTCCCCGAGGGGAGGGCCGTGGTGGCCCTCAGCGGAGGGGTCGACTCGGCGACGGCCGCGGCGCTCGTACACAGGGCCCTGGGTGACCGGCTCACCGCCATCTTCGTCGACCACGGGCTGATGCGGCAGGGCGAGCCCGACTTCGTGCGGCGCGAGCTGGGAGGGCGGCTGGGCATCCCGCTGATTGCGGTGGACGCAGGGGCGCGCTTCTTGCAGGCCCTGCGAGGCGTGCGCGATCCCGAGCAGAAGCGCCGGATCATCGGCCAGGAGTTCATCCGGGTCTTCGAGGAGACGGCCCGCACCCTCGAGGACGTGCGCTACTTGGTGCAGGGGACGCTCTATCCCGACGTGGTGGAGTCGGGCGGCGGCAAGACGGCCACCATCAAGAGCCACCACAACGTCGGCGGGCTTCCCGAGCGCATGGGGCTGCGGCTGGTGGAGCCGTTGCGCTTCCTTTTCAAGGACGAGGTGAGGGCCCTGGCACGGGAGCTGGGGCTGCCCGACCGCATCGTGGACCGTCACCCCTTTCCGGGGCCGGGGCTCGCTGTGCGCATCGTGGGCGAGGTGACCCCCGAGGCGGTGGAGACGGTGCGGGCCTGCGATGCCATCGTCATGGAGGAGGTGGAGCGGGCCGGCCTCGCCCGGGATGTCTGGCAGGCCTTCGCCGTCTGGACCGGCAGCTACAGCGTCGGCGTCAAGGGCGACGCACGGCTGTACGGCCCGGTGGTGGCGGTGCGCTGCGTGCAGAGCCGCGACGGCATGACGGCCGACTGGGTGCGGCTCCCGTACGAGGTGCTCGACCGCATCTCTCACCGCATCACCAACGAGGTGCCCCACGTCTCCCGGGTGGTGTACGACATCAGCCCCAAGCCGCCCGCCACCATCGAGTGGGAGTGACCACAGGCGCCGTGACCGGTATGCCACCGCTTCAGCCACCACCTGGGACCCTGGACCTCCTGCCCGACGCCGCATCGGCCCGCAGGCGCCTCGAAGCTCAGCTGCGGGCCCGCTTCGAGCGCTGGGGCTACCGGGAGGTCATCACCCCCACCCTGGAGCTCGAAGAGGTGGTGCGCCGGGCGGGCGGCCAGCTGCCGGCGCGGCAGCTCTACCGCTTCGTGGATCGGGAGGGCCAGGTGGTGGTGCTGCGCCCCGACTGGACCGCGTCGGTGGCGCGGCTCATCGCGGGGCGGCTCCGGACGGCTCCGTTGCCGTTGCGGCTGTTCTACATCGGCAGTGTCTTCCGGTACGATCGCCTCCGCCCGGACGACCCCCGGGAGTTCGGGCAGGCCGGGGTCGAGCTGGTGGGCGCCTCCTCCGAGATGGCCGACGCCGAGGTGATGGCGCTGGCCTGGGAGAGCTGCCAGGAGGCCGGCATCGACCGGCCGCACCTGGAGGTGGGGCACGCGGGCTACGTCCAGGCCCTGCTCGACGAGCTGCCGGCGACGTTGCGAGCCGACGTGCAGCAGGCCCTGGTGCGGCGGGACTTCGTCACCTTCGAGGCGTTGCTGGGCCGCTCCGAAGTGCCGGCCCGGGCGGCGCGGCTCCTGGCGGGACTCGTGGATGCGCGGGGGGACGTGGGTGTGGTGCGCCGCGCCCTGGACGAATGCCCCGTGGAGGGCGCGCGGGCGGCGCTGGCTTCGCTGCAGCGGCTCATCGGCCACCTCACCTCACTGGGCCTGGGGCCGCACCTGGCCGTCGACCTGGGCATGGTCAAGGATCTCGACTACTACACCGGCGCGATCTTCGAGGTGTACGCACCGGGCGGCGGCGCGTCGCTCGCGACCGGAGGGCGCTACGACACGTTGATGGCGCGTTTCGACCTGCCTCTCCCGGCCACCGGCTTCGCCCTGAGCCTCGAGCGGCTGACCAGGGCGCGCCAGCAGCGGGGTCTCCAGCCCGGCCAGCCGGGCCTCGATGCCTGGGTGGTCGCCGGCGGGCCCGGCGGTGAGGAAGGGGCCGGTGCCGGAGCCGTCTGGCGGCTGGTACGGCGCCTGCGGGAGGCCGGACTGGTGGTCGCGCTGGATCCGGTGGCGCGTCCCATCGAGGAGAGCGTCGAGGCGGCACGCCGGCAGGGTGCTGCCTGGGTCGTCCTGATAGATGCGACGGACGGGGCCGACCGGGTCAGAGCCAGGCGCCTGGTCGGCCAGGCCGACGAGCGCTGGCAGGAAGTGGACGCGGCCCGTCTCGTCGAGATGCTCCGGCCGACGCGCCCGCCCGCCGGGCTGCTGCCTGGCTGAGGTCAGGGACGACACGTCACCGCCGTCGCGAGGTTGTCGAGTCCCTGTTGTGGAGAGGAAAGACGGCTCCTACTTCCCGCCCGCCGCGTCATTGACCGGCTCCGACGCGCCGTGCTATCGTCTGGTAAATGCGACAGGGATCTGGAAGGGTTGTCCTTGGCCTCGATCGACATGCTCGACGGACAGGCCCCCGATCTCACCATCGCCATCCCCAAGGGCCGGCTCACCTCGGAAGTCGTCGCTCTGCTGGGCCAGGTCGGCCTGGACGCCAGCGCGGCCGTGGGGGCCTCCCGTGACCTGGTCACCCTGGACGACGGGGCCGGGGTGC
This sequence comes from Limnochordales bacterium, assembly GCA_036562495.1. Taxonomy (GTDB): domain Bacteria; phylum Bacillota; class Limnochordia; order Limnochordales; family Geochordaceae; genus Geochorda. Next base: position 27,005 of record DATCKA010000074.1, read on the forward strand.
GCTTCCTGCTGGCCAAGCCCTTCGACGTGCCCACCTTCGTCGCGGCAGGGGCGGCGGACCTGGGCATCGTGGGCAAGGACGTGCTGATGGAGGTCGAGCCTGCCGTGGCAGAGCTGCTCGACCTGGGCATCGGCCGGTGCCGGATGCAGGTGGCGGTGCCCGAGAGCTCCGGCGTGCACCGCGTCGAGGAGATGGAGGCCCCGGTACGGGTGGCCACCCGCTACCCCCGCGCCACCCTGGCCTACTTCCAATCCGTGGGGCTGCCGGCCCAGGTGGTGCGTCTCGACGGCTCCATCGAGCTGGCCCCCCGGGTGGGGCTGGCCGACGCGATCGTGGACCTGGTGCAGACCGGCCGCACGCTGGAGGCCAACGGGCTGGTGGCCATCGCGACCATCGCCGAGATATCGGGCCGTCTCATCGCCAACCCGGTCCGCTGGAAGCTCAAGTACGACCGCATCGCCCGTCTCATCTCGGAGATGCGGGGCCTCCTGCCCACCCAACCGGTGAGAGGGCGGGACGGGTGACGATGCGGCGATTCGACACCCGGCGTCAAAGCCTCGACGAGATCCGGGCCGCCCTCCGGCGGCCCCTGCTGTGGGAGGTGCCGGTCTCGGGTCGGACCCGGGCCACACTCGACCGGCTCTTCGGGCCCGGCACCACGCCCCTGGATGCGGTGCGCCGCATCGTCGACAGCGTGCGCCGGGAGGGCGACGCCGCGCTGCTGCGCTGGACCCGGGAGCTTGACCGAACGGAGCTGTCGCCGGGCGAGCTCTGGGTGGGTGCGCAGCGCCTGCAAGCCGCGGCGTCCGATCCCGCGCTGGCGTCGCTCGTGCCCTCGCTGCAAGCGGCGGCGGCCGCCATCGAACGCTTCCATCGCCGACAGGCGCCGGCGCCCATCTTCGAGGAGAGCGCCCCCGGCATCATGGTCGGGTGGTGGCCGCGCCCGGTGCGACGGGCGGCGGTCTACGTGCCCGGCGGCCTGGCGCCCCTGCTGTCGACGGTGCTGATGGGGGTCATCCCCGCCCGGATCGCCGGCGTGGAGGAGATCGTGGTGGCCACCCCGCCTCCGGTCCACCCGGGGATCCTGCTGGCCGCATGGCTGGCGGGTGCCCATCGGGTGCTGCAGGTCGGAGGAGCCCAGGCCATCGCCGCGCTGGCTTACGGCACCGAGTCGGTGCCCGCGGTGGACGTCATCGTGGGCCCCGGCAACCTCTTCGTGCAACTGGCCAAGCGTGAGGTCATGGGTGTGGTCGGCATCGACGCCCTCGCCGGCCCCAGCGAGGTCGTGGTGATGGCCGATGGGGATGCTCCGGCCCGGTGGATCGCGGCCGACCTGGTGGCCCAGGCGGAGCACGCCCCCGATGCGGCGGCCATCCTGATCTCCGACAGCGAGCCGCTGGTGGAGACCGTGCTGGCGGCCGTCGACCGCGAGTTGTCGACGCTGCCCCGTGGCGAGCTGGCGCGCTCGGCGCTGGAGGCGTGGGGCGCCGCCATCGTCTGTCGGAGCCTGGACTCCGAGGGCGTCGAGCTGGTCTCGGCCATCGCCCCCGAACACCTGGAGATCGTCGCGCAGGACGCCACGGCGTTGGCGGCGAGGGTGCGCTCGGCGGGGGCGATCTTCATCGGGCCGCACAGCCCGGTGGCGCTGGGGGACTACGCAGCCGGCAGCAACCACATCCTGCCCACCAACGGGACGGCCCGCTTCGCATCGGGCCTGGGAGTCCACACGTTTCTGCGCGCCAGCGCGGTGGTGCACGCCTCGCCCTCGGGCCTGGCCCGCATGGCCGACGCCGTGCAGGCCCTGGCCAGGGCGGAGGGGCTGGAGGCGCACGCCCGATCCATCGCCGTGCGGGTGCAACCTGAGGCCGGGGGAGGCGGCGAGCGGTCGTGACGTCGGCCAGCAGCGAGCCCCGTCGTGCCTTCGTCGAGCGCGTGACGGCGGAGACCCGCATCACCCTGACGCTGGCGCTGGACGGTCAGGGCCGGGCGCAGGTCAAGACCGGGGTCGGCTTCTTCGACCACATGCTGACCGCCCTCACGCACCACGCCCTCTTCGACCTGGACCTCGCCGTGGTGGGCGATCTTCACGTCGATGCGCATCACACGGTGGAGGACACCGGCCTCGCCATGGGGCAGGCGCTGGATCGGGCCCTGGGCGAGCGGCGCGGGATCGTCCGATTCGGGCATGCGCTGGTGCCCATGGACGAGGCCCTGGCCTTGGTGGCCGTCGACCTGTCGGGACGGCCGCTCCTGGCCTGGGATGTGCCGCGGCTCGACGACGCCCCGGGGGCTCGCCTCGGCGACTTCGACGTCGAGCTGGTCCGGGAGTTCTGCCAGGGCCTGGCCTCCGCCGGGCGAATGACCCTCCACGTGCGGCAGCTGGCGGGCCTCAACCTCCATCACACGGCCGAGGCCGTCTTCAAGGCGGTCGGACGCGCCCTGCGCATGGCCGTGGCCGTGGACCCGGCCCGTCCCGACCGCGTCCCCTCCACCAAGGACGTGCTCTGAGGAAGGCGTCGGGAGCGGCCGGCGACATGCGGATCGGTCTGGTCGACTACGGCATGGGCAACCTGGCGTCGGTCGAGCGTGCCCTCAGGGCCGCCGCGCCCGCGTGCGACGTCGTGCGGATCACCCATCCGCAGGGGCTCGATGCCGTGGGCGCGGTCGTGTTGCCGGGGGTCGGGGCCTTCGACGCGGCCATGCGAGCGCTGGACCAAAGCGGCCTCGCAGAGGGCCTCGCCCACTACCTGCAGGCCGGGCGGCCGCTGTTGGGGATCTGCCTGGGCTACCAGCTCCTCTTCGACGAGGGCGAAGAGGTGAGTCGCGACCGGGAGCGCCGCGCGGTGAGGGGCCTGGGCTGGCTGGCGGGGCGGGTGCGTCGCCTCGGGGCCGGCCTCACCGTCCCTCACATGGCGTGGAACCGCCTGGAGCTGACCGGGCGCTTCGCTCCTCTCTTCGACGCCCAGCGCCCCGGGGAAGGGCCGTACGTCTACTTCGCTCACTCGTACTATCCGGAGCCCCCGTCGCCGGATGACGTCGTGGCCTGGTGCACCATCCAGGGCACGAGCGCCTCCGTACGCTTCGCCGCGGCGGCGTGGAGGGGGGCAGCGGGCGGCGTGCAATTCCACCCGGAGAAGAGCGGCGCGGAGGGGCTCGCGATGCTGGCACGCTTCGTGCGCTGGGCGGAGCGACAGGCGTGAGGGAGTTTTGGGTGGTCCCCGCCATCGACCTGATGGAGGGGACCGTGGTGCGACTGCGACAGGGGCGCTTCGAAGAGGCCACCCGCTACGCCCGCGACCCCGTCGGCTGGGCGCGGGCCCTGGTGGCGGCCGGCGCCCGTCGCCTGCACGTCATCGACCTGGACGGAGCCCGTCAGGGGCGGCCCGCCCACCTGTCGCTCCTGCAGCGGATCGCGGAGGCGGCCGGGGTGCCCGTGCAGTTCGGTGGTGGGCTGCGCTCCCTGGACGCCGTGCGCCAGGCGCTGGAGGCCGGGGCGTCGGCCGTGATGCTGGGCACGGGGGCGCTGGACCCGGCGCTGGTGGAGCCGGCCCTGGCGGCCTGGGGGGCCGAGCGGATCTGGGCGGCCATCGACGTCCGGGGCGGGCGCGTGGTGGTGAGCGGGTGGACGCAGGCCAGCGAGCAGTCGCCGGCGCAACTGGCGCGGCGGCTCTACGCGTCCGGCGTGCGGTGGGCCCTGGTGACCGACGCGCAGGCTGACGGCACCCTCTCGGGCCTCGACCCCGCGGCGGCGCTGGCGGTCGCGGGCGAGGGCCTGCACGTCCTGGCGGCGGGCGGGGTGGGTTCGGCCCGGGACGTGGAGGGGCTGGCGCGTCTCGGCCTGGCCGGCGTCGTCATCGGCCGGGCCCTCTACGAAGGGAGGCTGACCTTGCCGGAGGCCATCGCGGCGGCCCGCCGCGCGACCGCAGCCTCCGGCGGGGTGACGTGACATGCAGGCATGCCGCATCATCCCCTGCCTCGACGTCGACGGGGGCCGGGTGGTCAAGGGGGTCCGGTTCCAGGACCTGCAGGACGCCGGGGACCCGGCCCAGCTGGCTCAGCGTTACGAACGCGAGGGAGCCGACGAGGTGGTCTTCCTCGACATCTCCGCCTCCGCCGAGGGCAGGCGCACCCTGCTGGACGCCGTCGCCCGCACGGCGGAGGGCCTCTTCGTCCCGCTGACCGTCGGCGGGGGCGTGCGAAACGAGCAGGACGTGCGAGACCTGCTCCTGGCCGGCGCGGACAAGGTGTCGATCAACACGGCGGCCGTCGAGGACCCGTCGCTGATCTCTCGCCTGTCGGACCGGTTCGGAGCTCAGTGCGTGGTGGTGGCCATCGACGCGCGCCGCCGTGGCGACGGCACGTGGGAGGTCTACACCCACGGGGGGCGACGCCCCACAGGCCTCGATGCGGTGCGATGGGCCGAGGAGGCGGCACGTAGAGGCGCCGGCGAGCTGCTGGTGACGAGCATGGACCGCGACGGGACCCGCGAGGGGTACGACTACGACCTCTTGCGGGCCATCACCGACTGCGTGGACGTCCCCGTCATCGCCTCGGGTGGGGCCGGCACCCTCGAACACCTGCGGGACGCCGTGCTCTTGGGAGGGGCCGACGCGGTGCTGGCCGCCTCCATCTTTCACTTCGGCCGCCACTCCATCGCCGAGGCCAAGGCTTTCTTGCGCCAGTACGGCATCGCGGTGCGCGAGCGGCCCGAGGCCGACGGGGAGGGAGGACCATGAACGGCGGGGCTGACCGAAGGGCCGAGGCCATCTCCCTCTCCCCCGACGCCCTGCTCGACAGCGTCCGGTTCGGACCCGACGGGCTGGTGCCGGCGGTCGCCGTCGACGCCGCGACGGGCGCCGTGCTGATGCTCGCCTACATGGATCGCGAGGCGCTGGAGAAGACGTTGCGCACCGGCCAGGCCACGTACTTCAGCCGCAGCCGGGGCCGCCTCTGGACCAAGGGCGAGACCTCGGGCAACGTCCAGCGCGTCCGGGAGATCCGGGTGGACTGCGACGGCGACGCGCTGTTGCTGGTGGTGGATCAGCACGGGGCCGGCGCGTGCCATACGGGCGCCTGGAGCTGCTTCTTCCGCCGCGTGCCCCTGGGGGAGGGACCGGCGCCGGCGGGTGCCGGCATCCTGGACGAGTTGCGGCGGGTGATCGCCGACCGACGGCGGGACGCGCCCCCCGGCTCGTACACCGCGGCGCTGCTGGCGCGGGGGGCCGATGGCCCTCTCAAGAAGCTGGCCGAGGAGACCGGCGAGGTGATCCTGGCCGCGAAGGACGTGGAGGCCGCCCGGCGAGGTGCTGCCGGGGAGGAGCAGGCCGAGGCGCTGCGCCGGGCTCGGGAGGCGCTGGCCTGGGAGGCCGCCGATCTGCTCTACCACCTGCTGGTGGTGCTGGAGCAGGCCGAGTTACCATCGGAAGCGGTCTGGCAAGAGTTGCGCCGGCGGCGGGAGGGAGTGAGCGGACGATGAGCGCCGGAGCCTGGTCGCCCGCTCTCGTGCCCTTCTTGCGGGAGCTCAACGAGCCCCAGCGCGAGGCGGTGCAGCACGTGGAGGGGCCGCTTCTGGTCATCGCCGGCCCCGGCAGCGGCAAGACGCGAGTGCTCACCTACCGCATCGCCTACCTCATCGCCATCGGTGCGGCGGCACCCGAGGAGATCCTGGCCGTCACCTTCACCAACAAGGCGGCTCAGCAGATGGTGGAGCGGCTGGAGCGCATCCTGGGGCCAGCCCTGGCGCGCCGTCTGTGGGTCGGCACCTTCCATGCGACGTGCGTGCAGATCCTGCGCCGGGAGGCCGCGCACGCCGGGCTGCCCCGTGACTTCGCCATCTACGACACCCCCGACCAGCTCCAGGTGATGCGCCAGGCCCTCAAGGACCTCGACGTGGACCCCCGTCGCTACGACCCGAGGGGCGTGCTGGCCGCCTGCTCCCAGTGGAAGAACCAGCTGATCGACCCCGCGCAGGCCGCCCAGGAGGCCACCACCCCGCACGAGCGGCTGGTGGCGCGGCTGTATCGGCGGTATCAGGAGCTGCTGCGGGAGGCGCGGGCGCTCGACTTCGACGACCTCTTGATGGAGACCGTGCGGCTCTTCCGCGAGCAGCCCGACGTGCTGGCCCGGTGGCGCCGGCGGTTGCGCTACATCCTGGTCGACGAGTACCAGGACACCAACCACGCGCAGTACGAGCTGGTCAACCTGCTGGCGGCCGCCCACCGCAACCTGATGGTGGTGGGCGACGAGATGCAGTCCATCTACGGCTGGCGGGGCGCCGACATCCGCAACATCCTCTCCTTCGAGCGGGACTACCCTGGGGCCCGGGTCATCCGGTTGGAGCAAAACTACCGCTCCACCGCGACCATCGTGGAGGCGGCCAACCACCTGATCCGGCACAACACGCGCCGGCTGGAGAAGCACCTGTGGACCAACAACCCCGCGGGGTCGCCCATCATCTTCTGTCGCTCGGAGGATGAGCGGGGCGAGGCCGCCTTCGTGGCGCAGCAGATCCGGCAGGCCGTGCGGGAGGGGCGCCAGTACCAGGACATCGCGCTGCTCTACCGCACCCACGCCCAGTCCCGGACCTTCGAAGAGGCCTTCCTGACCTACCAGATCCCTTACCGGATCGTGGCGGGCCTGCGCTTCTACGAGCGCAAGGAGATCAAGGACGTCCTGGCCTACCTGCGGTTGGTGGCATCGCCCGGTGACGTCTTGAGCCTGCGACGCATCATCAACGTGCCGCGCCGGGGCGTGGGCGAGGCGGGGGTGGCCCGCCTGGAGGCCTTCGCCCAGGAGCGGGGGCTGCCCGTCGGGGAGGCCATCTTGCCGGCCTGCGAGGCCGGGCTCTTCAACCGGCCGACCACGCAGGCCCTGCGCACTTTCGCCGAGGATCTGCAGCGCTGGCGTGCCCTGGCCCGCGAGGAGCCCCTGACCGCCTGCATCGAGCGCGTGATCCGGGAGTCCGGCTACCTGGCCGAGCTCCGCCAGGAGGGCACCGACGAGGCTCAGGCCCGCATCGAAAACCTGGAGGAGCTGCTCTCCCTGGCCCGCCGCTTCGAGGAGGAGCACCCCGGGGCCGGGCTCGACGAGTTCCTGGCCCACGTGGCGCTGATGTCGGATACCGATGCCTACGACGAGCGGACCCAGGCCGTCAGCATGATGACCCTCCACGCGGCCAAGGGCCTGGAGTTTCCGATCGTCTTCCTGGTGGGCATGGAGGAGGGCGTGCTGCCCCACGGCCGCTCCCTCTACGAACCCGAGGCGCTGGAGGAGGAGCGGCGCCTCTGCTACGTGGGCATCACGCGGGCCAAGGAGCGCCTCTACCTCACCTGCGCCCGCATGCGCGCCATGTACGGGCAGCTGGTGCAAAACGAGGTCTCGCGCTTCGTGGCCGAGATCCCGACGCACCTGGTGGAGGACGTGAGCCAGACGTGGTGGCGCCGGGAGGTGGCCCAGGCCGCGGCCACCCTGGCGGGCGGGATGCGGGACGGCGGGGGCTCCGCCGTCAGCGGGCGGGGTGGCCGGGTGCAGCTGCGAGACGACGACGGGGCGGTCGACGCCTGGAAGGCGGGCGACCGCTTGGTGCACGACGCCTTCGGCGAAGGCACGGTGGTGAGCGCCGAGCGGCACGGTCGTGACCTGATCCTGACCGTCGCCTTCCCGGGCGCCGGGGTGCGGCGGCTGCTGGCCTCGGCCGCTCCCATCCGACGAGCGTGAGCGAGGATGCGGTCGCCCCTACCGCCAGGGCCACCACCAGAGCCTGCGGGCCACGGCGTGCGCGGCGATGAGGGGGACATGGGCCACCGCCTGCTCGCCGACGTAGGCCACGAGCCGCCCTACCCGGGCACCGGCCGTGATGGGCGCCTGCAGGGGATCGAGCTCGACCCGTCCTCGCACGTCCTTGACCTGGCGGATTGGGACCACCGTGGCCAGGGTCTCGCCGGCCAGCACCCGCAACTCGGCCGGGCGCCCGCCAGCGACCGCTGCGGTGGCCACCTCCTCGTCGCGGCGTGCCAGCTCGACGCGGGCGAAGGCCTCGAAGCCGTACTCGAGCAGCCGGGCGCTGTCGGCCCATCGGTCGGCGCTGTCGAGCACGACGGAGACGAGGGTGGTGCCGTCCCGGGAGGCGGCCGCCACCAGGCAGTTGCCGGCGCGTCCGGTGGTGCCGGTCTTGACGCCCGTCGCCCCGTCGAAGCTCCAGAGCAGCCGGTTGGTGTTGTGCCAGGTGGTGCCGTGGGTGAGGGAACTGAAGGCCCGGGTGCCCACGATGCGGGCGAACAGGGGGAACTGCAGCGCCGTGCGGGCGAAGAGGGCGAGGTCGTAAGCCGTCGAATAGTGGTTGGGGTCGTCCAGCCCGTGCGGATTGACGAAGTGCGACCCGTAGGCGCCCAGCTCGCGAGCTCTGCGGTTCATCCGGCGGGCGAAGGCTTCGACGCTGCCGTCGAGGTGCTCGGCGATGGCGACGGCGGCGTCGTTGCCGGACGGCAGCATGAGGCCATAGAGCAACTCCTCCAGGGTGTAGCGCTCGCCTGCCACGAGATCGGCCGAGGAGCCGACCACCGAAGCGGCCCGCCGGGAGACCTGGACCAGGTCCTGCAGAGTGCCCGACTCGATGGCCAACAGAGCGGTGACGATCTTGGTGGTGCTGGCCGGCGCTCGCCGCTGGTGCTCGTTTTTGGCGAAGAGGATGGTGCCGGTGGAGGCCTCCATCAGGATGGCGGCCGCCGCTCGGATGGAGGGGCCCTCGGCGGCACCCGGGAGGTAGCGCACAGGGAAGGAGCCTCCCAGCGGGGTGGTGGCGGGGAGCAGGGCGGGTGCGGGACCCTCCGCCCAGATGTGCTGGGACGCCAGGTCCGAGCGCGAGATGGCGAGGACGGCAGCGGCCAAGACGACCGCCAGCGCCGCCACGCCGAGCGGCGAGCCAATCCGTGGTGCCTGGAGCCGCACCGGGCCTCCACGCCTCCCCCGCCGCCCGGCGTCTGGTCGGCCCGTCCGAGGCGGGCGGCTCGGTACTCCTATGCGCGCGACGGGGCAGGCATGCCGAGCGTCCTGCCAGGGGAGAGGTGAGGGCGATGGATGTCGTCGGTGAGGAGAGGACCGAAGCGCGGGGCGTCCCGCCGGAGGTGCGCGAGAGGGTCCAGGCGCTGAGGGACCAGATCGCGTACCACGACTACCGCTATTACGTCCTCGACGCCCCCGTCATCTCCGACGCCGAGTACGACGCCCTGATGCGAGAGCTGCGGGAGCTCGAGCAACGGTATCCCGAGCTCGTGACGCCCGACTCGCCGACGCAGCGGGTGGGCGGGGCGCCGCTGCCTGAGTTTGGCAGCGTGCGGCACCGGACCCCCATGCTGAGCCTCGACAACGCCTACTCCATCGACGAGCTGCGAGCGTGGGCCGCGCGCCTGGCCCGGTTGCTGCCGGGGGAGCCCATCAGCTTCGTGGCGGAGCTCAAGATCGACGGGCTGGCCATCTCGCTGGAGTACGAGGACGGTCGCTTCGTGCGGGGGGCCACGCGGGGAGACGGGACCGTCGGGGAGGATGTCACCCAAAACCTCCGCACCATCCGCAGCATCCCCCTGCGCCTGAGGGCCGACCGGCCCGTCTCGCTGGACGTGCGCGGCGAGGTGTACATGGTCAAGAGCGCCTTCGCCCGGCTCAACGAAGAGCGGGCCCGGCGGGGAGAGCCCCTCTTCGCCAATCCTCGCAACGCTGCGGCTGGTTCGGTGCGACAGCTGGATCCCTCCGTGACGGCCGGGCGTCCGCTGGACATCTTCTGTTACAGCCTGGCCTACCTGGAGGGCATGGAGCCGCCCCCCACCCACTGGGAGCGGCTGCAGCTGCTCAGGGATCTAGGCCTGCGAGTCAACCCCCACGTGCGGCGGTGCGCGACCCTCGACGAGGTCATCGAGTACATCGAGTACTGGTCCACCCACCGCCACGAACTCGACTACGAGACCGACGGCATCGTCATCAAGGTGGACCGCATCGACCAGCAGGAGCGGCTCGGGGCCACCGCCAAGAGCCCGCGGTGGGCCATCGCTTACAAGTACCCGGCCGAGCAGGCCGTCACCCGGGTGCTGGCCATCGAGGTCAACGTGGGGCGCACGGGCGCCCTTACGCCGGTGGCCGTGCTGGAGCCGGTGCGGCTGGGCGGCACCACCGTCTCCCGTGCCGGGTTGCACAACGAGGACATCATCCGGAAGCTCGACGTGCGCGTCGGCGACTGGGTCAAGGTGCAGAAGGCCGGCGAGATCATCCCCGAGGTGGTGGAGGTCCTCAAGGAGCGCCGCTCGGGGCAGGAGCGCCCCTTCGAGATGCCCGAGACCTGCCCCGTCTGCGGGGCCAGGGTGGTGCGCCCCGAGGGGGAGGTCATCTGGCGGTGCGTCAATCGCCGGTGCCGGGCACAGCTGGTGGAGGGGCTGATCCACTTCGCCTCCCGTGACGCCATGGACATCGAGGGGCTCGGGCCGGCTCTGGTGACCCAGCTGGTGGAGCGAGGGTTGGTCCAAAGCCCGGCGGATCTGTACCGGCTCGACGTGGATCGCCTCGCCGCGCTGGAGCGCATGGGCCCCAAGTCGGCCGCCAACGTGGTGGGTGCCATCGAGGCGAGCAAGAGCCGGGGGCTGGCGAGGCTGCTGTACGCGCTGGGCATCCGCCACGTGGGCGAGGGGACGGCGCGGGATCTGGCACGCCACTTCGGCTCCATCGAGGCCATCATGCAGGCGTCGGTGGAGGAGCTCATGAAAGTGCCCGACGTGGGAGAGGTCGTGGCTCGTAGCATCCGGGAGTTCTTCGACGAGCCGGCCAACCGGCGACTGGTGGAGGAGCTGGCTTCGCTGGGCGTCGTGACGACCCAGGCACCGGAGGCGCGCCCGGCGGCGGCCTCGCCCTTCACGGGCAAGCGGGTCGTGGTGACCGGGACCCTGGCTCGCTACTCCCGGCACGAGGTGGAAGAGCTGCTCGCCTCGCTGGGGGCGCAGGTGACCAGCTCCGTGAGCGCCAAGACCGACTTCCTGGTGGTGGGCGAGTCGCCGGGCTCCAAGCTCGACCGTGCCCGGGCCCTCGGGGTCACCATCCTCGACGAGCCCACCTTCTATCGCATGCTGGACGCCATCCAGAAGGGGGAGGCGCCGACCCATGCCGGCCATCACGCCTGACGAGGTGCGCCACGTCGCGCGCCTGGCGCGCCTGGAGTTGAGCGAGGAGGAGGTGGCGCGCTTCACCCAGCAGCTCGGCGAGATCCTGCAGGCGGCGAGGCGACTGCAAGAGCTCGACACCGAGGGCGTCGACCCCACCTTCTACCCGTTGCCGCTGCGCAACGTCTTCCGCCCCGACGAGGTGCGGCCGTCGCTGCCCCGCGAGCGCGTGCTGCAAAACGCACCGGAGGTCGAGGCGGACATGTTTCGGGTGCCGCGCATCATCGAGGAGGCATGACGGGGGCGGTGGCCATGACAGAGGAGGGGGCCCTTCTGTTCGGCTCCATCGAGCAACTCTCGGAGCGGCTGTGGCGGGGGGAGATCTCCGCCCGGGAGCTGGCCGAGGCCCATCTGCGCCAGATCGAGCGGATCGACGGGGAGATCCACGCCTACCTGACCGTCGTCGCCGAGCGGGCATTGGCCCAGGCCGAGGAAGCGGACCGGCGGATAGCCCGGCGCCGCCAGGAGGAGGGCGGGGCCGTCGACGTCAGGAGGCTCGAGCCGTCCGAGCGGCTCGTGGGCATCCCGTGGGCCTGCAAGGACGTGCTGTGCACCGAGGGCGTGCGCACGACGTGTGGATCGCGCATGCTGGAGCACTTCGTGCCGCCTTATTCCGCCACCGCCGTGAGACGGCTCGACGAGGCCGGGGCCGTCATGCTCGGCAAGGTCAACATGGACGAGTTCGCCATGGGCTCCTCCAACGAAAACTCGGCTTTCGGGCCGACTCGCAACCCGTGGGACCTGGCCCGGGTGCCGGGAGGCTCCAGCGGAGGCTCGGCGGCCGCGGTGGCGGCGGGCGAGGCGGTCTTCTCCCTGGGCTCCGACACGGGAGGTTCGGTGCGGCTGCCTGCCAGCTACTGCGGGGTCGTGGGCCTCAAGCCCACGTACGGGGCGGTCTCGCGCTACGGACTGGTGGCCTACGCCTCGTCGCTGGACCAGGTCGGCCCCATCGCCCGCAGCGTGCGTGATTGCGCCATCGTCTTCGAGGCCATCGCCGGTCCCGATCCCATGGACGCCACCTCCGCGCCCGGGCCGGTGCCCGAGGTGTTGCCCACGCTGGAGCTCGGGGTGAAGGGCGTGCGGCTGGGCATCGCACCCGAGTACTTCGGCGAGGGGCTGTCGGCGCCCGTGCGGGAGGCGGTCATGGGGGCGGTCGCCCGCCTGGAGCGGGAGGGGGCGACCACGGTGGAGGTGCGGATGCCGCACCTGGAGTACGCCCTGCCCGTCTACTACATCATCAGCTCCTCCGAGGCCAGCTCCAATCTGGCGCGCTACGACGGCGTCCGCTACGGGCTGCGCGAGCCGGGCGACGACGTGGTGGCCATGTTCTCCCGGACCCGCCGGGCGGGTTTCGGCGACGAGGTCAAGCGCCGCATCATGCTGGGCACCTACGCGCTGAGCACCGGCTACTACGATGCCTTCTACGTCAAGGCACAGAAGGTGCGCACCCTCATCCGGCGCGACTTCGAGCAGGCCTTCGAGCGGGCCGACGTGCTGGTGACGCCGGTGAGCCCCTCGGTGGCCTTTCGGCTGGGGGAGCGCGTCGACGACCCGTTGCGGATGTACCTGACCGACATCTACACGCTGAGCGTCAACCTGGCGGGGCTCCCGGCCGTCTCGGTGCCGTGCGGCTTCTCGCCCGAGGGGTTGCCCATCGGGGTGCAGATCATCGGGCCGGCCTTCGCCGAGGCCCGGGTGCTGCAGGTGGCGCGAGCGGTCGAGGCGGCCGTGGCGGACCAGGTGGCCCACCGGCGGCCAGCCGTGGCGGTGAGGTGATGGGCATGCAGGATCGACCGACGCTGGCGGAGTCCCGCTCGGCCCGGGAGGGCCTCCCTCCAGGCTGGGAGGTCGTCATCGGGTTGGAGATCCACGTGGAGCTGGCCACCCGCTCCAAGGTCTTCTGCGGATGCAGCACCGAGTTTGGCGCCCCGCCCAACACCCACGTCTGCCCGGTCTGCCTCGGGTTGCCGGGGAGCCTGCCGGTGCTCAACGAGAAGGCGGTGGAGTACGCCGTGCGGGCGGGGCTGGCTCTCAACTGCCGGGTGGCGGAGCTGGCCAAGTTCGACCGCAAGAACTACTTCTACCCCGATCTTCCCAAGGCGTACCAGATCTCCCAATACGACCGCCCCCTGTGCGCCGACGGCTGGCTGGACGTGGAGGTGGATGGGCAGACCCGGCGGGTCGGCATCATCCGGGTGCACCTGGAGGAAGAGACGGGCAAGCTGGTGCACTCGACAGCCACCATCGTGGGCAGCCGCTACTCCCTGGTCGACTACAACCGCTGCGGCGTGCCGCTCATCGAGATCGTGACCCGACCCGATATGCGCACACCCGAGGAGGCGCGCCTGTTTCTCGAGGAGCTGCGCAGGGTCATGCTCTACCTGGGCATCTCCGACGTCAAGATGGAGGAAGGCTCGCTGCGCTGTGACGCCAACGTCTCCCTGCGCCGGCCCGGCGAGCAGCGGCTCGGGACCAAGACCGAGGTCAAAAACCTCAACACCTTCAAGGCCGTCGAGCGGGCGTTGCGCTACGAGGCCTGGCGGCAGGCCGCCATCCTGGAGGAGGGCGGCGTCATCCGCCAGGAGACCCGAGCCTGGGACGAGTCCAGCGGCACCACCATCCTGATGCGCACCAAGGAGACGGTGGAGGACTACCGCTACTTCCCCGAGCCCGACCTGCCGCCCGTCCAGCTGGACCCTTCATGGGTCGACGCCATCCGGCGCTCGCAGCCCGAGCTGCCGGCGGCGAGGCGTCGTCGCCTGGAGGAGACCTACAAGTTGCCCGCCTACGATGCCTCGGTGCTCTGCGAGCATCCGGCGCTGGCCGACTTCTTCGAGGATGTGGCGCGCCGGACGGGCGATCCCAAGGCGGCCAGCAACTGGGTGATGAGCGAGGTGCTGCGCCTGCTGCGTGCCATGGGCATGGAGCCGGCCGACCTGGCGGGCCGAGAGACGTGGGCCGCCTACCTGTCGGAGGTGCTGGACCTGGTGCGGGCCGGCACGGTCACCGCCACCGTGGGCAAGGAGGTCCTGGAAGAGAGCCTCCGCACCGGCCAGCCGCCCTCGGCCATCGTGCGGGCCCGGGGCCTGGAGCAAGTGGGCGACGAGTCTCAGCTGGTCCAGTGGGTGCGCCAGGCCATCGCGGCCAACCCCGACGCCGTGGCCTCCTATCGCTCCGGCAAGGAGCAGGCGGCCGGCTTCCTGGTGGGGCAGGTCATGAAGCTCTCCCGGGGCAAGGCCAACCCCAAGGTGGTCGGTGAGCTGGTACGCAAGGAGCTGGGGCCGCCCGGCCAGGGTTGAGCGACGACGGCAGCGGGGCGCGCCGGAAAGGGGGCGACCCGGGCCCATGACGACCAGCGCCCAACGCTTGGAGGCCGCCCGACATCGGTTGGAGGCTCTGGGGGTGAGGCTGACCCCCCAGCGACGGGTCGTGCTGGAGGTGCTGGCCGCCCAGCCGGAGCACCACTTCAGCGCTCAGGAGCTGTACGAGCGGGCCCGCCGGCGCGCGCCCGCCCTGGGGCTGGCCACGGTCTACCGGGCGCTCCTGCTCTTCGAGCGAGCCGGGGTGGTCAGCCGTCTCAACGTAGGGCAGGAGGAGGACCGCTTCGAGTTCGAGCTGGAGCGGGGCCACCACCACCATCATCTGGTCTGCAAGGGCTGCGGCCGCATCTTCGAGTTCCGGGAGGACCTGCTGGACGAACTGGAGCGCCGCATCGAAGCCGAGACCGGCTTCCAGGTGGTCGACCACAGCCTGCATTTCACGGGCTACTGCGCCCGCTGCCGTTCCGACGGCGAGGGCTCACCGGCCGACTAGGGCCGTGCAAGGGCGAACCGATACCGGAGGCGCCCGCCCCAAGCCGGTGGGTGCGGGCGCCTCGTCGAGGTGTTACCCCTTCAAACCGCTGAACGAGATGCCTTCCACGAAGTAGCGCTGGAAGACCACGAACAGGATCACCACCGGCAGCGCGGCCACGACGGCCCCAGCCAGCAGGGGCCCCCAGTCGAATCCGACGGCGCCGTACGCCCGTCGAAACGTCGACAGCCCCACCATCAAGACGTACTTGTCCTGCGGGGACGTCAGCACCACCAGCGGCCAGAAGAACTCGTTCCAGGCGCCCTGGAAGGTCAGGATGGTGACCGCGCCCAGGGCCGGGCGCGCCAGGGGCAGCACGATGCGGCGGAAGATGGTGCCCCGCGAGGCGCCGTCGATGCGGGCCGACTCCTCCAGCTCCTTGGGCAGCGACTCGAAGAACTGCTTCATGATGAAGACGGCGCTGGCCCCTACCAGCCCCGACAGGATGAGGCCGGTGAAGGAGTTGAGCAGCGTCGGCATCCCCCACAGCCTCGACAGCCCGAAGATGCCGTCGCGCAGCACCAGGTAGTTGGAGATGAAGGTGACCTGGCTCGGCACCATCATGGAGAAGAGCATGACCACGAAGATGACGTTGCGCCCCGGGAAGCGCAGCCTGGCCAGGGCGTAGCCCGCCATGGAGGCGAAGGTCACGGTGGTCAGCACCTTGGCGGTGGCCACGAAGAGGGAGTTGCCGATCCAGGTGAGGAAGAGGTTGCGGCCCGTGGTACGGCTGTAGTTCTCGCCGAAGACGCGGGTGTAGTTGTAGAAGATGTACGGGATGACCCCGGGCGTGATGGAGTTCCAGCTCTGGACCCGCCCGAGCCGTTCCATCCGGTTGGGGTACAGGGTGGCCTCCACGAACCGGTAGCCGCGTGGCACCTCCACGTCGACGGGCAGGCGATCGACGGTGATGCCGCCCGTGTGCCGCACTTCGAATCGGTAGGTGACGGTGACGCTGCCGTCGGGGTGCTCCTGCCGAGAGGCGATGGATGGGCCCACCACCTCGGCGTAGTCGGCGGCGAAGGGCCCCGTGCGCACCGCCCCCGGCCCGGCTCCGGGCACCCGGCGGGGTACCACCACCTGGGGGAGCTCGATGCCTTGGGCCGCCAGCTCGGCGGGCACCTCGTAGGTCACCTCGAAGGGCACGACGGCGCCCGGTGCGAAGGCACCGAACCAGCCGCTGCCGCCCCCGGCCCGGCCCAATCGGTACGCCGCCACCCAGTTGCGCCAGTGCAGCTGCGGCGGATCCAGCCTCGGCGGCCACTCGGCCGGATTGTCCTTGAGGCTGGAGAGGACGGCGAAGAGCAACGGCCCCATGAAGAGGATCGAAAAGAACAGAAGCAGCAGGTAGATGGCGCCGGCCCGGGCCCACCGGCGGCGGGCGATGGCGTCGCTCACCTAGCGCTCCACCACCTTTCGCTGGATCAGCACCACCACCAGGGTCAACACGGCCAGGGTCATGGCGGCCGCGGCCGCCTGCCCCACCCGGGGCACCGCGCCGCCGGGGAAGACGTTGCTGTAGACGTAGTAGGCCAGCGTGATGACCGACTCCAGCGGCGCCTGGTCGCCGATGACCGCCACCTGGTCGAACATCTGCAAGGTGCCGATGAGCCCCAACGTCACCACCAGGAACGTGACGTGCCGCAACTGCGGCAACGTGATGTGGCGAAACTGCTGCCACGGCGACGCGCCGTCCACGGAGGCCGCCTCGTACAGCTCCCGGGGGATCTCCTGGAGCCCGGCCAGGTAGAGCAGCATGAAGGTGGGCGCCGTGGTCCAGGTGTTGAGGAGCATGATGGCCTCCAGCGGGATGGGCGCGGAGATGGGGCCGTCCGGCCAGCGGCGGCGCGTGTTGAGCCACGGGATGGAGACCGGCTGGACGCCCTCCACCGGCGTCACCACGCCCGCTACCCACAGCGCCGCGGTCGCGGCGCCGGCCAGCAGCATGGCGGTCACCAGGAGGCTGGGCTCCAGGGGGGAGGCGGGCTGCCCCCTCCGGCGCTCGTAGAGCACCATCGCCACCTGCAACACCGCTGTGCCTGCCAGGAAGACCAGCAGCACCCGGCGGTAGACCAGCGCCATGGTCAGCAGGTAGTTGATGGCTCCGGCCCGCTGGTAGAGCCAGATGAAGATCAGGGTGATGACCACGCTGGAGGCGACGCTGGGCATGTAGTAGGCGGCTCGAAAGAAGGTGATGCCGCGCAGCTTCTGGTTGAGGGCCAGGGCCAGCATCAGCGCGAAGGCCGTTTGGGCGGCGGTGACCACCACCGAGAAGGTGATGGAGTTTTGCAGCGCGGTCAGAAACCGCGGCTCCGTCAGCAAGGCGACGTAGTTGCGCAGCCCCACCCAGGTGGGCGGGTTGAACAGGTCGTACTGCGTGAAGCTGAAGTAGAGCGTGCGGACGAACGCGTAGGCGAAGAAGACCACCAACGAGAAGAGATAGGGCGCCAGGAACAGGTAGGCCGCCACGGCCTCCTGCACCCGGTCGCTGAGCATCGGCCGGCGCAGCCCGGGCGTCCGAGCCTCCTTCATGACGATGCCTCCCACGCGATGTCGCCGACAGGTGCGAGGGCCAAGGGGGCGCCCCCGGCGGCGAGCCGGGCGGCGCCCCTCTCGATCCCCACGGGCTCAGCGGCCCGTCAGCTCATCCAGCCGGCGCTGCGCGTCGGCCAGTGCCTGCTGGGGCGTCAGCTCTCCCGTCATGACGGCGGAGAGGGCCTCGTTGACGGGCGTCATCCAGTCTCCGCCGTAGCGCCCGAACTTGAACGGCTGCACGTTGCCATCGGAGGCCCCGCGGAAGACCACCAGGTTGGCCTGGGCCTCAGCGGTGGGCTGCTTGAAGTAGGGGTCGTTGAGCAGCGCATGGCGGCTCGGCAGGGCCAGGCCGCGCTGCAGCACCCACTGCTGCGCCTCCGGGCTCGTCAGCGCCTCCAGCACTCTGAAGGCCTCCTCCTTGACCCGGGAGGCGGCGTTGATGGACCAGGAGACGGTGTAGATGAAGTTGCCCCGCTGCCCGGTACCCGGATGGCGGGGGAGCAGCGTGGCGCCGTAGCGCAGGTTGGGGGCCTGGTCCCGCAGGAAGCCCAGCATCCAGGCGCCCTCGATGGCGGTCGCCACGCGCTCGGTGGCGAAGGCGCCGCCGCCCCAGCTCTGACCGAGGTCGGCGGGCAGGACGCCGATGCCCTCCTTGATCAGGCCGGTGTACCACTCGAAGGCCTCGACAAAGCCCTTCTGGGACAGGTCGCTGCGACCCCGCTCATCGAAGAGCTTGAAGCCCGCGGCATAGGCGAACGCGCCGAACCGGGCGAACTCGGGCGGGAGCGCGATGCCGTAGATCCCCTCGTGAGGCCGGCTCACCCGGCGCAGCTTGTCGGTGAAGGTCTTCCACGTGTCGTTCTCGTCAGGGTAGGGCACGCCGGCCTCGTCGAAGAGGTCCTTGTTGTAGAAGACGGCCAGCGTGTTGAAGTCCTTGGGGATGCCGTAGACCTTGCCGTTGTAGGTGAAGGCCTCCAGCAGGCTGGGGATGATGTCAGCCTTGCTGAGGACCTTGGAGCGCTCGAGGTAGGCATCCAGCGGCTCCAGCTGGCCAGCTGCCATCAGGGGCTCGGCCCAGAAGATGTCGACGTAGAAGAGGTCGGGCGCTGTGCCGGCGGAGAGGCTGTTGTACAGGTAGGTGGAGAAGTCCTCCGCGATGGGCTCGTAGCGCACCTCGATGCCGTACTTCTCCACGGCGGGCTTGACGAACCGTGCGATGAGTTCCTCGACGATGGCGACGTCGGTCCCGGCCCACCCCGAGACGCGGACCACGGTGCCGGCCCATGCCGGCGAGACTACCAGCAGTAGCATGAGCAAGGAGATCGACACTCGCCAGGCGTACCGATGCAGCCTCACGGGACTCGCACTCCTTTCCAGGTCGTCGACGAGACGTGCTCCAACCTCACCACGACCGGCAGGCGCTTAGGCGGATCGCCTCCTCTCCAGGGTCGACGGATTACGGCGCACCCGAGGGGGCCGGGCCCGTCGAGGCCCGCACCACCAGCTCGGGCCGCAGGAGCACCCGAGATGGGATCCCGTCGTGCCCTCGCTCGATGAGGCCGACGAGGGATTGGGCTGCGGCCACGCCGAGCTGGCGACGGGGCTGGTGCACGGTGGTCAGCGGCGGCGAGGAGCGGGCCGCGTCGGAGATGTCGTCGTACCCTCCCACGGAGAGATCGTCGGGCACGGCGATGCCCAGCTCCCGGGCCGCGCGCAGGACGCCCAGGGCCATCAGGTCCGACGCTGCGAAGATGGCCGTGGGGCGTGGCCTGCGGCGCAGCAGCTCCATCGCGCCGCGGTACCCGCTCGCCTCGGTGAAGTCACCCTCGACCAGATAGGCCTCGTCCCATTCCACGCCCGCCTGGCGCAGGCCGGCGGTGAACCCCGTCAAGCGCTCCCAACTGACCGGAGCCCACTGGTGGCCGTTGATCATGGCGATGCGGCGATGGCCCAGGGCCGCCAGGTGCCGGGCCATCAGCCGGGCGCCCTCGATGTGGTCGCAGCCGACCGAGACGGCGCGCTCGCTCTCCACCGGGACGTCGATGGTCACCAGGGGGAAGGGCAGGCGGGCGAGCTCGTCCCAACGAGGGTCGTCGGTGCGCAGCCCCAGGAAGACGGCACCGTCTATCTGGCGGTGCGCCGCCAGGTCCGTGAAGGAGGGCGCGCCCCCGTCGTAGAGCCCGTCACCGAAGACCAGCAGGTCGTAGCCAGCCGTCGCCAGGCCCTCCAAGAGCCCGTCGACCACCTCCGAGGCGAAGGGGTGCGAGAAGCGAGCCCGCTCCTGGCCGAGGAAGTAGACGCCGATGAGGCGGCTGCGGTCGGTCGCCAGGGTCTTGGCGGCGGCATTGGGGCGGTAGTTGAGCTGGCGGGCGACCTCCAGC
This sequence comes from Limnochordales bacterium, assembly GCA_036562495.1. GTDB lineage: Bacteria > Bacillota > Limnochordia > Limnochordales > Geochordaceae > Geochorda. The sequence goes on from DATCKA010000074.1 coordinate 46,971, forward strand.
ACCCGTCTCCGCGTGGCGGGGCTGACGTCGGGGTGCCCGTTGAGCGCCCGGGAGACCGCCGCCACCGACAACCCCAGTGCCCCGGCGATGTCGCGGAGGGTAGCCCGACGACCCTGGGGTGGGCTTAAACGTTTGCGAGACGAAGAGCCGGTACGTTGGCTTGCCGGGCGCTGCTCCACTCCCTCGGCCCCCCTTCCCCCGGAGCGCCGGCAATGCCGCCATTTCGCCGACTGGCGGGCGATCTCCTGCTACGGCCCGCAACCGCCTGGTCTCGCTTAACCCAACATAGAGTGTCCTTCGGTTGCCCTTGACGCGCACGCTATTCTTAAACGCTTCAGTTGCGAGGGTGCCCGGTTGGCCGCGCGACGTGCGGGCCACACTACGGCCGGGCGCCGCCACCTGGGACCGCCAGCCGGGAGAGGACGCGGCGCTCTGGGCAGGGAGCCACGATGACGACGGACACGAGATCGCCCTGGACCGACGGCGAGCCGGTGCCGACCCACCCGGGAGGCGAGCGCGAAGACATCCTGCGGGCCCGGCCGGTGCCGAGGGAGGCGTCGTCCCAGCGGGGACAGTGGAAGAGCGGTCACACCCCCGGGACGCGCAAGGACCGCAAGCTGCGCGCCCACCGCAAGGCGACCTGACCCCGGCAGGAAGTCGCCCACTGCCCACGAAGCGCACCGTCGTGCCGCCCACTGGGAATGGCGGGCCGGCACGACGAGAGGCCCCGCGGCGGCCGAGGCGCCGGCGCATGGGCCCGACCGCGTGGAGGTAGGCGCACGTGAGCAGGGCAAACCTGGCCATCATCGGAGGTACCGGCTTCGAGGACCCCTCCATCCTCGGCCGACCCCAAGAGACCACCACGATCACGACCCGGCTCGGGTCGGCCACGGTCTCCCTCTACGCCCTCGACGGCATGACCGTGGCCTATCTGTCGCGGCACGGGCCCGGGCACAGCGTGCCGCCTCACAGCATCGACTACCGGGCCAACATCGCCGCACTGGCCGCGCTCGGCGTCGAGCGCGTCGTGGCCACGGCGGCCGTCGGCTCGCTGCGACGGGAGCTGCCACCGGGCACGGTGGTGGTGGCCGACCAGTTCCTCGACTTCACCCGCCGGCGTCCCGTCACGTTCTTCGCGGACGACGCGGTGGTGCATACCGACTTCAGCGAGCCCTACTGCCCCGAGATCCGGGCGGCTTTGGTGGCATCGGCCCGGCAGCAGGGGCTGGACGTGCGGGAGACGGGCTGCTACGTCGGGATGGAGGGGCCGCGCTACGAGACCCCGGCGGAGGTGCGGGCCCTGGCGATGCTGGGCGGTGACGTGGTGGGGATGACCGGCCTGCCGGAGGCGGTGCTGGCCCGGGAGGCGGGCATCTGCTATGCCGTCGTGGCGGTGGTGACCAATCTCGGCGCCGGGCTTGCAGCTTCGTCGCTCAGCCACCAAGAGGTCGTCGCGGTGATGGACGAGCTCCGGCCCCGGCTGTTGAGGGCTATCCTGCAGGCCCTGGCCTCGCTGCCCGAGGCCCGAGGCTGCCCATGTGCCGCCGCACCCGGCCGTGGCCTGGTCGCCTCCATGCTGTAAAATGGCGAGCGTGGTGCATCGAGCGATGGAGGCGGAGTCGACGGTCCGTGCCTACCGCTGGGAGGCCGACGGGCTCTGGCTGCTGGATCAGCGCCTCCTGCCGGCGGAGGAGCGGTGGGTGGCATGCCGGCGGCCCGAGGATGTGGTGCGGGCCATCCGGGAGATGGTGGTGCGCGGCGCGCCCCTCATCGGGGTGGCCGGTGCGTACGGCGTCGCGCTGGCGTGCCGCCTGCACGAGGGCGACCCCGACGCGGTCGAGCGGGCGGCCGAGCAGCTGCGCACAGCGCGCCCCACGGCGGTCAACCTGGCATGGGCCGTGGACCGAGTGATGGCACGCCTGCGACAGGACGGGTACGCGGCGGAGGTGGCCGCCGAGGAGGCAGGGCGCCTGGCCGACGAGGACCGGCAGTCCTGCTGGCGGATCGGTGAGGCAGGGGCGGCCTTGATGCCCGCGGAGGGCGGCGTGCTGACCCACTGCAACACCGGGGCGCTGGCGACGGCCGGCATCGGCACGGCGGCGGGCGTCATCCGGCGAGCCGTGGCCCGGGGCCACCGGCTCCGTGTCTACGCGACGGAGACCCGCCCCTACCTCCAGGGGGCTCGCCTGACGGCCTGGGAGCTGAGCCGGGAGGGCATCGACGTCACGGTCATCACCGACAGCATGGCCGGCTACGTGATGCAAAAGGGGCTGGTGCAGGCCGTGGTGGTCGGCGCCGACCGGGTGGCTCGAAATGGCGACGTGGCCAACAAGATCGGCACGTACGGCCTGGCGGTGCTGGCGCGAGCGCATGGCATCCCGTTTTACGTCGCGGCTCCTTACTCCTCGGTGGACCTGGCGCTGTCCGACGGCGACTCCATCCCCATCGAGCATCGCGATCCGGCCGAGGTCACCCGGGTGGCAGGGGTGCAGGTGGCGCCCCCGGGCGTGCCGGCCCTGCATCCCGCCTTCGACGTGACACCGGCCCATCTGGTCACGGCCATCATCACGGACCGCGGAGTGCGCTATCCACCTTACCTGCGGTCCTTGCCCGTCGAGGAGGCGACCGCCCCATGAACCCTACCCGAGCCGAACGCTCCGACACCGTGCGGGTCCGCTACGCACCCAGCCCCACGGGCTACCCCCACGTGGGCGGGATTCGCACAGCCCTCTACAACTGGCTGTTCGCCCGGCATCACGGCGGAAAGTTCATCCTGAGGCTGGAAGACACCGATCAGAGCCGCTCCACCGAGGAGTCCGCCCGGGCCATGCTGGAGGGCCTGCGCTGGGTGGGCCTCGACTGGGATGAGGGCCCCGACATCGGCGGCCCCTACGGCCCCTACCGCCAGACGGAACGGCGCGAGATCTACCACCGCTACGCCGCGCGCCTGGTGGAGGCGGGTCGGGCCTACCCCTGCTACTGCACTCCCGAGGAGCTGAAGGCCCGACGTCAGGAGGCCCTCGAGCGAGGTGAGGCGCCCAAGTACGACCGGCGCTGCCTGTACCTGACGGACGCCGAGCGGCGCCGGCTGGAGGCCGAGGGGCGGCCCAAGGCGTTGCGCTTCCGGATGGACGACACGGGCGAGACGGTGGTCCATGACCTGGTGCGGGGCGAGGTGCGCTTCGAAAACGCCCTGCTCGACGACTTCGTCATCATCAAGTCCGACGGGCTGCCGACCTACAACTTCGCCGTGGTGGTCGACGACCTGGAGATGCGCATCACGCACGTCATCCGGGGGGACGAGCACCTCTCCAACACGCCCCGGCAGGTGCAGGTGTACCGGGCCCTGGGGGCGGAGCCCCCCGCCTTCGCGCACCTCTCCATCCTGCTGGCGCCGGACCGCTCCAAGCTCTCCAAGCGCCACGGCGCCCAGTCGGTCGATGCGTTCCGCGAGATGGGCTACTTGCCCGAGGCCATCATCAACTACCTGGCCCTGCTGGGATGGGGATACGACGCCGAGCAGCAGATCTTCACCATCGAGGAGCTCATCGAGAAGTTCTCGCTGGAGCGCGTCTCCAAGAACCCGGCCATCTTCGACATCCAGAAGATGGAGTGGATGAACGGCTACTACCTGCGCCAGCTCCCGCTGGAGGAGCTGGCTGCACGGGCTCGGCCGTTCCTCGAGAAGGCCGGGCTGACGGCGCTCATCGAGCGGGAGGCCGATGTGGGCCGGCGCCGTCTGATGCGTGCCCTGGAGCTCTCGCAGAGCCGGCTGCGCACCCTGGCCGACGTGCCCGAGTGGGTGCGCTACTACTTCGAGGATGTCGTCGACTACGACGAGCGGGCGGCCCGCAAGCACCTGCTCAAGCCCGGGGTGCCCGAGCTGCTCGAGCGCGTCGCCGCGGGCCTGGAAGGGCTCGAGCCTTTCGACGAGCCCACGCTGGAGGCCTACTTCACGGCGCTTCGCGACGAGACCGGCCTCAAGATGGGCGACGTACTGCAGCCGGTGCGGGTGGCCGTGACGGGCAAGGACGTGAGCCCGGGCATGTTTGAGGTGCTGGCCCTGGTGGGCAAGGGAGCCGCCACCCGGCGGCTGCGGAAGGCCGCGGCGTGGGCACGGGAGCGCCTGGCCGGCGTCTCGGCCTCTTGAGACGACGCGGCTGACGGGATGGCGCCCGTGGCGTCGTGGGCGACTGCCGTCACCCTGGCCCTCGGCGTGGCTGTCACGGGCTGGCGGGCTGGGGCGCTGACTCCGAGCGGGGCGGTGGCGGCGGCCCTGGTCGGGGCCCTGGTCTTCGGTGCCGGGGGGCTGCCGTGGGCCGTGCTGCTGGTCGGCTTCTTCGTGTCGGGATCCGGCCTGACCGTCTGGCGCCGGCGGGTGCGGGGGGACGGTCGCCCCGGGGGGAGAGCGGGGGGCCGAGACGCTCGCCAGGTGCTGGCCAACGGAGGCGTCGCCGCGGTGGCCGCGGTCCTGCGCCTGGTGGCCGAGACGCACCCCGTGCAGCTGGCGGCAGGCAGCGGCATGCCCACGGCATGGGCGTACCATGCCCTGGTGGCCGGTAGCCTGGCCGCCATGACCGCCGACACGTGGGCCACCGAGGTGGGGGTGGCCAGCGGGCGCATCCCCGTCTCCATCATCGGCGGGCGACCCGTCGAGCCGGGGCGCTCGGGCGGGGTGACGGCGCCGGGCACCGCGGCCGGGACGGCGGGGGCTGCCCTGATGGCCGCGCTGGTGTGGGGCATGCTGAGGTCCCCCACCCTGGCGTGGGGCGCGCTGGTGGGGGGCGTGTCGGGGATGCTCCTCGACAGCCTCATGGGGGCGGCCTGGCAGGGTCGGTGGCGCTGCCAGAGCTGCGGGCGTGCGGTGGAGCGGCCTCGACGGCACCGCCAGAGCTGCGCCGGTCCCCTCCGCCTGGAGGGGGGCCGTCCGTGGCTCGACAACGACGGGGTCAACGCGCTCGCGTCGGCGGCCGGAGGGCTCGTGGCCGTGGCCGCGACGGCCCTGGCCGGGGTCACGTAGCGCTGCGGCGGTCAGGGCCGCCCCCGTGTATGTAGGCCGAGGTCAAGCAGGTGGTCGGCTAGGCCGGGTAGGGCTGGCCCTCGCGGGCCCGCGGAGGCGCTTCCTCCAGCAGCGACAGGGCCGCCTGTCGGTAGAGCTCCGACGCCCGGGCCGCATCGCCGCGCTTGGCCATCAGATCGCCGTACTCGAGCCGGAGCCTGCCCATTTCGCTCCTCGACCCCAGATGCTCCAGGAGCAGGGCCGCCTGTTCGTAGTGGTGCGCCGCCTCATCGAGGTCGCCCAAGAGCGCGAGGACACGGCCCAGGTACCAGTGGGCTCGGGCCTTCAGCGCCTCGCGCTCGTGCTCTTGGGCCAGCGCGAGGGCCATGTACCCGTGCCGCAGGGCAGCCTCGCGCTGCCCGATGCTGGCATAGCACCAGGCCAGTTCTGCGTGGTCGTAGACGGTCAACTGAATGTCTCCCAGCGCCTCATGGGAACCCAGGCTCTTCACCAGTGACTCGATGGCATCGTGCCAGCGACCCAATCGCTGGTACGCCAGCCCCGTATTGTGCTGAGCCCGGTTGATCCACGCCGCGAACCGCAAACGGATGGCGAGCGACAGGCTCTGCGTGAAGTACTCGAGCGCCTCGTCTGCCCTACCCAGGTCGAGTGCGGTGAGCCCCAGGCTGGTGAGCACGGGCACGAGATAGCGATCGCCTAGCGCCTCCGCCAGCGGGAGGGCCTCTTGCAAATAAGTCTGGGCCTGCTGCGCGTGGCCGGCTTCGCGAGCGAGGGTCCCCACATGGAGCAGGGTCTCGTAGCGGAGCATGCTGTCGCCACGCGTCGCCTCGAGGATCGCCAGGGCTCGCTGCGCGTGGCAGTAAGCCGTCTCGAAGCGGCCCTCTTCGTATTCAAGATAGGCGAGTGCCAGCAGCGATTCCACGCGCTCAGGCCCGGGCGCCAGGTCATCCGACAGGCTCAGGGCTGCGGCGATGGCCTCCTGAGCCTCTCCTGTGCGTCCTGACCCGGCCAGGACGCGACCCAGTGTCACCAGCGCCCTGATAGTCAGGGGGGTGCTGCCCAGGGCACGCGCGCGGTCCAGCGCGGCTCGGGCCAGCCGCTCGCCTTCCGCCGGATTGGCAGCTGCCACCCAGTCTCGGGCTGCCAGTAGCATTCCCGCAATCTCCTGCTCGCCGGCGCGGTCGGTCAGGGGCTCTGCCTTCTCGGTCGAGCCCATGAGATAGGTGACGGGAACGCCGAAGAAGGACGCGAGCTTCTCCAGGACCTGCCGGGTCGGGTTGACGGCCCTGCCCGAGCGCAGCTTCCACAGGTAGGACAGGGAGAGTCCGGTGCCTTCGGCCACTTCCCGCAGGGTCCAGCGCCTGCCGTCCGGTCGCTTCACCGTCTCAAACAGGTGGCGCAATCGTTCCATCACCACATCGTTCATGGGCTTCACGCTCTCTTTCCCTCTCTCTCCCTTCGGCTGCAGGACCGAGCGATGACTATAGTACCATACTAAGTCCGTTCGGGGTGCCATGGTCGTCCTATTGGTGGTAGCCACCCTTGACCGAATTGGTACTCCAGGGTACGATGGAAGTAACTGCCGAGGACTCTGAATGAGGAGGCGCGGGGTCATGAGGCGAACGTTGGCTCTCGTGTTGCTGGTGCTGGGGTTGCTGTGGACAACCGTGCCTGTGGTTGCCTCGACTGGACGAGCGGGGGAGTACGTGGCCGAGATCGGTCGGATCGTAACCACGAGTGGTCCCGGCGGTATCCCCATCTGGCCTCGCTGATTCAGAGGATATCCCTGACCTGATTCCCGTCGACGCCGGTCGGGCCTTCGGGGGGCAAGTCCCCACCGGACCGGTCCCGGCCGGCGTCGTTGTGTGCCTTGGCGCCATCCACGGCGGTAGCTTTGGGTAGTATGGCGAACAGCGCCAGGAAGCCCTCGCCGCGATCCGGCCTAGCTCTTGCCCCGCTGTCAGATCCATTGCCAGCAAGAGGACACAGACGATGCCTGCTAAACCGGGGCACTTGTCGACATGCTGCGCCCCTTATGACCGGGCTGGCGCGTAGCCTGTTGCGATTCCACAGGCCCGGCCTTGACGCTCCTCGATGCCAGTCGTAGAAAAGGGATACCCGACCGGTAGAGCCCTCAGGGGAGAAGACTCGTGACGTTACGCAGCCTCATCGCCCGCGAGGTCGGTGAAGCGGTTGGACGCTTGCTCCGACAGAGCGGTCTCGAGTGGCCGGGCGGCCTCGACGTCCTGGTGGAGCAGCCCAGCTGCCTCGACCACGGAGACTACACCACCAACATCGCGCTGCAGCTCGCCGGCCATGTGCGAAAGCCCCCCATCCAGATCGCCACCCAACTGGCTGACGAGCTGCGGACGCTGCCGATGGCTGCCCGGGTGGAAGCGGCGGCGCCTGGCTTCGTCAACATCTGGCTCGACTGGCGATGGTGGGCGTCTTGCGGCACGGTGCTCCCTGCCCCCTCCCAGGTGCGGGCGGCCGAAGTCGAGCACACTACGGGGTGCTCACGTATACGGCCAAGGACATCGCCTACCATCTCTGGAAGTTCGGCCTCTTGGGCAAGGAGTTTCGCTACCGGCGGTTGGCACAGGGCTTGTGGGCGACGGTACCGGAGGGGGTCAGCCGGCCCTTCGGCCGGGCCAAACGGGTGATCAACGTCATCGACCGGCGCCAGGAG
>DATCKA010000082.1:0-4904 GCA_036562495.1 Limnochordales bacterium
GCCACTGGGACAGCGTCGAGCCGACGAACTCGGCGAGCGGCGTGGAGCGGATGACCTGGCCGAGGGCCCCGCCCGCCGCCGTGATGAGGACGATCCAGCCGGCGGTGCCGATGCCCTCGCCGATCCATTCCTGCCAGACCCGCGCGTCGCGCCGCTCGACGGTCAGCAGCGCCAGGAAGAGGCCGATCACGAGGGCCGTCACCGGGTGTCCGATGAAGTCAAACAGGGACAGCCACAGGCCCGTTCCGAAGGGCCGGCTCGGGAGGTCGGCCACGGACTTGAGCAGGATGAGGAGCACGGGCACGACGATGGGCAAGAACGACCGGGTGGCCGACGGGAGGGCATCGTCGGGTCGGCTCGCCTGTGGCGACGGCTTAGCCTCGGCCGCGGCCGCGATCTGTCCCCCCGTTGCCTCGTAGCGGGACGCGTGACGCTCGGCGAACCACCAGCCGGCCAGCATGGCCGGGAACGCGACGACTAGCCCGTAGATGATGACCAGGCCGAGGTCGGCTCCCAGTGCTCCGGCGGCCGCGATGGGGCCCGGGGTCGGGGGCACCAGTGTGTGGCTGGCGTAAAGCCCCATCGAGAGCGCGATCCCGAGCACGACGACGTTCTTACCCGTCTGGCGAGCCAGGGCCTTGTTGAGCGGGGACAGGATGACGAAACCAGAGTCGCAGAAGACGGGGATCGATACCACATAGCCCGTCATGGCCATGGCCAGGGAGGACCGGGCCTGCCCTACCAGGCGCAGCATGGTGCGGGCCATCGTCTGGGCCCCGCCGCTCTTCTCCAGGATGGTGCCCATGGCTGCGCCCAGCGCGATGACGATGCCGATGGAGCTAACGGTCGAGCCGAAGCCCGACGTGATGGCATTGAGCAGGTCACCCAACGGCATGCCGGCCAGGATGCCCATGAGGAACGCAGCCAGGATGAGGGCCACGAAGGCGTGCATCCGCACGCGTGCCGTGGACCAGACGACGAAGGCCACCACGACAAGGAGAGCGATGACGAGCCACGTTCCCGAACTCAACAGTGGACCTCCCCTCTCATCTCATAGGGCCAGCAGCCAACCCAGCCGCTCGGCGGCCTGGCGGAGCAGCGGGACGGCCTGGTGCATGGCCTCCTCCAGCGGCATGGGGCGAGGCACGATGGAGACCACGCCCGACAGGCCGCACGCATCCAGGGTCTCCCGGTCCACCCCCTCTCCGATGCTGCCGACGATGGCCACGGCCGGGATGCCGAGACGCCGGGCCAGGCGTCCGACCCCGGCCGGTGTCTTGCCGTAGGGGGTCTGACGATCCAGGGCGCCTTCGCCGGTGACCGCCAGATCGGCGCCCTGCAGCCGGCGCTCGAGCCCGACGGTCTCGATGACGAGCTCGACGCCTGGGCGGAGCCGGGCCGAGCAGAACGCAACCAGGCCGGCGCCCAGCCCCCCGGCCGCCCCGCCGCCCGGCAGGGTCGAGACGTCGAGCCCCAGATCCCGTCGGATGACGTCGGCCAGGTGCCGCAGGTTGGCGTCGAGAATGGCGACCATCTCGGGCGTCGCCCCCTTTTGGGGGCCGAAGACCGGTGCCGCCCCGTCGGGGCCGTAGAGCGGGTTGGTCACGTCGCAGGCGACGAGGATCTCCGCGGCTCGCAACCGAGAATCCAGCCCCGACAGGTCGATGCGGTCCAGATGTGCGAGCGCTCCACCTCCGGGGCCGATGTCGCGGCCCTCGGCGTCGAGGAAGCGAGCGCCCAGCGCCTGCGCCATGCCTACCCCGCCGTCGACCGTGGCGCTGCCGCCGATGCCGATGACGAGGCGTCGGGCACCTCGATCCAGCGCCGCCCGGATCATCTCGCCCGTGCCGTAAGTGGTGGTGACCAGGGGATCCCGCCGGTGTGGCGGCACGAGCGGCAGGCCCGAGGCCGCCGCCATCTCGATGACGGCCGTCTCGCCGTCGCCCAGCAGCCCGAAGCGGGCCTGCACCGGCTCACCGAGGGGGCCGGTCACCTGGACGTCTACGTAGCGCCCGCCGGTCGCCTCCACCAGGGCCTCCACCGTGCCCTCGCCGCCGTCGGCCATGGGCACGGTTTCGATCTCGACGGACGGCAGGGCTCGTCGCAACCCGTCCGCGATGGCCTCGGCCACCTCGCGGGCCGACGCGCTCCCCTTGAACGAATCGGGCGCCACCACGATACGCTGAAGCGGTCCCCGGCGCGGCGCACCGCCGCCGGTCTCGGGGCGGGTCAGGTCTGTCATGGGTGGGTCCTCATCCCTTCTTCCTTCCACGGGGCGACGCGTGCTTCGACGGGCAACGGCATCGGCCCTCTCGCCTGTAGGCCGGCGGGTGGATGGACTTGGAATCCCTTTCGAGATCGCGCGCCCTCATCGACCGATGGTCCGGCAGGTTTCGGCCGCGGACGCGATGTAATCGAGTGACAGAAGGACGCCTGCGGGACAAGGGCACCTTCAAATCGGACTTGCTCGCAATCTCAAAAACTTCGTGGTGGAGGGGTGCAAGCGATGCGCAAGACGATCGCAGTGCTCACCGGCGGGGGCGACGTGCCCGGCCTCAACCCGTGCATCAAGGCGGTGGTGCTCGGGGCGCTGGACGCCGGCTACCGCGTGCTCGGGGTGCGGCGTGGGTGGGCCGGGCTCTTGCACTACAATCTCGATGAGCCCTCCACCCGGGACTACTACGTCCGGGAGCTGAGCCGCCACGACGTGCGCACCATCGACCGCACGGGCGGCACCATTCTCCATACGTCCCGGACCAATCCTCAAAACGTGTCTCCCAATGAGGCGCCCGGATTCCTCAAGTCGCTGTCGTGGGGCAAGGTGATCGACGACAAGGGCACCCGCGACTACACGGACTACGTCTTGAAGGTGATCGAGCACCTGGGCATCGACGTCTTGATCACCATCGGCGGCGACGACACCCTCAGCTACAGCGTCCGGCTCGACAAGGAGGGGGTGCCCGTCATCGGCATCCCCAAGACGATGGACAACGACGTCTTCGGCACCGATTACTGCATCGGCTTCTCAACGGCCGTCACTCGCAGCGTGGAGTTCATCACCAACATGCGCACCTCGGCCGGATCGCACGAGCGCATCGCGGTGGTCGAGCTCTTCGGCCGCTACTCGGGGGAGACCAGCCTCATCAGCGCCTACCTGGCCTACGTCGACCGGGCCATCATCTCCGAGGTGCCCTTCAACGTCGAGAAGCTGGCGGAGTTTTTGCTCGAGGACAAGCGCAGCAACCCGTCCAACTACGCCATCATGACCATCTCCGAGGGCGCCGTGATGGAGGGTGGCGAGATGGTCCAGAGCGGTGAGCCCGACCCGTACGGTCACCGCAAACTGGGCGGCATCGGGCTCATCACCGCCGAGGCCATCAAGCGGCTCACCGGCCAAAACGTGATGTACCAGCAGCTGGGCTACCTGATGCGGTCGGGGCCGCCGGACTCCCTGGACCGGATGGTGGCCATGTCGTTTGGCAACCTGGCCGTGCAGCTCGTGCAGCGGGGCGAGACGGGCAAGATGGTGGCCCTGCAGGGCGGCAAGTACACCACGGTGCCCATCGCCGACATCATGTCGGGCAAGAAGCGCGTCGACGTCGAGCGCCTCTACGACGTCGACAACTACCGGCCCCGCGTGCAGGACTTCCTGGGGATGCCGATGTTCCTGTACTGAGAGACGTTCGAGAGGTCGGCGACCAGCGGCCGGCACCGTCCGGTGCGCGGGAGGTAAGAGGGCCCATTGCGTCGAAGCCGAGGCCAGCCTCCATCGCGACGGGTAAGCCAGGATGCCCAGGACCCGACACCCGGCGGCGTCGGCCGCATCCATCGAGGAGCCGTCCGACGGTCGGGACGGCACGCACTCCGTCCAGTCCGTCGAGCGAGCGGTGCGGCTGCTCGACGTGCTGGCGCGCCACGACGCCGGCATCTCGGATCTGGCGCGAGCCACGGGCCTTCATAAGGCCACCGTGCACCGCCTGATCAAGACCTTGCTGCGTCTGGGGCTCGTGGAGCTCGCGCCCGACGGCGTCCGATACCGTCTGGGGTTGCGCCTGCTCGAGCTGGGTGGGCGGGTGCTGGCGCGGCTCGACGTGCGCGAGGTCGCCCGCCCGTACCTCGCCGACCTGCGGGACCGCACCCGCTTGACGGTGCACATGGCGGTCCTGGACGGCACCGACGTCGTCTACGTGGAGAAGCTGGACTCCCCGGCCAACCTGCGGATGGCCTCCTTCGTCGGCACTCGCAGCCCGGCCTACTGCACCGCCCTGGGCAAGGCCATCCTGGCAGTCCTGCCGGAGCAGGAGCGGGAGGCCATCTTGCAGCGGACGCGCCTGTTGCCCCGCACGCCGCAGACCATCACCACGGTGGAGGCCCTTCGCCAGGACCTGGCCGCGACGCGGGCACGGGGCTTCGCCGTCGACAACGTCGAAAACGAAGAGGGCATCCGCTGCGTGGGGGCCCCGGTGTTCGGGCACGGAGGACGCGTCGTGGCATCCGTCAGCGTCTCCGGGCCTATCTTCTCGGTCACGCCGGACCGTGTCGACGAGTTGGGCCGAGCCGTCGTCGAGACGGCCGGTGCAATCTCCCACGCCCTGGGCTACGGGGGCAGCAGCCGGGTCATCGGAGGCGCCAGCCAAGGAGCTGCGGGTTGAACAGTCAGCCCTGCAGGGAGTCGATGGCGCCGCCCCTGAGGCAACGACCGTCGCGGCTGCTGCTTGACGGGCTGGGTCAGCACGAGCCTCCGATCGCCCACCTTCTGCCTCACCTGGCGAGGTCTGGCGCCGGCGCACCGCCGTGCTATACTGGCGCTGGCCCGGCAGGTGGGGGACGCCACGACGCCGTCCAGAGGCCACCGTATATCACGAAAGCATATCGGCACCAGGCTTAGCGACGCACCTGCACAC
>DATCKA010000089.1:0-4045 GCA_036562495.1 Limnochordales bacterium
GGAGGGCCGGTCGTACCTCTCACCACCAGCTCGACGGGCAGGACGAGGTGCCGGACAGGGGGTATCCTGCCGTTGAGCCGATCGATGAGCTGACGTGCGGCCGCCTCCCCGAGCTGCCTCGCAGGGATCCGCACGGTCGTCAGGGGCGGCATCAGGAGCTGGGCCATCGGGTCGTCGTTAAACCCTACGACCGAGAGATCGCGGGGGATCTCGAGGCCCCGCTCACGGGCGGCCCTTATCACCCCTGCAGCCAGCACGTCGTCCATGGCGACGATCGCGGTGGGAGGCCGGCTTTGTGCGAGCAGGCGAGAAGCCTCCCGATAGCCGTGCTCCCACGTGAAGTCGCCCAACGCGACCCGGTCGGGCGGCAGGCTCAACCCAGCCTCCTGCAAGGTCGAGGCGATGCCCTCCAACCGGTCTTGGGTGACCACCAGCTCGGGCCGGCCTCCCACCACAGCCAGCTCCCGGTGCCCGAGGCCGAGAAGGTGGAGCACCGCCATGGCCGCCGCCTGGAAGTTGTCGTTGTTGACCCAGTAGACGGACGGCCGATCCGGGACGCGCCCCAGCACGACGAAGGGATGCTGCCGTTCCAGCAGGCTGGCCACCAGGGGGTCCGGGGAACGCGAGGCCAGCAGCACCGCTCCGTCAGCCCTGCGCTCCTCCAGCATGGCCAAACACTGCTGGGCCTCCGTCTCGTACGTCTCGGCCGTGGTGACGAGCAGGCTGTAGCCGTTGGCCTGTGCCACGCTCGCGACGCCCCGCAGCGCCTCTGCGAAGAAGGGATGGGCGAAGGCCTCGTCGGCGGGCCGGTACAGCACGATGCCCAGCGTACGCGAGGACCGTGTGACGAGGCTTCGGGCGATGGCGTTGGGCCGATACCCGAGGCGCTCCATGGCCTCCAGCACTCGGGCCCGGGTGGCCTCGCTGATGCGAGGGTTGCCGGCGATAGCCCGGGAGACGGTGGAGGGGGAGACCTTCGCCAGTCGCGCCACCTCCCGGATGGTCACACGCCGGTGTGGGCGGGGCCCCGGCTCCGCCCCGTGGAGCCCGCCCCGCCCCATTGCTCCGACTTCCTCCGAGGCGCTCACGGCGCCGCACCGGCCCCTTGCCCCGAGCTCCCCGTCACCATCGGCACGACGGCCAGACGGCCTTCGGACACGCTGTAGGCGCTCAGGATGGCCTCCTGAGTGGTCCCCGGTGGCGCCAGCATGTCGATGACGTTGGGGTCCCAGGACCCGTCGTCGCCACCGCCGAATCGCCACTCGGCGCGGTTTGCCTTGACCTCCCGCACCCGCAGCGAGTCGCTCTCGGGGTACCCCTCCTGCCCCAGTACGAACACCTGGTAACCCCAGGTGGGCTGCGGCTCTCCGATGACCGACTTGGGCACCCGCACCGTGACGGAGCGCTCGGCGGAGTCCACGCTGACCCTCAGCGGCACCGACGCCACTTCGGCCGCTGCACCGCTCGGTGCATCGCCCGCTTGGGCTGAGAAGATGCGCTGGTTCCACCCCTCCACCCAGATGGCGTACTCCCACGCCCACTCAGGAGCGAACCTCACCCGCCGCCCCCCGAGCGCCGCGGTCTCGCCCGACCCCGGCACCCGGTCGGTGTCGAGGTAGATGTCGATGGTCTGTACAGAGAGCCCGATGGGGGAATTCCAGACGTTGTCGATGGGCCCCACCAGCCATACCTTGAACACCACGTCGTTGCTCTCGTCGAAGACCTCGAAGCGCTTCATGTCGAACACGCCCGGCTGGAAGACCGCGTTGCCGGGATAGACGTAGGTGCCCGGTCCGTGGTCGTCGCCGATGGGGTCCTCCCACTCGAAGACCAGGTCGCCCCGGATCACCTCCGGTACCTGCACGCGCACCGGGCCCGTCGGCGGAAGGACGTGCACCCCTCCCGCCTCGTCGAAGGCGACGAGGGCCAGCATGACGGCCTCGGCAGCCTGCAGCTCCAGCTCGCCCCACGAAACGGCGACCTCCAGCACGGCCCCCCGGCCGCCCGGTGCCTCACCGAGCGCGACCGCCTGCTCGGGCAGCTCGGCCACGAGCTCCCACTCGCCGCCCCCCAGCGCCCTCGACAGTTGCAGGCGCAAGGGCGTGCGCCTGAGGTCGACGCGCAGCTCGTAGGCGACCCCGAAGCCGAGCGGCGGGGCGCTTTGCCCCTGCGACGACTCGCGTGGCCGGGTGTTGACCGTCAGGTGCCGGGGATGCGACACGTAGACCCTCAGATCCATGCCGATGTCAGGCAGCCGGTAGGCCGGCACGCTCAGGTCGGCCCGCAGGTAGAGGCGCCCGTCGTCGTAACCCACCCACAGCGCCTCCACCGGGGCGCCTGGCCCGGCCTCGCCGTCGAAGCGAAAGCCCTGGTCCCACTCGCCCTCGCCGACGACCCCGTCCACCCGCGCCGTCAGCCGGCCCGTGGTCGTCGAGGCGGGCCTGGCCAACGGGGGAGCCACGATGGGCAGGTCCAGGTACTCGGGCACGGGCTCGCCGATGGTCTCGTAGACCGCCGCCAGGTGCGCCCGAAACAGCGCGTCGAACCCCGCGTCGTTGCCCGAGTCCTGGTCGGCCCCGTACCACCAGAACCAGTCGCTGCCCTCGGCGGCGTACAGGTGCTCCAAAGCGGCCTGGATGCGGGCCTCGGCGCCGGGATCGTCGTAGTGCAAGGCCTGGTAGCGCACCAGAGCCGTGCGGGCTTGGTAGAGGTAGTCCCAGGCCCGGTTTTCCTCCTCCTCGCCGATCCAGGTCTCCAGGTTGTCGGCGATCCAGGAGCCCGTCCACAGCGACTCGATCACGTCCTGGGGCGGGTGAGCCGCCAGGTACTCGCTGACGGTGACGGGCTCGAGCAGCGGGTCGGTGCTCAGGCGCCGGTAGAGCTCGTGGAGGAACTCCTTGCCGTCGTTGACGTACCACTCCCAGGCGTTCTCGCCGTCGAGGGCGATGGTGACCACGTAGTCGCCGGGGCGGTCAGCCAGGCGGCGTTGCATGGCGTGCAAGTAGCCGATGAGGTCATCGACCGCCCGAGTGGCCGGCATCCCCGAGTACTGGAAGCCGATGCGGTCCGACAGCACGATGTCGCGGAACAGCATCGCCACTCGCCGGCCGCCGGCCGTCACCCAGTAAGGACGATACAGCACCTCGGGGCGCAGCAGCTCGCCGCTCGTGCCGCGCAGCTCGACGCCGAGCGACCGCGCCAGCACGCCCTCGCTGCTCACCATCCACTGGAAGCCCGCGCTGGCCACGTAGCTGACGATCCCCTGCCCGACCGCCTGCTCGGAGGGCCACAGCCCGGCCGGATCCCGTCCAAACCGCTCCCGATAGAAAGCCACCGCCCGTTGGAGCTGGGCCTCGACGTCGCCTGGCTGGGCGTAGCGATGGGAGGGCAGCTTGAGCGACGGGCTCGCCACGCGGGCCGCGTTGGTGTCCCAGATGAGCGGCAGGATCGGATGGTAGAAGGGCGAGGTGATGACCTCGATCTGGCCCTTCTCCATGAGCCGGCGGTAGACGCCGATGACCCGGCCCATGATCTCCCGATGCTTGGCCAGCACGGCATGCTTATCCGCCTCGGTGAAGCCCCTGCCCTTCTCCACGAGGGCCCTCAACGTGGGGTCCTCGGCGATGAGGTCGGGGTCGATCCAGCCCAGGTTGAACCAGACCTGCAAGTCGAGGAAATCCTGGTCGGTGAAGGCCTCCCTGGCTCGGGCGATCTCTGCGTCCGTGCCCGTGGTGCCCCGCTTCTGGAGGAGCTCCCAGTAGCGGGGGTATCGCTTGATGATGTTGTCCCAGTTGGCGTCGAAGAAGCGCCTCAGCACGAACTCCTTCTCGTCATCGGTCAGCTCGGACGGCCGCTTCTCGGTCAGGATTTGGTAGACGTCCCTGGCGCCGCGCTCGACGTAGTCCTCGAGCTGCATCACCAGCGAAGGCACCAGGTTGAACGTCGCCCTCATCTCGGGGTAGTCCTCGAGCATGGCCGCCATGTCGTAGTAGTCCTTGACGGCATGCATGCGCACCCAGGGCAGCCGGTAGATGCCGGAACTCGG
>DATCKA010000095.1:0-2865 GCA_036562495.1 Limnochordales bacterium
GGGCGCTGAGGTCGCTGGGGCGACCGGCGCCGCCGGCCCGCGGGAGGCCGCCGCTGCTCTCGAGCCGGAGGCTGCCCTCGAGTCGGAGGTTGCCCGCGAGCCGGGGGCTGCTGTTGAGCCGGAGGCCGAGGGCGTCGCCCCTGCTCCCGATGCAGAGCCCGCGCTGCAGGGCCTGCTGCCCTACCGCGCCGGCTACGAAGACGAGGATCGTCACGCCATCCAGGAAGCGCTGACCCGCGGCGAGTTGCGGGGCGTCATCTCCACGTCGGCCCTCGAGCTGGGCATCGACGTAGGCGAGGTGGACCTGGTCGTGCTCTTGCAGCCGCCGTCGTCGGTCAAGGCCTTCTGGCAGAGGGTCGGCCGCGCCGGGCGGGTGCGCGACGGCGTCTGCGTCGTGCTCGATCCCTCCGGCACCCTGGCGGACGGGCTCGCCCGCTACCTGGACCGGCCCGTCGAGGCCAACCGCCTCTACCTCGACAACCGCTACCTGCAGTACGCCAACGCCCTGTGCGCCGCCGTCGAGCTCAACGGGCTCGGGGCGACCGACGGGGCGCTGGCCCGTTTCCAGTCGCTGCCGGCGTCCTTCACCCGCATGCTGGCCAACGAACTGGAGCCCCGCGAGGCCATCCCGCCCGACCTCGCACCGCTCAAGCAACGGGCCCTGGCGGGGCCCCACCGGGAGTTCCCGCTGCGAAACGCCGTCGAGCGGGAGTTTCAGATCCTGGGATGGGGCGACCGCCAGTTGGGGTCGGTCACCTACAGCCAGGCCCTGAGGGAGGCCTACCCCGGCGCCGTCTACTACTACATGGCTCGCCCGTACCGGGTGACGCACTTCGACTTCGGCAAGGCCCGCATCCGCGTCCACGCCGAACGCTTCTACACCACCGACCCCATCCTGCAGCGGATGGCCTTCCCCCGCTGGCCCGAGGGGCTGCTGGGGCTGTGGACGGGCGAGGGTGGCGCCTTCGTGGCCGAGGCCGAGATGCAGGTGAGCGAGCGGTGCACCGGCTTCGTGGAGACCCGGGGCAGCGCCAAGGAGCGCCACGAGTACGGGCCCGAGTCCCCCTACTTCACGCGGCCGCTCAACCGCTTCTTCGAGACGACGGGAGTCGTCTGGTGGGCGCCGGGCGTCCGGCTGGACGAGCTGGCGGCGCAGGCCCTCCTCGGGGCCTTTTGCGACGAGTGCGGGGTGCAGGAGCGAGACGTGGGGCTGGGCCAGTTCACCTCCCGCCTGTCGCCCACGGGGCAGGGCGAGGTGCACGGGTGGTGCATCTACGACGCCACCTACGGCAGCCTGCGCCTGACGAGGGAGCTGGCCGAGCGGTTCGGGGAGATGGCACGGGTGGCGGTGAGCCGTCTCGAGGAAGGGTCGCCCGCCCGGGCGCAGCTCGAGCGGCTGGTCGAGGCGCTCGAGGGGGTGCGGCCGGCACCGCTGCCCCAGGCCGACCTGGCGCTGCCCGTGCCCGGGCAGGACGACGACTGGCAGGTGGTGGTGGCGAGAGGCGAGCCGGCCATGTTGATGAAGGGCGAGGCCAGCGAAGAGGTCGTCGTGGAGGGTTACCGCTACACCCCCAAGGGCATCGTCTACGACCTGCGCCACCCCGATGCGTCGGTGCGCTGGCAGGTCGGCTACGACCGCATCCAGCCCATCCACGGCGTGACGAGGCTCGTCCGGTGGAACCTGGTGACCGGCGAGGAACAACCGCTTTGAGAGCAGCCGGCGCTATCAGACGAGCAGCTGTTTTGAAGCACGAGGGGCGAGGCACCGCTCAGTGCCTCGCCCCCGACGTCATGCGCTGCCAGCGCCGTCGCTGGCCTGAGCCGCCGCCGCGTGGCGGTCGGCTCGCCTGCTGCCCCTGCCCTCACCCGCGCTAGCGCTCGAAGAGCGGCAAGCGGCGGGCGACCCAGTCGTAGGCGAGCATGCCGAGCGCCACGATGCCCGCCATCACCAGAAACTCCATCCACGAGGGGAAGTAGCCTGCCCCGTTGGCGGCCTGCCGCATGGAGATGAGCCCCACGTCGAGCCGATGCAGGAAGACCCCCGCGGCAGCCAGCACGCTGGCCACGAGCCGCCACCGGACCCCGCCGCTGCGCCACTCCCACGCCAGCAGGGCGAGCGGCAAGGCGATGCCGACCAGCAACTCCACCCAGGCCAGGGCGGCCTCCAGGCCCGTGGCCTGCCACGGCCCGGTCCCTCGAGCAGCCCAGTCAGCGAGCCGGACCGCAAGGAGCAGCCCCAGCGCCACGGCCAGCCCGCGGGCAAGGCCGGCCTTGAGCCGCTCATCGACCGCCTGCCCGTACAGATGCCCCGTCACCCATGTCAGGATCTGCAGGGTCGCGAGCCCAGCCGCCACCGACGAGACGAAGAAGATGAGCGGCAGTGCCGGCGTGTACCACAGCGGGTGCACCCTGCCCGGGGCGATGAGGAAGAGGCTTCCCAGTGAGCTCTGGTGCAGCACGCAAAGCGTCGCCCCGGCCACTGCTAGCGGCACGATGGCCGCCTCCAGCGCCCGGCGCGCCCGCTCCCACCCCAGCGCCCGCAGCACGACCGGGCTGAACTCCAGCGTCAGCACCGTCGTGTACAGGATGACGCACCAGCAGATCTCGAAGAGCACCGAGTGCGGCTGCCACATGACGATGGGGTGCCAGATGCGGTGCGGCTGGCCGATGTCGACCACCAGCGACGCCACGGCCGTCAGGTAGCCGATGAAGCCGGCCAGCACCGCCGGGCGGGCCAGCGCCTCGTAACCGTGGTGGCGGAAGACGTGCACCCACGCCGCTATCACGAAAGCCCCCGCCGCCAGTGGGATGGCCACGACGACGCCGACGATCTTCCAGAGGCCCCACGGCCAGACGTCACTCAGG
>DATCKA010000101.1:0-11055 GCA_036562495.1 Limnochordales bacterium
CTCGCCTACTCGCTGTCGCCCGTGGACCTGGTGCCGGGATTCGTGCCCGGCGTGGGCCAGCTCGACGATCTGCTGGCGCTGCTCTATGCGCTGCGGTCGGCTCTCGCGGCACTGCCGGCGGCCTCGCGGGACGCCCACCTCCAGGCGGTCGGCCTGGATCCGTCCATGCTGGACGACGACATCGCACGGGTACGTGATGCCCTGGGCAAGCTTGCCCGGCAGGGAGTCAGGGCCGGTCTCTGGACGGTCCGCCTTGGGCTTAGGGCAGCCGGGTTGGGCCTACGGCTCGTGGGGCGAGGGGCCGTGGGCCTGGCGAGAGCCGTGCGGAGGCAGCGACGAGGGCCTTGACGCCGCAGGCCATTGCCAGGTACGGGACGTCTGGGGCGTCTGGGCCATCACG
Organism: Limnochordales bacterium; assembly: GCA_036562495.1. Taxonomy (GTDB): domain Bacteria; phylum Bacillota; class Limnochordia; order Limnochordales; family Geochordaceae; genus Geochorda. The sequence goes on from DATCKA010000101.1 coordinate 401, forward strand.
GAGAAGGGATGCTGCAGAGTCCGGGCCGGCGCCCCAGGGGAGGCGCCATGTGTCCAGCGCCAGCATGGTGTACGATGGCCGACGGGTCGGAGGCCTTGCCGCTGCCGGGTCGGCGCATCGTCGTTGTGGGTACGTCCGGGTCGGGTAAGACCACCACGGCTCGGCGGCTCGCTCACGTCCTCGGGTACGTGCACGTCGAGCTCGACGCCCTGCACTGGGGGCCCGACTGGACGCCGGCGCCCGACGACGTGTTTCGGGATCGGGTTCGCGAGGCGATCTGCGGGCCCTGCTGGGTGGTCGACGGCAACTACAGCCTCGTACGGGACATCCTGTGGCCGGCGGCGGACACCGTCGTCTGGCTCGACTACCCGCTGCCCGTCATCCTGGGACGCCTGCTGCGCCGGACGGCGCGTCGCGTCTTCCTGCAGGAGCGCCTCTGGAACGGCAACCGGGAGCCGTTGTGGCGTCTCTTCACGGCCGACTCCATCATCGTGTGGGCACTCAAGACCTACCGCCGCAGGCGGCGTCAGTACGCCGAGCTCCTGGCCCGCCCCGAGAACCGGCACCTGAGGGCCATCCACCTGCGCTCCCCGGCACAGGCCGAAACCTGGCTGCGGGCTGTAGCCGCCACGGCGGGCCGCCTTCGATGAGCCCGAGGCTGCTGGCGCCCAGCACGCTGGTTACGCATCGAAAGTCGTAACTGAGCGGACCCTAACGGAACGAATGGCCCTGCCATTTGTAACCTCCTATTGGTGACCTTCTTCGTCACGCGCGCCTAACAAAGGACACTGCTGCCCGCCCCCGCTCGAGCGGGATAATCCCCCTGGACCACTCGGTGCCAGGGGGCGGGTGACGCGCCGTGGAGACGCATGCCGGGGGCAAGCGTGACGGTGGCTCCCAGGACCTCCGTGGCCTGATGTCGTTGCTCGCGGAGTGCGAGAGCCTGGACCCCATCGATCGGGAGATCATCGCCCGGTTGTTGGTGGACGCGCGCATCTCCCACGCCGAGCTCGGACGCCACGTGGGCCTCTCCCGGGTCGCGGTGCGCGACAGGGTGCAGCGCCTCGTCGAGCAAGGTGTCATCGAGGAGTTTACCGTCGTCCTCAACGGCCAGAAGCTCGGCTACGCCGTCAACGCCTTCTTCGAGATCCAGGTGGTACCGGAGCGGTTGGAGTCGGTCTGTCAGGCTCTCGCCGCCCACCCGAGGGTGACCGTCGTCTACCAGATGACGGGGCCCACCACCCTGCACGTACACGCCCACGCCCGCGACCCTCAGGACCTGGCGCAGTTCATGCAGAGTCACATCTATTCCATTCCCGGCGTGGTCGGGGTGGCGAGTCACCTACTCTTGCGCCGGTTCAAGTCGGTGCTTTCGATCCGCTAGTCGATGCCCCTGAACGGTCGGGAAGGGGGGATGGCGCCGTGTTCTTCGGCTTTCCCTGGGATACCGCCCTGGCCCTGTTCATCGTGCCCATGCTGATAGCGGTCGGGCTCATCTGGTATGCCTCGGTGGATCCTCGCGAGCGGAGATGAAGGCCTCAGGACGAGCGCTTCTCGACGAAAGGGGTGCCGTTCGTGAAAACAGCCGGGCTCCTGGTTTTCATCGTATACATGGCGATCATGCTCGTCATCGGCATCGTCGCAGCCAGGCTCCAGCGCTCGACGGCCCACTTCTGGGTGGCCAACCGCGCCTTCGGGGCCCCGGTGCTGGCGGTCGCCATCCTCGTCTCCATCATGCATGGAGGCACCCTCTTGGGTGGCACGGGCCAGATAGCCGCCATGGGCGCCATCACGCTCAATAACCTGGCCTTCGCTTTCGGCTTCCTGGTCGTGCTGCTCTTCATGGCCGACAAACTGCGGCGCTTCGGCGGGTTTACCCTGCCCGACTACCTGGGTGACCGCTACGAGTCAAACGCCCTTCGAGCTTTCGCTGCTGTGGTCGTACTGGTCTCCGCCACCGTCTCGCTGATCGCGCAGACCAAGGCGATGGGTATCGTGATCCAGCAGTTGAGCGGACTGCCGCTGGCCTGGTCACTGGTGCTGGGGTCGCTCGTCTTCACCATCTACACGTCCATCGGTGGGATGCTGGCCGCCGTCTGGACCGATATCGCCCAGTGGTTGTTCATGATCGTCGGGGTCGGCGCGTTGCTTGTCGTCCTCTGGCCTCAGGTAGGGGGCTTTACGGGGATGGCCCAGGCCGCGGAGCAGGCGGCACCCGGCTGGACGAGCCTCACCGGTAGCGGCTGGACGCTGTCGGGGCTCCTGACGTGGTACCTGGTCTGGTTCGTGGCCTACTTCACGCGGATCGAGTTCGTGACCAAGATGTACACCGCCCGTGACGAGCGAGCAGCCCGGCAGGGGGTCGCCTGGGGGCTGCTGCTGGTGCTCGTCTTCTTCAGCACGACCGTCTTCCTGGGCGGGGCAGCCCGGGTGCTGGTGTGGGACGAGATCAAGTCGCCCGACGCGGCGCTCCCCGCGATGATCAACCGCTACCTGTCTCCGTTCTGGGGAGCCGTGGCACTCTCGGGCGTGGCAGCGGCCGCCATGTCGACGGTTTCGTCGTTGCTGCTGCTGTCGGGTGCCGCCATCGCCCACGACCTGCTGCGCAAGTCCTACTTCGAGCCGCGGGGCATCGAGCGTAGCGACCGCTACTACCTGGTCGTCTCCCGGCTGACCACGTTCGCAGTGGGCATCGTGGCCCTCATCGGAGCCTTCTACACCCCCACGCTGGTGCTGACCATCGTGTCGTACGGCGTGGCCCTCACGGGAGCAGCATTCGCCGTGCCCATGCTGTTGGGCATGGTCTGGCGGCGCATCACGCCTTCGGCTGCTCTGTGGTCGTCGATAGGCGGTTTCCTGGTCACGGCGGTGTGGGCGGCCGTCACTGAAGCCGGGGCGACGTGGGCGAAGGCATGGCACCCCATCTTCCCAGGGCTGGTCATGTCCATCGTGCTGGCGCTGGTGTTGACCCCCATCACCCGGCAGGTGTCCGAGAGCACGCTGGAGCGCTTCTTCGCCCGGGGTGAAGGGCGAGTGGCGGCAGGAGGCAGGGCGGCATGAGCGGCACGAGGTCGATCCGGCTCATGGGCCGCGGCGGCCAGGGGACGGTCACCGCATCCAAGCTGCTGGTGGCGGCGGCGGTTGCCGAGGGGCTGTACGCACAGGCAGTGCCGAGCTATGGACAGGAGCGCAAGGGGGCGCCCGTCTTCGCGTACGCCCGCATCGACCATCGCCCCATCTGGATGCACAGCTTCGTCTACGAGGCCGACGCGGTGGTGGTCTTCGACCTATCGCTGGTGTCGCTGGGCATCGACGTGCTGACCGGCCTGGTGCCGGGCGGCATCGTGGTCGTCAACAGCCCCTCGCCGCCCGAGCCCGAAGCCTTGAAGGTGGCCCCTGACCGCCCGCTGCCGGAGGAGCTGCAGCTCTTCTGGGTCGACGCCACGGGCATCACGCGAGCCGAGATCGGGCCCGTGCCCCCCAACGCCGCCATGCTGGGCGCCCTGGCCGGGGCCACGGGCTGGGTGAGCATCGACACGGTGGCCGACGCGATCCAGCAGGGCATGGGCGCCCGGGTGGGGCCCGCCAACGTGCGGGCGGCCCGGCGTGCCTTCGAGGCGGTGCGCCCCGTCGGGCCGGTGCCCGCCAGGGGCGGGGCCGGCGCCGGACTGCCGTGAGACGGGCCCACGGGAAGGAGCAGAGGAGCGGCGATGGCGACGCAGGTATGGGAGGGCCCCTTCGCGTTGCGTCTGGCCCGGACCCGGACCGGCACGTGGCGCCATGAGCGTCCGGTGGTGGACGAGCAGCGCTGCCGCCGGTGCGGCATCTGCCCGCGGTACTGCCCGTCGGGCGTGCTGTCCCTGGGCGAGACGCTGCAGGTGGACTACGAGTACTGCAAGGGCTGCGGCATCTGCGTGACGGTGTGCCCCTTCGAGGCGTTGCGGATGGTATCCGAAACCGAGGCCGCGGCCGGGGCCGCAGGGTAAGAGGGCAGGAGGTAGAGTCGACGTGCCGACTGTCAAGGCACTGGACGGCAACGCGGCGGTGGCGGAGGCGGTGCGCCTGGCCCGGGTCCAGGTCATCGCGGCCTACCCCATCACGCCTCAGACCCCCATCGTGGAACACCTCGCCACGGCCGTGGAGTCAGGGCGGCTACCCGCGCGTTACATCCCCGTCGAATCGGAGCACTCCGCGCTGAGCGCCGTGGCCGGGGCCTCGCTGGTCGGAGCCCGGGCGTTTACGGCCACGGCCGGGGCGGGGCTGGCGCTCATGCACGAGATCGTGGGGGTGGTGGCGGGGACTCGCCTCCCGGTGGTCATGGCCGTGACCAACCGGGCGCTGCCCAGCCCATGGACGCTTCAGACCGATCACTCCGACACCATGGCCGAGCGGGATCAGGGCTGGATCCAGCTCTACGCGGAGAGCGCCCAGGAGGCGCTGGACCTGATCCTGGTTGGGTACCGCACGGGCGAGGACCCGAGGGTGTTGCTGCCGGTCATGGTCGCCCTGGACGGGTTCTTCGTCTCGCACACGGTGGAGCGGGTGGAGGTGCCGGATCCGGAGCAGGTCGACGCCTATCTGCCGCCGCCGCCGACGAACCGGCCCCTGCTCGACCCGGATCATCCCGTGACCATCAACCAGCTCACGTCGCCCGACATCTTCACCGAGATCAAGTGGCAACACCGCGAGGCGCTGCAGCGAGCGCTGGGCGTGCTGGCCGAGGCGGGAGAGGTGTACGGTCGGCACTTCGGCCGACGGTATGCGCCGGTCGAACCGTACCTGCCCGACACGAACGCCGCGGAGGGGTGGCCCCCCGATGTGGCGATCGTGACCATGGGCTCCATGGCCGGCACGGTGCGCCAGGCCCTGCGCGATGGCCTGCTGGGCGAGTTTGCGGCGCCGGGCGGGCGCCCTGGCCCGGCTCGGGTGGGGCTGGTCAAGGTGACCTGCTTCCGGCCATTCCCGGCGGAGGCCCTTCGGGAGTTGTTGGCCGGCGTGCAGGCGGTCGCCGTGGTGGACCGCTCGGCAGGGCTCGGCTCGCAGGCGCCGCTGGCGATGGAGGTCAAGGCGGCCCTGTACGACCTGGCGGCGCAGGGGCGTCGGGTGCCGCTGGTGCAGGGGTTCGTGGCCGGGCTGGGGGGACGGGACTTCACGGTGGAGACGCTGCGCCGGGTGGTAGAGACGACGCTCGGCCAGCTGGCCAACGCCCGGGCGGGAGGCTCCGGGCTCGCCGCCGGGCCGGGCCCGACGACCTCGTGGCCGGACCTCAAGCTGGTCGCGGCGCAACCGGCGCGTCCGTGAGCGGAGAGGAGGCAGAGAAGCGATGCCACGAGGAGCGTATGGCCCCGACCTCGTCAGCCCGGGGCTGACCACGTGCGAAGGCTGCGCCATGGAGATCGTGGCCCGCGCCATGACACGGGTGCTGGGGCCCCGCACCATCGTGTTGACGCCCCCAGGGTGCTCGGCCATCCTGACGGGTTTCGGGACGGAGACGGGCTGGAAGATCCCGGCGTTTCAGTCCAACCTGGAGAACGCGGCGGCCTACATGTCGGGCATCCGGGCGGGCCTGGATGCGCTGGGCAAGGACGACGTCGCGGTGGTGACCCTGGCGGGCGACGGCGGCACGGTCGACATCGGGCTGCAGGCGCTGTCGGGGGCGGTGGAGCGGGGTCACCGCTTCATCTACATCTGCTATGACAACGAGGCCTACATGAACACGGGCATCCAGCGTTCCGGCGCCACCCCCCTGGGCGCGTGGACCACGACCACGCCGGGCGGCAAGCGCCAGCACAAGAAGGACATCATCGCCATGCTGATGGCCCAGGGGATCCCCTACATCGCCACCGCCAGCGCCGGGTACATCGAGGACTTCATGCGCAAGCTGGAGCGAGCCCGTCAGGTGGACGGCCCCGCCTACATCCACGTCCACAGCCCGTGCCCTACCGGGTGGCGCATGCCCGCATGCGACACGGTACGGGTCGCGCGCCTGGCCGTGGAGAGCCTGCTGTGGCCGCTGTACGAGGTCGTGGAGGGACGGTTGCGAGTGACGGTCAAGGTGAAGGAGCCCAAGCCGGTGCAGGCCTACCTGGAGGCGCAGGGCCGCTTCCGAGGCGTCTCGCCCGAGGATGCGCAGCGGATGCAGGAGCGGGCGGTCCGCCACTACCGCCGGCTCCTGGCGCAGGAACAGGAAGGTGAGGCGTGACGCCATGAGCGGTCCGACGGGTCATCCCCTGGATGCTTTCTACTATCCTCGCAGCGTGGCCATCGTGGGGGCATCGGCCGATCCTTCCAAGGCCGGCCACCAGATCACTCGCAACCTCAAGGAGTTGGGCTTCCCCGGGCCCATCTACCCGGTCAACCCCCGAGAGACGTCGCTGTTTGGGCTCCCGGTCTACCCCACGCTGACCGACGTGCCCGGGCCCGTCGATCTGATGGTGGTGAGCATCCCGGCCGCCGCCGTGCCCGAGGTCTTCCGGCAAGCGCAGCGGCGGGGCGACGTCAAGGCGGCGGTGGTGCTGGCGTCGGGGTTCAGCGAGACCAAGCAGCCGGCCGGGATCGCCCTGGAGCGGGAGATCCAGGCCATCGCCCGAGAAGCGGGGATCCGCTTCCTGGGCCCCAACTGCGTCGGCGTCATGAACACCGCCTGGCACCTGGACACCACCTTCGCCCCCGGCATCAAGCAGGTGCCCGGCAAGGTCAGCGTCATCTCGCAAAGCGGTGCGCTCGGTGCGGCGATCCTGATGTTCGCGACCCACCAGAGCGTGCCCATCGGCTTCGCCAAGTGGACGCACGTGGGCAACCAGGCGGACGTCAGCGTGCTGGAGGTACTGGAGTACTACGCCGCCGACCCCGACACCGGCGTCATCGCCATGTACCTCGAGGGCCTGGAGGATGCCCGGGCGTTTTGGGAGACGGCCCGGCGGCTGACGCCTCGCAAGCCCATCGTCGTCATAAAGGCGGGGCGCAGCGACCTGGGCTCCAAGGCCGCCTCGTCGCACACCGGCTCGCTGGCCGGCTCCGATCGGGTCTACGATGCGGCGCTGCGACAGGCGGGCGTCCTGCGGGTGGAGAGCCTGGAGGACCTCGTCCATGGCTCCCGCACGCTGGCCACGCAGCCGCTGCCCCGCCCGTCCGGGCGCATCCTGGTGCTGACCGAGGCGGGCGGCCCCGGCATCATCGCCATGGACGAGCTGGGGCGCCACCCCGAGGTGCGGCCGGCCGTACTGAGCGAGACCACCCGGCAGCGGCTTCGGGAGATCCTGCCGCCCATGGCGATCGTCGATCAGGCCGACGGATACGTCGACATGACCGCGGCGGCCCAGGAGGCCCAGCATGCGCAGGCGCTGGAGGCGGTCCTGGCCGATCCTGGGGTGGACGGCGTGGTGCTGGTGAGCGTGCCGCCCACCTTCCTGGATTGCCGTCGTCTGGGCGAGGCCATCGCCGAAACGCTGGCGCGAACGCAGGCGGGCAAGCCCGTCACGGTCTGCCTCATGGCCGGCGAATGGGTGCGGCCGGCCCGGGAGGCCATCGAGCAGCAGGGCGTCCCCACGTTCGACATGCCCGAGCAAGCCGCCCGGGCCATGGCGCTCTTGGTGCGGCGAGCCCGTGACCTCCAGGAGGCCAGCGACGGCACGGCACGTGCTGATGGTGCGACGGCACGTCCCGTCCCGCGGCCGGTCGGCCGGGGGACGCAGCCCACGCGGCCGCTGCTCGAGCCCGAGGCACTGGCGCTGCTGGGCCCGTACCTCGCTCGGGTCGGGGCGCATCGGGGGCAGGCTGGCGAGGCGACGGAGGCGCCTGCCAGCCCGTACCTGGCGCCGCACCGGGTCGTGACCAGCGCCCAGGATGCCGAGGCGGCGGCGCGGCTCCTGGGCTGCCCGGTGGTGCTCAAGGTCGTCTCCCCCGACATCCTCCACAAGAGCGACGTGGGCGGCGTCCGGTTGGGCGTGGCCGATCCGGCAGCTGCCGGGCGAGTCTACGAGGAGATGCTCCGAGAGATACGCGGCCGCTGTCCCACGGCGCGCATCGAGGGCGTGCTGGTGACACCGCAGGCGCCACCCGGGCACGAGGTCATCGTGGGCGGGCGGCAGGACAGGCAGTTCGGGCCCGTGGTGCTGTTCGGCATGGGCGGCATCTTCGTCGAGGTGCTGGAGGACGTGGCCGTGCGCCTGGCGCCGTTGAGCCGGGCCGAGGCAGCGGAGCTCGTGCGCTCCATCCGGCTATGGCCGTTGCTGTCCGGCGCCCGAGGGCAGGCCCCGGCAGACATCGAGGCCCTGATCGACATCGTCTGCGCGGTCAGCGAGCTCTTGGTGGAGCACCCCGAAGTGCGCGAGGTGGACCTCAACCCCGTTAGAGTCTATCCCCACGGCGCCCGGATCCTGGACGCCCGGGTCATCGTGGGGTAGACATAAGGCACCCCCCTAACTCCCGGAGCGCCCCGCCGCATCCCGGCGGGGCGCCCCCTTCTCTTCAGGCTCTGGTGCCGGCTGCCACAAGCCCGCCGACCCGCAGCAGCCGCGCAAGCACGGCTGCCCACTGCTGGCCAGGCTGCTGGGGCAGCGTTACCCGGCGGCCGCCTCAGTCGGCGGCCGCCCGCTCCCGCAGCTGATGGGTCAAGCCCACCACACGCTTGGCCTCCAGGACAAACCCGATGCCGTGGCCGGGTTTGTTGAGCTCCACCGCTTCGTCGATGGCCGACAACACCCCGTCGGTCAGCGATGCAGGAACCAGAATCATTAGAATGTCCTTCTCGGGTTCGATGGGGATGTTGAGAATCTTCTTTTGCTCGTGAATGCCCGTGCCCCGACCGTGGACGATGGTGCCCCCCTCCGCCCCCGCGCGGCGGGCCGCCTCCAGGGCGTCTTCCACTTTGCCCGGGGGCACGATGACGACGATCAAGTCGAAGCGTCCGTCGGCCACTGCTGCTTCCGCTCCTTTTCCGCGTCTCGGGGCGCCGCCTCGGAACGCCGGAACAGCACCCCCAGCACCAGCACCGTCAGCACCGGCGCCAGGCCTACCAGCGCCACCAACCCGAACCCGGCGATGACCGGGTCGGCGCCGGGAATGGCCTGGGCCGCGCCGAGAGCCACCGACAAGATGAAGGTCACCGTGATGGGGCCTGTGGCCACGCCGCCTGAGTCGAAGGCGATGGATGTAAAGGCGGGTGCGACGAGAAACATGAGGACAAAGGACAAAGCGTATCCCGGGATCAGGATCGCCAACAGATGGAGATTCAACCACACCCGCAGCATGGCCAGGGCCACCGCCAGTCCGACGCCCACCGCCAGCGCGACCAGGAGGAGCCGTTGGGGGATGGTCCCGCCGGAAACCCGGGCCACCTCCACGGTCTGCACCCGCACGGTCGGCTCCGCCAAGACAGTCACCAGGCCCAGCACGAACCCAATGGGAACGAGCAGCCACGGGCGCGAGCCGGCCACCAGTTGGCCGATGGCCTGGCCCGCCGGCATGAAGCCGATGCGCACCCCGTGCAAGAAGAAGATGGTACCCAGGGCCGTCAAGAACAGGCCGGTATACAGGGAGCTGGCCTGTTTGCGGGGTAGCCGCAAATACTTGAGGTTGAAGAAGAGGGCGACCGCCGCCAGCGGCGCCACAGCCAGCGCTACCTCGAGGACGACGTCAAGGAAACCGGCCCAGACTTGCGCCACGAAGCGTCCGCCACCTCCCACCCTGCCGCAGGTTCCGTCGTTGGCCGCCCGGCCCCGTCGATGGTCTGCCCCGCCGGTCAATCGTCTTGTCGGATCATGAGTAGAGGAGACCCAAGAGGAGCACGGCCAGGATGGGCCCGATGAAGGCCATGGCCACGAGCCCGAAGCTGGCCGACACCCGGTCCCGCACGCCCAGCACCGAGACGATGCCCACGTTGAGGGCCATCACGAAGGGCACGATGAGGGGTCCGGTGGTCACCCCGCCCGCGTCGAAGGCTACGGACAAGAATTGCGGGTCCACGAAGGCGCTCAGCACGAAGGCGAGGATGTAGGCCGGGAGCAGGATGTAGCCCAGCGGGATCTGAAAGAAGACCCGCAGCAAACTCAATAGGGTGCAAATGCCGACCCCGCCGGCTACGAAGGCCACCAGCTGCGCGGGCGGAATCGCCCCACCCGAGGCCGTGTCCACCAGCGACGCCAGCACCTGCACGTTGGGATCGGCCACTGTGGCCAGCATCGTGAAGAGCATGGCCACCCCGAACACGCCGGCAGCTCCCAGCCGGGCCGGCAGCTCCGCGCCGATGCGCTCGCCCAGGGGCACCACGCCCACATTGACGCCCAGCAAAAACAGGCCGAGGCCCAAGGCCACCATTACGCTGCCCGCGAGGAATCGCCCCAGGCCCTCCCCGCCCAGGGGGGCCAGCGTCAGGTGAAGGATGACCACGAACGCCACGATGGGGCTCACCGCCGTCAGCACTTCCCGGCCGATGGTGAGCACCATCTCCCGCCCGTTGGGCTCCGACACTTGATGCGTCTCCCCCCTAGCCCGTGAACTTCTCCCGCACGGCGCGGCTTCCTGCGTCAGGCCCCGGCACCCGCAGCCCCGAGCGCTCTTTCCTTGAGCAGCCGCAGGAGCACGGCGGCGGCGCGCTCTTCTGCGGCCCGCAGTTCGGGGGACCCGAAGGCCGGGCGCCACTCGTGCCAGAGTTC
>DATCKA010000148.1:0-14540 GCA_036562495.1 Limnochordales bacterium
CACCTGGGCCACGTCTTCGACGACGGCCCCCCGGAGGCAGGCGGGCGACGCTACTGCATCAACTCCGCCGCGTTGCGCTTCATCCCCAAGGAGGACCTGGAGAAGGAGGGCTACGGGGAGTACCGCAAGCTCTTCGACTGAAGCGCCGCTAGTGCATGCCCACGGTGCCCGATGCCTGTATCCGGCGCTCCGCGGCCTTGAAGGCCCGCACCCCCACCGCCACGAAGCCGACCGCTGCCATCCCCAGGATGGCCACGGCGACCGGCAGCGCTACCAGCGGCCGGGTCCCCAGTACCAGGGCCCGCATCAGATCGATGCCATAGGTGATAGGCAGCGCCAGGGCGAGGACCATCAGTGCCCTCGGCAGGGCCGTGACGGGGAAGTTGACCCCCGACAGCACCTGGATCAGGAAGCTGCCCACGTCGGTGAGGAAGTTGGCCTCCCGGGCGAAGAGCACCAGCGCGGCGTAGGCGAATCCGAAGCCGTACAGCGCCACCACGGTGGGCACCAGCACCAGCAGCGCCGCTCCAAGGGGGCCGCCCGGCGAGAAGCCGAAGAGGAAGTGGGCCAGCACCAGCACGGAGGCCGTGTTGAGGCCTGTCACCACCAGGCCGAAGAGGCTGCGGCCCACCAGGAGCCACAGCCGGGAGTTGGGCGTCAGCCACAGGGCCTCCAGCGTGCCCTCGTCCATCTGCTGCTTGAGGGCGAAGCCCAGGCCCCACATGACCGCGCTGATGTAGCTGCCGACGATGCTCCCCAGCAGGACGAAGGAGAGGAAGTTGGACGTCCCCGTCACCGCCTCGAAGCCCGGCAGGCGCCCGTCTGCCGTCGCGAAGGTCCTCCCGAGGAAGTAGACGGGCGTCAGCCACATGATGGGCTCGACGAGACGCATCACGGCGTTCATCGGGTAGCGCACGAAGACGAGCCACTCCCGCCAGACGGTAGCCGCCAGCACCCGCAACACGTCGACGATGACGGATCCCCCTCTCCCCACCCGCACATGGGCTCCGGTCAGTACTGGGCGAGGCTGCCCATCTGCCGGGCCATGCGTTCGACCGCCCGAAAGAGCCCGATCCCCAGCGCCAGCGAGACGATGCCGAAGCAGGCGATGGCGAGGGCGTCACCCTTCACCTGGTCCCACCCCCAGCCCGCCAGGGCCACCCCGCGCAGGCTGCGTATGGCGTAGGTGAGCGGCAGGGCCCGCCCGATGGCCTGCATCCAGGGCGGCATGACGTCGATGGGGAAGGTGATGCCGGCGAAGACCGTGAACAGCCCCCGCACCAGGAAGACCATGGCCTCGGTCTCCCGCACCCACAGCACCAGACTGGCGAACACCAGGCCCAGCCCCACCACGGAGAGGACCGAGAGCGCCAGCAGCACGGCCATCAGGGCGAGGCTCCCTCGGGGCGCCAGCCCGTACAGCAGCCGGAGCTCGATGAGCGTGACCCCCAGCAGCGTCAGCGACTGGAGCACCTGCGCCGCCCCCGCTCCCGCCAGCATGCCGAAGCGGGAGGCAGGCGAGACCCAGTTGGCCTCCAGCGTCCCGCGCCACTGCTCCATGCGCAGGTGCGAACCCAGCATCCACAGCGCCGAGTTGAGCACCATCCAGAGCGTCGTGCCGAGCAGGACGTAGCCGACGTAGTCGGCGGTGCCGGCTCTGGCCTCGAAGGCCGCCAGCCCCTCGCCCGCCGGGCCGGCCAGGGCCCGCCCGAAGAAGACGTAGCCGGCGGGGAAGAGCACGGGCCAGACGAGCAGCCCCACGCTCCACGTGGGATAGCGCAGCATGATGAGCAGTTCCTTGCGGGCCACGGCCCAGGCGGCGCGCACCGGTGGGCCCCCTCCTCTCAGTCACGAAGCGCCCGACCCGTCATGGCGATGAAGACGTCCTCCAGCGTGGGCTCCTTGACGGAGAACCCCAACACGTGAAGCCCCTCGGCGAAGACGACCTGCAGGATGTCGGACGCGTCGTGCCGGCCGTTGGAAAACGCCAGGGTGAGACGAGTGACCGACGCCTCCGCATCCTCCTGGGCCGAGACCACGCTCAGGTCGCCGAGACGCGCCCTCAATCGCTCGGGATCGTGACCGAGGCCGGCGAGTTCGAGGCGGAAGAGGCGATGGGCCGCGAGCCTGCGCTTGAGCTGAGCGGGCGTGTCGCAGGCCACGATCCGCCCGTGGTCGATGATGGCGACCCGGTCGCAGAGGAAGTCCGCCTCCTCCATGTAGTGGGTCGTGAGCAGGATGGCCCGGCCCTCGGCCTTGAGCTCCAGCACCAGCTCCCGCAGGGCGCGGGCCGCCTGCGGGTCGAGCCCCAGCGTCGGCTCGTCCAGCAAGAGGGCCGGAGGGTCGTGCAAGAGCGCCCGGGCCAGCGAGAGGCGCTGGCGCATGCCCGTGGAGTAGCGCTCGACCAGCTCGTCGGCACGTGCGGTGAGGCCGAGGCGCTCCAGCACCGCCTCGACGCGGCCCGGGATGGCGCGGGCGGGCACGTGGTAGAGGGTGGCGAAGTAGTGGAGGTTCTCGCGGCCGGTGAGCTTCCAGTAGAGGTGGCGCTCGCCGGCCATCACGACCCCGAGGCAGGCTCGTGCGGCCGCGGGCGCCTCCAGGACGTCGTGTCCGCAGATGACGGCACGCCCGCTCGACGGCTCCACCAGGGTCGAGAGCATCCGGATGAGGGTGCTCTTGCCCGCCCCGTTGGGGCCCAGCAGTCCCAGCACCTCCCCGGGCCGCACCTCGAGGCTGACCGAGTCGACGGCCACGATCCACTCGTCCCGAGGAGTACCGCCGCTGTCGCCCTCGCGACGTCTCCTGAGGGGCTGGAGCAGCCGCGACGACCGGGCTACCCTGCGCCGGAAGCGCTTGGTCAGGTCGCGTGCCACGATGACGCCGTCGCCGGACACGGGGCCGATCCCTCCCGCCGCTCGCGCCGACATGTACTGCAGTCATCGACAACGTTAATATCCGACCTAAAGCAAGTCAATAGTGTGGATGCATGTCGTGCAGGATCGGATGGCCTCGGACCGGCTACCTTTCCGTAGGCCCTCCGGTAGATGAGGCGGCGGGCTCGGCGGGCCCTGCGGCCTGCCGGGGCCCGGGGCCTGTGCGATCGGGACGGCGGGTTTCAGGCCTCGGCCGGAGCGCCCTCCTCGCGCAGCAGGTGGGCGAAGGAGCGCCGCATCTTGGCCAGCTTGGGCGCGATGACGAGCTGGCAGTAGGGCTGGTAGGGGTTGCGCTCGTAGTAGCGGTGGTGATACGGCTCGGCCGGATAGAAGCGGTCGAAGGGGACCAACTGCGTCACGATGGGAGCCTGCCAGACGCCGTCGCGCTCGAGGCGCTCGATGACGCGTTGGGCGGTCGCCCTCTGCTCGGGCGAGTGATAGAAGATGACGGAGCGGTATTGAGGCCCCACGTCGGCGCCCTGCCGGTCGGGCGTCGTCGGGTCGTGGATGGCGAAGAAGATCCCCAGGATCTGCTCGTAGCTGATGACCGACGGATCGAAGGTGATCTGCACCACCTCGGCGTGCCCGGTGGTGCCCGTGCAGACCTGCTCGTAGGTCGGGTGCTCGACGTGGCCGCCTGCATAGCCGGAGACCACCTCGTGCACCCCCCTGACCCCTTGAAAGACAGCCTCCAGGCACCAGAAGCAGCCGCCGCCGAGGGTGGCCACCTCCCGCCGCGCATCGCCGCTCACCGCATCTCGCCTCCTCGGCGGTAGCATACCCGACCGGGACCGGGCAGGGGGCCCCGGGGGCGGCGACGAACCTTCCCTCATCCGGGCAAGGCCCGAGAGGAGGCGGGCGCGTGATGGGGCTTCCGGCAGCCGAGCCCTCCCGCTATCGGCAATCCCTGTGGTGGCGTCCCCTGGAGCTGGCACGGCGGCTCGCAAGCCTCGATCGCGAGGCGGGCCTGCAGGCTATCGGCGCGAACAGCCGGCTGGGGGACCGCCTGGCCGCCATCGAGGATCCCTCCAACCGGCTGGCGCCCGTGGTGGTCGAGCACCTGCGGGCGCAAGATCAGGCCGCCGAGCAACGCGTCCGGCGCTGGCTGGGCCTGACGGGCCGTATCGACGCACGGGCCTGAGCGCCACCGACGCGTCGCCGACGTCAGCCGCGCGGCGCGGACAGCGGTCCTACGCTCGGACCGGCGCCGGCCGGCTGCTCGCCTTCATCCCCCTGCGTTTCGCCCTCCGACTCCGACCGCTCGATGCGGGCCTGCACTTCCTCCAACACCGCCGGCGGGCCCAGGATGTAGAGGAGGTCGCCCCCGTGGAGCGTGGTGCCGCCCGTCGGCACGCGGTAGCGGCCGTTTCGGCCCACCATCACGATGAGCGTCTCCTTGGGAAGGCCCAGTTGTGCCACGGGCTTACCCACCAGCGGCGACTCCTCGGGCACCACGACCTCCATCAGGTCGCTGTCCATGGCCTCATGGGGCACGAGTTCGATGGGTGCCCGCCGGCGCACCCGCTCCGGGGCGGCTACCCGTAGCAACTGCGACACGTAGGGGATGGAGGTCCCCTGGACGAGGCACGAGACGACCACGACGAAGAAGACGACGTTGAAGATGAGCTGGGCACTGGCCACCCCGGCCACCCGCGGGAGGGTGGCCAGGATGATGGGCACCGCTCCGCGAAGGCCGACCCACGCCACCAGCAGCGCCTCCCGCCAGTTGAGCCGGAAGAGCATGGCGAACGGCACGGTGGCGATGGGCCGCGCCACGAACATCAAGAAGGCCGTGATGGCCATGCCGACTCCCGCTACCTGCACGAGCTCGCTGGGGTAGACCAGCAGGCCCAGGGTGACGAACATGACGATCTGCGCCAGCCAGGCCATCGTGGAGTTGAAACGAATGAGGAACCGCCGGTACGGCAAGTCGGAGTTGCCGATGACCAGCCCGGCCACGTAGACCGCCAGGAAACCGCTGCCTCGGACGGTGGCCACGAAGCTGTAGATGATCAGAGCGATGGCCAGGGAGAGAAGGGGGTAGAGGGCCTCCTGCT
Organism: Limnochordales bacterium; assembly: GCA_036562495.1. Taxonomy (GTDB): domain Bacteria; phylum Bacillota; class Limnochordia; order Limnochordales; family Geochordaceae; genus Geochorda. The sequence continues at coordinate 4,991 of DATCKA010000148.1, forward strand.
CGAAGTGCATCCGGCGCAAGAGCCACACGCCCAACCGCCCCAGCGCGTAGCCCAGCGCCCCGCCCAGCGCCATCTGCACCACGAAGAATCCTGCCAGCTGGGCGGGGGTGGTCTGGGGCACGGTGAGGAGCTGAATGAAGAACGTCGTCAGCAGGATGGCCATGGGGTCGTTGCTGGCCGACTCGAACTCCAGCAAGGGGGCCAGGTTGCCCTGCAGCGCCACCCGCTTGGAGCGCAACACCATGAAGACGGCGGCGGCATCGGTAGAGGAGATGACCGAGCCGACCAGCATGCCGTCGAGCAGATTCCAGCCGAGCACCCACCACGCGAACAGGCCCACCAGGCCCGCGGTGGCGGCCACCCCCAGGGTGGCCAGGAAGAAGGCCGGCCAACGTACCGGCCGGGCGTGGCTCCAGTCGGTGTCGAGGCCACCGGCGAAGAGGATGATGGCGAGCGCACCCGTACCGAGAAACTGCGCCAGCCAGGGGTCGTCGAAGGCGATGCCCCCGGGCCCCTCGGAGCCCGCCAGCATCCCCACCAGCAAGAAGAGCACCAGGGCGGGCACGCCGAGGCGCCCGGCCGTGCGCGCCATGACCAGGCTGACGCCCATCAGGATGGAGAGCGCCAGGAATATGCGATCGATGGGAACCGCTTGAAGCACGGACTGGGTGTCGACTGGCACGTGCGGCTTCGCCCCTCGGTCGTTATAGGGCCATTATAGCGGAGGGGTTGGAGCGACAACCAGTCGCCGCTCCGGCGGGCATCGGAAGCGCATCATGAGGGGGCGTGGCGGATGGTCGAGCGAGCACAGGCCGTCGCATGGGGGGCGGGGGTGGTGGCGCTGGCAATGGCTGCCGGGACGCCGGCGGTCGTCGAGTGGGCGCACCCGCTTCACCACCTGGTGAGAGTGCCCGTGGTGCTGGCCTACATGGGCGCCTGGGCGATGCTGGTGGCCGTGGCTTCGGCCTGCATCAAGGAGACCCGGCTCGCGGCGGGGCACCGCCACTCTGTGGCGGGGGAGAAGCAGGAACGTCCCGGAAACGTGTCGAAACAGCCCCCACCGGGAGGCTGAACGCGCTTGCGGACCCACGGCCCGGGTGCGAGCAACGGGACGGGCTCGCCGACGGTGCGGGCCATCGCCAGGATGGCTGGCGTCAGCGCTTCCACCGTCTCCCGGGTCCTGAGGTCCCAGGATGGCGTCAGCGCCGACGCGCGTCAGCGGGTGCTGGATGCCATCGCCCGCCTGGGCTCCACGCCCGACGAAGTGCGCCTCTCCTCTTTGCTACGGTTGCGCGCCCGGACCCGGGCTGCCTCGGCGCCTGGTGAGGGGCGCCTGCTGGCCCTTATCGTGCCCGACGTGAGCACCGGTTTCTACGCGGAGGTGCTCCGGGGCGTCGAGGCCGAGGCCTACGAGCGCGGCTACACGTTGGTGCTCTACACCACCGCCGGACGCGGCCATGACGCGGTGGTGCAAAGGGCCCTGGACGCAGGACAGTGCCAGGGGCTCATCCTCATGACGCCCCGGGGGCACGCGTCGGGAGCGCTGCGGCACCCTGTCGATCGTTCGATGCCACCGGTGGTGGTGGTCGACCACCGCAGCGAGGGCAGCCCCTACCCTCACATCGCCGTCGACAACCTCAAGGGCGCCTTCGAGGCGACCAACTACCTGATCGGCAAGGGACACCGTCGCATCGTGTTCATCACGGGGTTGCTCTCCATCCAGTCCGCGGTCGACCGTCTCCGGGGCTATCGCCTCGCGCTGGAGGAGTCCGGCATCGGCTTCGACCCGGCCTTGGTGCTCCAGGGCGACTTCCTGACGCCCTCGGGGTACCGGCTCGCCAAGGAGTGGCTGGCTCAGCGGCGGCCCCTTCCCGACGCCTGGTTTTGCTCCAACGACCTGATGGCCTTCGGCGTGCTTCGGGCTCTCCACGAGGCCGGCATCTCCGTCCCTGGCGACACCGCGGTGATGGGCTTCGACGACCTTCCGATGGCCCAGGCCAGCATGCCGCCGCTCACCACGGTGGCGCAACCCATGGCGGAGATGGGAGCCCTGGCGGTGCGCATGGTGGTCGCCATGATCGAGGGAGGGGGGGTGACCGTCCCGCGCGTCGTGCTGCAGACCCGTCTCGTCATCCGGGAGTCGGCGTGATCGGGACATGAGCCGAGGGGAGATGACGTCGATGCGAAGGGTCGAGTTGGGGCGAGCTTTGGTAACCGTTATCGTGGTCTCGATGTTGATCGCCGCGATGGGTGCCGTCGCCTCGGCGAAGACCACGTTGACGGTGGGGGTCTTCCCGGACCTGGACTCGGTGCTCAAGGCCGTCATCCCCGAGTTCAACAAGGTCTACCCTGACATCGAGATCAACCTGCAGACGCTGGGGTACGCGGATCACCACAACGCCCTGCTGACCGCGCTGGCCACGGGGTCGGGTGCCCCCGACGTGGTGGCCATCGAGATCGGCTACCTGGGGCGCTTCGCGGTGGAGGGCGGCCTCACGGATCTGAGCCGACCGCCGTTCAACGCCGGGCAGTTGAAGGACCTCTTCGTACCCTACGCTTGGGGCCAGGCCACGACCACGGACGGGCGCATCGTCGCCATCCCCACCGACATCGGGCCGGGCACCATGTTTTACCGGCGTGATGTCCTGCAGGCTGCCGGGATCGACATCGACGCGGTGGCCACGTGGGACGACCTGGTGGAGATGGGGCGCAAGGTGACCCGCGACCTCAACGGCGACGGCAAGCCCGACGTCTTCCTCATCGCCGCCGCCTCCACCATCGCCGACGCGATGTACCGGGGCGACATCGCCGAGGGTGAGGGCGTCTACTTCGATAGCCAGGGCCGCACGGTGGTCGACAGCCCTCGCTTCGTCAACGCCTTCACCGTGGCCCAGCGGGTGCGCCAGGCGGGGCTCGACGCCCGCATCGGAGCCTGGAGCAACGAGTGGTACGAGGCCTTCAAGCGCGGCACCGTGGCCGTCGAGCTGTCGGGTGCGTGGCTGGGCGGGCACCTGCAAAACTGGATGGCGCCCGAGACCGCCGGCAAGTGGGGTGCCCGTGACCTGCCGAGCAACATGTACGTGAGCTGGGGCGGCTCCTTCTATGCCATCCCGGAGCAGTCCCGCAACAAGGACGCGGCCTGGAAGCTGATCCAGTTCCTGACGACCCGCGTCGACATCCAGCTCCTGGCGTTCCGCACGACCAACGCGTTCCCCGCGTTGCTGGCGGCCCACAACGACCCGATCTTCGACGAGCCCGTGCCGTTCCTCGCCGGACAGCGGGCGCGCCGCATGTGGGCGGAGGCCGCCAAGAAGGTGCACGTGTCGGTCATTCACCCGGGTGACCCCGTGGCGCAGGAGATCGTGGGCTCGGCGCTGACCCAGGTGCTCGAGGAGGGCAAGGACGTCCGGCAGGCCCTGACCGAGGCCCGGCAGCTCATCGAGCGGCGGGTCCGGAGGTGAGCATGGCCATGGGGTCGGGTGGCGGCACGGTGCATGAGGTGCCCCGAGGGGCCGGGACCGCGGGCCACCCGGCCCCGTCCCTCCCTGGCCCGGTCCCGGCGCGCCCGTCGGTCATGCCGGGGCGTCGTCGGAGCGGCGCCTGGTGGAAGAGGCGTGCGGCCCCCTACGTCTTCATCAGCCCGTTCTTCATCCTCTTCGCCATCTTCGGCCTCTATCCCATGCTCTTCTCCTTCTACTTGTCCTTTCACAGCTGGAACGCGGTGGGCGGGCTCGGGTCGATGAAGTGGGTCGGCCTGGAGAACTACACCTACCTGCTCACGGACCCATGGTTTTGGAAGTCCGTGTGGAACACGGTCTGGCTGCTGATCTTCTCCGGGCTGCCCCAGCACGTCATCGCCATCCCCCTGGCGTTCATCCTCAACTCGGGGCTGGTGCGGCTGCGCAACGTCTTCAGCGCGTCGTACTTCATGCCGTACATCACGTCGACGGTCGCGGTCGCCATGATCTTCACCACCATCTACGGCACGCAGTACGGCGCCCTCAACACCGCTCTGGCCTGGCTGGCCGAGCACGCCCGTCTCGGGTGGCTGTGGGACATGTTGGGCCTGGAGCTCCCGGTCAACTGGCTGGGGCGGGCCGCCTACATCAAGCCGGCCATCGCCATCCTGGTCGTATGGCGGTGGTTCGGCTGGAACACCATGCTCTACCTGGCCGGCCTGCAGACCATCCCGCGGGAGCTGTACGAGGCGGCCATGGTCGACGGCGCCAGCATCTCCCAGCAGTTTCGGTGGATCACCCTGCCGCTGCTGAAGCCCATCGCGTTCTTCGCGGTGACGCTGACCATCATCGGCAACATGCAGCTTTTCGACGAGCCCTTCGTCCTGACGGGCGGTACGGGGGGCACCAGCGAGTCGGGTCTGACGGTGGCCCTCTACTTGTACCGGACCGGCTTCGAGTGGCTGTACATGGGCTCGGCGGCAGCCATGTCGTGGATCCTCTTCGTCATCATCGTGGGCATGTCGATCCTCAACTTCCGCCTCATGGGGCGCGCCGGACTCGAGCGGCGCGGCGGATGAGGCGAGGGGGCAAGGTTGACGATGCAGGCCTTGAGGTCATGGCCGGCCAAGCTGGCGCTGTACGCGGTGCTGGTCTCGATGGCCCTGCTGACGGCCTTTCCGTTCTACTGGATGTTCGTCCTGGCGACGCACGATCGCTCGACCATCTTTCGGGCGCCGCCTCCGATGTGGTTCGGTACGGAGCTGAGCGCCAACTACGAGCGGCTGCTCGCGACGCTGCCATTCTGGCGCAACGCATGGAACAGCCTCTACACCGCGCTGATGGCGACGGGGACCACGCTGTTCTTCTGCAGCCTGGCGGGATTCGGCTTCGCGATGTACGACTTCAAGGGACGGGACGCCCTGTTCGGCTTCCTGCTGGGCACCATGATGGTCCCGGGGCTCCTGGGAATCATCCCGTACTACCTCATCATGCGGTGGCTCGGGTGGATCAACCTGCCCCGGGCGCTGTACGTCCCGGGCATGGCGTCGGCCTTCGGCATCTTCTTGATGCGGCAGTACATCGCCAGCGCCGTGCCGGCCGACCTGCTGGATGCCGGCCGCATCGACGGGCTGAGCGAGTTTGGGTTGTACCGGCGGGTGGTCGTCCCTCTGATCAAGCCGGCCTTCGGCACGCTGGGCATCATCACCTTCGTCGGCCAGTGGAACAACTTCATGGGCGCCCTCATCGTCCTCAGGGAGCGTACCGCCTACACGCTGCCCCTGGCGCTGCGCTCCCTGCAGGGGCTCATCTCCACCGACTGGGGCGCACTGATGCTCGGGACGGCGCTGAGCGTCCTGCCGCTGCTGGTGGCCTTCGCGGTGGGGTCGCGCCGCATCATCGAAGGGCTGACGGCGGGAGCGCTGAAGGGATGAGGGCGCGGTGCGGCGGGCAAGGACGATGCTCCTGGCCTGCGGCGTGGGGGTGGCCCTCATGAGCGGTCTTGCGGCGGGCATCCACGCCTCGGAGGGGGAGCCGGCGGGCTGGGTGCTGGTGTGGCACGACGAGTTCGATGGGCCGGCGGGCAGTCCGCCGGACCCGGCCTACTGGACCGCCCAGATCGGGGACGGCAGCCAGGACGCCCTGCCCGGCTGGGGCAACCGGGAGCGCCAGTACTACACCGACCGGCCGGAAAACCTCGCGCTCGACGGCAAGGGCCATCTGACCATCGTGGCCCGGGAGGTGGACGATCCGTCGCTTCGCTGCTACTACGGGCCGTGTCGCTACACGTCGGCTCGCATCACCACCCGTGGAAAGGTGGAGGTGCGCTTCGGCCGCGTCGAGGCCCGCATCCGGCTACCCGGCGGGCAGGGCATCTGGCCTGCCTTCTGGATGCTGGGCACCCTCTTCGACCGGATCGGGTGGCCGGGGTGCGGCGAGATCGACATCGTCGAACTCGTGGGCCGGGAGCCGGGCACGGTCCATGGCACCGTGCACGGCCCGGGCTACGCGGGGGAGAGGGGGATCAGCGGAAGCTACACCCTGCCCGGGGGGCGCCGGTTCGATGAGGACTTCCACGTCTTCGCCATCGAGTGGGGGCCCGGGGAGATCCGGTGGTACGTGGACGGCGTGCCGTATCACAAGGTGACCCGGGAGGACATCCCGGCCGGCACCCCGTGGGTCTTCGATGCACCGTTCTTCCTGACGCTCAACGTGGCCGTGGGCGGCAACTGGCCCGGGTATCCGGACGAGACCACGAGGTTTCCGCAGATCATGTGGGTCGACTACGTGCGCGTCTACGCCGCACGAGACACCGAGGGGATGTGAAGGATGCGCCGATTCCCGGAAGGATTCTTGTGGGGTTGTGCCACCGCGTCCTACCAGATCGAGGGATCGCCTCTGGCCGATGGCGCCAGCCCTTCCATCTGGCACCGATTCAGTCACACGCCTGGCAACGTCCACGGGGGCGACACCGGGGACGTCGCCTGCGACCACTACCGCCGCTGGCGGGATGACGTGGCCCTGATGCGGGAGCTGGGGCTCAAGGCGTACCGCTTCTCCATCGCCTGGCCCCGGGTGCTCCCGGACGGCACCGGACGGGTCAACGAGGCGGGGGTGGCCTTCTACGACCGGTTGGTGGACGCCCTGCTCGAAGCCGGGATCGTGCCCTTCGTCACCCTCTATCACTGGGACCTGCCCGGCGCCCTGCAGGATCGGGGCGGCTGGGCCAACCGGGACGTGGTGGGCTGGTTCGCCGAGTATGCCGGCGTGATGTTCGAGCGCCTGGGTGACCGGGTGCGGCACTGGATCACCCTCAACGAGCCGTGGTGCGTGGCGCATCTCGGGTACGTGGCAGGCGTGCATGCCCCCGGGATGCGGGACCTCTGGGCTGGCCTGCGAGCAGCGCACCATCTGCTGCTGGCGCACGGCGAGGCGGTGGCGGCCTTCCGGGCGAGCAAGGCCGCCGGCGGCAAGATCGGCATCACCCTCAACCTGGGGCCTCAGCACGCGGCCACCGAGTCGGAGGCCGACCGGGCCGCCGCGGATCGGTCGGACGCCTACCATAACCGCCTCTTCCTCGACCCCCTCTTCAAGGGCCGCTATCCGGACGTGCTGGTCCGGCATTTCGGAGGGGCATGGCCGGAGGTGACCGACGAGGATCTGGCGATCATCCGGCGGCCCATCGACTTCCTGGGGGTCAACTACTACAGCCGAGGCGTGGTGGCCGACGCCCCCGGCGAGGGCCTGCTGGGCATCCGAGGCGTCGACACCGGCGGCCCCCGCACGGCCATGGGGTGGGAGATCTACCCCGAGGGTCTGTACGAGCTGCTGGTGCGCCTCCATCGGGAGTACGGCGGGCTGCCGCTGTACATCACCGAAAACGGCGCGGCCTTCGACGACCGACTCGACGCGTCGGGCGAGGTCGATGACGGCGAGCGCCTCGACTACCTGCGTCGCCACTTCCTCCAGGCGCGGCGCGCCATCGACGACGGGGTGCGGCTCGAGGGCTACTTCGTCTGGTCGCTGATGGACAACTTCGAGTGGGCCCTGGGCTACTCCAAGCGCTTCGGCATCGTATACGTCGACTATCCCACCCAGCGGCGCATCGTCAAGCGAAGCGGCCGGTGGTACCGGCAGGTCATCGAGGCCAACGGCGTGCCGGAGGGGAGCGAGGGCTGATGCGACCGGCTGCTCGACGTCTCAGCGCGGTGGTCCTCCTCGTCGCGTGGGCTGTCTCGGGGCTGGCCGCCTCGGGGGCCGGGGCCGATGGGGTGCCCGAGACGGCCCCCACCGTGGTGGCCGTCGTCGACGTCGGGCAGCCGGCGGGGCGGGTGCCGCCGCTCGCCGTCGGAGGGTTCAACTTCGCCAACTTCATGCAGGTGGTGGGCTACGAGCGCGAGTTCGGCTCCGTCGGGGTCCGTTCGATCCGGTTTCCGGCCGGCAACCTGGGCGACCAGCGGGACAGGACCCCCGCCGACCTCGACGTGCTGCTGAGGCACTGGATGCTGTTGGGCCGCCCGAGGATCGTGATGCAGGCCAGGCTGTTGGGCGGCACGCCCGAGCAGGCGGCCGAGGCGGCCCGGTACGCGAGGCGTATCGGGCTGCCCATCGACTACTGGGAGATCGGCAACGAGCCCGATCTATACCCGCCGGCCGGCTCGTGGACGCCAGAGGGGTATTGCGAGGCCTTCCGGGCCTTCGTGGACGCCCTCCGACCTGAGGTCGGCGACGCCCGGTTCGCCGGCCCGGCGGTGTCGGGCGGCGATTCGAAGATGGAATGGGTGCGGCGGTTCATCCGGGCGTGCGGCGACGTGGTGGACGTGGTGACCTGGCACGTCTACCCCACCGACGGCACGTGGCCGGAGGACGAGGCGCTGGCCACCGCCTCCCGGGTCTCGGACGAGATCCGGCAGGTACGGGCCTGGCTGGAGGATGCCGAGGCCAACCCGCTCGGGTGGCACCGGGCGCACGAGGTGGGACTGGGCGTCACCGAGTACGGGCTGTCGTGGCGGACCCAGAGCTTCCGACACCTGGCCGACTTCACGGCCGGCCTGTGGACCGCCGACGTGGCCGGGCGGCTGATCGCCGGACGGGTGGAGCTGGCCTCGTACTTCGCCCTGCAAAACACGGGCGGTCACGGGCTGCTGGACACGGCGGGCTTCACCCGTCCGACGTTCCACGTCTTCCGCCTGCTGCGGGACTTCGACGGCCAGGTGGTGCCGGTGGCCCTCCGCGGAGCCCCGGAGTGGTTGACGGCGTACGGCGTCGCGGGCGACGACGGGGTCGTGCGTGTGCTGGTCGTCAACCGGGATCCCTCACGGGAGGCATCACTGCGCTTCGAGACCCGCGAGGGCATGCCGCTGGTCGTGCAGTCGGCTCACCAATTGACCGAGCAGTCTTTCGAGCATCTCGACGACGTGACGACGCCTGACTCCCTCGAGCCGTTGAGCGTCCCGCCCAGGTCCGTGACGCGGGTGGAACTGAGACCATAGAAACCCGCGGTACTCACGCGAGGAACGTTACAGCCTGTGACGAAGGGAAATATGGCCCGGACGGGGTGGGCTGCGGGGGATACGGACAGGAGGGATCGGGCCCGTCATGCGCTCGCGGAAGATGATGGCAAGGTACGGCCTCGTGGCCGTGACCGTAGCCCTGGCCCTGGTGGCTTCCTGGATGGTGGCGGCGTCGGGAGATGCGGCGCTGCTGGAGGCGACGGGGGTGTGGGCCCGTCCGGCGCAGGTCATGGGAGGCGGACACGCGCACGGAGACTCGCCGTCCATGCCGGCCATGACCAGCGCCGTCTACATGACCCTGATCAACCACGGCTCGCAACCGATCCGGGTCGTGGGGGCGCGCACGCCGGTGGCCCACGCGGCCGAGTTGCACGAGACCCGCATCGAGGGCATGGTGGCCAAGATGATGCCCGTCGACGCCATCGAGGTGCCGCCCGGCGGGCAGGTGCGCCTCCAGCCCGGCGGCTTCCACATCATGCTGGTGGGCGTCAACCGTGCCCTCCAGCCGGGCGACCGGGTGCCGCTGACGCTGCTGCTCGACGACGGCTCGGAGCTGGTCGTCGAGGCCGTCGTGCAGGA
>DATCKA010000120.1:0-9814 GCA_036562495.1 Limnochordales bacterium
GCCCCCCTGCCCTCCCGCAGGGCCGCCGACCACGAGGTGCGTCGCGTGCGCAACAGCGACGCCCGGTAGACCCGCTCGGCCAACCGGAGCGTCAGGTAGGCCGTCAGCGCCGACACGCCCACGCTGAGCACGACCTCCGTCAGGGGCGGCTGGGACAGTGCGATGCGCACGAACATCACCAGCGGCCCCACGAAGGGCAGCATCGAGCTCACGGTCGCCAGCCGCGAGGCCGGGTCAGGCAAGGAGAACACCGCCAGCATGTAGCCGGCCACGATCAGCACCATGGGAGGCCAGATGGTCTGGGAGGACTCCTCGGGACGGCTGGCCAGGGAGGACGAGGCCGCGAAGAGGGCCCCGAAACTGGCGAAGCCCAGCACGAAGAAGAGCCCCAGGTAGCCCACAAGCCGCAGGGGGATCCCCTGGACCTCGATGGGAGCCCCCAGCATCTGGCTCAGCTGCTCCCCGAGTGCGCCCCGCTGCAAGACGAAGGCTACGGAGCCCACCGCTCCCCAAATCGCGTACTGCAAGAGCGACGCCGCCGCGATCCCCAGCAACTTGCCCCGCAGGAGCTCACCCGGCCGCGCCGCCACCAGCAGCATCTCCACGACGCGGCTGCCCTTCTCGGCCGTCACGCCGTTGACAACGACGGACCCGTACAGGGTGAGGGTCATGTAGAGCATCAGCATCAGCATCAGCGCCAGGAACTCGCCCACCGGCGGCCCATCCACGGTCGCTGCCACGCCCGCAGCCACGTCGGCGGCTCCAGGCGATTCGATCCGCACCCGGGCGGGCGCCTGCAAGGAGGCCGCCACCTCGGGGTCGATGCCCAGGCGTCGCGAGCGGTCCGCCACCGCTACCGGCGTGGCCACCTGCTGCAGGGCGCGCACCACCGCCTCGTCGACGCTCTCGCCGATCACCACCCACTCCAGCTCCCCGTCCGCCGTTCGGCGGATGTGGAGCGTAAGGTCGCTCGCCTCGTCGGCCGTCGCCGAGGAGACCGCCGGCCGCCACTCCACCGGTGGCCTCAGGGCCGGCGGCAGCGCGGCCTCCACGGCCCGCATCTGCTCCAGGACACCCCCGGCCTCGTCGACCACTGCCACGGTCGGGGGCGTATCCTGCTGCAAGCGCATCAGAAACAGGGGCAAGAGCGACAGCGCCAGCAGGGCCAGCGCCCCCACCAGCGTGCCGAAGCGATACGCTCGGGAGGAGATCAGCGCTCGCCACTCGCGTCGGGCGATCACCCACACCGCTCGGCTCATGCCGCCGCGTCCTCCTCCAGGGCGCTTGCCCCGACCATCTCGACGTAGACGTCCTCCAGCGAGGGGTAGGTCAGCTCCCAGAGCCGCACGACCCCGACCGAGGTCGCTGCAGCCAGCAGGTCACGGGCCTCTGCGGCCGTCTCCACCTGCCCGTCCATCCAGCTGATGTGCCAGACCCCATTGGCCCCCTGCGTCACCTGCCACCCGCGCCGCACCAGCGAGTCGAGCAAGGCCCGGGCGGCTCCGTCCTCCTGCTCCCACGCGAGCCGCAGCACCCGCCGCCCCGTGGCACGGCGCACCTGGTCGACCGGTCCCTGGATGACGACCCGACCGCCGCTGATGAGGCACAGGCCGTCGCAGAGCTCCTCGACGTGCTCCATGCGGTGGCTGGAGAATAGGATGGTCGTGCCGCCGGCCCGCAGGTGCTCCACGGCCCGCTTGAAGAGCCTCACGTTGACGGGGTCGAGCCCGCTGAAGGGCTCGTCCAGGATCAAGACCGGAGGGCGGTGGATGCAGGCCGCTGCGAACTGCACCTTCTGTGCGTTGCCCTTGGAGAGGTCCTCCACCTTGCGGTCCAGGATGTCGTGCATCCGAAGCAGCTCCGCGAACCGCTCCACCGCCTCGTCGATGGAGCGGCGTGGCATGCCGTGGAGCTCGGCGAAGAAGCGAAGCTCCTCTCGCACCCGCATCTTGGGGTACAGGCCCCGCTCCTCGGGAAGGTAGCCGAAGGTGGAAAGCGGCAGCCGCTCCACGGGCTGCCCCTCCCAGTAGATGCGTCCGGCGTCAGGCTCGACGATCCGCACGATGGCGCGCATCGTGGTGGTCTTGCCGGCTCCGTTGGGGCCGATGAGGCCGAAGACCGCGCCCCGAGGGATCTCGAGGCTGAGGCCCCGCAGGGCCTCCACCGCGCCGAAGCGCTTGACCAGGCCCTCGAGCACCAGGCTCACGAAGTCCCAGACCCTCCTTCTCTGGCTGCACGATACCGCCTTAACGGGATCGAAACAAGGCTGTATAACCCGGGAAACACCGCCTCGTCACGATAGGCTCGGCATCACGGGCCTTCTCAGGAGGCGGTGAGGTGAGGGCGAAAGACGGCATGGCCCGCCCGCGGCTGCCGCACCTGGCGGCGACCCTGGCGGTGACCATGGCCCTGCTGCTCGGCGGGGCGCTCGGCGGCCCCCACCACCCGGTGGCGGCCAGGGCGGTCGAGACCCTGACCGGGGCGGGGGCGACGTTTCCGTACCCTCTTTACTCCCGCTACTTCGACGTCTATCACCGGCTCACGGGCGTGCGGGTCAACTATCAGTCCATCGGCTCGGGGGGAGGCCAGCGACAGCTCCGGGAGCGCACCGTCAACTTCGGCGCCTCCGATGCCTTCCTCACCGACGAGCAGCTGGCCCAGTACCCGGGCCCGGTCCTGCACATCCCCACCGCGCTGGGGGCGGTGGTGGTCACCTACAACCTCCGCGGCATCGACCGGCCTTTGCGCTTCACCGGCGAGCTACTGGCGGACATCTACCTCGGCGAGGTGGTCCGCTGGAACGATCCACGCATCCAGCAGCTCAACCCGGACGTCACCTTGCCGCCCTTGCCGGTGGTGGTGGTGCACCGTTCCGACGGGTCGGGCACCACCTTCGTCTGGACGGACTACTTGGCCAAGGTCTCGCCCCGCTGGCGTCAGCGGGTCGGCGTCGGCACCAGCGTCGCGTGGCCCACGGGCCTGGGGGGTAAGGGCAACGAGGGGGTGGCCGGCCTCGTCCGGCAGATCCCGGGGGCCATCGGCTACATCGAGATGGTCTACGCCCGGAGCGAGAGCATGTCGTACGGCATGGTGCGCAACCGGGCCGGGCGATGGGTCCTGCCCACGCTGGAGAGCGTCTCGGCGGCCGCGGCCGTGGAGATGCCACCCGACACCAGAGTCTCGCTGACCGACACGGCGGCGCCCGATGGCTATCCCATCGCAGGATTGACCTGGCTGCTGGTGTACCAGGATCTCAGCCTGAGCACGCAATCCGTGGGACAGGCCCGGGCTCTGGCCCAACTGTTGTGGTGGATCGTGCACGAGGGACAGCGCTACAACGAGTCGCTGCACTATGCGCGACTGCCGGAGCCCGTGGTGAGGCGGGCGGAGGCGTTGTTGACGAGTCTGCACTTCCGCGGTGAGCCGCTGCTGGCGGGTGCCGGCGCCGGCGCCGACCAGCCGGGGCCATCCGCAGGCGAGGGGGCAAGCTGACATCTCGGCGTCCAGCGAGCCCGTGACGCGTGCGACCCGCGACCCGGACGCGCCGGCACGGAGCCACGACACCGGAGGCGGGATTCGACGGAGGTTCCTGTACGGGCCGGCGGGGGATCGCCTCTTCTTCGCCCTGGTGCTCGGGCTGGCCATGGCGGTCGTACTGGCGGCTGCCCTCATCGCCTACCACCTGTACGCCGGGGGCGCGCAGGCGCTGCAGCGTTTCGGGTTGTGGGGATTCCTGACCGGGGTGCGATGGGACCCGGCGCTGGAGCTGCGCTTCGGCGCCCTGCCCTTCCTGGCCGGCACCCTGCTCACCAGCTTCGCCGCCCTGGCGTTGTCGGTGATGCCGGCGCTGGCCGTCGCTCTCTTCGTGACGGAGTACGCGCCGGGATGGCTCGGTCAGATCGTCGCCTACCTGGCCGATCTCCTGGCCGCCGTGCCCAGCGTGGTCTACGGGCTTTGGGGCATCTTCGTGCTGGTGCCGGCGGTGCGGGAGGTGGAGCTGGCCGTCTACCTGTGGGCGGCCGAGACCGCCCCGTGGCTGCTGACCTGGCTCGGGCCGCCGGCCGGGATCGGGGTCCTGTCGGCGGTGCTGGTCCTGGCCATCATGATCGTGCCCTTCACCGCCTCGGTGGCGCGCGACGCCATCCGGCAGGTGCCCGCCGAGCAGCGAGAGGCCATCTACGCCCTGGGCGCCACCCGCTGGGAGGTGGTGCGCACCGCCGTGCTGCCCTATGCTCGAGGGGGGATCGTGGCCGGCGTCATCCTGGCCCTGGCGCGTGCGCTGGGGGAGACCATGGCGGTGACCATGGTCATCGGCAACACGCACCAGATTCCCAGCAGCCTCTTCGGTCCGGGGGCCACCATGGCATCGGTCATCGCCAACGAGTTCACCGAGGCCGTCGACGACCTGCACCTGTCGAGCCTGGTGGCCATCGGCTTCTATCTCTTCTTGCTGGCCGTGGCGGTGCACCTCGCGGCTCGGTGGCTCGTCCGCCGCCTCACGCCGGGAGGGCGGACGGCATGAGGGCCACGCCCGATGCCGGCCGCCGCGTGCGCGATCGGGTGATGACGGTGCTCGTGGCGCTGGGGGCGGCGGTCGCGTTGCTGCCTCTCTTCCTGGTGCTCGGCTATGTCGTGCGGGAGGGTATCGGGGCGCTCGACCTGGCCTTCTTCATCCGGGACCCGGCGCCCGTGGGCGAGCCGGGAGGCGGCGTGCGCAACGCCATCGTCGGCAGCCTGATCATCAACCTGATGGCCAGCCTCATCGGCGTCACCATCGGAGTCGGCGCGGGCGTCTTCCTGTCGGAGTACGGCCAGCACCCGCTGGCGCCGCTGGTGCGCCTGGTGGGCGACGTGCTGGGCGGCATGCCGGCCATCATCATGGGGCTCGTCGCCTACGAGATCGTGGTGCGCCCGATGCGCAGCTTCTCGGCGCTGGCCGGAGCCGTGGCGCTGGGCTTGCTCATGATCCCCATCGTCATCCGCGCGACCGAGAGCGCGCTGGCCCTGGTACCCCGGGAGCTGCGGGAGGCTGGGATGGCCCTAGGCCTGCCTCGCTGGCGGGTCACGGTATCGGTGGTGCTGCCCGCGGCGCGCTACGGCATCGTGACGGGGGCGCTCCTGGCCCTGGCCCGGGTGGCGGGCGAGGCGGCGCCGCTCTTGCTGACCGCGTTCGGCAACCCTTACCTGAGCTTCGACCCGACCAAACCCATGGACAGCCTTCCGCTCAGGGTCTTCGTCTACGCCATCAGCCCCTTCCGCGAGTGGCACGCCCAGGCGTGGGCGGCTTCGCTGGTGCTGGTGTTGCTGATCCTGTCGGCCACGCTGGCGGCTCGATGGATGACCCGGCAGCGGGCTTGAGGCGGATTGAGGAGGTCGTCGCATGGCGATGCTGGCCAAGACCACCCTCGACCGGAGGACGTCGGGGGTCCTGGTGGCCGAGGAGCCGGGGAGAGAGCGGACGGAGAGGCGCACGCCTCCTCCGCTGGCCATGGAGGCCCGCCACGTCTCCGTCTACTACGGCCAGCGCCGGGCCCTCAACGACGTGAGCCTCGGCATCCCGTCCCGCCGGGTCACCGCGCTCATCGGGCCGTCGGGGTGCGGCAAGACCACCTTCTTGCGGGTGCTCAACCGCATGCACGATCTCACTTCGTCGGCTCGCGTCGAGGGGACCGTCTTGCTGGACGGCGAGGACATCTACGCCCCCCGGGTGGACCCCATCGCCATCCGGCGCCGGGTAGGCATGGTCTTCCAGAAGCCGGTCGTCTTCCCCACGATGAACATCTTCGACAACGTCGCGGTGGGCCTGCGCCTGGCCGGCGAGCGCCGGCGGGTCGTGCTCAACGAGGCGGTGGAGCGGGCCTTGCGCCAGGCGGCGCTGTGGGACGAGGTCAAGGACCGCCTGGGCGCCCCGGCCACGGGCCTGTCGGGCGGCCAGCAGCAACGCCTCTCCATCGCACGGGCCCTGGCCGTCTCACCCGAGGTGCTCCTGATGGACGAGCCCACCAGCGCCATCGACCCCGTCGGTACGCAACGCATCGAGGACCTCATCGCCGAGCTCAAGCACTCGGTCACGGTCGTCATCGTCACCCACAATATGCAACAGGCGGCGCGGGTGTCGGACTACGTGGGCTTCTTCCTGATGGGGGAGCTGGTGGAGTTCGACGAGACCGAGCGGCTCTTCTCCAATCCCCGCGACCCTCGCACCGAGGCCTACATCACCGGGCGCTTCGGCTGAGGCCGGGCTCGACATGCACCGTCACGTCCAGCAGCTCCGGCAACGCCCGGTGCAGGGCCCGCTCGACCGACTCGGCGATGTCGTGGCCTCGCTCCACGGTGAGGCCCGGGTCCACGGCGATGACCAGGTCGGCCAGCACCCGGTCGCCGTGCAGCCGGGCGCGTAGCCGCATCACGCGCTGGACGCCCGGCGTCGTGCGGGCGGCCTCCATCAGCCGCCGCATGACCGGCCCGGGCGGCGCCGTGTCCACCAGCTCTTGGGTCGCCCGCCAGTAGAGGCGGGCGGCGACCCAGACGATGACGGCGGCCACCGCGATCCCTGCGAGGGGATCGAGCCAGGGCCATCCCAGGATGGCCCCGACGACGGCCACCAGCGTCACCACCGACGTGAGGGCGTCGGAGCGATGGTGCCAGGCGTTGGCCACCAGGGCCGGGCTCGCCAGCCGTTGCCCTGCCCCGACGGTGTAGCGAAACATCCACTCCTTGACGCCGATGGAGATCAGCGCGACGGCAGGCACGACCCAGTCGGGACGAAAGGGCTGCCCCAGGCCCCGCAACGATTGCCACCCGATGAAGCCGCCGGCCGCGATGAGCCCAAGGGTCAGCAGGCGGGTCAGCTCCGACTCGAGCCGCCGGTGGCCGTAGGGATGGTCGGCGTCGGGTGGACGATCACCTAGCTGCAGCGCCGCCAGGAAGCCCAGCGTGGTGCCGATGTCGGTCAGCGACTCCACACCGTCCGCCACCAGGGCGTACGAACGCCCCCACCACCCGGCCGCCACCTTGACGGCCGCCAGGACCAGGTTGACGACGATGGTGACGAGGCCGACCCGGACGCCCCGGCTGACCCGTGCGGACGCCACTGCTCCTCGGCTCCCCCCGGGCGCAGTCTATCCACATGGCGCCGCCTTAGCCAAGCCGGGGCCGACGCTTTAGGCGAGCCCAAGTCACCAGGGCGCCCCTCAGCCCGCTCGGGGGCCGAAGAGGGCCGTCCCGATCCGGATCAGGGTGGCCCCCTCCTCGATGGCGACCTCGAAGTCCGAGGACATCCCCATCGAGAGATGGACGAAGTCAGGCCCCGCCCACCCCTCTTCGCGGATGCGATCCCGCAGGAGCCGCAGAGAGCGGAAGGCAGCCCGCACCGCCTGCTGGTCGTCGGTCAGCGGGCCTACCGTCATGAGCCCCACCACGCGCAGGGTCGGCACGGCCGCCACCGCTCGCACGAGGGCAGGAGCCTCGTCGGGGCGGACCCCCCACTTGGTCGGCTCGCCGGAGACGTTGACCTCCACCAGGACGTCCAGCGTGCGTCCCAGGCGGCTCAGGTGGCGGTCCAGCTCCTGGGCCAGGGCCAGGCTGTCGAGCGAGTGGAGCAGCGTGACGTGGCGCGCGACGTGCCGGGCCTTGTTGCGCTGCAGGTGGCCGACCATGTGCCACTCCAGGGCGTCGAGGCCACGCCCCTGCAGGGCCTCCACCTTGGCCACCAGCTCCTGCACGCGGTTCTCACCGAAGATGCGCAGGCCGCAGGCGTAGGCCTCCTCGATCCGGCCCGGCTCGACCCCCTTGCTGACGGCCACCAGCCCTATCTCGGACGGCGTGCGGCCGCCGCGATGAGCCGCGGCCTCGATGCGCTGGCGGATCGCCGCCAGCCGCTCAGCGATGCTCTGCATCCGCGTCGGTCGCCCTCCGCATCAGTTCACGGGACGCCCGCCGGATCCTCGCGACCGCGGGTCGGAGCCAGCGACAGGAGCAGACCCGTCCGGGGGGGCACCCTCAAGGCGCCATCCCCCAGGATGGCACCCCCCGGCTCTACGGCCGAGGCCGTGGGCACAGGGGTCGGACACTGGATGTCGGTGGTGGCTTCGAGGCGCATGGCCTCGGGTCCGGGGAGCGAGGCGTCCGGCCCGGCCGCCCGCCATGCGGTGGCGAGGGGGAGCTGCCAGGGTTCGCTGCCGCGGTTGAGGACCGCCAGGCAGGCCCCCTGCCCTGGCAGGATGCGCCAGAAGGCCAGGGCCCCGGCTCGTGGATCGAGGGCCGCCAGCCGTAGCCGCCCCACGCGCAGGGCCGGGTGGCGCCGGCGGGCCCGCCCCAGGGCCCGCACCAGCTCGCGCACGGCCTGCCCCTCGGGCCCCGGCGCCCAGTCCATGGGCCGCCGGCAGTCGGGATCGTCCCCGCCCTCCATCGCCACCTCGTCGCCGTAGTAGACTTGAGCGATGCCGGGGTAGGCAAACAGCAAGAGCAGAGCCAGGCGCAACCGCCAGAGCTGGCCGCCAGCCAGCGTGAGGAAGCGAGGGGTGTCGTGGCTTCCGATGAGGTTGACCAGGGCGTCGCTGGCCGGGGGCGCGTAGGTGAAGCGCAACCCCTCCAGGTACTCCCATAGCGTCTCCGGCCCGATGGCATCCCTGGCCAGGAAGTCGAGGACGGCCGAGCGCCAGGGGTAGTTCATGACGCTGTGGAAGCAGCCATCACGCAGCCAAGACGGGGCGCGGTGCCACACCTCGCCCACCACGAAGACGTCGGGCTTTATGGCCCTGGCCGCCTCCATCAGCTCCCGCCACAACACCCGCGCCACCTCGTTGGCCACGTCGAGGCGGAAGCCGTCCACGTCGGCCCGCTCCAGCCAGTGACGCGCCACCCCCACCAGGTAGCGGCGCACCTCGGGGTGCGCGGTGTTGAGCTTGGGCATGGTCGCCACGTGGTCGGCGAAGGTCTCGTAGTTGGGCGGCTGCTGCATGACGGGCAGCGCGCGGGGGAAGTACCAATCCCGGTACGGGGACGCGGCGCCCCGCGCCAACAGGTCCTGGAAGGCGAAGAAGCGGTCGCCCGAATGATTGAATACCAGGTCGAGAAGCACCCGGATGCCGTGGCGGTGGGCTTGGTGGGTCAGTTCGGCCAGCGTCTCGGCGGTCCCAAAGGCCGGGTCCACCTCCAGGTAGCTTTCGGTGTCGTACTTGTGGTTGGTGGGCGAGCGGAAGATGGGCGTCAGGTAGATGGCATCCACGCCCAACTCCGCCAGGTACGGGAGCCTGGCCATGACGCCCGCCAGGTCTCCGCCGTAGAAGATGCCGGAACCCCTGGCCACGGGCTCCAGGGGACGGGCCGGCCAGGGTCGGGTCCCCGGCGGGTCGTTGGAGGGGTCGCCATTGAAGAAGCGGTCCACGAAGATCTGGTAGATGACCGCGCCGCGCGCCCACTCGGGCACCTGGGGGCCTTCGGCGGCCAGCGCATGAGGCCACTCGAAGGGCCACAGCCCCTCACGACTTCGGCCCATCCTGCCCTCGCCGACCCACCAGACGCCGGAGGCCGAGACGACCCGAAACCAGTAGGCGAAGCGACCGCTCGCCAGCTCCAGCTCCGCCTCCCAGTAGTCCCAGTGCGCGTCGTGACCCGCATGGTGGCAAGGCCGCTCCTGCCAGACCGGGCGGGCATCTCCGGCGGGCGGCAGCGCTACCTGCCAGGCGTAGCGGTCCGCCCAGACCACGGAGGCCTCGGCGACCTGCCCGCGGGCGCTTCGCAAGACGACACGCAGCCGCCCCGGTGAGGGCTGGGAGGCCATGGGCCACTCGGCCCGGTGGTCGACCAGGGG
>DATCKA010000001.1:0-2966 GCA_036562495.1 Limnochordales bacterium
CTATAGCATACGCGCACGTCTTATTGCAGGAACCTAGCGAGTATACGTGACCCTCTGTTATCGTGCGATTCGGTCACAGCAACTGAGTCGGCTTTGCCTTGCCAGACGTCAGAGTCGCAACTGTGCACCGTGGGTAGCATACTGACAGGTCGCCGTGCTGGCATTTTACAGCCGGGGCACGCGGACGCGTGCTGGGTTCGCTCGCTGCACGGAAAGGGTTGAGCCACGCCATGAGCTACCTCTCTGCGCTGCAACGTCAAGGACAGTGCCTGCCACAACTTCGCCATCACCTGCTGGGTCCCTGACTGGCATTGAACAGCAAGTAGTACCAATTCAAGGTAGCCAAGTAGCGACACGACAGGATTTTCGGGCCGATGGCCCAGACAAAGCCGTTGTATCTACGCGCCCTTCCGGGCGGCCGGGAGGAGCTTCAGGTAGTGGGGCGGCGGGGTCACCTGCACGGCCCGAAAGAGGGCCTTCTGCTCGTCGGTGAGGGGGCGTACCTGCCACACCTCGCCGCTGGCCGTCCGATGGCGACCCACGTCGATGGGGCTCAGGAGGTCTTTCATCTGGCGCCAGGTCTTGCCCGTCTCGTTTTCGGCCACCCGGATCAGGAGCAGCGCCAGCCAGCACAGCAGCACATGGGACCCGATGCGGTCGTCGAGCCGATGGTACATGGGCCGCACGTCGACCGTGTGCTTGAGGTCCCGATGGACCCGCTCCACCTGCCACAGCTGCTTGTACCCGTAGGCCAGATCCTCGGCTGGCAGGAAGTCGTCGGAGCTGCTGATGAGGAACTTCCCGTCGAGGTGGGCCTCCCGGCGCACCTTGGCCTCGTCGATGACCAGCCGGCCGCCCTTGGTTTGGCGCAGGTAGCGCCCGAAGACCTCATGGGCCCGCAGGGCGCAGGCCGCCTTGGTGTGGGGCTCGCCTTGGAGCTGATCGAGCTGCTGCAGGCGGCTTCGCAATTCGGCCAGGATGGACTCGCGCTTCTGGCGGTCTCGCTCGGCCTCCTCCGGGTTGCGGACGATGACGAAGCGCCGACGGGCGACGCTATCCCCTCCGACCACGACCTCCTTGATCTCCAGCCCGTCGGGGAGCTTGCGGTACTTGCCGCCCCGGCGCAACGCCTCGGCCGGCATCCCCTGCGCCCCCAGCCGGAGCTTCTCGCCGATGATATAGTGGTCGCCGGCGCCCTGCAGGATGCGGCGGTTCTCCGCGGAGTTGAAACCCGTGTCCAGCACGACGACGACCCGGTTGAGCTTCCAGCCGTTGAGGTCGCGTTTGACCTCGGCCACCACCTGCGGGTCGGGGGTGTTGCCCGGCCACACCCAGCAGCGCACCGGGATGCCGTCCCGGGTCACCGCAAAGCCGACGACCACCTGGGCCAGCTTCGGGTGGTCGTCCGAGCTTCGCCCCCACCGCCGCAGGCCCTCGGGGTCCTCCCCTTCGATCTCGAAGTACGCGGTCGTCGTGTCGAAGAAGATGACGTCCACATCCAAGTTGAACAAGTTGGCGATGGCCCAGAAGACCTCCCGCTGGATGGCCTCGGCCGCCTCCAGCAGGAAGTCCATGGCCCGATACAGTTGGTGCACTTCCACCTCGGGCAGCTGGTCGATGTAGACCTCCTGGCCCACCCACCGCTCCAGCGCCAGCTTGCTAGACGGCGCCAGGGCCCGGTTGGCCACCATGGCGAAGATCAGACGCTCCACGGGCGTCTGGTAGTGGCGCTCGGCTAAAAGCTTGTGCAAGGTCTTCTGGATGCCCAGTCGCCGCCACAGCCCGTCCAGCAACCACGTCCCACCCAGCTTCAGGGAGCCCAGGTACTGGAACGGCCACTCCACGCCCAGCTCCTGCTGCAGCTGGACCTGCTCGTCGGGGGGCAGGAAGCGGGCGATGCTGCGCACCAGCCGGCGCAGGGCATCGAGGTCCAGCTGATCGACCCGCCCGAAGTTGTACAACACCTGCGCCCGGGGCTGCCCGGTCTTGGGGTCCCGGATGTTATGGGCGAGCTGGGCGTATTGGATGCCTTTGGAAGTGACGGTGCGAACGTACATCGTGCCTACACAGTAACACGCTATACCAGTCTATGTCAACACCATTACCCATTGGGTTGTGCCTACGCTCTCGCCGTGTTTCTGTGGGGGCACGGGCCGCAAATCCGCATCACGACGTGGGGGTAGGGGACGGTTGTGGCTACTCGCTGTACAACGCCAGCCCGACATCCGCCGATTGACCCAGGTGGAGGACGAGCAGCTCTCGGGGTCGCCGCTGCTGGGCGCCATCCGCCGCTTCGTGCCGGGGGCGCACGCCTTTCTCTTCTCCCTCTCCCCGACGCCGGAGGAGGTGGCCCAGGCCGTCGAGCGGGCCCGGTCCGGCGACGTCGACGTCGTCGTGCTGGGCACCTTCAACGCGCACCTCGACGACCGTCAGGCGGCGCTGGTCGATGCCGTGGTCGACACGGGGGTGCCCACCATCGTGGTCGCCATGCGCAACCCGTACGACATCGAGAAGCTGCCGTCAGCCAAGGCGTACCTGGCGACCTACAGCTTCCGGGAGTGCGCCATGCAAGCGGCGGCCGAGGTGGTCTTCGGGGTGACGAAGCCCAAGGCGCGGCTGCCGGTCACCATCCCCGGCAAGTACGCACGCGGAACGGGATTGAACGGATAGAGGGCCGGATTCGTGCACGACCAATAGGGCGGCCTCGGCCAGGTCGCTCTTTGCCCGCCGACGACCGTGACTGGCCAAAGCGCCAGCGAGTAAGGCCGACGGGCATCGCCAGCCGCCACGATACCCACCCTCGCGGCGTGATGAGGGTGCCGGTTGCCAGCAGCCGAGCCAAGCGCAACCCGTTCTCTTAATCGGACGGTAAACAATTACTAGAGTCCTATATGGGCCTGGAGACCCAATACTCGTATGGACGGGTGCTATGGTGCAATCCGAATCCAGGGCTTACGGGCTATCGG
>DATCKA010000015.1:0-9139 GCA_036562495.1 Limnochordales bacterium
GACGGAGGTCGTGCTCAGCGTGGGCGTGTCGGCGCTGACGGCCTACCTGACGCTCCGGTTGGCCGAGCGGGTCTACCGGGCGTCGCTGTTGCGCACGCGACGCACCTCGTGGTCGGCGGCCCTGCGGGAGGGCAGGGGGGCTGCCCGGTGAACGGCCTGGCGGCGGTCGTCCTCAATGTGGTGGCTCTGCTGGCCCTGAGCTCGGTGGGGGAGAGGCCCACGGCCGCCGTGCAGGACGCCGCCACGGCGGCAGCTGCAACCGTGGCCGACGCCCACCTCGACCAGCGTCCTCTGCCTTCGTGGGAGCCCGGCCGCGACGGCGACCCGGACCCGGTGCGCCGGCTGATGGAGGCCGCTTCGGCCGTGGGGTCCCCCGGCGGCCTGGCCACCCTGCTGGTCGGCGTCGCCCTGGTCGACCCCGATGCTGCCCTGGCGGGCGCCCAGGCCCTGGCCGGAGCAGGCATCACGACCGTCACCCTCAAGGCCATCCTGGGGCGCCTGCGCCCCTCGACGGGGGCCGGCGCGGCCGCGTGGACCGGGCCGTCGCCTCCCGACGATGCCCGCCAGTCGTTGCCGAGCGGTCACGCCGCCCTGGCCGGGGCCGTCCTGGGGGCGCTGGGGCGCTCCTTCCCCGTCGGTGCCCCGGTGCTGGAGGGCGCGGCGGTGCTGATCGGGCTCAGTCGTGTCTACCTGGGCCGGCACTGGCCCACCGACGTGCTGGCCGGCCATGCCCTCGGCGACTGGTGGGCCGAGGCTGTGGCATCGCGTGGCGGCGCATAACGAGACCCGGACCCGGGCACCACTGGCTCGAGGGAGCGAGCCGTGGGCCTGGGACCTGAAGACCGCGCGCTGATCCGCCGCATGGTCGCCGAAGAGATTCGGCGGCAGACAGGGGGCCGCACCCTTCGACCGACCCCCTTGACCGCACGTCATGGCGCCTCCGCTGACCCGTCCTCATCGGGCGCGAGCGAGGGCGGGGCCCAAGCGTCGTCGGGGTCGACCCTTCCTTCGGAGCGCCAGTCCCAGCCTCCCGAGGTGAATCGAGCTGCACACGTGCTGGCCGACGCCCAGGTCAGCATCGGCCGGGCGCTGGAGACGGCGCTCAAGGACCTGGACGACCTGGCGGTGCGGGCCCAGACCCTGGCCGAGAAGATCCGCAGCACGCTGCGGCGCACGGAGCCGTCGGGGCGGGGGCGGTAGCGGCGATGGCGCTCGACAAGCAGCAGAAAGAGGAGCTGCGCGCCGTGGTGGCCAGCGAACTGCAGGACGTGCTTCGCCAGGAGCTGGCCCAGTGGTGGGTGGAGTCGGTGATGGCCCTCTCGGCCAGCCGGCAGGGTTCGGGTGGCCACGAGGAAGCCTCGTCGCCTCCAGAGTCCGGGCAGTCCGTCCAGGACGGCGGCTACCTCTTGCAGATGGCCGAGAGCCTGGCGCGAGCCCACCGGGCCCTCGCCGACGACATGCTGCAGACGATGAAGCGCCTGCAACGCATCATGTCGGAGCTCGAATCCCTGGTCGAGCGGAACGGCTAGATGGACCCCGGGCGCATCTCGTCGACTGAAGGCGTGCTCCTGCTGATGGCCAGCGTCCTTCCATGGGCCATCCTCTATCTGCCGCACTTCGCCGTGGAGGCCGCGGGTCAGGATGCGTGGCTGGCCGTCATCCCCCTGACCCTCTTCGCCCTTGCCCTCGGCTACCTGGTCGGCTGGATACTGCGCCGCTTCCCCGGGCAGTCACTGGTCTCCATCGCCTGTAGAGTGCTGGGACGGCCCCTGGGGTTGGCCGTGGGCGCCGCTTACACCTGGTGGTTCATCTCGGTGGCCGCCCTTACGCTACGGGAGGCGGGGGAGGTGATCATCAACGTCGTCCTGCCGCGCACGCCCATCCCCGTCGTGCTGGGTAGCCTGCTCGTGGTGTCGGCGCTCAACGTGCGCAGCGGCATCGAGGTGATGGCGCGGTCCAACTTCTTCCTGGCGCCCTTCGCCATCGGCTTTCTCCTGATCCTGGTCATCTTCTCCTTGCGCGACCTCCGGGCCGACAACCTCCTGCCCATCCTCGAACATGGGGTGGGCCCGTTCCTGAGGGGCGCCTACGTCTCTGCCGGCTTCTTCGGCACCGCGGTGGTGGCGCTGGTCACGGTCGGCCCTCGCCTCAACCGCCCGTCGGAGATCGGGCGCGTGGTGACGTGGGCCGTGGGCCTGGTGGGAGCGCTGACCCTGGTCTCATTCGTCTGGTTCGTCGGGGTGATGGGGCCGGAGCTGGCCGGTCGCATGCGCTTCCTTCCGGTGGAGGCGGCCCGGTTCATCAGCGTGGCGGAGTTCCTGGAGCGGATGGAGGCCCTCACCGTCTCCTTCTCGGTGTTCGTCACCTTCGCCAAGCTCAGCGTCTGGTACTATGCGGCCGTCATCTGCCTGGCGGAGGTGCTGGGGCTGGGCGACTACCGACCCATGGTCTGGCCGGTGGGCCTGCTCATCGGCGAGGGCTCCATGCTCTTCTTCGGCAACATCGCCGAACTGGCTTCGTTCATACGGTGGGCGAGCACGCCGTACATGCTCGTCTTCGAGGTGGCCATCCCCCTGGTCGTGCTACTGGTGTCGGCGGCCAGGCAGGCCCTGGGCGCGGGGCGCCGGCCGTCGCCCTCCTAACGCCTACCCAGGACGGCTTCGTTGAGCGGTCGAAAGAGGGCCTCCACCCACGCGGCCGGGTTGGGCGGCCACCTCCCCAGGATCATCGCGACCCCCAGCGCGGCGGCCAGCGTGGTGGCGACGACGTAGGCCACGATCTCGCGTCGCGTGCCGCCGTAGCGGCGGATGCGCACGATCTCGTACCAGGAGAGCCCCAAGACCAAGACGACAAAGCCGAGAGCGGGCATCACCGACCCATCACCCGCCTCTCGAGCTCATCGTCGGTCAACAGTTGGGGGCGGGGCGTGCCCATGGACCGCGAGGTCAGCCCCACCCGACGGATGAAGGTCTGCACCTCGAGCTCGACGACGACGTCAGGGAAGACCGTGTCCCATCGAGCCGAGAGCTCCCTCCAACGGGCGGGATCGGCCCTGCGGACGGCGGCCCCGAAGCCGAAGGCGTCGCTTCGAAACTCCTTCTGGAGCTTGGCGATGGCCCTGCGCACGCTCTGGCTGATGGCCTCGGCCAGCTCCTGCTCGATGAGCTTGACGACCCGGGGCGAGTCGGTGTCGACGCCGGCCGTGTCCTCGATCAGGTCGTGCTCGCCGAAGAGCCGCATCTCCATCACGATCCGATCGCCTTCGAAACGGGGCCGCATCTCGGTTGCTGACCGGACGATGGTGAGGCTGACGTGCTGGTCGGTACTACCCAGCGGCACCGTCACGGAGGAAACGATGGACTGACTGCGTACCCAGAGCAATCCCAGGCTCTCCGACCGGTCGAGGTAGCCCACCACCCGATCCCCTCGGAAGACGGCCAGACCGACCAGCTCCGGCTGCAACGGGTCGCGCTGGACGGAGGGGGGCGGGTCGGGCTCCTTGTCGGGCGAGATCTGCAGCGTGCCCGGTTGAGCCGCTCCCCCCGACGCGACGCGGATGATGGGCACCACGGCCTCCCGACCCTGCTCCAGACGGTCCGCCAGGAAGTCCTTGAGGGTGATGAGCGCGGCCGGGTGGAGCTCGGCCAGCCTGGTGACGGCGGCTGCCGTCGAGGGTTCGATGACGGCCATGGTGGCCAGGACGTCGGAGGCGTCACCCGGCACGACGGCGACCAGGGTCCGCAGTCTCGGCTGGCGATGGCGAGCAAAGAAGTCGAAGACCGGCGCCAGACCCTGCCGAGCGAGCGCCTCCCCCACCAGGATGACCTCGATGTGTCCCCAGAAGAGGCGCCGTCCTGTCTTGGCCTGCAGCGCCACCGCGGCGTCGACGACGGTGCGGCCCTCGGCCGATATCACTACGTCCGGGGAGGGGGACACCTCGCCGGCGCCCGAGCCCGGCGTGCGCACCCGAGTGGGGGCGACTATGGAGACCGTCATCCGGACCGACTGGGGCCCCGCCTGATCCAGTGCGACGCCGCTGATGATGGCCAGCTCCGTGACCTCGATGCGATCCCAGCAACCCGCGCAGACAGCCGCCAGGCAAGCGACCAGCCCGCCCAGGAGCCCTCTTCTAAGAAGAGACGGGCTGCAGGGGGCAGCGGCCGCGCCCATCATGGCGCCGCCCCCTCAGCCGGCGCCGCACCCGGTGAGGGCTCGCCCTCTTCCCAGGACTCGGGCCCCGATTTTACCCGAGGGGGCTGGCGCCTCGGATTGGGATAGCCGGTCAGGCGGGGCCGAAAGCCCCGGGCCCAGATGGGGGGCCGCACGACCACATCGGCCAGCTCGCCCACGGACAGGGGCGCGACCGGGGAGAGGTACGGGATGCCAAGGCTGCGCAACCCGGCCAGGTGGATGGTGATCACCAGGATGCCCAGGATCAGCCCGTACAGCCCCAGCACCCCTGCCAAAAACATCAACGGGAACCGCAACAGGCGAACCGCGATCCCGAGGTTGAACCGCGGGAAGGTGAAGGATGCGATGCCCGTCAGCGCCACCACGATGATGACGGGCGCGCTGACGATGCCGGCCTGCACGGCGGCCTGGCCGATGATGAGGGCTCCCACGATGGTGACGGCCGCGCCCACGGTCTTGGGCAGGCGCACGCCGGCCTCCCGCAGCGCTTCGAAGGAGATCTCCATCATGAGGATCTCGACGATGGAGGGGAAAGGGATCCCCTCCCGAGTGGCGGCCAGGGTCAACAGCAAGGCCGAGGGGATCATCTCATGATGGAAGGTCGTGACAGCGATGTAGAAGGCCGGGACCGTGAGGGCGATGAGGGCGAAGAGGTACCGAAGGAGCCGCAGGGCCGAGCCGATGAAGTAGCGCTCGTAGTAGTCCTCGCTGGCCTGCATGAGGCTCCACAGCGTGATGGGCACCACCAGGGCAAAGGAGGACCCGTCCACCAGGACGGCCACCCTCCCCTCCAGCAGGTTGGCAGCGACGATATCGGGCCGCTCGGTGGCCAGCACCTGGGGGAAGGGCGAATAGGGGTCGTCCTCGATCAATTCCTCGACATAGGCGCTGTCGATGACGGCGTCGATGCGGATGCGGGTGAGCCGGCGCTTGACCTCCTGGACCAAAACGTCCGGAGCGATGCCCCTTATGTAGGCGACCACGATCTCCGTGCGCGACAGATGGCCGGCCCGCACCGGGTCCAGCTTGAGCTCCGGCGTGCGCAGCCGCCGCCGGATGAGGGCGGTATTGACGCGGAGGCTCTCGACCAGGCCCTCCCGGGGGCCCCGGATCACCGCTTCGTTTTGGGGCTCGTCGACGTTTCGGTGCTCGAAGCCGCTTACGTCCAGCAGCAGCGCCGTGGGCTCGCCGTCGATGAGCAGGGCGGCGTTGCCATGCAGGACGGCGTCGGCGACCTCCCGTACGGTCGAGGCCGACCTGACCTGCGAGACGGCCACGACCCGCTTCTCCAGGGTCTGCGAGAGCGGCGCCGGGCCGGGCTCGGACCCTGCCAGGGGGAAGGCGTCGTAGAGCAGTGCCTTGAGGGCCAAGTCGTCCAGACGCTTGGAGTCGACCAGCCCGTCCAGGTAGATCAGCGCTGCCTCACGGCCCCCCGCGATCGACAGCGGTCGCATGATGAAGTCGGAGCACGCCTCGAAGAGGTGCTCCAGGGTGCGCCTGTTGAGCACGAGGACGTCGCACAGGGGTAGGTCTTCCAGGGTCTGGGTCGCCGTCAGGAGGATCTGCAGGCGCTGCGCGCGCTCCTTGACGGAGCTCAATCGCCCCAGCTGGTCCTCGTAGCGCGCCAGGGCGCGAGCAGCCTCCTGTGAGAGCGACGCCAGGCGAGCAGCGTCGGGCTGTGGCATCCGATGCGCCTCCGACGAGTGACTCGTCGCCTATAAGCGTGTCCGCTCGCCGCGGCGTCGCCAGTGGAAAGGCCGGTCGATTGCGGGAGTCGCTGGAAGCCCAGCTCAGCGCCGCGCCCGCAGGTACTGCCGTGGCCAGGGCGGCTCGTCACCCAGGACGGCGGCTGCCTGCAAGGGCCAGTAGGGGTTTCGCAAGAGCTCCCGCCCCAGCGCCACCAGGTCCGCGTCGCCCCGCTGCAGCAGCGACTCGGCATGCTCGGGCTGGGTGATCAACCCCAGGGCCGTCGTCAAGAGCCCGGTCTCGTGCCGGATGCGGCGAGCGTTGTCGACCTGGTAGCCGGGGAAGGTCGGCACCTGGGCCTGAGGCATGCCACCCGACGAGCAGTCGATGACGTCGACCCCCACGGAAGCCAGGGCCCTGGCCACCTCCACGGCCTGATCGGCGTCGAAGCCGCCCGGCACCCAGTCGGTGGTGGAGAGGCGGACGAAGAGGGGGCGATCCGCGGGCCACGCCTCCCGGACCGCGGCGATGACCTCCAGGGGGAAGCGCAGGCGCCCCTGGAGATCCCCTCCGTAGGCGTCGGTGCGCCGGTTGGTCAGGGGCGACAGGAACTCGTGCAGCAGATAGCCGTGGGCCGCATGCACCTCGACCACGTCGAAGCCCAGCTCGGCGGCCCATCTCGTGGCGCGGACGAAGGCCTCCCGCACCTGCGTCATCCCCTCCGTGTCGAGGGCCTCGGGCGTCACCCACCCCTCGGCGAAGGGGATCGCACAGGGTGCCACGGGACGCTGGGGGCCCCGTCCCCGGTCCGGGGAGAAGGCCTTGGCGCCGGCGTGGGCCAGCTGGATGCCGGCGGCTGCACCCTCCTGGTGGATGAACTCCACGATGCGCCGCAGCATGGGCAACTGGGCAGGGTCGTACAGCCCCAGGTCCTGGCGGCTGATGCGCCCTCGAGGCTCGACGGCGGTCGCCTCCAGGATGACGAGGCCGACGCCCCCTGTGGCGCGTGCACCGTAGTGCACCAGGTGCCAGTCGGTCGCGCATCCGTCGTCGCCGGCCGAGTACTGGCACATGGGTGACATGACGATGCGGTTGCGCAGGCGTACGCTGCGGAGTTGGATGGGGGTGAAGAGCAACGACACGGCCAACCCTCCCTGCTATCAGAGCGTAGCACGTGGGCAGGGGGGCGAGGCAACGCGGTCAGCGCAGCATCGAGACCAGGATGACTCCGACCACTCCGATGGCGGCGCCGGCGGCCAGGATCAGCTTGTATACCCGTCGGCGTGTAGCCTCCTTGATCTCGGGGTGGTCACCGGTGGTGGCCACAGGCAGGCTGTCGAGAAACTCCTTGATGGAAGACGCGTCGGGTGGTCGCCTCCAGAGGGCGTCTCTCGGCACGTAATCGGAGCACGACAGAGCATTGGGCCGCTCGGGGCGCCGGCAGGCATCGCCGTAATCGTACTTGCAGTCGTCGCACAGATATCGCGGCATGGCGTCGACCTCCGGGTCCGGATGGCGGGGCACCCCCGCCCTCCTAGTTTGCTCCTCACATGCAGTCCTTCGCCAGGAGCCGGGGAGCGAGACCCGAAACTGGAAAGGCAGTGCCGGGGATTGGAGGGTCGGCCTTGGGTCGGACGACGCAGAGAGTAGCGGTCATCGGCCTCCTGGTCGGAATGATGGTGGCAGGATGGGCGACTGCTCCCGGGCGAGCCGAGGTGGCGTCCCGAGGCGGCTGGCTCATGGGCCTGCGGACGGATCGCGCCGCCCCGGCGGGCGTGATGCTGGTGGCGGCGGGAGCGCAGGAGCGAGCGTGGCTGTTGGGCCTCGACCTCGCCCCCGGCTTGCAGCGCCCGACGGGCGCCTGGGCCGGCTCTTCGTGGGCGCTCGGCCCCGATGACCTGGCGCGCGTCTCCCTGCGGCTGGGCTACGAGTTCGCCATCCCCGACGGCGGCGAGGGACAGGCGGGGCCCTGGGTCGGCGTGTGGCTGGGGCAGCAGTGGGTCCGGACGCCCTGGATGGCCCAGCTGGGCACCGAGCTGCGGGTCGCCGTCGGGTCATGGAGGTCGCCGAGCTGGGCCACCGGTATGGCCCTGGGGCTGGCGTGGTGAAGCCCTTGGTCACCCGGTGGGTGGTGGTGACGGGCGACGTCGTCGGATCCCGTCGCCTGGAGCCTCGGGAGCGCCTGCGGGAGGCGCTGGAGGAGGCGCTGGCACGCTTCAACCAGCAGTGGGCGCACGACCTGGCGGTCCCCTTCTCGATTTCGGCCGGTGACGAGGTGCAGGGCGTCGTGCGGCCCGGCCCGGGGGCGTTCGCGGCGGTCCGGCGGCTGCGGGCCGAGCTGCGGCGGGCTCCCCTGGCACCAGGGGTGCGCTTGCGGGTGGGCATCGGGTGGGGGACCATCGACACACCCTTCTCCGCGGCCCGTTCGTGGGAGATGGACGGCGAGGCCTTCCACCTGGCACGGCAGGCCCTGGCCGCGGCCAAGGCTGCCCAGGGACGCCGGGGCGGGGCCGTAGAGGTCACCCGCTTCGCGGGTCCCGAAGGTCGCCATACGGCCTGGGTCAACGTCGTGCTGACGCTCCTCGATGCCATCCTGGAGCGCTGGACGGCAGAGCAGTGGGAGGCCGTGGCCGCCTACGAGCGGCTCGGGACCTACGCGGCTGCCGCCGACGAGCTGGGTGTCGCCCCGCAAAACGTGCAAAAGCGGTGCGCCGCGGCTCGGTGGCCGGCCGTGCGGGGGGCAGAGCGGTTCCTGGGAGAGACCCTGGAACAGGCCCCGTCGGACGGCGAGATTCACCCTTCGGAGGGTGAACCGTGAGGCTTCACCCTTTTGATGGTGATCGACGGACGAGGGGGCGCGTGCCTTGATCCCGCTGGCGGGGCGCCTGGGCCTCCTGGACGTGGAGACCGTGCGAGCGAGCCTCTTCTGGCTCGCCGTGACGGCTCACCTGCTGGCCGACTTCGCCGTCCGCAAGGAGGGCATGCCGGGCGGCGGCCGGGAGCAGGACCCGCGCGACTTGGTGGTCCATGCGGCGGTACACCTGGGGATGATGGCGCTGCTGGGGCTTCCGGCGGCGTCGCTGGCGCTGATCGTGGCCTGGACAGCCGTGGTGGCGTCCCACGTCGCGATCGACGCGGCGTTGGGGACCTCGCGCCGACCGGGGGTCGGGGCCTTCCTCCTGGACCAGGCTCTGCACGTGTGGATCATCGGCGCCGCCGTGCGGCTGCTCCCGCCGGCGGCCCTGCGCCCGTGGCCGCCCGC
>DATCKA010000017.1:0-3319 GCA_036562495.1 Limnochordales bacterium
TCAGAAGAACCTCATCGCCTCTTCGTTGAGGTCGACGATGACGGTCTTGGTCTCCAGGTAGGGCTCCAGGGCGTCGGGGCCGAGCTCACGGCCCAGGCCGCTTCGCTTGTAGCCGCCGAAGGGGGCGGTGGGGGAGATCACCTGATAGGTGTTGACCCAGACCGTGCCGGCCCGCACGCCTCGCACCACCCGCAGGGCGCGCTTGACGTCCCGGGTCCAGACGCCGGCGGCGAGCCCGTAGAGGGTCCGGTTGGCCAGCTCGATGGCGTGCGCCTCGTCCCTGAAGGGGATGACCGCGGAGACCGGCCCGAAGATCTCGTCGCGGGCGATGGTCATCTCGGCCGTCACGTCGGCGAAGACGGTGGGCTCCACGAAGTAGCCGGGCCCGAGTGCCTCCAGCCGGCGCCCGCCGGCGACCAGGCGAGCCCCCTCTCGGGTGCCCGTCTCGACGTAGCCGAGGATGCGGCGGAGCTGACGCTCGCGGATGACCGGCCCCACGTCGGTGGCGGGGTCGCGGCCCGGCCCCACCTTGAGCTGGCGCACCCGCTCGGCCAGCGCCTCGACGAAGCGCTCGTAGATGGTCTCCTGGACCAGCACCCGGGTGCCGGCCTGGCAGACCTGCCCGGAGTTGA
Source organism: Limnochordales bacterium (assembly GCA_036562495.1). Classification (GTDB taxonomy): domain Bacteria; phylum Bacillota; class Limnochordia; order Limnochordales; family Geochordaceae; genus Geochorda. Next base: position 633 of record DATCKA010000017.1, read on the forward strand.
GGTAGACCCCGAAGAGGGCCCCCGAGACGGCCTCCTCGAGCGGCACGTCGTCGAAGACGATGTTGGGCGACTTGCCGCCCAGCTCCAGCGTGACCCGCTTGATGTCGGGCGCCGCAGCGGCCAGGATCTTGGCCCCCGTGGCCGTCTCGCCGGTGAAGGCGATCTTGGCCACCCCGGGGTGGGCGACCAGCGCGGCCCCGGTCTCGTCGCCGCCGGGCACCACGTTGAGGACGCCGGGGGGCACGCCGGCCTCGGCGCAGATCTCGGCCAGGGCCAGAGCGGTCAGGGGAGTCTCGGGCGCCGGCTTGAGCACCGCCGAGCAGCCGGCGGCCAGGGCGGCGGCCACCTTCCAGGTGGGCATGAGCAGGGGGAAGTTCCACGGGGTGATGAGGCCCGCCACGCCCACCGGCTCCTTGAGGGTGAGGAGTAGGTACTGCCCCTGCGGGCCCGGCAGCGAGAAGGGGAGGGTACGACCGCCGGTGGTCGGCACCAGGCCGGCGAAGTAGTCGAAGACGTCGGCCGCCATGGGGATCTCCAGCCACTGGGCAAAACTGATGGGCATGCCGTTTTCGCGGGTCATGACGTCGGCGAGCTCGTCCTGGCGCTCCCGGATGAGCTGCGCGATGCGGTGCAGGGTGCGGGAGCGTTCGAGGGGGTCGATGCCCAGCCAGCGCGCGTCGGCCATCGCGGCCCAAGCGGCCTGCACGGCGGCGTCCACGTCGGCGGGGCTGGCGTCGGCGGCTTCGGCGAAGGCCTCTCCCGTCGCCGGGTCGATGACGGGGAAGCAGCGGGCGCCGTCGGAGGGGGCGACCCACTCCCCGTCGATGAAGAGGCGGCGCTCCCAGCGCCGCACGGCGTCGCCGGCCATGTGAGGCGTCACGTCCTTTCCGGGGGGTTTCCCATGCGGATGACGGTGCGCACCGCCCGGCCCGACTCGATCGCCTCGAAGGCCTCGCCGACGGCGTCGAGCGGCACGGTGGCCGACACGAGCCCGTCCAGATCGAGGCGGCCGGCCCGGTAGAGGGCGAGGATGCGGGGGACGTCGACGTCGGGCCGCGACCGGCCGTACCAGGTGCCGGTCAGCACCTTGGACTGGGACGGCAGCGAGAAGGCGTTGATGGCCACCTCCTCGTGCGGTGCGGCCACGCCCACGACCACGGCCGTGCCGCCCTTGCGCACGGCGCCGTAGGCGGCCGCGATGGTCTCGGGCCGCCCGACCACCTCGAACGCGTAGTCGGCGCCCAGGCCGTCGGTCAGTTCCACGACCGGCGTGATGAGGTCCTCGCTGCGGCCGGCGTCGACGGTGTGGGTGGCGCCGAAGCGGCGGGCCATTTCGAGCTTGTCGGGGCGCACGTCGATGGCGATGATGGGGTGGGCGCCGGCCAGGCGGGCGGCCTGGATGACGTTGAGGCCCACCCCGCCGCAGCCCAGCACCGCCACGCTCGTGCCCGGGCGCACGCCGGCGGTGTGGACGACGGCCCCGTAGCCGGTGGTGACGGCGCATCCGACCAGCGCGGCGCGTTCGAGGGGGATGCCGGGCGGGATGGGCACCACGCCCGCCTCGGGCACCACCGTCGCCTCGGCCATGCAGGAGACCCCGGAGAAATGGTGAACCGACCGGCCGCCCAGCCGGAAGCGGGTCTCGCCCGACGGCAGCGTGCCGCTCACCTGCATCTCGAAGGCCGCATCGCACAGGTCGGGCCGGCCGATACGGCAGTAGGGGCAGCGGCCACAGGCCGGCACCCAGTTGAAGACGACGGGGTCGCCGGGACGCACCCGGGTGACGCCGGGCCCCACCGACTCGACGACGCCGGCGCCTTCGTGGCCCAGCACGGCGGGCAGCGGCACGGGCAACGTCCCGTGCAGGACGTGCAGATCGCTGCGGCAGACGCCGGCCGCCGCCACCCGCACCCTCACCTCGCCCGGCCCGGGAGGATCGAGCTCGACGGTCTCGACCCTCAGGGGGCCGCCCACGTCTTCCAGGACGACCGCCCGCACCCGGATGGGGGCAGGCGGTGCCGGCACGGGGGCGTCACTCACGAGAGGAGGTCCCCCTCGCCCCTCGCCACCAGCACCTCCCGGTACATCTGGTAGAGCGGCGGCAGCAGGGGCAACAGCTTGAGGGCCCGGGCGATGGCACCGCGGGCCTTGACCTGGCCACGGGCCAGGGCCATGGGCACGTTGAGCTTGCCCTGCCAGAAGGTGTGGCCGACGTCGGCGGGCGATTCGAAGGTGACGTCGGGCGGCGGCTCGAGGGAGTCGAAGCGGACGGTCATGTGGGAGCCGTCGGTGGTGGGCGTGCGCCCGTCCATGACGACCGTCAGGTCGGGGTTGCGATAGACGAAGGCCACCACCAGCTGCGCGTCCCGCAGCCCTCGGGCGGCGTCGCTGAATCGAGCCCGCTCGGCCAGGGCGGCCATGACCTCTTTGAGATGCTGGGCATCCCGGAAGACCGGCACCGTCATCGACCCCCCGTCGTGTCCGACACCCGGCAGCTCCGCCGCCTGGACATCGGCCTCCCCGCCTCGACGTCGACCTCCTGGCCTCGACGTCGGCTCCCCCGCCTCACCCCGTCAGAAGAGCCGCGGCACCTCCCGGTCGACCGCGACGACGGCCACCGCCGGCCCTCCCTCGGGCCGCAGCACCCGGGCCAGGGTCGACTCCAGGGCGTCGGGCTCTTCGACCCG
>DATCKA010000033.1:0-3113 GCA_036562495.1 Limnochordales bacterium
GCTGGCGCGTACTATCAGGGGCACGAATATGGGGTGCGACAGATCGAAGTCGACATTGTACTCAAGGAAGATACGCCGGCTGGCTTGCGAGAGCGGGTCAGGGCGCTCGCAGCATGGTTGAAGCCTGGAGGAGAGCCCAAGAGCCTCGTCTTCGATGATGAGCCAAACCTGACCTGGCGGGCCGTACTGAGTGGTGACACAGACCTGGAAGAGATCGCCACGATCGGAAGGGGCACGCTGACCTTCCTCTGTCCCGACCCTGTGGCCCTGGGGGACGAACACGTCCTTTCGCTCGGGGCCGGCGGGGAGGCGGTCGTGACGGCCGGCGGGACGGCGCCGGCGTGGCCGGTGATCCGGGCCACGGTCCAGCAGCCCATCACATACTTGGCCGTGGCGACGCCAGAAAAGTACGTGATGCTCGGACGCCCGGATGCGGTTGAGGAAACGCCGGTCCCGAAGGAGCAGAAAGTGCTCACCGACGGGCTAGATTCGACGGTAGGCTGGACTAGCGGCACTCAAGTAGATGGCACAGTTGCCGGGACGATGATCAGCACCGGCACTCACTTCGAGCCGTCGGACTACGGCACCGGCTCGGGCTGGCACGGGCCAGCTTTGAAGACGAGCGTGCCTGGTGGCCCGATTCAGGACTTTCGGGTTACAGTGTTCGTACAGCTCTTCAACAGCAAGCAGAGCGTGGGCAGGGCCGAGGTCTACCTGCTCGATCAGAACAACGCCATCTTCGGGAAGATCGCGCTCAAGGACACGCACTCCGGGGTCAAGGATATGTGGGGCGAGGCCCGTGCGGGCGCGCTGTCGGGCGGGTATTACTTCGTCCAGCCCACCCACGGCGCGAAGGCCGGGGTCTGGAACGACTTCGACGGCCTCATCCGCATCGGGCGGATCGGCAATAGGTGGCACGCCTATTTTGCCTTGGTGGACAAGACCACGGGCAAGCACCACACCCGCCTGTACCGGGAATGGGTCGACGCCAACAGCCAGTACATGAACCCACTCGCCCAGGTGCAGCTTCACGCGGGCGCCTACGGTACGTACCAGCCCATGACCGTCCGCTTCTGGACGGTCTGGGTCGAGAAGATCAACCCCGTGGGCACGGCAGAAGTGCCATACATCGCCGACATGGGGGACGTGATCGAGATCGACTGCGAGCGCCATGCGGTGTACCTGAACGGCGAGCCCCGGCTCGACCTGCTCGACCCGTCGAGCGAGTTCTTCAGCCTCACGCCCGGCGAGCCGGTGGCGATCGGCGTGACGCCTGACGGTGTGGCGACGGTTGAACTCACGTACCGGGAGCGGTGGTTGTAATGCAGATCATGGTCCTGGACCGGCATGAGGTCGTGCGGGCCGTCCTTGGGGACGGCCCTTCTGCGTGCCCGATCCTGGAGGACATGCACGTCGAAAAGTTGGAGAACGCAGCCATCACCTACGAGTTTGCCGTACCTGCGGACCACCCCGATGCCCAGACCATCGCGCCCGAGGGGTACGTCATCATCCGCGACCTGGACGGGCTGCTCCAGGAGCTGCGGATCAAGACGGTCGAGGATGAGCTGGACAGCGAGGGCAAGCGAATCCGGAGGGTCGTGGCGGAGAATGCGGCGCTCGAATTGAACGGCTCCATCATCCGCCCCACGATCTGGACGGGTGTGACGGCTTCGCAGGCGCTCACCAACGCCCTGACCGGCACCCGCTGGCAGCCCGGCATAGTGGAGTGGTCCGGTACGCGGACCATTACCATCGACGGCTACAAGACGGTTACCGAGGTGCTGCATCAGATCGCCTCGGAGTTTGAGGCAGAGATCCGCTGGCATGTCGTCTGGCAGGACGGGCGGATCGTGGGCCGGTTTGTGGACCTGTTGCGGCAGCGGGGCCGGTACACGGGCAAGCGGTTTGAGTACGCAAAGGACATCACCGGCCTGCGTCGCATCGAGGACACCACCGAGCTGGTCACGGCGATGATCGGCGTGGGGAAGGCGGACGAGAACGGCAAACGACTGACGTTCGTCGACGTGACGTGGAGCAAAGCCAATGGCGACCCCGCCGACAAGCCGCAGGGGCAAGACTGGGTGGGCGACGAGGACGCCCTGCAGCGTTGGGGCCTGCCTGGCGGGCGGCACATTTTCGGGATCTACGACGATCCCGACGAGGAAGATCCCAACAAACTGCTGCAGAAGACCTGGAGCGCGCTCCAGCAGCGGGTGAACAGCCGGTATACCTATGAGATCGAGGTGGCCCTGCTGGAGCGGCTGGCCGAACAAGTCGAGCCACCCCGGGAGCCCGAGTACTACTCGTTGCAGGCGCAGTTCTACGCCCAGTTTGAGGGGCAGCCCCTGCTCCGTAGCGCTAGCGGCTGGGAGCACGAGTCCGTACGGCTTGGCGATACTGTGACCATCCACGACACCTCGGTCGACCCGCCGCTAGTGCTGGAGGCGCGGGTGATCGAGGTCCAGCGGTCCTACGTGGACCCGACCCGTGACAAGGTGGTGCTGGGGTACTACCGGCCGCTGATCACGACGTTGCCGAAGGTGGTGGCCGACCTTCAGCGGCGATTGAACCAGAAGCAGGGCACGTGGGACACGAAGCAGCGACCTGTCGCCGTTGGCTCGACGCCGCCATCGAACCCGCAGGTGAATGACCTGTGGGTGGACACGAGTTCCACGCCGCACGTCTGGAAGCGTTGGGACGGCACTGCATGGCAGAAGGCCACCCCCACGCAGGCCGCAGAGGTCGGGGCCGAGACGCCAGCGGGCGCCCAGCAGAAGGCGGACCAGGCCGAGCAGAACGCCAAGAACGCCGTGGCATCGGGCCAGGTCCCGCTACCCACGTCGGCGCTTCAGGGGGCGATTGATGCGGCGCTAAACCTGATCAAGTCGACCCAGGCGTGGGTCTACATGGACCAAAACGGGCTCATCGTCTACAACCACCAGGACCCGGCCCAGGCGACGAAGGCGGTGCGGATCGGGGCGGGCGGTATCCTGCTGGCGAACAGCAAGACCAACGGGCAGTGGAACTGGCGCACGGCGATCACGGGCGATGGCATTGTGGCGTCTGAAGTCCGCGTCGGCACGATGCTCTTCGACAACGTGCGGGGCGGCACG
>DATCKA010000037.1:0-39531 GCA_036562495.1 Limnochordales bacterium
CCGGCGCTGGCCACCATCGCCATCTTCACCTTCATCGGCCAGTGGAACTACCTGCTCTGGCCCCTCATCGTCACCACCTCGGCCCCGCACCTGGCCACGGTGCCGGTGGGGATCCGGATGATGGCGACGGCGTACAGCACCGCGCTCAACGCCGGCAAGCTCCAGGCTGCCACGGTGATGGCCATCGTGCCCACCATCGTGCTCTTCCTGACCATGCAACGACACTACATCCGGGGCTTCGCGCTGACCGGCTTCAAGTGAGGTCAGCCGTGAGCATAGGGGGTCATGCGATGCTGCGGGCGCTGGTCCTGGTGCTCGCCATCGGGATGGGAGTGGGTTCGATGGCCTCGACCGCCTCGGCCACCGAGGCCCGGGCGACGGTCTCGGTGGACGCCACCTGGATCCTGGGGCCCGTCAAGCCCCTGGTCTTCGGGGTCAACACCGCGAGCTGGGACGAGCAGCTCTTTCCCGGGACCATGGAGGACTGGCCGCTCACCTTCGACCAGGATTCGGTGCGAAAGGTGAAGCAGGCGGGCATCCGGTTCTTGCGGTATCCGGGCGGCAACGACGGCGATCGGTATGTCTTCGACGCTCCCCACAACTCGCCCCTGCGGATGGACACGGACGAGTTCATCCTCTTCTGCCGGCTGGTGGGCGCCCAACCCTCCATCAGCGTCAACTACCCGGCCGGCCCCGAGCTGGCCGCCCGGTGGGTGCGCTACGCCAACGTCGAGAAAGGCTACGGGGTGCGGTACTGGGAGGTCGGGGACGAGGAGTACTTCTCGGTGGCGGCCGTGACCTACGCCCGGCAGGTGGTCGAGTTCGCTTCAGCCATGAAGGCCGTCGACCCCACCATCCGGGTGGGCGCCGGCGTCAGCGTGGCGCGTGCCGCGTGGACCATGGAGGTGCTGCGCATCGCCGGCCCGGTCCTCGACTTCGTCGTCTACAACTGGTTCCCCCAGGAGCCCCGCCAGGAGGACGACGCCCGACTGCTGGCGAGCACCGCCGAGCTGCGGCGCAATCTGCAGGCGCTGCGTGACATGCTGCGCTCGGCGGTACCGGACCGGGCGGATCGCATCGAGATCCACATCGGTGGGTACAACTCCGTCACCGGGTACCCGGGCCCGCAGAGCGTCTCCATCGTCAACGGGCTCTGGACGGCCGACGTGCTCGGCACCCTGTTGGAGGAGGGCGTCGACGCGGCCGGCTTCTGGGCGCTGCACAACCCCTACCCGCCGCGCGGCGGCGACTTCGGGCTGTTGGGGGCCACGCCCGACAACCCGCCCCATCCGTCGTACTGGGCGTTTGCCCTCTTCACCCGCCACTTCGGGTCGCAGATGGTGCACGCCGGGTCGGCGGATCCCGCGCTGGCTGCCTACGCTTCGACATCAGAAGACGGCAAGGTCCTGTGGGTGGTGCTCATCAACAAGGATCCCAACCGGCCACGCCGGGTGACGCTGGAGTTGAGCGGCTTCGAGCCGGCGCAGCGAGCCCAGGCGTGGGTGCTGGACGAGCGTCGGACGCTGGATGCGATGGTCCCACGGCCGGACCTGACGGAGGGCGTCGTCGTGCCCCCCTACGCGGCCGTCTCCTTGAAGATCCCGGCCCGGTCCTCGATGACGGCCCCCGTCGAGTTGCCCGTCGCCTCGGCCACGGCTTCGTCGTCGGCCGAGCTGGGGCCCGCGTGGGGGCCCGCCAGCGCCGTCGACGGCGACCGGCACACCCGATGGGCGAGCCGCATCTTCCGTGACGAACCCGAATGGCTGGCGCTGGACCTGGGCGAGACCGCAGAGGTGGGCGGCCTGCGGCTGGAGTGGGAGCGCCATGCGCTCCACTACCGGATCGAGCTCTCGGCGGACGGCAGCCACTGGGAGACGGTCTACGAGACCCGCTCGGGGGCGGGCGGCACCGAGACCGTCACCTTCCCCGCACGGCCGGCCCGCTTCGTGCGGATCCAGATGCTGCAGCGCGCGCCCGGTCTCGACACGTCGACGGGCCACTCCACGTGGACGGCCGGCGCCTATTCGCTGTGGGAGGTGACCGTGCTGGGAGCGGCGCCTGACGGCTCCCCGCAGTGAGATCACAGGGCGAGCTGCATCAGCCGTCGCTCCCGCAGACGGAGCCAGCGTAGGCGGGATCGGTAGTCGGGGCAAAGCGTCTCGACCAGTCGCCAGAAGCGAGCCGAGTGATTGGGCACCCGCAGGTGGGCCAGCTCGTGGAGGATGACGTAGTCGAGGATCTCCGGAGGCACCAGGATCAGGCGGAAGTTGAACGAGAGGTTGCCCCGGCTCGAGCAGCTGCCCCAGCGGGTCCTCTGGGCCCGCACGAAGATGCGACCATAACGGAACCGGTGGCGCTCGGCGAGCTCTGCCACCCGGGCCACGATGACGCGCCGGGCCTCGGCCCGAAGCCAGGCCCCCAGCAGCTCGTCCGGCCCCCGCCGCTCCCCGGGCGCCATCAGCACCCAGATGGTGCCGTCGGCCCGCACCACCCGGCTGCGCCCCAGCGGGGCCACCCGCACCTCCACACGGTGGGGGAGGCCCCGCAGGGGCAGGACGAAAGCGTGGTCGCCGGCCCGCACGCCTCGGCTCAGGCCGGCGCCGCCAGGCCGAGCTCGGCGGCCAGCGCCTGGAGACGCTCGTAGAGCCCGGCGGGCACCGGGATGCCCTCCCGTCGTCGGCGGGCCTCGATGGCGGCGCCCCGCTCCCCGGGCACCCGCACGGGAGCGGCCGGGTCCTGAGGCGGCGTCGACCGCAGGTGACGCACCAGGGCATCCGTGCGCCGCTTGAAGGCGGTCGGCTCCATGAAGGCGTCGACCCGGATGGCCAGGGCGAAGTGCCCCGTGTCCTGCGGCGCGCCCGTCGCGCCCTCGGCACGCACGTCGGCTCCGAAGGCGGCCCCGCTCAGCACGCCGCTCAGCACGTCGACCAGGATGCCCAGCGCATAGCCCTTGTGCCCCAGGGGCAGCAGCGCCCCCTCGAGAGCGGCGGCCGCGTCGGTGGTCGGCCGGCCCTCGGCGTCCACGGCCCAGCCGAGGGGAATGGGACGTCCCTCCTGGGCGGCCTGGGCGACGCGCCGGAAGGCCACGACGCTCATGGCGAAGTCCATGACGATGGGCGGCTCCTCGAGGGTCGGGATCGCCGCGGCCAGCGGGAGGTTGTGCATGGCGCGGCGAGCGCCGCCGTGAGGCGCCATCACGGGTGGCCCGTTGGAGCCCACCAGGCCGATCATGTCGTGCTCCAGGGCCATCATGGCGTAGTAGGCCCCGGCGCCGAAGTGCGTCGAGCGCCGCACCCCCACGAAGCCCAGTCCCTGCTGCCGCGCCAGCTCGATGGCATGTCCCATGGCACGGTAGGCCGCGACCACCCCCAGGCCGTTGTCCGCGTCGAGGACGGCCGTCGCCGGGCTCCCCTGCGAGAGGGTCATCCGGGGGCGGGGGTTGACGTCACCCTGCCGCACCCGGTTGACGTAGCCGGGGAGCAGGGCGACCCCGTGGGTGTCGATGCCGCGCAGGCTGGTGGTGACCAGCACCTTGGCGGCCACCGCTGCGTCGGACGCCTCCATGCCGGCTCGCTCGAAGGCGGCCTGGCAGAAGGCCTGCAGGCGGTCGGCCGCGATGAGGCGGTCCGGGGCGGGATCGGATGGTGAGCGGCTCATCTATCTCCTCCTATCCCGGCGCCCCGGAGGGCGCCGGCATGGTCGCGAGAGGGGCTACGGCGAGTGCGGCGGATACCATCCGCCCAGGCGGAGCCCGCTCAGCACCAGGGCGAGGCTCGCCTCCGCGTACAACAGGCCGCGTCCGGCCGCCATCACGGCCGCGTGGCCCATGCTGGCTCCCAGCAGGGCGACCCAAAAGCCGCTGACCACCAGGACGAACTGCAGGCGCGCCAGGGTCGTGGGCCGCTCCACCACGGACGTCCGCCGCAACAGGCTGGCCATGAGCGATAGAGCCTGGGGCACCACCATGGCGGCGATCAGGTAGCGATCGACGAGGCCCTCGGCCAGCACGATGACGCCCAGCACCCCGCCCAGCAGCACGTCGGCGAGCTGGTCCAGCCGCCCGCCGGCCCCGCTGGCCAGCCCGCGGCTGCGCGCCAGCGGCCCGTCGACGAAGTCACTGAAGGCCGCCAGGGCGAACAGCCAGAGCACGGGCCTCAACGGCGCGCCGGCCGCCCACGTCAGCGCGCCCGCGGCGGCCAGTGCGACTCGGAGCACCGTCAGGTGATCGGGAGTGATGCTCGGAGGGATCACCTGGAGCAGGACCCCCAGCAGCCCGTCGCGCAGGCGCTCCTCGTGGTAGGTGATCCGCTCCAGCACCGTAGCCGTGCGGGTCGGCCCTCGAAGCGAAGGACGGCCCCCCTGGCCGACCTCGGGGGCCACGCCCGCCGGGGTCCGGGCGGGATGTGTCACAGGCGGCACCGCCGAAGGGGAGCCTCCGGTCCTGCCCATGCCCGATCCCTTCCCCATGAAGCCTATTCGATCGGGCCCCTCGAGCCCCCTTCCCCCGGGGCCTGCCCCACGGGCTCTCGGATGGCGGCCTCCACCAGCTCGCCGGTCCGGGCAGCGTAGAGGAGCACCCGGACGCGGGCCCCCGGGGCCGCCCTCGCCACCGCCTCGGCGTACGACGCGGCCTGCCCCGCGTACGTCTCCGCCAGCCGCTGCGGAGGGCCGGGGTCCGTCTTGTAGTCGACGACCACCAGCTCGCCCTCCGGCTCCTCCAGAAGCAGGTCCATCCGGCCCTGCACCAGCTCGCCCGGTGCCCGGGCGTAGACGATGGGCACCTCCGCCAGCCGCCGCCTGGCCCGGCGCGCCCGCGCGGCCAGCTGCCCCTCGCAGGCGAGGCGCACCCACACGGCGACCGCTTCACGCTCCGCCTCCGACAACCGCATCGCGCCGGCCACGGCCTGCACCAGCCGGGTGCGTGCCGGTTGGTCCAGGGCGAAGTCACGCCGGGCGAGTTGCTCCATGACGACGTGGAAGGCCTGTCCCAGGCGGGTGCCGTCGTGTCCCGTCTCGACGTCGCCCTCGGCTTCCGCGATCGGCAGGGGCCCCGCCTCGACCTTGCGGTCGGGCGCATGCTCGCTCCCTGCGGGAGTGCCTGCCTGCCGGGCGGGCACCACCACGAGCCCGCGGCTCGCCGCGTCCAGCAGGGCCTGCCGCTGCTCCTGCCAGCGGCGGGCCTCCTCCTCGGCGGTGGGCGTCTCGCCCTGGGGGGCCGGGCCATCGCCCGGCGGGGCGGTGACACCCTCCTCCCCGGAGGCGGCCGCCTCCGCGACGGCCTCGCCCGGTGAGGCATCGAGCCGCAAGGGTGTCAAGACGTCGCCCGCCCCGGCCCCCGCGGCCTTCTCCAGCGCATCCCAGAAGCCGCCCGCATGCCGGGCGCCCGACACCAGCAGGTAATCTCGGGCCCGGGTGAGGGCCACGTAGTAGAGGCGGACCCGCTCGGCCTCCAGCCGCATCTGCTCCCGTTGGGCCGCCTCGTCGAACCCGGGCGTCTGCACTCGGACGTCGCCGGCCCCGATCCGCAACTCCACCCGGCCCCGCTCGCGGTCCACCAGCGCCGGCCCGAGATCCTGAAGTGGCCTGCCCATGTTGGCCACCACCACAACGGGAAACTCGAGCCCCTTGGCCTTGTGGACCGTCATGATGCGGACGGCGTCTTCCTCGTCGTCGGCGAGGGGCGAGTCCTCCTCCTCGGCCGGCGCGCTGCCGCCCGGCCCTCGCCGGCTCAGCCAGTCGACGAAGGCCCCGAAGCTCGGCGCTCCCTCCTGCTCCCATGCCGCGGCCTGCGCCAGCAGCTTCTCCACGTTGGCGGCCGCCCGGGAGCCCGTGCGCTCGAGTTGCAGGTAGGCCAGGTAGCCGCTGTCGGCGAGGATCCGCCGCAGCGCCTGCACCGGCCGCATGGCCCGGCAGACCTCGTGCCACTCCCGTATCCGTGCCATGGCCTCCACGACAGCCGGAGCCGCTCGGGCCGCTTCGTCGGGAGGCTGCTCGGCGGCGTCCAGGCGGCCGCCGTGCCGGCGGTAGTGCCAGAGCTCCGCATCGCTGATGCCGAAGAAGCCGGAGCGCAACGCCCCCAGCACGGCTCGCTCGTCGGAGGGGTTGCGCACCGCCCCCAGCAGAACGATGATCTCCCGCACCTCGGGCCGGTGGTAGAAGAGGCGACCGCCCACCACCCGGTAGGGCACCCCGGCCTCCTGCAACGCCTGCTCGTACGTCTCGATGCCGGTGAAGGCCGGCATCAGCACCACGGCGTCTCGCCACGTCGCCCGCCGCCAGGTACCCCGCTCCTCCACCATCAAGCGGCCCCCGCCGACGAGATTGGCCAGCGCCTGCGCCACCGTCCGGGCCTCCATCTCCCGGAGCTGGTCGGCGTTGACCCGGGCGGCGGGCGCCTCGGCATCCGCCTGCTCCGGCATGCCCGGCACCTCCAGGCGGTAGGCGCCCGGCGCCAGGAGGTCGGGGTCGGCCGGGGGCTCGGGATCCGGGCGATAGGCCTCCAGGCCGACGTAGGAAGGCTGGTAAGGCCCCGTCATCCACCGCTCGAAGAGCGCGTTGACCGCACGGGTGATGGGGCTCAGCGTGCGGAAGTTTTGATGGATGGACTCCCGCCGCCCCTGCCGCTCGATGCGGGTGGCCGCCTCCCGGTACATCTCCACGTCGGCCCGCCGAAAGCGGTAGATGGACTGCTTGGGGTCCCCCACCACGAAGAGGCGGCCGTCTCCCAGGGTGACGTCCCGCCAGTCGCGAGCCGTCGGCTCCCGCTCGGCGAGGAAGAAGACGATCTCCGCCTGCAGCGGGTCGGTGTCCTGAAACTCATCCACCAGGAGGGCCTGGAAGCGCCGCTGGAAGTGGCGCCGTACCTCGAGGTGATCCCGGAGCAGGTCCCGGCACCACAAGAGCTGGTCGAGGAAGTCCGCCAGGCCAAGGCGGCGCTTCTCCTCCTGGGCCCAGGCCACGAACTCCCTCAGCCACGCGGCCAGCCGCTGTGCGACGGCCTGACCGGCGGCATCCGCCAGCTCTTGCGCCGTCTGGGCCAGCTCGCCCATCAGGGCTCGGGCCTCGGCGAGCTCGGCCTTTCCCCGCCAGCGGGGGGCCGCGCCGACCTTTGCGAAAGACCCGCGGCGCAGGGCGGGGGCCTGTCCGCTCGCGCGCCGCCACCAGGCCAAGATCTCCGCCGGGCCGACCTCGGGCCCCGCCGGTAGCGGATGGGCCGAGAGCGCCGCCCGGGCTTGGTCGATGGCCTGAGCCAGAGAGTCGCCCCCATCCAGGCACGCATCCCGCACGATGGCCCTCAGGGCCTCGACGAGATCGGCAATCCGTCGCTCCGCCTGCGCCGCGAGCTCTCGCACCCTCGCATCGGCCTGATCGGCCCGGGTGGGGGCGTCGCGATCCTCCAGCGCCACGTCTCGCTGCTCGTAGAGCCCCCGAGCCGCCGTCCGCAGGTGGCTCACCCTGAGGCCGGACTTGAGGGCCAGCCGCAGGGCCCCGGCGCCCGGCCCGTCGACGACGCCGTCTCCGGCTTGCGCCGCCAGCCACCGCCGCCAGAGGCGGTCGAAGAGGTCGTCCGAGCCAGCCCCGTCGACCGTCTCGAAGCCCGGGTCGAGCCCCGCCTCGATGGGCCGCTCCTTGAGGATGGCCAGCGCCATGGCATGGATGGTCGAGATCTGGGCAGCCTCGATCTCCTCCAAGGCGCGGCGGTGCGCGGGGTGCTCGCCGGCCGCCAGCCGCTCGCGGATGCGGCCTTTCAGTTCGGCGGCCGCCAGCTCGGTGAAGGTGATGGCCGCGAGCTGGGAGGGCCGGAGCCCCTGCTCCAGCAGCCGCAGGATGCGCTGCACCAGCAGGGTGGTCTTGCCGGTACCTGCAGCCGCCTCCACGCAGAAGGAGCGGTCCAGCTCCCGGACCACCCGCTCCCGGGCCTCGGCGTCGACGACGGGACGGGCGACGTCTGTCGTCTTCACTTGGCCTGCTCCCTCACCGCGGCGAGCTTCTGCAACGGCGCCTCATCGGCCTTGCGGCGAGCCTGGCGCCAGGTCTCGGGACCACAGATCGCCCGAAACGGGCAGTTTTCGCACTCCCGACCCGTGACGGGCGCACCGGGGAAGCACCCCTCCAGGATGAGCCGCGCCAGCGTCCCCACCGCCAGCCGCAACGACGACTCCATCGCCGCCCACCGGATGCCCGGCAGGGTCGCCCGGTCGATCGAGCCATCCTCCCGCAGTGCCACTCGTTCGGCTTCGCACGCCTCGACCGGCAACTCGGCGTAGCGGGCTGCCGCCAGCAGGTAGAGGGGCAGCTGCAGCGACGTGCCGCCGTCCAGGCGGGTGGGGTCGGGAGCCGACCTGGAGGTCTTGTAGTCGACGACCCGGGCCGCCACGGGCCGGCCGGTCGCGGGATCGCGTCGCAGGTCCACCCGGTCGAGGCGGTTGGGCAGGCGTACCACGAGCCCCTCGTCGAAGGTCAGCTCAGCCTCCACCGATCGCTCCAGGGCCTCGGGGCGCCAGCCGTCCTGCTCCAGGCGCTCGGTCTCGGCCATGAGGAACTGCCGGAGCGCGTCGGCCACCGCCTCCTGCTGCAGCCGAGCGAGCCCGGGCATGGAGGCCACGGCCGCCGCCTGCTCGCGTACCGCCTGGGAGACGGCCTCGTCCAGCCATCGTTGCCACTCGGCCTGCTGCCCCTGGGCCGCAGCGTTGGCCGTCCGCTCCTGGATCCAGCGGGTGAAGAAGATCTCCAGGGCCCGGTGGGCGACGCTCCCCAGCGCCCGCCCCTGCAAGCCCTCGGAGGCCTCGGGATCCTCCGGAGGCATCACCCCGAGCCGGCGCTCGAAGAAGAACCGCCGGGGGCAACGGGCGTAGCTCTCGAGGGCCGTGGGCGAGATGACGAGCGTCGCCGGCAGCGTCCCGTCGGCACCCACCAGGCCGTCCCATTCCGTCAGGCGACGGCTCCATCGTGCCCGTCGAGCCATGGCCCCTCGTGCAGCCAGCGGGTAGCGCCGCTTCAGGTACGGCTCGGCGTCGCGCCGACGGCGGCGCGCCAGCTGTACGTCGAAGCCGGCGGCGTCCAGGATCTCCCGCGTCCAGCCGTCGGCCCGGCTGTCGCCGGCGGGCGTCCACGCCCGGAGCGGGGCCAGGTACGGGGAGTCGACCCGGGAGCGTCCCGTCAGCGCCTCGGCCCGGGCCCGGCTGGCCACCAGCCGCCGCTCGGCAGAGGCCACCGCGGCCGCGAAGAGCCGCCACTCACGCCGGGCCTCCCACGCGCCGCGCAGGCCGGCTCCCGCCAGCCCGAGCCGCTCCATGTCGGACTCGCCGAGGAGCGGGCCCGCCGTGGCCCGGTGCCGAGCCGGCCATCCCGGATCGTTGAGCCCCACCACCACGACCGTGTCGAAGCTGCATCCCATCGCGTGGGGGCCCGTGAGGACGGCGGGTCCCCCCTGCTCGAACCGGCCTTCGGATCCCGAAGGGGCGCCCAGCAGGGCCTCGACCGCCTGGCGCAGGCGCAGCCGGGAGACGGGCCCGCCGGCGGCCACCTCGTCCAGGGCCTCCAGCCGCTCGAGCTGGTCCAGCAGCGCTTCGCGCTCGGGGTGGGGGACCATCGTCCGCTCCACGAAGGCGCGGCACGCCTGGCTCATCTCCCGCCAGTCACCGGCCTCGGGGAAGCCACGCGCTTCGTCGAGCACCGCTCGCGCCGCCCGCTCCAGGTCCGGCCAGCGCGGATCGTCGCCGACGGCGTCGCCGGCGCTCTGCAGGCGCTCCTCCCACGCCGCCAGGCCGCTCACCAGCCCCGCCCGCATGGCCAGCCCCTCCCACGCCCCCGGCTGCCAGCGCCCGGCCTCGATGCCGAAGCGCTCCGGCCGCACCGGCGATTCGGCCAGCCACGCCATGACGGCCGCGGGAGGCAGCTCTTCCTCGAGGAGCCGGAGCCACCGCACCAGCGCCCGGCCGTACGGCGAGTCCACCGGGCGCATGGCGCCCGGCACGTACGGACGCAGGCCCGCCCGCCGGGCCGCGTCGGCCACCAGGCTCCACGCACCGGCGTCGGAGCGCACGATGACCGCCATGCGCCAGAAGGGGACGCCCTCGCGGGCCGCCTCCAGCAGCGCCGCCACCGCCAGTTCGGCCTCGCGCACCTCGTCGGAGGCGGCCACCAGCCGCACCTCGCCGGCCCGGGGACGCAACGGCTCGGGATCGAGCGGATGGCGCACCAGGTGCAGGCCCGACGCCTCGTGCGCCAGGGCCTCCTCGAGCCGGTACCACAGGTGCTGGGGGGCGAAGGGCTCCGGCGGCAGCCACAGCACCACCGTGGAGCCGCCCAGCCGCTCGGGGGCCCGCCCCTCTCTCGTCTCCCGGATGGCGGCCCACCAGACGGCCGCCCCGTCCGCCCAGGAGCCGTCCGAGTGCCACGGCCCCGCCGGGGCGAGGCTCTCGCTCACCAGGCGGTAGATGCGGGCCAGGGCTCGCCACCGGTCCCTCTCGGCGGGCGCCGACGCCGAGGCCGCCTGCTCCAATCGCTCCGGCGGGACGCCGTGCTGGCGCAGCAAGGCCACGGTCTGTGCGAGCGCCCTCGCGAAGCCCGGACGCTCCACCACCCCGGCGTAGTAGCCCTCCACCGAGCGGGCCGCCCGTTCGGCCAGCCACTCCAGGCCCCAGGGCGGCAGCCGGCGCACCCCGGCCTCCGCCAGGGCAGGCCCCCCGAGACGCTCCACCAACGCCTCGACGGGGACAGCCTGGAGCCCCAGGCAGGCGCGCCCCTCGAGACGCTCGGCCACCCGGCGAGCCACCTGCATGCCCGCCTCCCACGACGGCGCCACGACGGTGACGGGCTCCAGCCGTCGCTCGTGGCACCAGCGGACCAGCACCTCGACGACGGGCGCCTGGACAGAGCCCCCTGCTTGCAACCGCTCCGGCCTCCTCCGACCGCGTCCGCCTCGACCTGGAGGCTCGTCCTGCTCTTTCCACCCGCTCTCCGGCCGTTCCTGGCGGCGCGACGCGACGGGCGGAGGCGACGGCGGCGGCGAGACGAATGATCGGCCGGGTGAGCGGCGCATGACGAAGGAACGGCGTCAGCAGATCGTGGACGCGGCCGCGCGGATCTTCAACGAGCAGGGCTTCCACCGGGCGTCGATGGCGGAGATCGCCGCGGCCGTGGGCATGCTCAAGGGCAGCCTCTACTACTACTTCCAGAGCAAGGATGAGCTGCTCTTCGAAGTGATCCTGACGCCGCTGCAGAAGCTGGTGGACGCCCTGGAGGCGGTGGGCGGCTCCGATCTACCGGCGACGGAGGCGGTGCGGCAGGCCATCCGCCGGCATGTGGTCATGGCGGCCGAGTACTACCCCACCCTCGCGGTCATCGCGCAGGAGCGCTTCGATTTCCTGGGAGAGCCTTACCGCTCGCGCATCATGGCGCTGCACCGCCGGTACCGCCAGCTGTGGCTGGACCTACTGCGGCGGGGAGCCGCCGAGGGCCATCTGCGGGGGGATCTGGACCCGTCGCTGGCCACCTTCGCGATCCTGGGGATGTGCAACTGGATGCACCGGTGGTACCGCCCCGAGGGCCCGGCCTCGGCCGAGGCCATCGCCGACACCTTCGCCAGCCTGGTGCTCCAAGGCCTGCGAGCCTCTGACGCCGCGCCGGGCCCTGCGGCCGATGGACAGGGTCGGAGGGCGGACCAATCCCGCCCCTGAGCCCCTAGTAGCTCCCCGCGTTGGCGCCCGTCACGCCCGCCGGGGCGGACGCCGTGCCACGGTCGACGATGATCATGGCGTCGGGGTGCTCCTGCAAAAACGTCACCGGATACTCCACCGTGACGGGCCCGAAGAGGGCGATGCGCAGCGCTGCCTGCTTCCACGCGCCCGTCGTGCTGTAGAGGCGGATGCGCCGGGCGCCCAGGATCTCGCGCATCCCGATGGTGACGGCCATGGTGGGCACCAGGTGCACCGCGCCCCCCGCCTCGCGCTGCGCCATGGAGATGATGGTGTCGGGGTTGAGCATCACGACCCGGGTGGTGGACCGGCGAAACATCTCCGCGGTCACCACCGGCCACATGGCCAGCGGCGGCTCGTTGTAGGCGATGTGCCCGTGGAAGCCGATGCCACCGTAGGCGGTGTCGATGCCGCCCACCTCCTCGATGGCACGGGCCATGGCGTCGGGGTCGAAGGGCGACGGGAAGTGGCGCTGCGACGGCGGCACGTTGAGCTCGGGGTCGACGACCTCGTAGAAGTGCCGCCGCCACCAGCCCTCGAAGCTCCACGGGCTGTCGAGGGGGACGGGCCGGCCCTGCCAGTCGAGGTGCTCATCCATGTGGAAGAGGTGGACGTTGCGCAGGCTGAGCCGGTGCTCGTTGACCATCCGCGCCAGGATGGGAAACGGCTCCCGGGGCCCGCACGGGACGATGAGGCGGGTGGGCCGCCCCAGGCGGTTGTTTTGCTCGATCTCGTCGAAGATGCTCTGGGCGAAGTGCCGGTGGACGTCCTGCGGCGTCGGGAGGATCTGGAGGCGGATCTTCGCCTGGGGATGGCGCTCCAGCTCATCCACGGGCACCTGCAGCCACTGGCGCAACTGCTCGGGGTCGATGGCCGAGTATCCCATGAGGCAACGCTCCCGTCCGGCTCTTGATGGCGCCCCGGGCCGCGGGACGCCCTCTCGAGTGGTACATACCACGGCGCCGGGACCGTCTCCTGGCGCCCCGGGGGCTCAGATGCGCAGCGACTCCCATACCTCCAGCTTGGCGCGTACCCGGTCGATGACCGCGTCGGTAAACTCGGTGGTGCTGGCCTGGCCACCCAGGTCCACGGTGCGGATGCCGGCCCGGATGGTCTCGAGCGCGCCCTCGTAGATGGCCCGCGAGGCCCGCTGCCCCGCGCCCCCCGGGAGGTAGGACAGCAGCGCCGCACCCGCCAGGATCATGGCCAGCGGGTTGGCCACGTTTTTGCCCTTGAGGCGAGGGGCGGTGCCGTGGGGAGCCTCGGCCATGACGCACTTGACCCGCAGCTGGTCGTCCATCGACAACAGCAACGACTCCGACCCGGCGATGGTGCCGAACATCTGCAGCACCAGGTCGCTGAGACAGTCGCCGTCGCGGTTGAGCGCGGGGATCACCAGCGGCTCGCCCGTGTGGGAGAGCAGCAACGCGTAGGTCGCGTCGATGAGCTGGGGCTCGTAGGGCACGTCGGGGTGGCGGGCCGCGGCGGCATCCATCTCCTCTTTAAACATGCCCTCGTAGATGGGGCTCACCGTGTACTTGGGGCCGCCGAAGACCTTGCCGCCCAGCCGTCGGGCCTGCAGGAAGGCGAACTCGGCCACGGCCCGGCAGACCCGCCGGCTGATGCTCTCGGTGCGGTAGGCCACCTCGTCGTCGCCCGACGATTCCCTCCACTCCCGTGCGCCGTAGGCGTCGCCCACCGCCATGCGGATGACGCTGATGGGCGCGTTGACCCCGGCGATGGGCCGCACACCGGGGATCACCCGGCCGGTGCGCACGATGACGGTGCCATCGATGGCCTCGCGCAAGATGGCATTGGGACTGCCCACGTCGTCCTTGCCCTCGGGGGTGATGGTGGCCGCCTTGAGGCCGAGGCCTGCCTGCACCATGGCCTGGGCCGCCTCCAGCACCACCTTATTGCGGGTGCGGCGGCGGTTTTCCAGGCTCAGGTCGAAGGTGTGAAACTCCAGGGGCAGCCCGATGACGGACGGGTGCAGCACCCGCAGCGCCTCCATCAGGAGCTCCTGGCCCGTCTCGTCGCCCTCCAGCACCACGATGGGATACGAAGCCACTCCGGTCGAGCCTCCTCCCCTATCGCCACGGCCATGACGAGATGGCCAGCAACCCCGCCGCCACCAGTCCGACGACGACGGCCACCAGCACGTAACCGGCCGCCATCCCCACCAGGATGTAGAGCCCGTCCCGTCGCAGGAAGCCGATGCCCACCATCAGCACCAGCAGCGCCGGGAGGGTGTTGAAGAAGGGCAGCGGGGTCACCATCAGCAGTCCCAGCAGGGTCACCGACAGCGCCGCCGCCCGAAACAGCGGTTCCGTCGCCACCAGCCCCAACCGGCCGCGTGACGAGCGCTCGAAGCGGGCCAGGATGGGGATGACCCGCTCGTCCATGAAGCGCGCCGCCTGCGGGCTCAGCGTGAGCCGGCGCAGCCGGGCGGGAAGCCACGGGTGCTCCAGGCCGAAGGCCCGCTGCAGCCCCAGCACCGCGAACAACAACCCGATGAAGGCAGCCGTACCCGGTGGCAGGACGGGCACCAGGGTCGGCAACGCCAGCACCGCGAAGAGAAGGCCGAAGCCATGCTCCCTCGACAGGTCCACCACCTCGCCCAGCGTCAGCGGTGGCCCGCCGGGACCGGCCTCCTTCAAGCGCCGCCGGAGCCGCTCGCTGACGGAGGCGGGGCCAGCGCCTGCGTCAGCCACGCCGCACCCGCCCCTCGTGCGTCGCCGGGGCAGGCGGCGGCGCGGTCCGTCCCGAAATCTGCCCCACGACTCGGCCGCGCCGATCCACAGCGGCCATCGGGCTGATGAAAGGGGTCATCCCGGTGACCTTCGGTCTGTTCGACCTGTTTTGGATCTTCTTGCTCATCTCATCCCTCTCGCCGGTGTGGCGCCAGCGTCAACTCGAGGCCCATCGCCTCCGGACCATCCGGCGGCTGGAGGCCCGTCGTCACAGCCGGGTCATCACCCTGATCCACCGCCAGGAGCAGGTGGCCCTGCTGGGCATCCCGCTGGCCCGCTACATCGACATCCACGACTCCGAGCAGATCCTGCGGGCCATCAAGCTGACGCCGCCCGAGATGCCCATCGACCTCATCCTCCACACGCCCGGGGGGCTGGTGCTGGCGACCGAGCAGATCGCGCACGCCCTGGTCAACCGGGAGGGCAAGGTGACGGTCTTCATCCCCCACTATGCCATGTCGGGCGGCACGCTATTGGCGCTGGCGGCCGATGAGGTGGTGATGGATCCCAACGCCGTGCTGGGCCCCGTCGATCCGCAGATCGGCAGCTTCGCCGCCGCCGACATCCTCAAGGTGGTGGAGATGAAGCCGCCCAGCGAGATCGACGACCAGACCCTCATCATGGCGCAGACCGCCCGCAAGGCCCTGGCCCAGGTGCGCGACCTCATCATCCGCCTCACCACGGCCAACGGGATGCCCCTCGACAAGGCCGAGCGTCTGGCCGACGCCCTCGGGAGCGGACGATGGACCCACGACTACCCTATCACATACGAACAGGCCAAGGAGCTCGGCCTACCCGTCTCCGACGACATGCCACCCGAGGTCTACGAGCTGATGGACCTCTTCCCGCAGCCGGCCCAGCGGCGGCCGACCGTCCAGTACATCCCCATGCCGTACGGGGACCGGCCGCCGGGGCATCGTCCCCGAGACGGCCGGCCCCGGTGAGCATGCCGCAGCGTCAGGCGGTCTTGACCTGCTCGCGGGTCTCGCCCTCGGATTCCGAGGCTGGCACGAGCATCGAGGCCACGACCGCGACCACCAGGAGGCCGAAGATGACGACCAGCGACATCGTGATGGGCACGTGTACCACGTCGGCCAGGAGCATCTTGGCGCCCACGAAAGCCAGGATCATGGAGAGCGCGTACTTGAGGTACCTAAACATGGGCATGATCCCGGCCAGCAGGAAGTAGAGCGCCCGAAGGCCCAGGATGGCGAAGATGTTGGACGTGTAGACGATGAAGGGATCCGACGTGACGCCGAAGACGGCCGGCACCGAGTCGACGGCGAAGACGACGTCGGTCAGCTCGACGAAGATGAGCACCAACAGAAGGGGCGTGGCCAGCCGGCGCCCGCCCTCGCGCACGACGAAGGCTTGTCCACGGTACTCGGACACCACCGGCAGGAAGCGCCGCACGAAGCGGAAGACGGGATTGTGCTCGGGCTCGACGGCCCGCTCCTTGCCCAGCGCCATCTTGAGGCCCGTGTAGACCAGGAAGGCGCCGAAGAGGTAGGCCACCCAGTGGAAGGAGGACAACAGCGCCGCCCCTGCCGCCACGAAGATGCCCCGGATGACCACGGCACCGAGGATGCCCCAGAAGAGCACCCGATGCTGGAACTGGGCGGGCACCGAGAAGTAGCTGAAGATCATCAGGAAGACGAAGAGGTTGTCCACGCTCAGCGACTTCTCGACCAGGTACCCGGCCAGGAACTCCAGGGCTTTCTGCGAGCCCACCCACAGGTAGACCAGGCCGTTGAAGACCAGCGCCAACAGGATCCAAACGGCCGTCCACGCCGCGGCCTCACGGGTGGACGGTACGTGAGCCTTGCGGTTGAATACGCCCAGGTCGACCGCCAGCGCCACCGACACCATCACGACGAACGGTATCCACAACCACGCTTCGTTGTGCGGCAAGCCACCCGGCAAGCAGGACCCTGCCTTTCGCGATGGTTTCGGGGCTAGGTTACCGCGGCCACGCCCTGCGGGGCAAGCGGCCGTTGCGCCACCTGTGGCGGTGGACTATAATGCCGCCGTAGTGTGTGCACAGGTTTGTGCACACGCTGCGCACAGCACTCGCGGGACACCGTCTCCCGGGCTATGGAGGGACATCATGGGCACCGCATCGGCCCCGTCGCACCCCTTCGCACGCTTCGTCAACCCGCCGCTGGCAGAGCTGCTCGAGCGGCTCCGCATGGACCGGCGCTTCGTACGCGGGCAGGGGGCGTGGCTCTGGGACGAGCAGGGACGGCGCTACCTGGACTTCATCTCCAACTACGGCGCCCTGCCCTTCGGCTACAACCCGCCGCCCATCTGGGAGGCGCTGCGAGCCGTGGAGGCGCGTGGCGAGCCCAGCTTCGTGCAGCCCTCCTACCTGGAGGCGGCCGGCGAGTTGGCCGAGCGGTTGGTGCAGATCGCGCCCCAGGGGCTGCGGTACGTCACCTTCACCAACTCGGGGGCCGAGGCGGTCGAGGCGGCCATCAAGATGTGCCGCTCCGCCACGGGCCGCCCGCGCATCCTGGCGGCCCACAACGGCTTCCACGGCAAGACGCTGGGAGCGCTGTCGGCCACGGGTCGACCGGCCTACCAGAGGCCCTTCGGGGCGCCGGTGGAGGGGTTCGACTTCGTGCCCTACGGCGACGTGGCGGCGCTGGAGCAGGCGCTCGAGCGAGACGGCAGCCGCTACGCCGCCCTCATCCTGGAGCCCATCCAGGGCGAGGGGGGCATCGTGGTGCCGCCTCCCGGCTACCTGCGGGCGGCCCGGGAGCTGACGGCGCGCCACGGCGTGCTGCTCATCCTCGACGAGATCCAGTCGGGCCTGGGGCGGACGGGCCGGCTCTTCGCCTGCGAGGAGGAGGGCGTCGTGCCCGACGTCATGACGCTGGCCAAGGCCCTGGGCGGCGGGCTCGTGCCCATCGGGGCCTGCCTGGCCAACGACGCCGCCTACAACGAGGACTTCGCGCTCAAGCACTCCTCCACCTTCGCGGGCGGGGCCCTCGCCTGCCGGGCAGGCCTGGCCGCGCTGGAGTGGCTGACCCGTGACGACGGGAGCCTGCTGCGCAATGTCCAGGAGCGGGGCCGCCAGCTCATGGAGGGGCTCCAGGCGCTGGCCCGGCGCTACCCCCACGTCATCGGCGAGGTGCGGGGACGGGGGCTGATGCTTGGCATCGACTTCCGGTTGGGCCGGGAGGCCTTCCCGCCGTACGGGCCGGGCACCCTGTTGCCGGTCATGGCGGAGCAGGAGATGCTGACGCCGGTCATCGCCAGCTACCTGCTGGACGTCGAGGGCCTGCGGGTGGCCCCCACCCTCAACGGGCAGAGCGTCATCCGCATCGAGCCGCCCCTCATCGTGACGGAGGAGCAGTGCCGCCAGGCGCTCGACGCCATCGAGCGGGTCGTGTCGCTGGTGGCCGAGGGCCGTACCGACGCCCTGGTGCGTCACCTGGTAGCCGACGAAGGGTCTCGAGTGCCCGCGGCGGCGACCAACGGCAAGGCACCCGGGACCGGCGCCGCACCGGCCACGGTGCGTGCGGCGGCGAGGACGGGTGCGACCTTGGTGCAGCCCGACGGCGACCCCGACGAAGGGCGCTTCGCCTTCCTCGTGCACCCGCTGGATCTGGGCAACTATCCCGAGTTCGACGTGGCCCTCGAAGGGCTCACCCCCGACGAGGTGGAGCGCCTGGCCGACCGCTTCAACGAGCTCCTGGAGCCCTTCGTCATCGGGCGCACCCGGGTGGTCTCGGCGGCCGGCCGGCGGGCTTACGGGGAATTCGTGGTGGTGCCGCGCACGACCCGGCAGATCCTCACGCAGAGCCGCCACGAAGTCCTGGCGGTGATCCGCCAGGCGGTGGAGCTGGCGCGTGACCGGGGGGCCCGCATCGTGGGGCTCGGCGCTTACACCGCCATCGCCTCGCGGGGCGGCTTGCACCTGACGGACCTCGGGGTGGCGCTGACGACCGGCAACAGCTACACGGTGGCGGCCGCCGTGGAGGCGCTGGTCGAGGGGGCGCGGCGCGTCGGCATCGACCTGGCCAGCAGCCGCGCCGCGGTGGTGGGAGCCGGTGGCTCCATCGGGCGGGCGACCGCCCTGCTGCTGGCACCCCACGTGGGAGGCCTGGACCTGGTGGGCAACCCGGGGTCAGGAGCCCGGGCCCTGGCGAGGCTGGAGCAGGTGGCCGACGAGGTGCGGCAGACGGCCCGAGAGGCCGGACAGGAGCCGCCGGAGCTGGCGCTGACGACCGACGCTGCCTCGGCCCTTCGGCGGGCGCAACTGGTGGTCGTGGCCACCAACTCCGCCGACGAGTTCATCACGCCCGAGATGCTGGCACCTGGCGCCGTGGTCTGCGACATGTCGCGGCCGCCCAACGTCAGCCGCCGCGTCGACGCCGAGCGGCCGGATGTGCTGGTCATCGACGGCGGCGTCATCGAGGTGCCGGGGCGCCCCGACTTCGGCTGGCACTTCGGCTACGAGCGCGGCCTGGCCTACGCCTGCATGTCGGAGACCATCATGCTGGCGCTGGAGCACCACTACCAGCACACGAGCCTGGGGGCCGACCTCACCATCGAGACCATCCGCTGGATGCAAGAGCTGGCCCGAAAGCACGGCTTCCGGCTGGCCGAGCTGCGCAGCTTCGACCGGCCGCTGGATCGGGCGCGATGGGAGCGGCTGGTGGCGGCAAGGAAAGCGGTGCTGGCCGCGAGGTCTGTCTAGGGGCGTCCACCCGCCAGCTCGCCGGCCAGCTCCGTGACCAGCTGCGCGGCGGTGCGGGGCGAGGGCCCATCGTGGTGCAGGGCCCACTGGAGGGCCCTCTGCCGCAGCGTCGAGCGGTCGATGGACGCCCCAGGCGTCCTGTCGGCCAGCCCCGCATCGCCATCGGCGCCGTCGACGACCCGGATCCCGGCCCGGCGCGCCAGGGCCTCGACGATGCACAGATAGAGTTCCTGGTCGCACGCCGGGAAGAAGACCGTGATCCCGAAGCGGTCCGCCAGGGAGAGCTCCTCGTTGCGCTCGTCGGAGGGACGGGCCGTCTCGTCGCCGCCGTGCCGCTCCCGTACCAGGTGGCGCCGATTGGACGTGGCGTAAACCCGGACGTTGGCGGGACAAGGCTCGGCCGACCCCTCGAGGATGGCCTTGAGCTCCTTGAACGAGCCGTGCGCATCCTCGAACGAGACGTCGTCGACGAAGACGACGAAGCGCTGACGGTAGCCTCGCAGCATCGCCAGCAGGCGCGGCAGGCTCGAGATGTGCCTCACCGGTACCTCCACCAGCCGCAGTCCGCGGTCGTGGAAGGCTGCGGCCAGCGCCTTGACGGTCGCTGACTTGCCGGTCCCCCGCGGCCCGTACAGGAGCAGGTGATGGGCCTGCCCTGCCTCGAGCAGCCGCTCGGTGTTGCGCACGACCTGCGCCCGCTCTCGCTCGTAGCCGACCAGGTGCTCCAGGCGGACGGGGTCCGGATGGGCGACACCGGTCAGGGCGGCGCCGTCCCATCGCAGGACCGCGTACCGGCCTACCACGCCCGGGCCGGCCAGGCGATAGTACGCCGCCAGTTCCTCGAGCGACTCGCCCCAATCCCGCGCCACGCGCCACTTGCGGCGTACGGCCTCCACCAGGTCTCGCCGTGGGCGCAACTCGGCTTCGTCGGACGGCAGGCCCCATGCCCACAGGCCTCCAGGCCATGGGACGCCACGAGCCTGCAGGGCTGTCTCGAGCTCATGCGGCAGCAGGGTGGCGATCGACTGGAGCCGCCGCAGATCGGCCGCCGCCGCCCCCCGGACGGCCGGGGGGAGCTCCTCCAGGCGGTCGACCGACGCCGCCGCCCGCGCGAACGGATTGTCGTCGGTCAAGACCGCGTCCAGGACGCCATCCTGCCAGGGTGGCGCAGCGTCGTGCTGACCCAGGCCCCGCCAATCGGCTAACAGGCTGCCGGCCAGGGCTCGGGCTGTTTGCCAGAGGGTATCGGCGGCCACATCGGAAGAGGCGTCTGTCTCCGGCTGGGCCAGCGCTCTGACCAGTTGGACCAGGGGACGCACCACCGGGTGGGAGTCGACGACCCCTTGATAGAAGACCAGCCGCCTCGAGGCCAGGGCCGCCTCTTGGAGCCGTCTCTCGAGGGCCGACCGTCGGACCGCGCCTCGCCGGCCCGACCGCACAGCCGCCATGCCGCAAGCCCCCTCGCATCGCCAGGCGGTTTGCCGTGCGTTCGCCAAACGGAGCCCGCCGTCCTGGGTGAGGGGGGACTGCCCGCGGCCGTCACTCTTCCATCAGGAAGCCCAGCTCCCGCAGACGCTGGGCGATGGCGTCCAGCCGGGCCTCGCTGGCCGCCTCGATGGTGTGCAGGTGGGGCCCGCCGGTGAGCGCCAACAGCGGTGCCGCCCCGCTGGCCCGCAGGCTCTCGACGAACTCGTCCACGTCCGCCCGGCTCGCCGTCATGACCAGGCCCCGTAGCTCCCCGTAGATCGGGTGCTCCACGATGACGTCCACCACCCGCCCGCCCAGGTCGCAGACGGCGTCGAGCTCCGTCTCGATGTCGTCGGGGCCGTGGTTGACGGCCAGCACCCGCCGGCACGCCCACCGGGGGTCGGGCCGGCTCGGCTCGGTCAGGAGGTAGCCCCTGGGCGTGGCCAGGACGGGCGCGCCCGCGGCCCGCAGCACGGTCACGTCCTGCACGATGATCTGGCGGCTGACACCCAGCCGCTCGGCCAGACGGCTGCCGGGCACCGGCCCGTCGGCCTGCCGCAACAGAGCCAGCAGGGCCTGCCGCCGCGCTTCGGGGCTGCGCTCCGACGGCACAGCCATCTCGGCACCGTCACCCCTGCCGGGAGGAGAGACCAGCGACGCCATGTTGCGATCCCTCCGTTCCCCTTTACAATACAGGGGAGGTCCTGACAAGACACCTGTCAACACACCGTCGCATCGAAAGGGGTCGGACGGGGTGGCCAAGCACCGGTTGCGGATCGGCGCTGCATGGATGGCCGTTCTCGTCTTGTCCGCGCACGTCGTGCCCTATGCGTGGCTGTCGGGGGTGCGTGCCTGGTACGGGAGCTTCCTCTTCTGGACGCTCTTCGCGGTGGCGTCCATCGCCGTGGTGGCCTGGATGACGGCCCCGTGGACGCACTCGGAGGCGAGCGGCACCCGACCGTCGGCCGCCGCCGGGGAGAGGCGGGAGCGCGCATGAGCCCGGCGATGCTGTACGGGGCGTTTGCCGCCTACGTAGTCGTGGGCACCCTGGTGGCCGCCCTGGCCCGGCGTGGCGTCACCCAGGAGGTGGAGTCCTACTTCCTCGCCAACCGCCGCCTCGGTGGGCTCGTGTCGGCCCTGAGCTACACGGCCACCACCTACAGCGCCTTCATGATGGTGGGGCTGGCGGGGCTCACGTACCGGGGCGGGGTCGGGGCGCTGGGCTTCGAGCTGGTCTATCTGTCGGGGCTCTCGCTGGTGGTCTTCTTCGGGCCACGCTTCTGGGAGGTGGGGCGCCGGTGGGGCCTCATCTCGCCGGCCGAGCTCCTGGCCGTCCGCTACGACAGCCGCCTGCTGGGAGCCGTGGTGGCCGCCACGTCGGTCATCTTCCTCATCCCCTACAGCTCCGTGCAGCTGACGGGGATCGCATTGCTGCTGGACCGGATGAGCGGCGGCGCCATCCCGTTTGGGGCAGGGCTCCTGCTGGCCACCGGCGTCGCCGTCGCCTGGGCCTGGATGGGCGGGTTGCGCTCCGTGGCCTGGACCGACGCCGTGCAGGCCCTCGTCATGCTGGCCACCGCGCTGGCCATCACCGCCAGCGTGGTCGGGCGACTGGGCGGACTCGGCGGCATGTTCGCCCGGCTGCAGCTCGAGGCCCCGGAATGGCTGGCCGTGCCGGGCAACGGCTACTTCACCTGGCAGACCTTCGTGGGGCTGTCGCTGCCCTGGTTCTTCTTCGCCATCTCCAACCCCCAGGTCTCCCAGCGCCTCTTCGCGCCCCGGGACCTGGCGGCCATGCGCCGGAT
This sequence comes from Limnochordales bacterium, assembly GCA_036562495.1. Classification (GTDB taxonomy): domain Bacteria; phylum Bacillota; class Limnochordia; order Limnochordales; family Geochordaceae; genus Geochorda. The sequence goes on from DATCKA010000037.1 coordinate 22,430, forward strand.
GCTGATGGGCTTCCTGATCTTCGGGCTCGTCTACACCCTCATCTCCATCCTGTGGGGCTTCGCGGGGCGGCTGCTGCTGCCCGGCCTGCCCAACCCCGACCTCGTCACCCCGACCCTGCTGGCCTCGCCGCACGTGCCGCCGGCCCTGGCGCTGCTGGCGCTGGTAGGCATCAGCGCCGCGGCCGTCTCCACCATCAACTCCATCCTGCTGACGCTGTCGTCCATGGTGGCGAGGGATCTCTTCCGGCCCCTGTGGCCCGGGGCCGATGACCGGCTGCAGCTGGCGGTGGGCAAAGGCGCCATCCTCGTCATCGCCGGCCTGGCCCTGGCCTTCGCGTGGACGCAGGGCGGCCTCATCGCCATCCTCTCCGTCGCCTCGTCGGCCGGGCTGCTGGTGACGGTGCCGGCGCTCATCGGCGCCTTCTACTGGCCCCGGGGTACCGCGGCCGGCGCCCTGGCCAGCGTGGTGATGGGCGGCGTGGTGGTGCTGGCGACGCAGTGGGGCAACCTGCGCCCGCTGGGTCTGTGGCCGGGCGTCTGGGGACTGGCGGCATCGTGCCTCGCCTACGTGGTTGTCAGCCTGCTCACGCGGCCGACCGAGGCACGGGCGCGTGACTTCGTGGCGGGCCTGCGCCAGCCGGCCTGATCCGCTCGAGCGGGCACGGCGCAGGCCCGCTGCGGGCCCGCCCTCACCCCAGCAGGCTGCGGGCGATGACCAGCCGCTGGATCTGGTTGGTGCCCTCGTAGATCTGGGTGATCTTGGCGTCCCGCATCATGCGCTCGACGGGGTGTTCCTTGACGTAGCCGTAGCCGCCGAGCAGCTGCACGGCGTCCGTCGTCACCCGCATGGCCACGTCGGAGCAGAACAGCTTGGCCATGGCGGCGTAACGGTTGACCTCCGCGGGTAGCCGTCCGTAGCCGTGCTCGTGGATGAGCCGGCAGGCGTAATAGAGGAGCTGGCGGGATGCCTCCACCTGGGTGGCCATGTCCGCCACCATAAACTGCAGCCCCTGGAACTCCGCCAGCGCCTTGCCGAACTGGCGCCGCTCCTTGAGGTAGCCCACGGCGTAGTCGAGGGCGCCCTGGGCGATGCCCAGGGCCTGGGCGGCCACTGCGGGCCGGGAGCGATCCAGGGTCATCATCGCGATCTTGAAGCCCTCGCCCTCCCCGCCCAGCCGGTGATCCAGCGGCACCTCGCACCCGTCGAAAACCAGCTCGGCCGTGGGCGAGGCATGCAGCCCCATCTTCTCCTCCACCCGGCTCACCGAGAAGCCCGGGGTGCCCTTCTCCACCACGAAGGCACCGATGCCCCGATGCCCCAGGGCGGGGTCGACGGTCGCGAAGACCACCACGACGTCGGCGATGCTGCCGTGGGTGATGAAGCGCTTGGTCCCCTCCAGCACCCACCGATCGCCCCGCCGTGTGGCGCGGGTGCGGATGGCCGCCGCGTCGGAGCCTGCCTCCGGCTCGGTCAGGGCGAAGGCCGCCAGCCGCTCCCCAGTGGCCAGCGAGGGCAGCCAGCGCCGCTTCTGGGCTTCGTCGCCCCCCAGGATGATGGGCAGCGAGCCCAGCTCCTGCACGGCCAGGATCAGCGAGGCGGTGGCGTCGACCCGGGCCAGCTCCTCGATGACCACCGCGAGCGTCAGCAGATCGGTGCCGGCGCCGCCGTACTCCTCCGGGACACACAGGCTGAAGAGCCCCTGCTCGCGGAAGAGCTGGACCACGTCCCACGGGAACTCCCCGGTGCGGTCGTACTCCCTCGCCCGCGGCGCGATGTGGGTCTCGGCCAGCTGCCGGGTCAGGCGCCGGAAGGCCTCCTGCTCCTCGCTCAGGCGCCAGCCCGCGGTCGCCACCGCCATCGCCGCTCCCCCTCCCCTACCCGTCACCTTCCGAGCCGGTTCGGCTCGGGCGTAGGCCCATTTCCCGGGAAATCACTTCGCGCAACATTTCGTCGGTGCCGCCCCCGATGCGGTAGAGCCGGACGTCGCGCCAGATCCGCTGCACGTCGTACTCCAGGGTGTAGCCGTAGCCACCGTGCAGCTGCATCGCCTCGTCGGCGATCTCGAAGGCCGTCCGGGTGGCCACCAGCTTCGCCATCATGACGGCCTGCACGGCGTCGAGCCCGCTCTGCATCCGCCAGGCCGCCCAGTAGACGAGCTGCCGGGCCGCCTCCAGCCTGGCCGCCATGTCGGCCAGGCGGTGCTGCACCGCCTGGAAGCGCGCCAGGGGCCGCCCGAAAGCGTGCCGGCTCTGCACGTGGGCCACGGCCAGCTCCAGCGCCTCCTGGGCCATGGCCACCACGCCGGCGGCGATGACCAGGCGCTCCCCCAGGAGCTCCCACATCAGGTGGTAGAAGCCACGGCCCGGCTCGCCCAGAAGATTGCCGTCGGGCACGTGGCACGACTCGAAGACCAGCTCGCCCGTGTCGGAGCTGTGCATGCCCACCTTGTCGATGAGCCGGGCCGTGCGGAAGCCGGGCATGCCCCGTTCGACCAGGAAGAGGCTGATCCCCTTGCGGCCTGCCTTGGGGTCGGTCTTGGCCGCCACCAGCACCACGTCGGCGATGGCTCCGTTGGTGATGAAGGTCTTGGTGCCGTCCAGCACCCAGCCCCCGTCGACCCGCCGGGCCGTCGTGCGGATGCCGGCCAGGTCCGACCCGGCCCACGGCTCCGTCATGGCGATGGCCAGCACCCGCTCGCCCCGGACGGCCGGCTCCACGAAGCGACGGTGCTGGTCGGGCGTGCCCCACCGCACCAGCGGGGGCAGCGCCATGTCGGTGTGCACCATCACCGCCATGGCCAGCCCGCCGGAGCCGCAGCGGTGCAGCTCCTCCACGAAGGCCAGCGTGGCGAACCAGTCGAGCCCTGCCCCGCCCAACGACTCCGGCACCCGCAGCCCCAGCAGGCCGTGCTCCCCCAGCAGCCGGAAGACGTCCTTGGGGAAGGCCTTGGCCTCTTCCCATGCCCGGGCGTGCGGTCGCAGGTGACGAGCGACCAGCTCACGCACGGTCTGCCGGAGCGCCTCGTGCTCGGGGCGGAAGCAGGGGTGCGCTGCGGCCGGGGCCTCGCGCCCCTCCTGGCCCGACACCGGGCCGGTGGTCGCCTCCATCGTCCTCGACCCCCCGTGCTCGTCTGGCCCGCCGCGCGCCCCTCGCCGGCATCCCCGGGGCGTCCCCCCTGCGCTTGCTCGCTACCGGCCCTTGAAGGGGGCGGGCGACCGCTTCTCGAGGAAGGCGCGGCGCCCCTCGCGGGCATCCTCGGTGGCCAGGGCCAGCACGAAGGCCTGCCGCTCGGCGGCCAGCCCCGCCGCCAGGGGCCCCTCCAGCCCCCGGCGCGCCACCTCCTTGATGAGTCGCAGCGCCAGCGGCGGCTGGGCCGCCAGCCGTGCCGCGAGCCCCTCGGCCTCGGCCAGGCAGGCCTCGTCGGGCACGACCCGGTTGACCAGGCCGATGCGCCAGGCCTCCTCCGCGTCCATGGGCTCTCCGGTCATCAGCCACTCCAGCGCCCGCCCCAGCCCGATGAGCCGTGGGAGGCGCTGGGTGCCGCCGGCGCCCGGGATGATGCCCAACCGGACCTCCGGCTGGCCCAGTCTCGCGCTGCGGGCGGCGATGCGGATGTCGGCCTGCATGGCGAGCTCCAGGCCGCCCCCCAGGGCGGCGCCGTTGATCGCGGCGATGACGGGCTTGGGGCACGCGGCCACCCGCTCGAAGAGCGGGGCCCGCTCGCTCACCCACCGCTCCGCCTCGGCCGCCGAACTCACCGGCTCCATCTCGCCCACGTCGGCCCCGGCGCAAAACGCGCGCCCGGCCCCGGTCAGCACCACGACCCGGACGGCGTCGTCCGCCTCCGCCCGCTCCAGGGCCCCGGCCAGCTCCCGGAGCAGCGCCAGGTTGAGGGCATTGTACTTGTCGGGACGGTCGAGGGTGACGACGGCGTACCCGTCTCGGCTCTCGTAGCGCACCAGCACGGCGCCCGCGCCCCCTTCCCCCTACACCCTGAAGCCGGACACCTGCGCCGTCAGGTGACGGGCCTGTGCCGCGACCTCCTGGGCCTGCGTGGCCACGGTCTCGGTGGCCTCGGCCTGCCGCTCGGCCCCGGCGGCGATCTCCTGAGCGCCGGCCGCGGTCTCTTCGGTCACCGAGACGATCTCCTGGACGGCAGCTCCGGCGGCGTGGATGCGCTGCGCCACCTGCTGGGCGGTGCTCACCGCCTCGGCGATGTCGCGCACCACCCGCTCGATGGCGTCGTGCACCAGCGCGAAGCGCTCCCGGGCCTGGCGTGCCACCGCGATCCCCTGGCCGACCGCCCGCTGCCCCTCCTGCATGCCGGCGACGGCGGCCGCGACGTCGCGGGCCATCTGGTCCAGCACGCCCCCGATCTCCTGGGCCGCGGCCCGCGCCTGCTCGGCGAGCCTCCTCACCTCCTCCGCCACCACGGCGAACCCCTGCCCGTGCTGGCCTGCCCGAGCCGCCTCGATGGCGGCGTTGAGCGCCAGCAGGTTGGTCTGGTCGGCGATGGCCGTGATGGCCTCCACGATGCGGCCGATGGAGGAGGACCGCTCGCCCAGCGCCTGCACGCTCTCGGCCCACTGGGTGGCGGAAGCGGCGATGGACTCGCTCTGCCGCACCACCGCCTCGACGGCCCGGGCCCCTTCGGCCGCCTGTTGCGCCGCCTCGGCGGCCGCCTCGCTCATGCGGGCGCTGAGGGCCACCAGCTCCTCCACCCCGGAGGCGGCCGCCTGCATCTCCTCCTGGGTACGCCCGGCCAGCTGGCTCTGCTGGTCGGCGCCGTGGGCCAGTTGCTGGATGGTCTCGCTCACCTGCAGTGCGCTGCGGCGCAGCTCATCGGCGGATCGGGCCAGGCTCCCGCTGGATCCCTCCAGTTTGGCCGCTACCAGGCCCACCTGTGCGATGAGCCCCTGCAGCGAACCCATCAGCTCGTTGAAGGCCCTGGCCAGGTCCCCCACCTCGTCACGCCCCGTCGCCGGCAGGCGCCCCGTCAGGTCGCCGCGCCCCCGGGCGATGGCCTCGAGCTGCCCGACCACCCGCCGGATGGGCGCCGAGACGCCGACCGAAAACAGGGCTCCCACCAGCACGCCCAGCAGGGCCACGCCCAGGCCCGCCGCCATCATCCGCTGCCGGAAGAGCTCGAGCGGCGCCAGCGCCTCGGCCTGCGCCCCCTCGGCCACCATCACCCAATCGTGCCCCAGCATGGAGAAGGGCTGCGCGGCGACAAGGCGTGGCGTGCCCCCCGGCCCCTCCACTACCTGCCCGACCGTGGCCCCGGCCACCCGCGCCGCCTGCACCACCCCCGCCAGGTGAGCGGGCACAGGCTCACCGGCCGCCATGCCCTCGGGCCCCAACCGCACCCGGCCGTCGGCCCCCACCAGCAGCACCTGGCCCGTCTCGCCCAGCCCGGCCCGGTCGCGCACCACCGGCTCGAACAGCCCGGCCGGCCACCGCACGGCCAGGTAGCCCAGCAGCGTCCCGTCGAGAGGGCTCGTCACCCGGACGCCCGCCCACACGCCTGCGCCGGCGCCCGCCGGCCGGTAGGCCACCACGTCGCCCACCGCCACCGACTCGCCCGCCCTGAGCTGCCCCACCACCGCCGCCAGCGGTGCCAGATCGGCGGAGGCCCCCGGCGTCGCACCGCCGGAGCTCACACCCTGTGGACGGGACGCCGCCCCCGACGCCAGCGTCGCCCCGAAGTCGGCCCGCTTCTGCAGCGTGAAGATGACGCGCCCCTCGAGGTCGACCAGGGCCAGATCCTCGGCCTGCAACGTCCGCGCGGCGCCGAGCAGCCGGGCGTGGTAGGCCCGGTGGTAGACCCCGAAGAGCGTGTCGTCGCCGCTCAGCTCCGTCTGCTCGAGGCGCTGGCCGGGGGGCACCGGGTTGGCCTCGACCCAGGCTCGCCGCAGGGCATCCGCTCCGGCATCGGCGAAGGCCATGGCCAGCCCTCGTGCCGCGTCGGCCACCCACCCCTCCGCGGCCACCGCGGCCAGGCGTTCCGAGCCCCGCCGGAGCTCCTCCACCAGCGCCTGCGCCCGCCCCGACCCCGCGACGGCCAGCCGTTCCCTGTAGATGTCGATGACGGCCGAGGCCGCTTGCCGGTAGGCGAAGACGGTCAGGCCCACCGCCAGCGCCGCGACGAGGGCGGTGACGCCGACCCCCGCCTTCCACGCGATGGTGAGGCGCAGCCCTCGCACACGCCCGCCGACTGTTGCGACCCGCCCGACGGCTTGCATCGATCAAACGGCCCCCTCGATCCCCCTCGCGGCCCCCGGTGCCGCGACACCCTCCATGTCCCGCGTCGACTCCTCCAGCAGCTCGGCGATATCGCGGACCTCCACCGGACGGCCCTCGTCGGCCACGCCCTTGACGCCGTCCTCCAGCATCTGCATGCAAAACGGGCAGCCCACCGCCACCACGCCGGCACCCGTGGCCACGGCCTCCCGGGCCCGCACCAGAGCCACCCGCTCGTCACCCCGCTCCTCCACCCACGCCCGGCCGCCGCCGGCGCCGCAGCAGAGGCTCTTGTTGCGGCTGCGGGCCATCTCCACCAGCTCGCTACCGCCGAGGCCGCCCAGCACGACCCGGGGAGCGTCGTAGACGCCGTTGTGACGTCCGAGGTAGCAGGGGTCGTGGTAGGTGATCCGTCGCCGCAGCGACTCACCGGCCGCCGTGGCCGGCTTGAGGCGGCCCTGGCGCACCAGCTCCGCCAGGAGCTCGGTGTGGTGGCGTACCTCGAAGCGGCCGCCCAGGGCCGGGTACTCGTTCTTGAAGACGTTGAAGCAGTGGGGGCAGCTCGTCACCAGCTGCCGCACGCCGTAGCGCTGCAGCGTCTCGATGTTGGCGGCGGCCAGTTGCTGGAAGAGGAACTCGTTGCCCATGCGCCGGGCGGGATCGCCCGTGCACTGCTCCTCGCCGCCCAGCACCCCGACCCGCAGCCCCGCCCGCCTCAGCACCGTCACCAGGGCCCGTGCCACCCGCTGGTTGCGCTCGTCGAAGGCCGCCGCGCACCCCGCCCAGTAGACCACGTCGACTCCCTCGGCGCTGCCCACCGACGGGATCTCGACCACGTCCAGCCCCTGGTACCAGTCGGTGCGGCTGGCCGTGGCGCCTCTGAAGGGGTGTCCCCTGGCCTCCAGGCTCCGCAGCGCCTCCTGCATGGTGTCGGGGGCCTCGGCCTGTTCCATCACCAGGTGCCGGCGCATGTCCAGGATCTTGGGCACGTGCTCGATGAAGACCGGGCAGGCCTCCATGCAGGCCATGCAGGTGGTGCAGGCCCAGAGGGTCTCCGGGCGGATCACCTCGCCGGCCAGCACCCGGGATGTGGCGCCGTCGGTGCGCTTCATCTCGTCGCGCAGGTCCAGCACCAGCTGCATGGGCGACAGCGGCTTGCCGGTCATGTGGGCGGGGCAGACGGCCGTGCAGCGCCCGCACTCGGTGCATACGTCGGCGTCCAGCAGGTCCTTCCACGTCAGGTCCTCGAAGGCCGCCGCGCCCAGCCGCTCCGCCGACTCGAAGTCGATGAGCCGGGGCGAGGCGGGCGCCTCCAGGGGCTGGAGGTAGACGTTGGCAGGGGCCAGCAGGATATGGAAGAGCTTGGAATAGGGGATGTAGGCCATGAAACCCATGGTCACGGCGAAGTGAAACCACCACATCGCCGCATGCCACGCCTGCATGGCCTCCACGCCGATGCCGGTGGCCTGCACCAGCCGCGCCACGCCATAGCCTACGAAGCTCCACGGGCCCCACGGGTCGTCCGTGGCCGCGATGCGCAGGCCCTCCACCACGAAGCCCGTCACGAGGACGGCCAGGAAAAGCCCGAGCACGTAGGCATCGGACCACAGACCTCGGCGCAGGCGGGGCGACTTGACCACGTAGCGCTGCACCATGGCAGCGGCCACGCCGAGCACGGCGGCCAGCCCCAGGGCCTCCAGCGCCAGCGACTGGAAGTAGAGGTAGAAGCGCCCCCGCATGATGGGGATGCCGAGGTCGTAGTGGATGAAGACCACGACGGTGCCGGCGAAGAGGGTGACGAAGCCCCAGAAGAAGGCGAAGTGGTACAGCCCCGCCGCCCGGTCCGCCAGCAGCCGGCCGTGGGCGAAGACGTGGCGCGCCACCAGGGCGAGGCGCCTGCCCACGGGGCGCGACCGGTCCACGGGCCGGCCGCGCCGCCACATGCGGTAGTGCTCGTAGATCCCGTAGAAGAAGATCCCGAGGGTGACCGCCACCAGCACGTACATCACGACGACGCCGGCGTCGGAGACGTTCCAGAAGACCTCGCGCGTCGCGTCGGAGATGTCCGGGGTGGTCGGTGCGGCAGCCGGTGTCGTCACGATGCCGACGCCCCCTTCGCGGTCGCCCGCAGGGGGCGGGCGCTCAGCTCGCCCGGGAGCCGGGCGCCCGCCCCAACGCCTGGGCCAGGCGATCGATCAACAGCGGCAACACCTTGCGCCAGTCGTCGGCCAGCCCGATCTCGGCCGCCCGAAAGATGGGCGCCTCGGGGTCCTTGTTGATGGCCACCACGTGCCGGGCCCCCGAGATGCCGGCCAGGTGCTGGCTCGCCCCGCTGATGCCCACGGCCAGGTAGAGGTCGGGCGCCACCATCTTGCCGGTCTGGCCGATCTGCAGGTGCCCCGGCACCCATCCCGCATCCACGGCCGCCCGGGAGGCGCCCACCGCGCCCCCCAGCACCCGGGCCAGCTGGTGCAGCACCTGGAAGCCCTCCGGCCCGCCCATGCCCCGGCCACCCGAGACGATGATGCGGGCGTCCTCGAGCCGCACGCCGTCGGAGGCCGCGGTGCGCCGCTCGAGCACCCGCAGCCTCGGCGCCGGCAGGGCGCCCGCGTCCAGCTCGAGGGAGGCCAGGGCGCCGACCGGGGGCTCGCCGTCACGCGGCTCCGGCGCCGGGAAGGCCCGGGGCCGCACGTTGACCACGGTGCGGGCCTGGCGAGAGCCGATGACCGCGACCGCCTTGCCGCCGTACATGGGCCGCACCCAGCCCGGCCGGCCCCCCTCGCCGGGCCGGATGTCCACCACCTCCGTGACGCTGGCGGCCCCGATGCGCATGGCCAGCCGGGGCCCGAGCTGCGCGCCCAGGGGATCGCCGTTGATCAAGAGCGTCGTGGGGCCCAGACGCTCCGCCGCCCATGCCACGGCGGCCACGTAGCGATCGGGGTCGGGCTCGGCCAGTCCCGCGCTGGCGACCCGCCAGACCCGGTCGGCGCCCCGCCGCCAGAGCTCCCGTGCCAGAGACTCCAGGGCCGGCCCACCGGCGCCGACCACCAGCGCCCCGACCGGCTCGCCCGTCAGTCGGGCCGCCGTCGACGCCGCCCCCATCAGCTCCGCCCAACCCGAGGGGAATCGCCCCTGCGGGGCCACCACCACTGCCAGCACGCTCATGCCCTGCATCGTCCTCTCCCGCTCACAGCACCTTGAGCTCGAGCAGCGCCGCCACGAGCGCCTCCACCCGCTCCTCGGGCGAGTCGCCCTCCACCATGCGGCACTGCCGGCTCTGCTGCGGCACCTCGAGGGCCTGCACCGTCGTGCGGGCCAGGAGAGCCGCGTTGGCGAGGCCCAGCTCGGCCGGTGCCACCACCTCGATGGGCTTGCGATGGGCGGCCATGACGTCCTTGACCTTGGGGATGCGCGGGACGTTGGACTCGGCGTTGGTGGCCGTCAGCAGCACGGGCGGGCGCACCTCGACGACCTCGGTGCCCTCCTCGGTCTCGTGCTCCACGTGCAGGCTCCCGTCGGGCCCGGGTCGCACCCGCAGGGCGTTGGCCACCATGGGCAGGCCCAGGGCTTCGGCCAGCATGGGGCCCACCTGCCCGCCGTCGGTGTCGCCGGCCTGCCGCCCACAAAGCACCACGTCGAAGGGCGAGAGCTTGCGGCGGATGGCTTCGGCCAGGGCCGATGCCGTCACGAAGGCATCGCTCTCTCCCAGGCCGTCCGAGTCGATGCGCACGGCCCGGTCGGCCTGCATGGCCATGGCCTTGCGCAGCACTTCCTCGGCCGACCTGGGGCCAAGGGTGAGGGCCGTCACCGTGCCGGCGCCCAGAGCCTCGCGCAGCTGCAGGGCGACCTCGAGGGCGATCTCGTCGAAGGTGCTGATGACCAGCGGGGCCCTGCCTGCAACCGGTCGCCTGGCGACCGGGTCGATGGCGAAGTCCCGCGGCGACATCTCCGGGTCCAGGACCTGCTTGACGCAGACGACCAGGTGCATGTCGACCTACCTTCCGTTTGGGAGGCGCTCCGCCGTGCGGGCCCCTGGCCCGGTGATGCCGTCACGCCGGAGCTTGCCGATGATAGGAACGATTCGCCGTGAGGGGATGGCTTCCCTTCGGAGCGGTTTCAACCGGCGGCGAGGGCAAGAGGGGTGGCAGGGGCGAGCGCCCGCGTGCCGGCAGGCGCGGGCGCTCTAGCGGGCGTAAAACTCGACGACCAGGTTCTCGTCGACCTTGACCGGCATCTCCTCGCGCTCGGGGTAGCGCAGCACCCGGCCGCGCAGCTGCTCCCGATCCAACTCCAGGTAGGGCGGCGGCGGGGCGGCCTGCTCCAGCGCCTCTCGCAGCGGCTGGAGGTCGCGGCTGCGCTCGCGGGGCTCGATGACGTCGCCCGGCCGCACCCGGTACGAGGGCCGGTCCACCTTGCGGCCGTTGACCCTCACGTGACCGTGCACCACCATCTGCCGGGCCGCCGGCAGGGTCGGCGCCAGCCCCAGGCGGTAGACCACGTTGTCGAGCCGGGTCTCCAGGTAGCGCAGTAGCTGCTCGCCCGTGCGGCCCCGTGCCCGGCTGGCCGCCTTGAAGTAGTTGCGCAGCTGCCGCTCCGAGACGCCGTAGATGAACCTCAGCTTCTGCTTCTCCAGCAGCTGCTTGCCGTACTGCGAGATGCGACGCCGCCCCGCCGTGCGGCCGTGCTGCCCCGGAGGAAAGGGGCGCTTGAGGGCCGGGCAGTCGGGCCGCCCGCAAAGCGGTTCGCCGACCCTTCTGCACATCCGGTGGCGGGGACCCAGGTAACGTGCCATGCGCGACCGCCTCCCGCGACGATCGTCGCCCGGCAGGGGGCCGCCCTATGCACGTCAGGCCACCTCGCCGGGCACCACGCTGCGGGTCAACCGCACCGCGTCCACCGCCTCGGGCTCCGGGTAGGCGTCGAGGAAGAGCCGCAGATACCACGCCTGCTCACGGGAGCTCAGCGGCAGGTGGGGATAGCGGGCCTGCAGGCGGCGCTGCTCCGCCTCGGAGATGGCCTGCTCGGCCAGCCGAGCCAGGAGCCCTGCGGCGCCGCTGCCCTGGGAGAACTTCTGCTTGGGTCGCGCGGCGATGGCCGCTGCCTCGGCCGGCAACGCCTTCGCCGCCAGGCGCCGCACCAGCCACTTGTCGACGACCCGGCCGCCCTCGCGGCGCCGTTTGAGGTCGGGGGCGATCGCGAAGGCCCACTCCACCAGGGGCCAGTCGAGGAACGGCAACCTGGGCTCGAGCCCGAAGGCCTGGGCCATGCGATCCACCCGCTGCAGGCCGGTGTCGGCCAGCAGCCCCATCAGGTCGGCCAGCGCACGCTCCAACGCCGGCCCCTCCAGCCCGTCGAGGCTGGCGTACCCGGCGAAGAGCTCGTCGCTGCCCTCCCCGCTCAGCACCGCCCCGACCCGGTCCGAGGCCGCCTCGGCGGCCAGGTGGTTGGCCAGGGCGCTTCGCACCAGGGGGGCGTCGAAGCTCTCCAGGCGATAGATCACCTCGGGCAGCAGGCGCAGGGCGTCAGCCTCGGTCAGGAGGCGCACGTGGTGGGTCAGGCCCAGCGCCCGCGCGACCCGCGCCGCGGCCTCCACGTCGGGGCTGTCGGGGGTGCCGGCGGCGAAGCTCGGGAGCGGACCCTGGGCCAGCGAGTGTGCCAGCGCCGCCACCAGGCTCGAATCGAGCCCGCCGCTCAACAGCACGCCCACGCTCCCGGGCGCCTTCAACCGGGCGGCCACCGCCTGCCGCAACAGCGTCTCCAGCTGCCGGAGCGCGGCGTCGGGGTCGTGCTCGAGCCCGGCCGCCGTGGCCACCGCTTCCCGCTCGGGCGCCTGCTCGGCCTCGCGCCTCGCCTCCCACGGCAGGCGGTGCGTCACCGCCCAGGCCGGTCCCCGGACGGCCCCGTGCGCCGTGACTCGAAAGACCGCCACCCGGCCGGGCGGGAAGGCCCGGTAGCCCCGCGTCGCCTCCCGGATGGCCTTGATCTCCGAGGCGAAGTAGACGGCCTCGCCTGTGCGAGCCCAGTAGAGGGGCCGGATCCCGATGGGATCCCGCGCCAGGGCGAGCCAGCCGCCCCCCAGCCCGTCCTCTCGCCAGACCGCCAGGGCGTAGCCCCCCGTCACGTCCCGCAGGGTGCGGGCGGCCTCCGCCGCCCGCACCTCGAGCGTCCTGGCCTCGGCCTCGTCCCCTGCCGGGGCGCTGCCGCCGGCGGCGAGCGCAGCCGCCAGCGCCTCTTCCACCGTGCCTGCCCCGGCCGAGTCTGCCACCTCGCGGTCGGCGGCCATCCACCCCGCCCCGCCGTGGCCCAGCACGATGCGGGGATCGGCCTCCGGCCAGGCGCACCATCGCGCCCCGCCCCGCGCCCGGTGGGCGATGGCGGCCGCCATGCGCCGCACCGCCTCCGGCGACGGTCGGCCGATCCCTCCGGCGATGGCTGCCATCCCCATCACCTCTGCACCCGCACCGAGCGCGGCAGGCGGCCTTCGCGCACCGCCGCATCCAGCACGCGCCGCACCCGCTCCCGCTCGGGCAGCACGCGTTCGGTGGCAGGGTCGACGGCCCGGCAGGCACCCCCGATGATGCGGGTGGTCACCTCGCCACGGGCCTCGGGGTTGTTGCGCAGGTGAGGCGCATCGATGAGGCCCACGTGCACCGCCCGGGCCAGGGTGGCGGCGTCGGCCAGCGGGTCGTCGACGCCCGGCGGCGCGAGCTCCGCCACGGCCTCCAGCAGCACCCGGGCCTCGTCGAGCAGTTCGTCCCGGCGGGCCTGCACGGCCGGGTCGGCGGTCATGTCCGGCAGCCCGCTCATGGCATCGCGGATGGCGCCCCGGGCGATCTTGACGCTCTCGACGATCTCCTCGGGCGTCGCCGCGTGATCCGCCTCGCAATAGGCCACCACGTGCACGATGTGAGGCCGCAAGGCCATCTGCAGCAGCACCGAGGCGCCCAGGTGGCCCTTGGCCACCAGCAGGTCGGCCGGGTGGCTCGAGAGGCCCAGGCGGGTCTCCCGGTAGCTGGTGAAGTCGGGCCCGTGCAGACCCTCGATGAGGGTGACCTTGGCCAGCATCTTGGCCAGGTCCATGGCCGGTGACGTGGCCGGCGGCGTGTTGAACATGTACTGCGCGACGTAGTGGCGCACGCCCGCCTTTCGGGCGTTGTAGGCGGCCAGGAAGGCCATCACGACCGCCACCGTGTCGGGTGCGTCGCGCAGGCTCCAGTGGTGCGACTCGTTGGACTCCACCGGGATGCCGCGGGCCCCGTGCCAGGCGAAGGCCTCCTGGGCCTCCCGGATGGTCTGCTCCAGCGGCCGGCGGCTGCGGCCGTCGAGGACGCTGTACCAGGTGAGCGGCACCGCCGCCCAGGCGTTGTGCAGCGTCTCCACCAGCAGCTCCGCCATCCGGATCAGGTCCCGCGTGCCGCTGTAGGCCCGCATCAGCGGGTAGTTGCCCCGGCGGCTGGCCTGGTAGATGCGCCGCAGATCCTCCGCCGTGCGCACCGGCGCCCCGCCCGCCCCGTCCTGCTCGGGGTCCATCTCTTCGGGGCGGAAGAAGCACTCCTGGCAGTTTTGATCCGTGGCCAGGGAGATGACGTCGAGCACCCGAGCCTCGGCCAGCCGCGCCACGCCCTCGACGGTGGCATCCAGGCTCGGCAGTCCGAAGTGGTGGCGGATGATGGGATAGGGCCGCTGCCAGTCGATGCGCTCGGGTAGCGTCTGGGGGTAGTGCCGCTCGGGCGCGTCGGCGTCCGCCTGGTCGGCCACCCGGGCCGCCACCTCGGCCGGCTGTCCCGAAGCCAGCGCCTGCCACAGCCGCCGCAGGTAGATGGCCGTCTCCCGGTCGTCCTCGGTCCCGTCGAACACCCGGGCGAACCATCCCAGGGCCCGGGCCTCCGCCGCCACCGGCGGCGTCCCGCCGAAGAGGAAGAGCCGCCCGGAGGCGAGCCCCTCGGCCTCGAGACGGGCCCGCAACGACTCCAGCACCCGACGGCCGGCGCCCGGCGTCAGCCGGTAACTGAGCCCCACGACGACCGGGTCGTGCTCCCTCAGCGCCGCCACCAGCCGCTCCGTCCTCACCGCCGGGCCCATGAACTGGACGTCGAAGCCGGCGTCCTGCGCCATCCGGCTGAAGCGGTAGAGCCCCGCCACGTGGACGCACTCGCCCACCGCGGCGGTCAGCATGCGCACCTTGCCATGGGTCATGATCCATCCCCCTCTGCGGGCAGGTCAGGAGAGGGCCTCCAGGGCCAGGCCCGCCGGCTCGCCCACCGTGCTGGGGGCCGGCAACCCGGTCATGACGATCTCCATCAGTCGCCGGGCGCTGACACCGCCCAATCCCATCCGCTCCAGGGTGCGGCCGCTCCGGCGGAAGTCGACGCCCACCAGGTGCGAGGCCATGTCGATGACGGCCTCCATCAGCGGCGTCTCGACGCCGGCCAGCCGCCCCAAGTTGGCCAGCGGCACCAGCCCCGTCGGCACGTCTTCGAGCAGGTAGCGGTGCGCCAGGGTCTCGGGCGCCATCACCCCGGCGTAGGCGGGGTTGGCCGCCACCAGCGCCTCCAGGGTCTCGAGCTCCGGGGGCAGCTCGTAGTGCTGGCGCATCCAGGTCTCGACGGGCTCGGCCCGCACGCCCCAGGCGCGGCCGACGGCCAGGCGCTCCCGGTCGAGGCCCCGCACCAGCGTCGCCACGGCCGGCGTGATGCCCTCCCGGTAGTACTCGAAGCGCTCCCCGGCCTGGATGCGGGCCGCGTTGAGCAGCATGGGGGCCGGGTGAAACATGGCGCCGATGTTGTGGATGCCCGTGGCCAGCACATGGGGTGCCGGCACGAAGCGGGGCCCCAGGGGCCGCAGCACGGCCAGCGCCTCCCCCGTCTGCCACGGAGGCAGGGCCGCCACCCGGACGCGCCGCTTGAGGCCGCCCACGCGGACACTGCCGGGTGCGTGGCTGCGGGCCGTGTAGAGCAGGGTGTCGGTCTCGGCCACGGCGCGCACCTGCGTACCGGCCTGCTGCAAGGCCGCCGCGAACTCGAGCGCGCCCAGGGTGCGCCCGGGGTGGAGGATGACGAGATGGCGGGCTGACAGGTACGGCGCCAGGGCCCTGGCCAGGTCGCGGTGCGCGGTGGCCGGCGTGGCGACGATGACGACGTCCACCGAGGCCACCCTCGACAGGTCGGCCGTGGCCTCGGCCAACGGCACCTCGCCCTGCCAGATCCCTTCCACGGTCACGACCGGGCGCTCGATCAGCGCGTGGATCCGGTCGGGGCTGCGGTTGACCAGCACCGGTGGCATCCCGGCCAGGCTCAGGTGGACGGCCGTGGCCAGCCCCCCGGCTCCAGCCCCGACGACGGCGATGCGGGGTCGGTCCATGCGCGCTCCCCTCCTCCTCGGGCCAGCGAGCGACCGGCCCCGGAGGCCGCCGATGCCCCCCGCCGGCCCGGACAGCACGCCTGCAGAGCGCGCTGGTGCCCGGCACGCCGGTGGTCACGCACGCGGCGCCGCTGGCCCGCCGGCGCCCTCCAGGCGACGGCGCGCGGGGCCGCGCGCTACGGCCTCATGCAGTTTCGAAGGGAAGCCCGGCCTCGACTCAGCCCGAGACGAAAGGAGCAGGACGCACGGACGCCGGGCCCACCTTCTCCTCCCACGCTTGCGGGGTTAGCTGACGGGCTCGGGTCGAAGGAGTCTGACCCTTCCGGCTGGCGCCCGGGGCGGGTTGCCCCGGTCAGGGCGGGTGGCGGGTCGCCGCTCTAAGACGACGCCGCTCGGAGAAGCGCCGGCCAGATTCGCCCCGTAGAGGTTGGGTCCCCCGCTCCCCCCGGCACGGGCCCTGCCGAGATGGGGCCGGCTGCCCGAGACGGGAGGATTCAGCGATCAGATGGGCCGGTCGGCCATCAGGCCAACCGCTGGCACTCTCTTCGGCTTAGATCAGGCTATCACGCCGCCCGGCAGACTGTCAAACGCGCCAGCGCCCCCCGACGCAGGAGCATCCTGCCAGGGCTGGAAGTAGCAAACGGGACAGCAAGCGCCATGACGTGACGAAGGGAAGGCCCGCGATGGACACCCGCTTCCCCTACCCATCCTCCCGCATGCCGGTGCTGGCCCGCCGGGGCGTGGTGGCCACCAGCCACCCACTGGCCGCCCAGGCGGGGTTGCGCATGCTGCTGGCCGGCGGCAACGCGGTGGACGCCGCCGTGGCGGCGGCCGCGGCCCTGGTGGTGGTGGAGCCCACCTCGTGCGGCATCGGCGGCGACGCCTTCGCCATCGTCTGGGACGGCGAGCGCCTGCATGGCCTCAACGCCTCGGGCCCCGCCCCGGCCGCGCTGGATGCCGAGTCGCTGAGGCGGCGAGGCCTCCAGCAGGTGCCGCTCGAGGGGTGGGAGCCGGTGACGGTGCCCGGGGTGGTGGCGGGCTGGGCGCAGCTGCTGCGGCGCTTCGGGCGGATGACCCTGGCCGACGTGCTGCAGCCGGCCATCGAGTACGCCGAGCAGGGCCATCCCGTGCCGCCGCGCACGGCGGCGGCCTGGCAGGCCTCGGCGGCTCGCCTGGGCCATCGGGAGGACTTCCGCGCCGCCTTCCTGCCGGGTGGGCGGGCGCCGCGGGCCGGCGAGATCTTCCGCCAGCCCGATCAGGCCCGCACGCTGCGGCTCATCGGCGAGTCGTGGGGCGAGGCCATGTACCGGGGCGAGCTGGCCGAGGCCATCGTCCGTTACGCCGAGCGCACGGGTGGCTACCTGACCCGGGAGGATCTGGCGGGCTACCAGCCCGAGTGGGTGGAGCCGCTGGCAGTCGAGTACCGGGACGTGCAGGTGTGGGAGCTGCCCCCCAACGGCCAGGGAGTGGCGGCGCTCCTGGCGCTGGGCATCCTGCAGCG